>JAYZAY010000102.1:0-58247 GCA_036339465.1 Myxococcota bacterium | reverse complement strand
TGAAACTGAGTCGGCAGAAGCTCCTGTTTCCGGATCAGAAGCTGTGTGCGCTGCTGAACCTGATGGCGCCGCAGAACCTGAGGCCGCACCAGAAACGGATCCCGCCCCAGAACCGGAGCCCGCACCAGAACCGGAGCCCGCCCCAGAACCGGAGCCCGCACCAGAGTTGGATTCTGAATCTGAGTCCGAGTCCGAGCCCGAATCTATCGAATCACCTGAGGCTGATGATGAAGACTTCTTTGATGATTTTGAAGACTTTGATTTTGGGGATGATGACTTGGGCGATTCAAAAGATGGAGAGGGTGACGATGACGATGGCGATGGCGATGACGATGACGATGACGATGACGATGTCGATGAAATAGATAGGTCTGGAGGGCGGGCTGCGGCTGGGATTGGAAAAATGGTGGGGCTCGGCTTGGCGGTGCTCCTCTTATTGGGCGGTGTGGGGTATGGGGTATGGCTTGTTGAGTTCAGTGGTGGTCCCGAAGTGAGAACCGTTTCGGTAAGTGGTTTGATTTGGGCCAAGCCCACCGACTTGTCTGCCCAAGCGATAGAAGCCGTTGATGCAATTAGCCTTCGTTTTGCGGGGAAAGGTAAAGTTAAGTCTCTCGATGTCGCTGAAGGTCAGTCTGTCGAGAGCGGTACTCAATTGGCGGTACTAAAAGCACCGGGTAGCTTGGCGAGGAAAATCAAGCAATGTGATAGTAAGCGTCCTAAGCTCGAGAGAAATTTTAGTATACAAACCGAGAAATTGAGTGCCCTCAGGGATGAAATAGATACGTTGAAACAGGAAAACGTACCCTATTTAAAGGAAGAGTTGGATGCTCTAAAAAGTGATGGTGCGTCGAAGTCTGAAATTAGGAAGGCAAAAAAGGGTCTTCAGAAATCAGAAAAGAAATTGAAGAGCCTCACAAAGCAAGAAAAGAAATTGCGTAAGAAAAGTAAAAAATCCGAGAAGGCTTTTCGAAAGCTAGAGAAAAAGTGTTCTTCGTTGGCGGAGAAAATAAAGGGATACAGGATTTTCGCACCGATTGGTGGAGTGGTCTCTGGGATATCGATCAAGAAAGGTAAGAAGGTCAAACCAGGGAAGGTTGTTATGAAAATACAGCCAGAGAAAACCTTCCGCCTCGTTTTTCCCTTTTTGAAGGGACAACCATTGTCTAAGAGTGGGTTTGTGACTGGAGCGGATTTGACTGCACCAGGGGTGGTTTTCTCTGAAGGAAAAAGAGCTAAAAAACGGACAACTTTCGCTGTTTTGATGCGAGACAATTTTGATGAACTTTCGAAAGTGTCTCCCGAGAATTTAACTTGGTCATCTGAAATGGTTAAAAGTACTCGCCGCGTTCCTACCGTGTCCCTGATTGGCGATGACGATATTGGTTACCAAGTTTATACGGTTGAGTCTGGCAAGGTGAGTCTGCTTTCTTGCGATATCCTTTCTAAGGGACAACCTTGGTCGGTCATAGCTCTGGCCGAGGAGAGAGAGGGTGCGATTGAGGTGATTGAATCTGTCTCTGACGGAAGTGTGAGTGACCTTGTGGTTGGGCAAGAAGTTGAATTGGCCGATGGCGACCGAACCGATTTCGATGACGAGGAAGAGGCAGGAGCAGGTGATGAGGCAATTGAAGGCCCCGGTGATGACTTTGACGACGACGCGGAGGAGCAGGATGAAGTGGAAGCAGATGCCGATGATGCTGAGTGAGAATATTGCAGGAACCTTGTCTGTATAACCTTGATCTACTTCGTTTTTTTGGGGGTGGATGTCTGTGCTCCAGGCCTGGTCAGGATGCCTATCCCTGAGGGCTCGGTCTTTTTCGGCCTTGTCTCGAATAAAACGTGGGGAACCGCGCGCCATGAACTTCACGCGGCTCTGACACATGGGTGAAGCTTCTCCGTTTCCTCGCAAGTTATAAACCCAAGCTTGTATTTCTTAAGAGAAAAACCTGTTCATGCTATTGGCTAATTGGGCTCGTTTTTTGGTTTTGCTCTTTCCTTGACCGAGGAGAGCTGAGCAAGGTACAAAGTCCATGGACTGTTTTAAATGTTAATGCGGAGGGTAGCCCGGATGCGGCGAATTATTTTGATCGGTTTAGTTTTACTTATGGGGTGTGAAACATCTCAAAAGGTTGACCCCAAGGATATTGCAGCGAAAGTGAATGGAGAAGTTATTCTCAAGGCAGACTACGAAAAATTGCTGGAGCGCAACCTGGCCCGATATCGCGGTCAAGGGCAAGGGCTTCCTCCTGGTATTGATGTACGTATTAAGGAGAGTGTTCTTCGACGAATGGTCGACGACAAAGTGATCGAGCAGAAAGCTGTGGCATTGAAGGTTGCTATTTCTGATGAAGAGCTCGATGAAAAATTCGACGCACATAAGAAGCGGTTTCGGACAAAGCAGGCGTTTCAGGATTATTTACAACGCTCGAATAATACAGAAGAGAATATGAAAGCAGATCTTCGAAGAACGCTTCTTCGGGATCTTGTGGTAGAGAAAATGGCAGGTGCCGCCGAAGTGACGCCAGAGGAAGTGAAAAAATACTACGAGGACAATAAATCTCGCTTTGTACAGCGGGAGCAGGTTCGAGCGGCTCGGATTTTGTTCAGGGTGGATCCCAAGGGTTCTTCAGACAAGAAGAAGAAGCTGTTGGATAAAGCCAAAACCACACAAGCGAAGGCATCCAAGAAAGATGCTGATTTCGCCGTATTGGCCAAAGAGCTCTCCAACGGGCCAGAGGCGAGTCGGGGTGGTGAGCTCGGGTGGCTAAGTAAAGGAAGGATGCCCCCTAAATTTGATGAAGTTGCATTTTCTTTGAAGCCAGGCACCGTATCGGATGTTGTTGAAACGCGATTGGGTTTCGAAGTGATTAAGGTATTTGAAAAGCAGGAAGAGAAGCAACGAAGCTATGAAGAGGTGGAAGCAAATATTAAGAATTCGTTGACGGCAAGAAATAAGAATAAGCGCCGGCGTGATGTTCTACGGGATTTGAAAACAAAAGCTCAAGTGGAGCAAATGCTGAAATTTGAGTTACCCAAGCCGGTTATTGGGAAACCGATTGTGCCTCCGCCAGGTACTCCCAAGGCGAAAACAGAAACAGCATTGAAGGATACCCAGGCTCCATCTGCGACAGAATAGTTTCGGCATTTGTTGTTGGTTTTAAGGGTGGAGTAGCCCCATCGTGGTTTGTTCTCATTTTCCTTTCGTTGTTCCACATGGTTTTCGTTGAAATACACATAAAACCGAAATACCGACGCCTACAAGCGATAGTTTCAAGACCGAAATACCGACGCTTACAAGCGATAGTCTCAAGACCGAAATACCGGTAAATTCAAGAGTTTCAATGTATCGGTAGACCCGTGCTTGAAAGGCCAAATGGCGATTAATCGATATCCGGTGGTGGCGTTAGAACCGCAGGGTGGTGGGGATATAGAAGCGGAGAGTAGATAGCGCTACGACCAGTCAACCAAGTTAATAAATGGTGTGCCAGTGTCAATGAATGGTGTACCAGTAAGTTAATTAACGGTACCAGCCGTACCATTGAGCTCTTCACAAGGACTTACGCCTTTTAGGTCGTCACATGAGACACCGTCTCCTTTACCGCAGGCTTTCCAATTGGTGACGCAAGTCTGAACCCCACCGACATCGGTACAGCTACTCGCGCATTCCTGAGCTGAGGAGCATTGAACACCGGGATTGTTTAGGCAGGTACCTTTAGTGGCATCACATAGGCAATCATAATCATCGGTACAGGCAGCACCAAGGGACAATATATCAGAGCCTAGACACCTACCAAAAGCACAGAGTCCCCGTGGCACACACTCGCTATCACTTGCGCATTCACAAAAACCGATGTTGTCTTCGGGTTGTTTCAGACACTTAAGTCCATTGCACTGACTATCGGTCTGACATTCCTTCTCTCTGGAGACAATGGTCAAGGAATTACAGGAGCCGTAACCGCTGGGGCAATCAGCATTTTGCTGGCAGACAGGTGAGCAATAGCTTCCGTTGGCTTTGGTAGGATCGACCAAACAAATGAGATCCACGCCGCATTCTTTGAAGTTGAAGTCAAATTGGCTTTTAGGAGAGCACTCGCTTTGACAGAGCTTGTTCTTTTTAGTGTGTGGCCTGCAAGCACCGTTGTCGCATATCTCTCCATAGGGGCAGTAGGTCATGTCAGGATCTGGCTCCATGGGACAAGAGCTACAATCGCCAGGGGTGCATTGGCCGGCTTCACAGATGTATCCGAGTTGACAGTCACCTACTTCTCGGCAGCCAGGCTTACAGGCTCCATCACTACAATATTCATTGAAATCGCAGTGGACCGTGCTTCCGCAGCCACCGGAAGGAATGCATTCACCTCCCGATGAATCACTGGAATTACAGATTTCACCTTCGCCGCAGTCTGAATTTCCGACACATGGGGGCCGCGGCTGGCACAATTGAAAATCGTTACATTCAAAGCCTTCGCCGTAAGCATCGCTACAAGCGTCATCTGTCGCACAGCTGCACGCATAGGTTCGTGCGTTACAGGTTAGGCTAGCGGGACAGTCGTCGTCGGATTCACAGCCATTTCCGCCACTGGTGCTGTCTTGGGTACAGGCTAGCGTCAGACTGAGTAGCACCCATAGGCCGATTCTAATCAATTGTCTCATTATCGCTGCTCCTGGTATTTGACGGTAATCTGGGATTGCGGGTTGGGTACGCTTTTCGGACCAAACACGATGGCGTTATCTGGAGTGCTGTAGCTCCAGCCGATGGAACGGTCGCTACCGGTTTTCTCGATAATGACGTTGTCTACTTTGACGCAAAATGCATTGAAGGAATTGTCTCCACATTGTACGCGTGCTTGGGGGTTGGGTCGCGCATTTAGTTCAAATCGAGATTGGAGTCCCGTTGCTGAAAGTGACAGCTCCTTGAGCGTTTCACTAAAGTCATCGCAAATGCTTGCGAAAATACCGCCGGTTTGGGCGGCAAGATCAATGTAGCGTTCACCTGGAGCAGCAGCTCCGGAGACCCCACCGGTCGTGACCTGGCATCCCACTCCGGGATCACCAACGATTGCGGAAACACTGATAATTGCTTCATTGCCCGCACCTTTGTAACTCTCAAATAATTTTCGGTAGTAGCTTACAGAACCGAAGCTCTTATCATCTTCGTCACTCACCATGATAATGTAGAGGGCTGCGTTGGGTCTGAAGAATTCGGTGTCGGTTGGCGCAGGAGATTGATCAGGCCGCCAGGTAAGTCCCTTTCCAATGGCTGTGGCTGCGCTCTCGAAAGCTTTTTCAATGGGGGAGCCGGTGTTGCCAACTTTTACGTTCTCTAGAAAGATGTTTTTGGCTTCATCCTTACCCAAGTCCTTGGTTAAAAATTTGGTTTGCTGGCTTCCGACGTGTAGTTTTCCGCCGTCGTGGGTGTCGGTGGAGATTACCCCGATATGATAATCCACACTACTTTCAAGAAGATTGGCAATGAACGCTTCGAATGAGTTTCCAATCGCTGCCTGGTAGGGGGCCATACTACTTGAGTTGTCAATCACCCACAAAATGTCGATCTGTGCAGTGGATTGTTGATTGAAGACTTCTGTTTTGAAAACGAGTCGTTCCAGGATATCTGCGGCACACGCCGAGCTCAATAGTAGATAGAGCGCTGCCACCGAGAAGTAGGCACGGCGCAAAAGTTTTCCTCTCATGTCATGGTTCCCTGTCTGTGAGTTGTTAACAACTGGGCGAATGGTACCTAGAGGCCAAGAAAATGATTGTCAAATGCTGCTTGCGTGATTCGTCATTTTTGCGTAGGGCGGGAGTGGGGAAAAAGCGAATGTTAGCTGGGATGTTGTATGAATTTGCCGGATTTGTTGGTCATTGTAGAGGATGAGCCAATCATTAGAGAGCTACTCGAAGAGTGTCTAGGGGAGGCAGGTTTCCGCACATTTTCTACCGGTCTTCCACGACAAGCACTGAAATTTATTGAGCAAAATGAGGTTTCGTTGATTCTCACAGACCTTAAGCTCCCCGAAATGAGTGGCATTGACCTTTTTAGGGAAGTCAGAAAGAACAAATCAGAATTGGTCGGTATTCTTATGACCGGTTATGGCACCGTCGAGAGTGCTATTGAGGCGATGAAGTTGGGTGTCTATGACTATCTTTTGAAACCCTTTAAGCCGGACCAGATTGTCAATCTTATTCGACGGGCCCTCCGACAGCGCGTTTTGGAGTCGGAAAATAAGAGTTTAAGAGAGCTTGTTGGCGTTTACGAGATGTCTGAGGCTCTTTCAAATACGGAGCCTCTCCAAGAGCAGATAGAGATCATTGCTGCCGTGGTCGACGATTCCATTGGGGTTGAAGGTGTTAGAATTCAGATGCTGAACGCCAATGGTTATCAATGGGTGGATACTTTTTGTACTGAGCCACGTGTTCTTGAAGTTGAGATTGATTCGGATGTCATTATCCCGAAACTCCTGGAGGGCGAGTCGATTGTTTGTAACGATGTCGGTGAGCTGCAAGGCGTTTTAAGAAAGCCGAAAATGGATGGTCACTGTCTTCAGGCCCTGATGATCGTGCCTATTCGACTTCGAGGTAAGACGGTTGGGGCTTTGAGTGTCTATGGCTATACGCCGGGGCGAGAATTCAATGAGTCAAATCGTCGAGCGCTTTCAGTGTTGGCCAGTAGGGCCGGTAACGCCATAGAAACGGATCGAATGTACCGTGAACTTCGGACCACCATCCAAGGAACCCTAGAGGGGTTGACTCGGGCATTGGAAGCAAAGGATCCCTATACTTACGGTCATTCAGACCGAGTTGCCATTTATGGTCGTATTACGGCTGAAGCAATGGGGCTTGGGAGTGTTATGACCGATACGGTCGAGCACGGTGGTCGGATGCACGACATTGGAAAGATAGGAATTCCCGCGGCCGAATTGAATCTCCCACGAAAACTAACCCCCGAAGAATACGCTCTCTTAAAGACCCACCCAGAGCAGGGGCGTCGAATTATCGAACCTATTCAGTTCTTAAGACATCTGGTTCCCTGTGTGTATCACCATCATGAGTCATGGGATGGTCGGGGTTATCCCGCCGGTTTGCGGGCTGACGAGATCCCCATTGAAGCTCGAATTTTGGCAGTGGCAGATACCTACGACGCAATGACGACGGACCGACCTTACCGTCAGGCGATGCCTCATGGAATGGCAATTCGCGAATTGGTTCGTTGTGCCGGACGCCAATTTGATCCAGCCGTGGTGGTGGCTTTTCAACGCGCTATCGAAATTTATCGAGAAGGATGCCGTGAAAGAGAAGTTTCAATTCCTTAACTCATGGAATGGGCAACTTCTCTCTTTTTTGTTGAAGAGAAAAGATTGGGTTTCCATTATTTTTGGATGTGCCTTCCTATAAATAATTGCTGGCTTCGGGCATGCGTGTTACCAACGCTTTAGGTTCGCTGTATGGGAGTAAGCTTTTTGGTCTATTGGGCTTTCTCACGACTTAGGTAAACTCATTTAATTGCCCATTAGATGAAACACTTTTCCAGTAATTGAGCTATTATTTTAGAAGTTGTGATGATGATTCATTTTAAAATTAGGATGTATTTGCCTGCTTGCTTGGTTCTGGGAGCAGGGTTTTTGTTGCCTTCTCTAGGCTTGTCTACGGTTGTTCGCTGGATGACCGATCAAGAAATGGTCGACACAGCCAACGTGGTCGTTAGAGGATATGTGAACAATGTGATCACTGAAAAACGTGATGGCATGATTTTTCGGCGGGTCTATCTTGAGGTGCTTTGGGGTTATAAAGCCGATGAAAAACTAGGGTCTACTTTCGAGCTTTCTGTTCTCGGTGGAAATTTCAGGGAGGAGACTCTGAACATACCAGGAAGCAGCGAATTCCGAATTGGCGAAGAAGTCATTGTATTTGCGGAGGCAGCAGGGGAGCACTTTGTCGAATTGGGAATTGGTTCGGGGAAATACCGAGTAGAGCGACGTGGTGACTCTGCTCTTGTGTTTCGAGAGTTGGGGCCTGTGCAATTTGCGATTCTAAAGGGCGGTCGAGCTCAATTTATTCCACGCCCAGATGTCGATACCGTGAAAGAACTCCATGCGTTTGAGCTTCTGTTGGAGAAGATGGTGCGGGGAGGTACGCGATGAAAAATAAGCGTATTTTCACGGGGCTGATTTTACTCGGTTTCTGTTTTCCTCAATTGGCTTCTGCTTACGAATTGATGGGAACCAAATGGTATATGAATGAGTATCCCAATGGTGTTGCGTGGTGTCCAGCGGTGGAGACGGCCAGTGGCGCAAACAGCGCAAACAAACGGGGCGCATTCTTGTTGGCCCTCCAATCCGCCATGGGTAATTGGAGTCATTCGAGTCTTGAATGTAGCGGCTATAGACATAAGGAATCAAGTTGTTCTGGTTTCCCTAGTACAAACTCTGAAGAGCATTGGGTTTATTGGGAGCAGGATTGGGGTTCGGTGGGGGCGGGCTCTGGAACCATTGGTGTGACATTGACGGTTTCATCGGGCAGCAAGAACTATCGCAGTCAAGTGGTTTTCAATGATTACAATTATACATGGGGTACCGATGGTGCCAATACCGATGTTCAGAGTATTGCCACGCACGAATTTGGCCATTTTGTGGGTTTAGATCACTACGATGATTACGACTACGACAAACGTCAGGCCTGTCAGGCCTGGGATGGCGCTTATCCCGCAGTTATGTGCGCAGGCCACACGGGGGGAAATGTTCGAGTTCTGACTCAAGACGATATTGCAGGCGTTTGCAGTTTGTATCCGGTAACAGGAGCTGCCGGTTCAGCTTGTCGCGATAACAGTGACTGTGATTCAGGGGTCTGTCACCCGAATGGATATTGTAGTGACGATTGTACGAATGATGGTGATTGTCCCAACAGTTATGAATGCGACAATGGATTATGCCAACCGCGAGCCACGACTTCCGTAGGTGGAGACCAAAACTGTGGGCCATGCGGAACCCTTGATTGTATTGACGCCTCATTTTGTGTCCAGTCCCAAGCAGGTGTGTTTTGTTCTCGGCCATGTAGTCAGGATGGTCATTGTCCGTTTGGCTTCGGTTGTTATTCGGTGGAAGGGGATGCTGGGGGGTGTTTTCCATATGCGAATAGTTGCAGTCTTGATGGTCCGGGAGCTGGTGATGCATGTGGTCCAGGGGCTGTCTGTGCTCTAGGGAATATTTGTTTGCGTTATGGCACGGTCCAGTCTTGTTACGAGATTTGTCGATCCAATGCGGACTGTGACGGTAGAAGTTGCAGCAATGTGGGTGACGTGAGTGTTTGCGTCGAATTCGAGGGTGGTAGCACTGGAGAAGGTGGTGCCAATACCAATGGTGACAATACCAATGGTGACAATACCAATGGTGCCAATACCAATGGTGACAATACCAATGGTGCCAATACCAACGGTGACAATACCAACGGTAGTGGAAATGAGGATGCTTGCGGTTGTAATTCAACGGCGAATTGCGATGCAGGTTGTCTCTGCAGCTCTAATTGTGGTGGCAATACGATTGGAGGCAACGAGGGGGGAACGATGGTGCAAGAGGGGGGAGAGGATCTGTCCTTGGGTTGTTCTTGTGACCAGTATTGGGGCTGTGAGGTGGGATGTTCTTGTGATCCCGACTGTTTATCCTCGAGTGGATGTTCTTGTGATAAGTTTGTGGGATGTGATGAGGGATGTCCTTGTGATTCCGAATGTGTCGGAAGTGGATGTCATGGGACGGGCGTTGATACACAATCGGGAGGCCCAAATATCTTTCTTTTGTTTATGGGGGGCTTGTTGTTTTGGTACGGAGCTCGGCGGAGGTCGTTTGTATAAGGGCTCAATCTTTTGGCCCTCAAATTGAACCAAATTTTGTCAGGGTAAAACGTTTTGGCGCTTTACCGAATCGAGTTCGTAAGGACTTGAATTCCTAAATCAAAAGAGCAATGAAGCCTCTATGACTCTCATTGTCCAAAAGTTTGGTGGAAGCTCGGTGGGCACACCCGATCGCATTGGTCTTGTGGCGGATCGGATCGCCAAGAGAAAGAAGAATTCTGGGGTGTCTTTGGTCGTGGTCGTTTCTGCTATGCAAGGCGAAACAGATCGCCTCTTAGGTTTGGCCCATGAGGTTTCGGATAAACCATCGAGTCGTGAAATGGACCAACTCTTAGCGACGGGAGAACAAGCCTCCGCGGCACTGTTGGCTATGGCGCTTCTAGAACGAGGTGTGCAGGCGTGTTCGCTGACAGGCACCCAGATGCAAATGAGAACCGACGGGTCATTTTCAAGGGCTCGAATTCTAAGTGTCAATGAAGATGCAATCCAGTTTCTCCTCAAGGAAGCGAAAGTGGTGGTTGCGACCGGTTTTCAAGGTATTGATGCTGAAGGCAACATCACAACTTTAGGTCGTGGTGGTTCAGATACGAGTGCTGTTGCTTTAGCTGCGGGGCTCGGGGCAAATGAGTGTGAGATATATACAGATGTTGAAGGGGTTTTTACCGCAGATCCTAGAATTTGTCCCAGAGCTCGTAAATTAGATGTAATCTCATTTGAAGAAATGATGGAAATGGCGTCTCAGGGCTCAAAAGTGCTGCAGATCCGCAGTGTGGAGTTGGCAATGAATCATAATATACCCATTCGTGTTCGTTCTACTTTTACCGATGATCCCGGCACCTTGGTGACGAGTGAAGAACAAGCCATCGAGAAGTTGGTGGTACGTGGCGTGTCTCACAATAGCAATGAGGCGAAACTAACTTTGCGTCGCGTTCCCGATAGACCAGGTATCGTTGCAGATATTTTTTCTTGTTTAGCAGAAGCAGGCATTAACGTGGATGTGATTGTCCAAAATCAATCGGAGGATGGAACGACCGATGTTTCATTTACCGTGGGACGGGCCGACTTAGATGAGGCATTTCGATTGGTGGAAAAAATTGGCCCTGAAATAGGCGCAGATCGTTGGGAAAAAGATGATTCGATTGCCAAGGTTTCGATTGTTGGAGTGGGGATGAGAGCCCACGCGGGTGTGGCTGCGGCCATGTTTCGCGCTCTACAAAAAGCAAATATAAATATCCAAATGATTACCACCAGTGAAATAAAGGTTACCTGTGTTATTTCTCGGGAGGATGTTGAAAGTGCGGTCCAGGCGTTACACGACGATTTTGCATTGGAAGGGCCAGCGAAGTAAACTCTCCGCGCTTCGAGATACTTTGAGACCCCGGCCATCAGACTTACCGCTAATACTTCAAGGTGCTATTATTACAGGGGTATTTGTTTCTCTATGGATGACTTTCACAATTCTTAGGCCAGATTCTATGGGTGGCGTTGGCTTTAACGCACGATGTTCTGCTTACGCTGCTCTCTTGGAGCGAGGTAAAACTCCTGAATTACGTTGTGTCTCGGCCTTCCCATCGCAGTGCGGTCAGCTGGGCCATGGGGGGTCGGCGAAGATCAATTTTTGGGGCGAGTGTGTCAGGGACCGGTCTTCTCAGATGCCGTCGGCATGGCGCTTTCTATTAGGGCTTTCCATGGATTTGAATCTCGCCGAAGTTTCTGCTTTGGAACTGCTTTCTGGAATTGGAAAAACCCGTGCCCAGGCTATTGTTGCGCACCGTAGAGAAAATGGCCCTTTCAAGACCATCGAGGACCTTGAGGACATTTCTGGAATTGGTCCGAAAACAGTAGAGCGCTTAAGGGCACACCTCCATGTCGTTGATTGAAAGGTTGTTCTCTCCTTTTAATCTTCCATTATAAATGTTTAATGTTCCCTATGAAGCGAGAATACGTTGTAGATATAGTTGAAAGACTTCCCCAGGCCACGATTTCAAGGATGTGGGGTTGGCTTGCTCAGCGGAGACACCCAAAACCTGGGGTGGCCCTGCTCAAAAGGGCTTTCGTGATGTTTGCAGGGATCGATATGTCCGAATCCTTGGATGATATTCGTGATTTCGATTCGTTACAGGAACTTTTTATTCGTCGATTGAAGCCGGGGGCACGTCGGGTAGAGCCCGACCCAACAGCGCTTGGCAGCCCAGTGGATGGGCGGATCGGCGCTTTTGGTGACATCGATTCAGGCACGCTCATTCAAGCGAAGGGGCGCCGATATAGTTTGTCGAGGCTTTTGGGCTGCGACGAGCATGACCAGAACTTTCAGGGTGGCAAATTTCTGACCATTTATTTGGCACCATGTGACTATCACCGGGTCCACTCACCTGTTTCTGGCGTTGTCTCCGAGTCTGTTTTGATTCCAGGAGCCCTGATGCCAGTGTTCCCCGAGGCCGTTGAGAAAGTGGAAGAGCTCTTTGCCCGTAACGAAAGACTTATCACCTATATCGATAGTAGCGACGTGGGAAGAGTGGGGGTGGTGATGGTGGGAGCGACGCTTGTGGGACGCATGGTCGCGGCCTATGACGAGAGCTTAATTACGAATTGTCCCGGGCAGTCAACGATTTCTAAAAAGTATGACCCAGCACATTTACTTCAGAAAGGTGGTGAGCTTGGGGCCTTCACTCTGGGCTCCACGGTGGTATTGATTTTTGAAGAAGAACGGGTCAGCTTTGCGGAGGTTACGGTCGGTAATTCAGTTCGGATGGGGCAGCGGCTGGGTACTATTCTGTTAAGGAAACAGAGACAAGGAAAAACATTGGGATGATTTTTGCGGTGGTTGGTTCCGTGTGCTTAGGAGCGTTACAATGCCTTCTGAAGATGTAGCCGCAATGGAAAATTCCCCAGACGATTTTCCGCTAGAGTCGAAGTTATTACGAG
The DNA here is from genome assembly GCA_036339465.1 of Myxococcota bacterium. GTDB lineage: Bacteria > Myxococcota > XYA12-FULL-58-9 > XYA12-FULL-58-9 > JABJBS01 > JAYZAY01. The sequence goes on along the minus strand of JAYZAY010000102.1, from coordinate 45,478 downwards.
AAATCGAGATTAAACATGGTTTTTTTGGGGCACAAGGCGGCGTTTCTGACGGTGCCTGCGCTTCATTGAACACGTCACTTGCGGTGGGCGATTCATTGGAAAATGTTCGGCTTAACCGGGAGAAAATTTTGCAGAGCATTGGGGCGGAGCAAAGTCGATTTCTAAGCTTGAAACAGGTGCATGGAGACCACATTGTCCAAGTAACCCAGAGGGTTGGCGCTTCCATTGAAGCGGATGGGATGATTTCTAGGGATCCCCAAGCAGCTTTGGCTATTTTAACGGCCGACTGTGTACCCATCCTATTTGGTGCCGACAATGGGCTGGTGGGCGCAGTTCATGGGGGCTGGCGAGGCACAGAGCTGCATATCGCCAGGCGGATGGTTGAGCGTATGGGGCAGTTGGGGTGTGAACCGGCTCAATTGCGCGTTGCGATTGGTCCTGCGATTGGTCCTGAATCTTTCGAAGTGGGACTCGATACATGGCAGAGCTTGTCGAAGGCCTATCCAGAGGTAGATTCAGCATTCTTAGTGCGCGATGGGCGCTATTTCGTGGATTTGTGGCGACTCAACGAGGCCGACCTCGTGGCTGCGGGGGTTTTGTTAGAACATATCGATCTCCTCGGCATATGCACCTATGAGGATCATCGCTTTTTCTCCTATCGACGGGATGGTGCCTCCACAGGTCGCCAAGCTGCTTTGATTGTTTCTGGTGGCTAACTTCGCCGATTTCTTGATCATCTCTGTAGACTTGGTCAAATGCTCCTAGATTCATTTCTTTAAGGTGGGGATGTGCTTAAACTCATAGGATTCATGCTGGCACTGGCGTTGTTGGGTGGCTGTGCCACCAATAGTGGTCGCGATGTTTTGTTAAAGGATATGCGGACAGAAGTGGCTAAACTGCAAAAATTTATGGCCAATCAGTCCATTGAAATCGAGAATATGAAAAACGACCTGACCATCCTTAGGGCGAGCATGGGTGCGGTGGATTTTGAGGGAGTGGTTGTTCCAAATCACCTTGAAGTACAAACCCTTGTTCCCCCGGGCTTGAGTCCCCAGATTCTGAGCCAGGCCTCCCCTTCAGCGCCCATTGTGATTCGGATTGATGGTAGCAAGGCCCCCCTCCGTAAAGCGTACGACGCGGTTGCGGAGAATGCACGGGCAACGAAGTTAGCAGTGGTGGTAACTCCCCCACCTCCGAATATGGGAGCCGCCGAACATGCAGAGAAACCAGTTTTATCGCCCCTGGAAAAACAGGCGTTCGGGCGGGCCCTTGTTCATTATCGGAGTGGTGAATTTGGGGCAGCGGCGAAGCTTTTAGAGGCCCTTATTGAGGGCTTTCCTGAATCAGGTAATTTATCCAACGTCTATTATTGGTTGGCGGAGAGCTATTCGGAATTGAAAGAAAATGGTAAGGCATTGGCGAAATACGAGACGATGCTAGCGAAATATCCCAAAGCTCCGAAGAAAGCAGATGCCTTGCTTAAGTTGGCAGGTATCTATCATCGGGTGTCGCGGCCTGACAAAGCTCAAGAAATTTATCGGGATCTCGTGATTCGTTTTCCGAATTCAGCCTATGCCAAGATAGCCCAGCGTCATTTGGTGTCCGGTGATAAAGGGGGGAGCGTTCCGTGAAGATGTTTTGGAAAGGGGGTAGTGTTTCCTTACTATTGGCTTTTGTAACCGCTTATGCGGTGAATGAAGGTGTGGCTCAGAATACCAATAAGGAGGATGTTGCTCTGGGGCTTTTCGATGGAGCGAGTGCGAGTATCGATGAATATGAAGTTCGTCAGGGTGATACTCTTTGGGATATCTCTGAGAAGGTACTTGGCCGACCTGAGCTATGGCCGAAGGTGTGGAGCCTCAATCTTGAAATAGGAAACCCACATTGGATTTTTCCGGGCAATGTAATTCGCTTTTATCGGCAGCCTATGAATTATCCAAGTCTGGCCGACGTGGGTATTGCAGGCCTTCAGGTCACGACATCCGTTGAAGAGAGTAAGCCGGGTATGGGGGCATCCTATCCTGCTATCGAAACCATTAGTGCGCCCATCGTTCGGCGCAAAGCTCTGGATGAACAGTCTCACCGGGTCTTTTTAAACCTCCAGCTTACTGAAAAGGAATTGCAGGAGATTGGGCAGTTGGAAGCCCACTCTAATGGTCGGTTGCTTTTGGCACGGGGCGATTCGGTGATGATTAAGCTGTCTGATGCAGAGATGCACAAAAGGGGCGACCGTTTTATGACCTACCAGACTTCACAAAAGGTCAAACACCCAACAAATGGCGATTTTGTGGGTTATGTGACCCAAGTAACTGGATTGATTCAAATCGAATCGACCGCGCCAGGAGAGCAGCTGGCCCATGCCCGTGTTCTCCATGCCGTGGCTGAAATGGAAATTGGGCAGTTTTTGACACCATTGCTAAGAACTCCTTACGTGACTGTCTACCCAATTGAGTCTGCAATGAATGTGGATGGTGTGGTGGTCGCTTTAGGGCGTGCTGGAACACAATTGGCATATCCAGGCCAGTTGCTTTTTGTTGACAAAGGTTTGGAGAGTGGGTTGCAACAGGGACATCGCCTATCTGTTTATAGAGAAGGGGATAGTGATTTATCGCCCCGGGCAGCCCAAAAGAGCGTGGCGACCTTACTTGTGGTTGATGCTAAAGCGGATACGTCCACCTGCCTGGTGTTGGAATCTACAGATGAAATTATGACGGGATTCAGTATTGGAACCAAACGAAAATAGTTTGTTCCATTGACATGGAACGAAGTTAGTAAGCCCGAACATCTCGGATAAAATCAATTTCAGGTCAATCTCATTTTGATTCGACTAAAGAATGCCCCCCGTTGTCGGTGGTGTCGGTGGTGTCGGTGGGCCAAATTCATGTTGGAGATCGTGGTTGTGGCGTTCTTATCTCCATGAAATTGTGAGAAGAGATCCTAGGGTTCGTTTTGGTAAAGCAGTGCCTCAATTTTTTCAAAGGTACTATTTCTCTTGGGGTAGGTTTCTGAGGCGAGAGATAGGGTGTATTTTGACAATGTGATGTAGAGTGCCTGCATCTTTTCTGAATCGAAGGCATTTATATTCCGGTTGAGGGTGAGTGTGTCGCCACGCATGAGTGGACCGGTAAGTGCTTCTCCAAGCCCCAGTTTTTCAGCATTTTCAAGGTTATTTTGAGCCAACTTGAGCATATGGGGCAGAATGTCTTCCATTTCCCCTGTTTTAAGCTCTTGCCGAATGCCATGAAATAAACCCAGTATCAAATTAGAAACCATGACCGCACAGCCGTGGTACAGATACTTCGACGTTGTGGGAATGAACGCAAAACGGTTGCTTAATTGACAGAGAATCCTCTGCAGCAATGGGTGGGATTCGACATCGCCTTCAATGGTGTAGAAGGATTCCTTAAGTCGTTTTTGAGCTGTTTCGGCTGAAGGTAGGGCACAAAGCGGATGAATACTCGCCCGGTAGATGTTGGTCTTTGTTGGTAGTATATTGGAGGGCAAGCAACCTGAGAGATGGCAGAGTACCGATGGGGAATGAAACTCCAAGTCCCGGAGAACCTCCATAGAATAGCTTGCAATATAGTTGTCAGGGACAGCCATCACAATGATGTCACTTTGAGCCAGGGCTTGTCTTCCAACGTCAGAGATTGCTTGCAGGCACTTGAGCTCGTGTTTGGGAAAATCTTTTTCTTGTCGGCCCAAGAGTTGAATTTGAATTCCCGGAGCTTCTTTTAGAGCCAAGGCCAGACCAAGTCCAGTGGGCCCCGTTCCTAATATACTTACACGGATGGTCTTGTTGGTTTCCATGGATGAATTCAAATGGTCTTAGAGGGGCGCGGTATTTTGTGTGGGCTCTACTGGCAATTGAGGTCTTTGAGCTTGAATAACCAGCGCCAGGCTTTCGGTGGGGCATGTGAGATGCACAATATCTCCGAAATTGATGTTGCCGGTCAAAATTGCCGAAGCCAGAGGCGCTTCGACGTGTTTTTGGATTGCGTGCCTCATGCCGCGGGCGCCTTGTTCAGGGCTGAAGCCCCCTTGAGCGAGCAGAAAATCAATCACTTGCGGGCTCCATTGTAGGGCGATTTCACGTTCAGCATAGAGGACTTTGGCGCTACTTTTGAGTTGGAGTTCGGCAATTTGGGCCACTTCTTTTTCGGTTAAGGGCGCAAACACCAATTGCTGGTCAAGTCGACCCCACAGTTCAGGGCTCAGCTTCGCACGCGCGATTTCAAGGGCCGCATCCTTCGCATGATTTTGTGATGCTTGGTCGTGGTTGGAAGAACCAAAGCCGATGGCACGAAATTGGCTCGGCCTAAAATGTTCAGACCCGAGATTCGAAGTTAAGACAATGAGGGTATTGGTGAAACTTACTTTTCGCCCTTTGCTGTCGGTAAGATGGCCTTCGTCTAGGATTTGAAGCAGGATGTTTAGAATATCCGGATGCGACTTCTCAATTTCATCGAATAAAACGATCTGAAATGGCCTTTTTCGAAGCGCTTCGGTAAGTTGACCCCCTTCTTCGTAACCGACGTAGCCCGGTTGTGCACCAATCAGTCTCGAGATCGAATGAGCTTCCGTCATTTCACTCATGTCGATGCGAACGATAGCCTCTTTATTGCCAAACAAGAAATCGGCTAAGACCTTCACCAATTCCGTTTTTCCTACACCAGTGGGGCCTAGAAAGAGAAAACTTCCGATGGGCCTTTGATGCCCAAAGCCGGCGAAGCCTCTTCGAATTGCTTCTGCTACACATCTTACGACTTGGGGGTGCCCTATCAATTGTTGGCCGATAATTTCTTCGGCTCGGGCAAAACGGTCGCCATCAACCTCGGCAAGTCTTTCGAGGGGGATTTGAGTCCATTCATGAACCACTCGGGCCACGTCAATTCTATCGACGGTGTTTTTTCCTCTTCGTCTTGCACGGGAGCCGGCTAGATCCAGGGCGGAAAAGGCCTTGTCCGGGAGTTTTCGCTCGGTCACAAAGCGATGGGTTAAGCCCACTGCAGCGTGAACGGCGTCCAAGGAGAAGTCGACTCTATGGTGCTCAGCATAAGGGGTGATGCCGCCTTCTAGAATGAGAATGGCCTCATCAACGGTGGGCTCAGTGACTTCAATGGGGGTGAACCGCCTTTCTAGGGCGGGGTCTTTTTCGATATACTTTCGGTATTCCCCGAAGGTGGTAGCACCGATGCACGGAAATTCCCCCCTGGCTAAGGCTGTCTTCAATTCATTTGCGGCATCTTGAGCACTTTCGCCGGTTCCACCCGCACCAATCAGTGTATGGAGTTCGTCGATGAAGACGATGACTCGTCCGTTGGCTTGAGCGACCTCCTTCTTAATTTCAGACATTCGTTCGCTAAAGGCTCCCCGAAGGCTGGTCCCGGCGATCAAGGCTCCTGTATCTAAAGCGAAGATGACTTTGTTTGAGAAGTGGTTAACATCCTCGTCGCCTCGAGCCACTTTTACTGCAAGCCCTTCGGCGATTGCCGTTTTCCCAACGCCAGGTGGGCCCACGAGAATAGGATTGTTCGAGCGGCGTTTACCCAAGGTGTCTACTAGGGCTTCAAGTTCGTTTTCCCGACCAACGACCATGTCCAATTCGCCTTGCCGGGCACGTTCGGTGAGATTGACACCACATTTTGATAATGTCGGTGCTTGTTTGGGTAAATCAAATGGGGAATCTTTGGAAGCAGCAGCGGACTTGGGGACGGTGATCTTCTTTTCCGGTATTGCCTCTCCGGTGATTTCTGGGGCGTTTGACGGTGGAGTGTCTGACTCAATAAACTCTTTGGGAATAGACTCTCGGAGACTACTCCCTGTTTTTTGGACTTCTGTTTTTTGAGTTTGGGCTCGCGATTGAAAAAGCATCCGCGGATCGGTTCGAACCTTTGGAAGGCTTCGATAACGCCTGGGCATTACCCCCGTCACATAACTGACGGCTTGATTTCGTAAAGCCGTCATGGGGAGGCCCGCTCGTTCCAAGAGTGTGTAGGCAAAGGATTCTTTTAGCCGGGTGATAGCGATGAGCAGGTGAAGGCAATCAACTTCTTTTGCTCCGGCTCCTTGGGCGATTCCCCGGCCACGTTCTCGCATTCGCACGACGGTTCGTTTGGGCTCCTCTTCGAAAATACGGATCGCATCTAATATCCGATCTTCGTCGACATCGCGCTCTTCGAGTAAATATTGCGCGCGTTTTGGGAAGGTAAAAAGTGCGAGAAGCACATGGGCGGATGACAAGGGGTGATCGCTGGTTTGTGCGATGTCCTCTGCTTCTAAAAAGGCCCTAATGACCTGGCTGCTTTCTGAAATCATATGCTGTGCAGTATGCCGAAGCTCGGTCTGAGGAGCAACGTGGGCCAGGGCGAACCCTTTCACTTTCTCCTCCGAGACGTACTTCGGGGGCAAAAAATGACAAGATGTAAAGAGGCTGGCTTGTTGCCAATGTATAAAAACGTAAAATATGCGGCGACATCAGTTGGATAAGTTCATTGAGTCGGGGAGTGCCGAACACAATCGGAGCTTGTAGAGAAGCTATCGAAGTGTGGGTTTGGGGTTAATCAGGCCACAGTATCCCGAGAGTTGAAGGCCAGATCCATCGTAAAAACAAAGGACTATTATGCATTTCCTCGGGTGTCGCTACCGTTGGGCGTAGAGATATTGGATGCCCAGGTCGCTTCGGTGGGGCTGGCCATTGTGCTGAGAAACCTCGCGGCGGTAGCGCACCCGTTGTGGGTCCCGGCCATCGACGGCGCAAAGTTGTCAGGGATTTTGGGAACCACCGCAGGGAGTGACCATGCCTTTGCGGCTGTTGCGGGCCGAAATGCTCCGGAGGCTTTGGCGCGGTGGATGGGAAAATAATTAAATGAAAGCGTCGACTTATCGAACGAATAGCCCGATGATATTCTGGAAAGTGAGGGCCTTAGATGAAAATAAGATTGAACAAGATAGCATCGTCTACCCGAAATATAGGACTCCATGATGAGGTGGTTTTGGGCGAGACTATTCCGGCTGTAGCAGGGACAGTTTTGGCGGTTAGAGTACTCGACACCAAGAGCACCTACAATTCTATCGAAGATTGCTATGGGCGTATGATGCCGGTCCAAGCGGGCGATCTTATGGCTGGTGTGGTGGGGGCACGAAATGCCCTGCGAGGTTATGCGGGGATTGTTCCCAAGAAAATCCAGAAAGGCGATACCTTACATATCCTAAACACGGGAGGGGTTATTGGGTCATGCACGTCTGTCAATCCAGATGTTGGTCCCCCCTGTCGTGTGGAAGTATTAGGCGCGATTATGCGCTTTCCCAATTTGGGTAGTCGGGTTGGTGAGCCGGCCAACATTTTTCCCGGCAGTATTCCCTTGGTGAATGAGGTTCACGAAAAGTTGCCGCCTATTTTATGGGTTGCGGGTACATGTATGCATGCGGGTAAAACCAGTGCGGCTTGTATATTTATCCGCGAGGTAACGCGTCGAGGTTTGAAGGTTGGGGCTGCGAAGGTTACCGGTGTCGCTTTGAGAAGAGATTCTCTTGAAATGCGAGACCACGGAGCTGTTGAAGCCGTTACTTTTGCCGACGTAGGCTTTCCTTCTACAGCCCATGGTAATGTTACGGATATTGCCGCGAGTTGTATTAATTATCTAGCGGACCGTGAAGAGTATGATCTCCTGGTAATCGAGCTAGGAGATGGCATTATGGGAACTTATGGAGTGGATAAGATTCTTGAAGCGCCTCAATTTAAGCGCTGCGCCGGCGCCTTGATGTTGGCAGCCAATGATCCGGTGGGCGCGTGGGGCGCGGTTCAGTGGTTTCGGGAACGGGATTGGGAACCAGAGCTTATCACGGGGCCAGCCACAGACAACGCGGCGGGGGCAGATGCTATTACAAAACTTACAAACGTCGCCGCGGCCAATGCACGTACAGAACCGGATAAACTTACAGACACTCTTTTAGCGTCGCTGAAGGAGCTTCTATGAAAAGGGTGGGTATTGTTGGAGCCACAGGCTACACCGCAGGTGAGCTTATTCGGCATGTTCTTAATCATCCGGAGCTCGAATTGGCCCAGGTTGTTTCCTCGTCACGGTCAGGTGAACGCATCGATGAGATTCATCCTTGCTTAAGTGGCGTTACTTCCCTCGAAACCGCTGATTTTGATGGTCAGAGTTTGGCCAAATTGGATGCGGTTTTCTTGGCTGTTCCCCATGGCCGTGGTGCTGAAATGGTGGCAATGCTCGAAGAGCACCATCCAAGACTGATCATCGACCTTTCTCGAGATCACCGACACGTTGCTGGTTGGCTTTATGGTTTGGCCGAATTTCAAAGCGAACATTTTAGCGAATCAAACCGAATTGCGGTGCCGGGTTGTTTCGCGACGGCGATCCAAATCGCATGTGCCCCTCTTTGTAAAAAGAGGTTGGTGTCTGGTCCAATTCAGGTGGTCGCGGCGACGGGTTCTACGGGTTTGGGGACCAATCCTAGCAAGAGTGGTCATCATCCGGAGCGATTTGCGAATCTTAAGGCCTATAAAATTCTAACCCACCAGCATGTTTCAGAAGTGGAAAGCATGTTACGAGAAATAGGGGGGGAGACCACTGAGGTCCGGATGGTGCCAATTTCCGCACCGGTGGACCGAGGAATTCTCGCAACCTGTATTATTCCTCTAAAGGAGTTGAAGGCACGTGCAGAGCTGATTCATTTGTACAAAGAGTTCTATGGAGAAAATTCCGGAGTTCGTCTCCGAGAGCAATCTCCCGAAATTCGATGGGTTCGAGGAACTTCGTGGGTTGACGTGGCTGTTTTTAGTCAAGGAGATCATGCATATGTGATTGGTGCACTCGATAACTTAGGTAAAGGGGCCAGTGGTCAAGCGATTCAGTGTCTGAATTTACATTTCGGATGGTCCATGATGAAAGGACTGCCTACAATTGCGGCGTTGCCGTAAGTAGAAAAGGAACGATGATGATGAGGGATATTTTACTGCTCGATGCAATTCCGTATCTAAGAGCCTATCAAGATAAGATCTTTGTGGTGAAACTTGGGGGAGAGTTGGCCCAAGACACAAAACGACTCAGATGGATTGCACGGGATATTGCAACTTTACATCGTCTTAACATCAAAACCATGGTGGTTCATGGGGGGGGGCCTCAGCTCGATGAGTACTGTAAAACCCATGGATTGAACGTTGAGAGGATCGCAGGGCGCCGCGTGACATCGCCGGCGATTTTAGAGGCGGCGAAAAAAGTGTTTCGGGGTGATATTAATTTACGATTGGTACAAGCTTTAGCTCAAGAGGGAGAAAAAGCTCTGGGATTGAGCGGCGTGGATGGTTTAATGCTCCAGGCAAAACGTCGACCACCGGTTGAGATTAAGACGGATGCAGGTGAGATGAAGACCGTGGATTTCGGAGAGGTTGGGGACATTGTTCGAGTGGATACCAGTGCCATCGAAGTTGCTCTAGAAGCGGGGCTTATTCCCGTCTTAACGCCGTTAGTCGTGGGTGAAAATGGGGATATCTTAAATTGTAATGCCGATACAGCAGCAGCTCAATTGGCTGTGGCCTTGGGGGCAGAAAAACTAGTTTTGGTAACCAATGTGCCTGGTATTCTCCGTAATCCTGAGGACAAGTGTAGTCTAATGCCTCTTACGGACTTGCCTCAATTGGATCGCCTCGATGGGGAAGGCATGCTTCAGGGGGGAATGCGACCGAAAGTCGTAGCGGTGAAAACAGCACTCGAAGGGGGCATTCAACGTGTGCACCTAGTGGATTCAAATCGAGAAGGTGCTTTATTGGAAGAAATATTTACCAATGAAGGTTGTGGAACCATGGTTGTGAAATCCATGGAAAAGCATCGGGAGGCGGGCTAGGTTTTTGTGTGGGTACGTTCGCCTTTCGTGTTGTCTGCATTGTTGTCTTGTAAATGTGTAAACAAGCTGACCTTGTGTCTCCTGGTTTTTTCACTTTCTCGCTCGCTCCCTTCTCTTATGTTTCGAGGTGGTGGGCTGTAGGTGTGATCAGGGGAGTTTGAGCCAAAGTCTTTTAACATTCCCACCGCTCGGAAATCGAAGCGGGTGGGTCACTTTTTGTATTTCAGCGGCGAATGGGCTGAGTTCGCTCTGAACTATGTGGCCATTGTGTCTTTGTTGCTATGTCAGCATCGTGACTCGTTGCGTTGTTTTGACTTTTGTTGAGTAAAGGGCTTTTTCAAAAGCGAATCAGAGTTGTATTTTATTTGAGTTTCTTTTGAATTCTAGTCCGCGTCAGTTTTTCATATAATCCTTAAGCGTTGGGCTGTGGCCTTTGAGGCCGGGAAAGATTGACATGCTTGTGTTGGGGTAAATAGCCAGGCTACAATGATCCTAGGTACACCAAGGAAGGACATTGGCCACGCTGCAGGACCGGAAGAACCAACGTTTCGAACGTCGCTACCCGGTCACGGCCAAAACGAAAAGTGGTCGGATACTGGGTTTTACACTCGACATCTCTTCTACAGGTTTGTCATTTTCAGCTAAGCAAAGCATGTCCACAAACGAGGATATTGTTCTTGAAATAAAGGTTGGAAGACTTCCAGTTGTCCTTAAGGGGAAAGTGCGCTGGTGTCGACGTTCAAAGCGCGCCAACTTGTCAAAGCCTGGTTACGCCGTGGGCCTTGAGATCCAGGAGAGAAATCCAGACTATGTCGCACTTTTAGAAAAGGTTGTTAGAGAGCTCGATAGCCATGAAAATAAGCCCAAGCATAAGGAGGACCTCCACGTTAGCTTTGAAACTCGTTGGCATTTTGTGATGGAGTACGAGAAAAATATCCGGAATAATACGATTTTCATTCCAACCAAAAAAGTGTTTGAGGTGGGTAAGCCGATTTATTTTACGATGCATCTCCTAGAGGTGATGCGGGTCGTGCATACACAAGGGGTTGTCGCTTATGTGGTGGACGAATTTAACGCTCTAGCTAAACCTGTGGGGGTGGGGATTTCCATTACGAACTATCATTTTGGTGGCGACGCATTAATGAGAGAGATTGTGCAACAAGCAGGTGGTCACATCTAAGTTGATTTTCTGATATGTTTTAATGTTTACAAAGTGACTCCGCGGACTGACTCTATCGCGGATGTTTAGATATGATAACGACGTGAATCCGAATGCTTCTTTGATTCGTGATCGGGTTCAATCACGTCTCACGTTAATCCACGGACAAGAATTCGTTTAGTCTTTGATTGGCAGGTCGTCGGGCCGGATTTTGACTTAGGTAAAGATCGATGGCTTCTCGAAGAAGCTCTGACACCGGGCGTTCCATGTGAACTGCTTTGATTTTCAATGATTTGATTTGCTCCGGACGCAAGTAATAGGTGGCGCGTTTCAAATTGGCCTTGATAGCCTTGATGGGGGCCGCGCCTCGATTGGTTTGATTGGAATTCATGAAATCTCCAGAAATCATCATGTTTACATGTTGATAGGATGATAAATGAGGGGAGAAGTTTTTCCAAGAAAGTCGCGGCTTATTTTTTTCGCCGTGTTTTTCGTGGAGAGGATTTTCCGGTGGCTCTCGGCCATGCTCGTTGTCGCAGTCGTTGGCACCTACGCAGAGTTTCTGGAGATCACAATATTCATCTAGCCACCACTCAACCAGAGCTTGGGGGAGCTATGTCAACGACCTGGTTGGCCGATGCCCAAGGGCTTAGATGGCCTGGTCTGTGGCTGTATGAGCATGGGTCTGCCGAGCGTCTTTTCCACTCTCTAAAGACGGCGCTCGATCAAGAGCGTTTTGAGAGTGTAGAAGGGGGGGGAAGAGACGGTTGACGATGTAAGCTATTATGGCCATGCTCGCCTTCATTGTTTTCTTGGATCAATGAGCTAGATAGAATATCCAAATCAAGAGCGTTGTGCGACAGGAAGCAGGGCGCGATTTTGTGAGGGAAGGTGGATTATCCCATGGTAGTGTTTGTGATGTTAGCTCGGGTGCTCAAGCCTTTCGGCTTACTTGTGCCCTTCTTAGGCTTTGTCACAAATTTGGGGATTGCCTTTGCCCAGGAAGATCTCCAAAGTGCAGATGGGGCTGAGCAGAAAGCACAAAACCAAGGTGCAGATAGGCCCCTGACTCTAGCCAAGCCCCCCGCTTTGCTGGAAGGCCGGGATGCGGTTTTACCTGGAGAGACCAAGTTTCCCCAACCTGAAATGGTGGTCGAACTCAAGCTTGAGATCGATTCCTTGGGCGAGGTGACCGAAATCCGAGTGGTGAAATCTGCAGGCGTGGTTTTTGATACGGCTGCGAAAGAGGCGGTTAGTTTCTTTAAATTTACACCTGCCATTTTATCCAATGGAGAATCGACGGCCATCACTATTTTTTATCGAATGGTTATTACCGAGCCTCCGCCTCCTCCGCCACCACCCGTTCAGCTTAAAGTTCGTTTGCTGGAGCGCGGCACCCGGAAGCCTTTGGGCAATGTTCCAGTCGTTCTCAAATTAGGGCCCGATGTTCTATTTGAAGCGATGACCGGCAACGATGGTTGGGTAGAGCTTAGGGGGCTTCCCGGTTCACCCTTACTGCTGGCAAGACCCATTGCCCATGAAAGTTTAGAGGAAACCCTCGAGCTTAGGGCAGACGAGGTTTTGGAGTTGGTCTTTTATCTGCAAGAGACCTCCAACGCCTTTCGCTCCTACATTCGTGGCCGCCGAGTCAAACGTGAAGTCACCAAACGAGTGATTCCCCGGGAGCAAATTCTCCTGATTGCCGGGACCCAAGGGGATACCCTGAAGGTGATAGAAAATCTTCCGGGGACCAACCGCACTCAGTTTAGTGGAGGGGATTTGGTGCTGCGCGGCGCTAACCCAGGTGATAGTTTGGTCCTTTTGGAGGGGCATGAAATCCCCCTTATTTATCACTTCGGTGGTTTGAGAAGTGCATTCAACAGCGCTTTTGTTGATTCCCTTAACTTTGTGCCCAGTAATTTTGGTTCCGAATTTGGCAGGGCCACGGGGGGGGTGGTTGAAGTTAAAGTACGCGACTTAGATTCTGAAGTTTTCAGGGGTAACATTGATTTTAACCTTTATGATGCGGGTTTTGCTCTCGAAGGTCCCCTTAAAGACGATTGGACTATGGGTGGTGCATTTCACCGATCCTATATTGATACAATCCTGCCCGCGGTTTTTCCTGAAGATGCGGCCATCAGTTTTAACACGGCCCCGCGTTATTACGATTACCAATTCATCGCGGCCAAAAAGTTCAATCAATATGACCAAGCTCGGTTTATGTTTTTTGGGTCCCTAGACCGATTGAAGTTCCTCTTTAAAGATCCCGGTGATGATCCGGCGGTTCGTGGGGACTTAACCGCACGCACCATGTTTCATAAAATCCAGGCTAGCTACAGATCTAGATATACGAGTGGGATTGAACAGAACACGTCTATCCAATCAGGGGTGACCGCGATTAATTTTCAATTGGGGCCAAGCTTCTTTTTCAATTTGAATGTGAAGGATATCGATTTCAGGAATCAGATCACAATCCCGATCTTAGAACAATTAAAACTTAGAGGTGGGCTGGATATTCGATTCTTTCACGTAAATATCTCCCTGAATTCTCCCCGGCCCCCTCAGGAAGGAACCAATCGAATTCCGACATCCACCCAGGAAAAAACGTTTCTCACTCAAAGGCTAGACTCCATCAGTCCAGGCGCTTTTATTGAATTTGCCTGGAAACCGGCCGAAGGATTTGAGATTGTTCCGAGTTTACGATTCGACTACTACCAAGATATTGACTTTATAGCTTTTGACCCTCGGTTTTTAGCGAGGTGGCGCATAACCGAAGATGGGCAATTGGCTTTTGGGTTGGGGCTTTATCAGCGCCCTACGGATCCTTGGGAAAGTGACCCAATTTTTGGAACTCCCGCTTTGAAGCCAGAACGCAGTCTCCACCTTTCTATGGGATACGAGCACACTCTACCCATGGGTTTTGAATTGGAGACCTCTATTTTTCATAAATGGCTTGACCGCATCGTTGGAAATGGGGTGACGAGCTTTTTCGACCAGAATGCTGAGCGTTATGTGAATTCAGGAGAGGGAAGGGTATATGGTGCGGAGGTTCTACTGCGTTTCAATCCCATTTCGTCTCTGAGTGGTTGGCTGGCATACTCCTTTTCTCGCTCATTACGGCGAGACCGAGAAGGAGAAATGGAGAGGCCTTTTGATTTTGACCAACCCCACAATTTGACCTTTGTGACTTCGTGGAAAGCGACCACAGGCTGGATATTTGGAGCCCGGATTAGGCTTCTTTCGGGAAATCCGGATACGCCGATTGTGTCATCCATCTACAATGCAGACGCTGATGTATTCGTGCCGGTTTTTGGTGGCAATAACAGTGCGCGTTTGGATGCATTTTTTCAGATCGACTTACGGGCTGATTATATATGGACCTTTGAAACATGGAAGTTAAACCTGTATTTGGATATTCAAAATGCGACGAACCGGAAAAACCAAGAGGGGTGGAGCTATAATTATGATTTTAGGGAGCGTGATGTTGTGAGTGGCTTACCACTGTTGCCCATTTTGGGTTTGAAAGGAGAGTGGTGATGCTCTGTGGCTTTAAATGCAATTCGGTCACATTCCCTGCGACCGCGCAAGGTTGGTTGAGAGGCTTAGCGGGGCGGGTAAATAGGACTTTTCTTCTTGCCAATATTTCTTTTTTGTTTCTTTTTTCTGGGTGTACGAAAGATTTTCAAAAAAGGTCTTCTCTTCAGGAGATCCGTCTTCTTACCCTTGAGGCATCCCCATTGGCAGTTGGGCCAGGTGAGCATTTGACCGTGAAGCGGGTTTTATATGTTCCGTCCGGTGAGAGTGTAGAGACAGAGAGCTGGTCTTTTTGTCCCGTGAGCCTAGGCTCGAGTTTCGCGTACCAGTGTGCCATTGATGCTTGTGTGACCGAGCTCACCCCCAACGATGATCAAGAGAGTGTTACATTTGTGCCCTTTGATTTAGCTATTGCGTGTCTACAGAGTTTAAGTGAGTCAGGCGTTATCCTGGGTGATGTTTCTGGGGATAGTGGCTCAAATGGTCAGAAGACTGCTGAATTCATCAAAATATCCATTATTCATCGTTTCGAGGCTGCCTCCGGATTTAAGGGAGTCTCGGTGAAAGAACTTCCCCAATATTTTCAGGCGGTACCCACAGGAGTCAATTCCCCCCCTGTGATTGAGTCTGTTTCGATCAATGGAAGTGCAGTGACCCCCGGCGGTAGCCTTGCATTTACTCGGAGTGAACTTGTTGTAGAAGTGGTGGTCAATGCAGCATCGACCGAATCGTATTTTGACCAAAATACAGAGGTTCCGGAACTAGAGGAGGTCACTATTTCGTTTAGGTCGAGTCGTGGTGCTTGGGAAGTGGATCGAAGAAGTGGGTTGGAGACTCGCAATGTTTTGTCTTTTGAAGAAGAAAGCGAGCCTGTAACAGAGTTGACGATTTGGCTGGTTGTTCGGGATGGGCGGGGTGGGCAATCTGCCTTTGGTCCAATCACTTTGGAAAAACAGGCACCTTGAGTCCTCCTGCCGAAGTTCATTTTGCGCATTTGGATTTTGCCTTAGTTTGGAGTTGCAACGAAAAAATGGGCAGATTGAATAAAGCGTCATTTTTTGATAGCGAATACCTTCACCGACAACTACCCTGACAGAGGGGGCCAAGCCTCTTTATCCGTCAGTGCTTTTTGGGCAAAGTGCTGCTCTTGCTTGCTGCTTTTTGGAATAGATGATCGCTCGCATTGCCGCTATGACATTTCATTGCCAATGGGATCTTGGCATCTTGAGCCGTTCGCAACTTCCACAGGCAACGAAAAATAGAAAACACCAAAGGAGGCTGATCAATGTCGCCTAGATGATACGCAACGAGGAGTATCGCGTATCTTAGGGCTTTGATAAGAGGTTTGGAGTTTCGAGCAGAGCAAATTTTAGAAATCGATTGACCGCCGGATGTTTTTCGCGACTAGGTAAGATAGGTAGGCCCCATGGTTACATTGAATTTCAATAAGGAACTTGTGTTTGAGTACGGTGTGGCTTCACAGGTTACTTCGAATGTACGTCGATTGGTGGCAAAGAATCCAGGTCCTTTCACCCTGCATGGTACGGGAACTTACATTGTTGGAGATGATGAGGTTGCGATTATCGACCCAGGACCGAAGTTGGATTCCCATTTAGTGGCCTTGCTAGAGGCAACAGCAGACAGCCATATCCGCGCTATCCTTGTGACCCATAGCCACCTAGACCACGTATCCGGGGCGGTAGAATTGTCACAGCGCACAGGTGCCCCCATCTATGGGTCTTCGATTCGACCACCTGCCGATGATATTGGGAATTCGGTGGTATTGGAGGAGGGCTTTGATTTTGATTTCAAACCCACGATTTCCTTGGAGGAAGGGGATAAAATTACGGGCAGCGGCTGGACTTTAAAAGTTCTACATACCCCCGGACATACCCTTGACCATCTTTGCTTTGAGCTGGAAGAGGAGAATCTCCTTTTTACCGGTGACCACGTCATGGGTTGGGCCACCACCGTGGTCTCTCCACCCGAGGGCAATATGGGTGATTACATGAGAAGTCTGAATCGACTCATGGTTTGTGAGCACGAGCTCTATATCCCGACCCATGGTTCCGAAATCGAAGAGCCCCGCCGCCATGTTCAGGGATTGATTGAGCACCGTCTAGAACGGGAACAGCAGGTATTGGAATGTCTTGGTGAAGGAATTTGTGGGATTCAAGAAATGGTTAGAAAGATGTACGTCGATGTTCCTGAATTTCTACATCCTGCCGCGGCGCGCTCTGTCTTGTCCCATTTGATTTATTTGTGTGAGCAAAAGAAAGTGGCGTGCTCCGGGGGAAAATATGAAGGGGCCAACTACCACCTCATCGGGTGAATGGCGTGGCTAGACCGGTCTAGAATTCCGGGAGTCCGCCGCCACCGCCGCCGACTCCAGCACTTAAACAAGAAAGAAGTGCAGTAAAGTCAGTGGGGTCTTGCACGCAATACGAGCCGATAGGGACACCCAACTGCGCTCCATCTAAACATTGCCGCCCATTGGCACAGGAAAGTGCGGCACTACACGATTCACACATGCTGGTTGATAAATTACACACGGTACAACTTGCATCACAGTCTACTTGGCTTGCACACGAGGTTGTGGCCCCGCCGAATAAATCACCCAGATCTCCGGTGCCTCCCCCAGGACCCGATGGGCTGGAAGGTTCGATGCAAATATTGTCTCGGCAAATATTGCCACTTGGGCAATCGCCACTGGTGAGGCAATCCACACATTGTCCCGTCGTCACGTCACAGCGACCGAAACTACAGTCCGCGTCGCCTGCGCAGCCGTTGTTATTGCCAGAGCTTCCGGGGTTTGGATCCGGGTTTGGATCCGGGTTTGTCTCTCCGCTCGACTCTGAGTCAGGGGCGGGGGCTTCGCTGCAGGCTCCCTCGAGACAAACAAGCCCCTCGGGACATTGGGTGTCGGTTAGGCAATCGACACACACAGATCTGCGCAGATCACAGGTCATGCCCGCGGGACAATCATTGGTCGACGAACAAGTCAGTGTATCGTTCACCACACAATCACCGTTGTCACATTCAAAACCCTCATCACATTCAGTTGAATCGACGCAGGCGACAACATCAGAGGTGGGGGTTGTTTCGTCGTCCTGACAATCCCCAGTTCGGCATGAGGTCGTTCTGCCAGAACCACAGTTTGTGAGCACAAAGGCCAATGGTAGCACTAAGATGAATGTATAAATGAGACGATTTAGCATATGATTTTCCTAAGTAAACGAACCTTTTTTTGAATCTATCTACGTATGAGTTGACAGCCGGTCAAGCAATTTAAAGTCCAATAAATTGAGGCAAGTTTCCCTTTAGAGAATAAATGGCTCAGTGCAACCGGCCCATACGTTCAGAGATCAACGAACCCCAGGCTTACCCATCTCCAAGGATTTTTTTGAGCTCGAAAATGGAACCGCCGGCGAGAAATATCTCATCGATTGGGATTTCTACCTCTACCGCCCAAAAATTATCACCTTCGGGGTCGCAGATTGTTTGACCTAGATACCAGAGATTTGGGCCTTGTCGATCAAATTTTGTATGGTGGGCCAATCTTGCGTGGTGGTCCAGAACAATTCGATCGTAGTTTTTGAAATAATCTTTGAATTCAGCTTCAAGGGCCTCTGGACTCCACTCGGATTCCGATTCGGGGCGAAGAATAGAAAATGCGGCTTCAAAATCCCGTTCGTTGATGCGCTTTAGGAATTCTAGCATGTGATTTCTAACCACCGCTCTAAAAATCTTCAGGTTTGAGCTTGGGTGAAAGTCTGGCAGCTTGTCATCTTCGTTTTCGTCACTTTGATGTGGCAATCCTTGATTTGTTTTGAGGTTTTCCCACTCTTGGAGCAGGGAACCATCGGTGGTGGCGAGGCATGTGCGGAGAAAACCTTCAATTTCGTAGACCATCTCGTCTTTGAAGCTGTCGGGGATGGTTTGGGTGATATATTTGTAGGCTTGATTGACGTATCGCAGTAGCACGCCTTCGCTACGAACGAGCCCATATTCTCGAATATAGTCTGCAAATGAATAATAGTTTTCAACCATTTCTCTTACGATGGATTTAGGTCGCACATTGGAGTCTCGGATCCATGGGCTGGTGGATGCGAATTCATCGTAGGTGACGTAAATGAAATCTCGAAGTGGTTTAGGGTAATCAATGTTCTCTAAGGCGTTCATTCGTTCTTCGTAGGGCACGCCTTCTTGTTTGAGTTCTGTAATTTTATCTTGTTTAGCTTTGTCTAGTTGCCTGAGTAGAACCACGCGTGGATTCTCTAGGCAGGCTTCGATAACGCTGAGTAGATCAAGGGCATAGGTGTTTGAATCGCTTTTGAGTTCTTTCAGAACATGAAGGATATAAACGTTAAGGGCTTGATGGATAGAGAAGTTTTTCTGCAGGGAGTCGTCGATGATTAACTCTCCGTCGGTGGACCGGCTAAGTATTTCTGCATCCAGAAGGGATTGAATCATCTCCTGTGCGTGTTCTAGGTGGAGGTCTTTATCATTGTCTTTGGCATGAGAGCTCTGGATTAAATTTTCCAAGTCTTGTTCTGCACTCGCATGATGTGACTGGCTTCCCTCAATGAGATTGAGTATTAGGCCGTGACTTATGTTGAATCTTGACTGAAGTGGTTCTGGTGGCTTGGCTTGTAGGGTAGTGAAGGTTTCCTCGTTCCATGGAACAAATCCCTTTGGCGGTGCCTTTCGCTTAATCTTATTCTTTTTGACCTTACCCGATGCCGCTTTGGCTTCTAGACGCTTATTTTCAATGACGTGATCGGGGGCCTGACAAAATACCGAGCCTTCTGTGTCGAAGCCCTTGCGGCCTGCCCGTCCTCCGATTTGATGGAAATCTCTTGCCGCTAAAACACCGACGTTCTCTCCATCGAATTTGGTGAGTTTCGTAAACAGGACGGTTCGAATGGGGATATTGATTCCCACGCCTAAGGTATCGGTGCCACAAATAATTTTTAGGTACCCCTTTTGGGCCAGTTTTTCCACGAGAAGCCGATATTTGGGCAGGAGGCCGGCGTGATGCAAACCGATTCCGTGGCGAAGATATCGAGAGATAAATTTTCCGTAGGGTGAGTCGAATTTAACCCCCTTTATTTCTTGGGCGATTTGTTTTTTTTCTTCCTTGGTACAAAAGTTGATGCTCGTGAGGCTCTGAGCGATTTCCGCACAATCTCTTTGAGTAAATGCGACCACATAGATGGGGTATTTGTTATTGGATAGAATATGCTCCAACGTTTCATGCAATGGTGTTTCTCGGTATGTAAAATCGAGAGGTACGGGTCTTTGAAATCCCTTGACCACTTTCACCGAAGTATGGGTTTTTTCTTCAAGGCTTTGGATTATTTTGGGATTGTCTCCCATGGTTGCAGAGAGGAGTAGGAATTTTGTATCGGGTAACCGCAAGAGTGGAATCTGCCAGGCGACGCCACGGTGAGGGTCGGCGTAGTAGTGAAATTCATCCATGACGACGTAGCCGATTTCGGTGGCTTCACTATTTCTCAGGGCGATATTCGAGAGAATTTCCGCCGTGCAGCAAATCATAGGTGCATCCCTATTTACTGTGGAATCCCCGGTTGCAAGGCCGACATTTTCCGGTCCGAAAAACTTGCAGAGCTGGAAGAATTTTTCACTTGCCAATGCTTTGATGGGGCTTGTGTAGTAGGACTTTTTTCCCGTGGCCAAAGCGAGAAAATGCTGCGCTAAGGCGACCAGGGATTTCCCCGAACCTGTGGGCGTGTTCAGAATCACATGATGTTGTGAGAACACTTCTACAATTGCTTCTTCTTGGGCAGGGTAGAGTTCAAATCCGAGTTCTGCCACTGCCTCCATAAAAGCGAAGAGCAATTCGTCAGAATCAGGACTTTCGGGAATGAATCTCAAGAAGATTGGCGCAGAGTCCTGTGGTGATGGCTCGGTCATAGGAACACTCCAATGAAAATGGTTATGGGGGGATTGTTCCCAATGATTCGGCCAGCTTTTTGAGGCCTTGGGTGGTGGATATCGTGGGTTCATATCCGAGGTCATCTCTCGCTGCTTGAATGCTATACCAGTGGGCAGTCGAGAATTGTTCGGCGACAAATCGGGTCATGGGGGGATCGTTTTGAATGCCGAACAATTTGTAGATTGCCTCAAGGAAGCAGCCAATGGCGTAAGCCAATTTAGGCGACATTGTTTTCTCAATTTTGGGTAGACCGGCAGCTTCGACAATGCCATTGACCAAATCTTTTAGTGGAAGCGGTTCACCTTGGGTTATGAAATAAGCTTTGCCGGCACAATTTGCCTTAGGCTTGAGGTGCTTTACAGCCGCGATATGCGCCGAAGCTGCGTTTTCAATGTAAACGCCATCGATTAGATTTTCTCCCGAACCGATGAATCGGAGTCGTCCCTGTTTTGCTTGAGCGATGAGTCTCGGAACGAGGTGGTTGTCTCCGGGGCCCCATATGAGATGGGGTCGCAACGCCATGGTGGCTAGGGTATCAGAGTTGGCGCCAAGGACCATCTTTTCAGCGATGGCTTTTGTCGCCGGATAGTGTGTTGAAAATCGAGTGGCGTAGGGTGCTGATTCGTCGACTCCCTCAAGGTCGCCTCCCGCATGCACCACACTGGGGGTACTTGTGTAGATGAGTTGTTTTACCCCATATTTTTCGCATGCGCTTAGGATTTGTTCGGTGCCGAGAACATTGGTCGTATAGTAGTCTTGGTAGTTTCCCCAGATCCCAGCTTTTGCGGCCACATGGAAAACGATTTCAGCATTGCTGACAGCGGTGTCCACGGTTTTGATGTCGCTTAAGCTCCCTAGGTGTTGAACAATGCCTTTGCTTTCAAGATCTGGATGATGGCTGCGTTGAAGAGTATGTCGTTCCGCGTTGGGATAGAATGTAGATAATTGTTTAAGGATAGCGCGGCCAAGAAACCCTCCCCCTCCCGTTACCAAAACTTTCATGAAAGTTTTTCCTCGGCCCAAAGACTCAGTTTTTCGCGGTTAATTTTTGCATTATGACGAATGTCCACGGGGAATCCTGGATGGGGTAAGAAGTCTTGAATTCCCAGGGTTGATGTATGTGTTTTTGCGATTTCCTGAAGTTCGCTTAGTCTTTTTGGATGCTTGGTTGGGGGCACTTCTTGCTCAAATTCGATACACATGACCGGCCGTTGGTTCGGTTTGGGGCCAATTCCCACGAGAGCGGAGCGAAACACCGAAGGATGTTGATTAAAAATGCCCTCGACTTGAGTGGTGAAGAGCGTATCGCTTTTGGTAATCTGGACGCGATGTGCTTTTCGTCCACAAAACCATAGTCGCTCCTGTGAATCAAAGTAACCGAGATCTCCCATCCGATGCCAAATATGGTCACCGTCTTTTATCTTGGCTTTGGTCGTGGCTTCTGGTTGGTTAAAGTAATTCTCAGTGACCATGGGACCACGAACCGTGATTTCGCCAACTTGATTGCATTGGTATTGGGTAACGTCTTCCATTTTCTCAATAGGGGAATCTGTAATTTCTAGGATTCGAACGTCAATTTGTGGGACGGTTTTTCCTACACAAATACCTGCACCATTTTCTGTTTTCCTCCAAGTCTCGGAGATGACTTCGTCGGCTTCTAGGCATGCCACAGGCAATGATTCTGTTGCGCCATAGGGTGGGAAAAGGGTCGCATTTCCGGGCAACATATTCTTGATTCGCTTCATGGTCTCAGCTGGTACAGGAGCCCCTGCAGAAATCACCCTTTTCATACTGGGTAGTTTGACCCCATGTGTATCGGCATAGCGCCCGAGGGTGTTTAGTAGCGCTGGCGAGCCGAACATTGTGGTGATACCGAAGGTGTTAATGGCGTGGATAAGTTTTTTTGGGTCGGCTTGAGCGGGGCGAGTTGGGTCCATATCTGGTATGACAGTGGTCATACCTAGGGCGGGGTCGAAGAGTGCAAATAAGGGAAAGGTGGGGAGGTTAATATCCCCAGGCTCGATTTCGAACATTTTCCGGATGGCTTCTACTTGTGCCAAAAAGGTCTGATGTGTGTAGACGACGCCCTTGGGAGTCCCCGTGCTGCCGCTGGTAAACAGGATTGCCGCTTGGCTTTCTTTGGGCCGAGGGCTGATTTTGAAAGTGGTCGCATTCTTATTTTCAGTGAGAAGTTGGTCGAATGTGGGGATTGTGCCGGAAAAACCAGTGCCGACCCAGAGTTTGGTTTGGATGGTTTTCTTGCCCCATCCCATAAGGATCCGCGCGATATGGGCCTGAGATATTCCTATGAACGCGTCGGGTTCTGCATCTCCGATACATTGCTTTAGATGTTTGAGACCAATGCCGGGATCGATCATAATCGGCACTGCACCCGTTTTGAACAATGCAAACACCAAGGTGAAGAGATCGATGCTGGGTTTTACCATCAGTACAACTTTTGTGCCCTCCTCTATACCCATAGATTTGAGGCCATTGGCAGCTTGATTGGTGCGCTCTTCCAATTGGTGGTAGTTCAAGATTGAATAAACGGGTTGTCCTAATTTAAGTCCTGCGGGAGCAATGAGTGCGGCTTGATGGGGGATTCGAGCCGACATACGGCTTAGGGAGTCGGCGATGTTATCGTGAAGCGTTGCCTGCATTAGTTTTTGCCTACGGCGTTCTCTTTTTTCACTTCTAAGAAGCTTTGAATGAGGGGGATGATGTCGCTGGAGGCATCTTCAAGTATGTAATGGCCGCAATCTGGAAAACGATGAACTTCAGCCGATGGGAATATCTTTAACCATTTTTGTAGAAAGCCGTGGTCGAAGACAAAGTCCTTTTCTCCCCAACAAATCATGACCGGTTTGTCTTGGAGGAGGGTTAGGCTATTTTCAATTTCAGCAATGAAATCGTAACCTTTGTCGCTTGGGGATAGGGGGATGTCTTGGACAAACCTTAGGGTGGCGAGCCTATTTTTCCAGTTATTGTAAGGGGATATATATGCTTTACGGATCTTTGTGGGCATGGGGGTTCGTGTGCAGCATGTGTATGTGGCACCAAGGGCGAATGCGTTGAGTCCTTGTACCAAAAGGGGGCCCAGTGGGGTATTGCGCACCAAGGAAAGCTGCCAGGGTATTTTCTTGTTGTGGGGGTTGGTAAAAGCTGCGGTATTCAGAACAACGATCTTAGAAATCATTTCAGGGTGACGTGTCGCCAATCCCATGCCAATCATGCCGCCCCAGTCGTGTACAACGAGCGTAATGGGGCGCTGGAAGTCCATTTCACGAACGAATGCCTCTAGATCGCTGACTCGTTGCTCCACGGTGAAGGCATATTCGGACGATTCGGGTTTGTCGGATAACCCACAGCCAATATGATCCACCGCGATTGTTCTATAGTTTGTGCTGAGTGCAGAAATCAGGTGGCGATAATAATAGGACCAAGTGGGGTTCCCATGAACCATCAAGATTGGTTCACCCTGTCCTTCATCGATATAATGGTACCTAAATTGAGATATTTTCAGATAATTCGAAGAGAAAGGGTAATCCGGTAGGCGCGTTGCTTTCATCTTTTTACTCTCTAGAAACGAATTTCGGCCATGGAACAATTGAGTCCACTCCCAATTCCAAGCAGGCCCACTCTGGCACCGGGACCTACCCGTCCAGCTTCGATTGCCTTTGAGAGCACGATGGGGACTGAGGCGGGTCCTATATTACCATATTCTGGATAGATACAGACTGCTTTGTTTAAATCGAGACGGAGAAAGTCAGCGAGCTTTTCAGTGTGGGCCTTGCTGACCTGGTGCAACACCAATTCATCTAGGACATTGGAGCTCCAGCCGAGGACAGCACGGGCCTGAACAAAGGTTTGGGATGCAAGCTCGATGCCTCGTACCAGAAGTTCCTTCGTATCGGTGAGCATCTTATCGGGTTGGCCGAGACAAATGCGGTTGTACTGAGTGGCCGCACGGGTGACGCCACCTATATATCTGGGTGCTTTCGGCCGGAGGTTTCTTCGGGTAAGCAACATCGCCACCGACCCAGATCCGAGCGTTAGGGTTGCGAATTGAGAACGGAAATCGTGTTCCGAGCACTCTGGATCTAGAAGGCGCTCGATGGTTTGTTCGAGGGGGAATCGACTGCTTTCCCCGTCTACGACGAGTGCGTAATCGATCATGGCATTTTCAAGCATTTGTGCTGCGATATCCATGCCATTCATGAACCCGAGGCATGCATTTCCTATGTCGTAATTCATGCATGTAGCAGGGAGCTTTAAATTTCCGTGGACGAGACACGCAGTGGAAGGTTCCAGATAGTCCCGACAAACGGAGGTATTTATCAGGAAACCAACTTGGCCAGGTGATACGTCACCATGCTCAAGGGCCAACTTAGCGGCTTTGGTCGCTGCTTGACTTGGTTGCGTTCCTGCTTCCCACAATCGTCGCGCCTTGATTCCAGAGAGTGACTCTAAAAGTCCGGGACGAATTTTGAGGCGGTCCATGGTTGGTGCGAGTTGTTCTTCGACTTCCGAGGACGTTATCCGAATGGGGGCATCCACGTGAGCGATACTGGCAATAGACACATTTTCAAACACCATGGGCATAGTGGAGGCCTCCCCGTCGTAAATTATCCTGAGCTAATGCCACTGGTTTGGTGTTGCGTCAAAGGAAACCTGAGGACTTGGCCCCAGGACTGGCAAAGCGAGGACTTAAATACTTGAAGAATGATGATTTGAGCGGTCGACCCCGTTTTGTCCTTAGGGGCAAAACGGCATGACTATTTTATTATTCTGGGGTGACGATAGTGGGTCCAATTGAAAATCGTTGTAGTTATAGTAGTTTATGTTGAAAGTGACGGGCTGCGAACCTTGACAGGTCCAGCGAGGATAGTTAGCGTGCCCGCCATGATGAAGAGACGTTGGTGTTTAGTGTTTGGATTGCTGTGCTTGATCTTTTGTGACTTAGCCTTGGCGAGGAATATTACGCTCAATGGCGTGAAAATAGATGGGGTACGAAAGCAGCGTTTTGAAAACTGTGTGGTTGAGATAGATGCTCTCGGAAATATTAACATTTCCTCTGCTGCTTATGTTGTTGATAAATCGGGGATTTCAGGGGAAATAACGCAGTCTCTCAAACCGCTTCCGACGGATGTGGGCTTGAATAATCGATATTGGTTGGTGACGGAGAAAGCTCCAGGTCTGACAGATTATGATGTTGAGTTCTTCGTGAATGGTCGGTGGGTCCGGAAGTTTTTTGATGATGAAAAGCATGGTGTTTTGGAAATGACGCAATATTTTCACCCTGGGCGAAATCAGGTGATTTTTATTGCGAAGAAAAGAAAGGGTGGGGAAGTCCATTCGACATCAAGCAGCGATATTTTCCGAATTGTTTTGGGGGAAGGAAAACAGGGTGGCCGAAATGTTGTGGTAACACGAACCCTGGTGGATTATCGGCGGACAGCGGCAGAAAACACAGACCATCGAGACGAGTACATTATTATTGCGGAATAATGGAGGCTAATGATGCTTGATAAAAAGGCCTTATTACTGAGCTTCACTGTTTTGAGTTTAGTATCAGCGACAGTATTATCGGGATGCTCAAAGAGCATCACTGAGAAAGATCGAGTTTTGGCGCGAACCCATTATGATATCGCAATCAACCGGTTTCAAAATGGTCAAATACGCGAAGCTCTTCGGGAGTTACTGCGCGTTGTTAAGCACAATCCTGGTCTAGCCCGCGCTCAGAACGCATTGGGGATGGTTTACCACGCTCTAGGGCAGCTTGAGGATAGTTTGAAACATTATCAAAAAGCGGTTGTGCTGGAACCCCAATTTTCAGAAGCGCACAATAATCTTGGGGCTTTACTTATTGATCTGGGACGGTTTGATGAGGCGATCGATGAGTTTCGGGTGTCTCTAAACGATATTTTATATCAAACCCCTTCTTTGGCCGAAGGCAACATGGGTTGGGCTTATTATCGGAAAGGGGAAATTGACCAAGGTATTCGACATATCCGTAATGCAGTGGCTACCAACCCTCATTTTTGTAGAGGCTACGAATGGCTCTCTCGCATTGGTTTGGATCAAGAGAACTCCGAGGATGTGGCCACAAGCTATCGACGATACCTTAAACATTGTTCGGGAAATGATGCTATTTCTCTGCTACTTTCTTCAGACCATGTGAACCAGATGCATTATTATTTTGGGGTGAGTTTGTTGAAACAAGGGGCGCGCGACCAAGCAAGGAAAATCCTAAGTCTATGCGCGGATCCACAGGCAGAAAAAGGGTTTGCGTCTAAGTGCACGACTTCACTCGAGTCACTTAACTAGTTCTCTATGGATGTTCGCAGCACCAATAGTCAATTTACCACTGCAGTCATATTACAGCTGAGAAATTATGGTGATTCCCACCGGATCGTTGAATGTTTGACGCGCGATTTTGGCCGGGTTGCATGTCTTGCCAGAAATGCACGGGCTTCAAGGCGTCGTTTTGGGGGGGGGCTTGACCAATTCGCTCAAGTCCAGGCTTGCTTAAAACCCAAGAGAACTGGATTGTGGAGTCTAGAAAGCATCGATCTTCTTGATATGAGAATTGGGCTTCGCCAATCACTCGAGCGGTTGGACCGAGCCAACATCCTCTGCGAGTCCTTGGTGAGTCTTTTGCCGGAGCATGAACCGGTTCCCGCTGCCTTTGGGATATGTGTGGAAGCGCTGGATGATTTGGTTGTTGGTAACATCGCTAAAGCGTTCAATTTCCATCCATTACTTTATGAAATTCTCGGTATTGCTCCTACGATGAATCGGTGTGTCCAATGTAGCTCTGAGCCATCCCTATGGTTTTGCTTGGACTTTGATTTAGGGGGAATGGTCTGTGATGGGTGTGCGCAGTCTCGTGGTTCTTATCGCTTTAGTAGAACGGCTATTTCTGCTTGGCACGGGAAGTCGAGTGTTGAGCGCGATTTAAGAGAAGCGGAAAATGTGGCTAAGGCTTGGGTGGAATTGCATCTTGGTAAAGGTTTGAGAGCGGGTATTGCGCGATTGACCTAGGTCGCTTTTTCAGTTCTGAAGCTACTGGAAACATCTTCTAAAGTCGTATACTTTCTCTCCATGATATCCGGATTTTGGACGATTCTATGTGTGATGCAGATGGCGAGCCCAGGTTTGGAGTGGCGAAGTCGGACCTTTGGGGCTGATGAAGATGTTCAAGGCATCTATCACGACTCAGCCGCAATCAGCGATGTTTCGAGTTTTCAGTTGATGCTTGAGAAAGGGTTACACCTCCAAGGGAAACCAAACAACTTTGGTCGTATTTCATTGGGTTTTCCTTTGGGGGGATTGAAACTTCAATCGGCTTATCAATGGAATCAAGTCGCGGGCGATTGGTGGCTTGGGGGATTGGGTTTTAATTTGGGGGCAGCAAGCTTTTTGGGCGTGAGCTATTCTGGTGATCAAAGGACGGAATCGCGATATTGGCGTTTCGGTTTTCATACTGAACCGACGCGTTGGCTGCGAACGAGTCTTGGGCTTGGGTTACCTCGGGCAAAGGGTGTTGGGCCGACTTATAGCTTGGGCTTGAGCACCCGGTTTCCTTTCGAAGGTAACTTGGTCAGAGCATCAGTGGATACCTACTTAGAGGGTCGGGATGGTGTTCGTTGGCATAATGCTAAGTTTGATTCCCTGGGAGTGGGAGTTGGGATCTCTGTTGCCAGTGGTATCGAATTGGGTCTCCATTATCGGTACTTTAATTCCGACGAGCAATATTTGGGAAGCCTTCTGAGTATTCAATGGAATGCAGGTTCAGCCGGATTACATACCGGGCTTGGGATGGACTTCAGCAGGCCAAATAAAGAAGCAGAAGATGGTCGGTTGATCGCCCAGATTGGCTTGAAGGTCTCACCTTCTAGCGGCCTGGAAATTGCGCGCCGTCGCATTCGCATACCCCTGTATGGAAACCTCCGGTTCGGGGATGGTTCGTGGTTTTCACAGGGGCCCGAAACGTCCAATTTGGCTTGGTTGTTGGGACGTTTGGAGGAGCGGCAAGATATTGAAGAAGTGGTTTTTGATATTCGAAAATTAACGGTTACTTTAGCTGACGTGCAAGAGATCCGACGGGCCATTCGCAGTTTAAAGAAAGCTGGAAAAAGAGTGGTTGCCGAGTTAACCATGGCCAATGAATATACCTATCTGGTCGCGTCGGCGGCCGATGAAGTTGTTTTGGACCCGATGGGTATTCTTCGCATTGATGGTTTTGTGATTCGACGTCGATACTTTGGGGATGCTTTGGCAAAGCTTGGGATCAAAGTCGATGTTGTTAGCATTGGTAAGTATAAAACCGCACCGGATCTATTAACCCGCTCGACTCCCCGAGATGAAGATGTCGAGATGCGAAAACGTCTATTGGATGGTGCCCATCAATATTTGGTTGAAACACTTCATGGAGATAGGAACATCAGCTTTGCTGATATCAATATGTTAATAAACCGTGGGCATTGTGATGCGACTTGCGCAATTGAGTATGGTTTGGTGGATAAAATCAAAGGAAACTTCACGGAGCCGGAGCTACCATTTAAAGATTTGGTAAAGTTGGTGGAGGAGCGTTCCAATAGTGAATGGGGTGCTGAAACCATTGTTCCAGTTATAACCGTGGGCGGCACGATTTTATCCAGCGGAGAATTTCATCCATTGGTGGGTAAGATTGCGTCGGCTGACCGCATTGTTCCTCAATTGGAATGGGCGGCTCGTTCCTCCAGAGTCGCCGGGGTGGTTTTGCGGTTGGAGTCACCTGGCGGGGATGTTTATGCTTCGGAAAGGATTTGGCGTGCGGCTAGGATGGTCGCGAATCGTAAACCGCTGGTGGTATCCATGGGTAGTATGGCAGCTTCCGGTGCTTATTATATCGCCTCTGCTGCAGATTCTATCTATGCCAATGCCGATAGTGTGACGGGTTCCATTGGAATTTTTGGTATGTTTCCAGATGTGTCTGGATTGTGGGAGAAGCTTGGGGTCGGCTCCCATGCCGAGCTATCGGCCCCTTTAGCTGATTGGGATTCCATGGATGTTCCACTTGAGGAAGGTGGAGCTAAGGAGATAAGGCGGGTTCTTCATCACTATTATGACTTTTTCGTGAAGCGGATTATGGATGGTCGTAAACTGAGTAAGCGGGATACCTATAAGATTGCGACGGGTGAAGTTTTGACTGGACTTGCGGCCAAAGAGAAGCGGCTGGTTGACAGAATTGGTGGGCTCCAGGATGCTTATAAAGAAGTTCTTATGCGCGCTAAATTGGAAAGCAAATACGCTCGGCTTGTTTTTCCGGAAAGTTCTGTTTCGATTGTGGACCGAATACTGAGTTGGGGTGCTTTGGGAAAATCACAATCTTATATGAAAGAATTTATGAAGGATTGGAATGTGATCATGCGGTCATATTTGGCGATAACGCCCAACTATTATGAGGTACAAGAATGACACCTTGGGAGTTGAGCTATTTGAAGTTAGGTGCGGATGTTTTAGTGGAACTTGCTTCTGAAAGGAGAACAGGTTCTCTCTTTTGGGATATTGATAATGACACCTTAACCATCGTTTTTGTTTCAGGGAGGCCCCAGGTATTGGTTGATACTCGAGGTGTTAAACATAGTTCGAGGGAATCTGTGGCCAAGGGAATTCGCTTATTAAGTCAGGGTGCTCGAGGCGTGTGTCGTTTCCAGCCAGGAGAACTGTCCGATTTTGCACATCTAGAAACCTTGAGGGTCGACACCTTGAAAGAGGTTTTGATTCACTTGGCCACTCGTTTGCCGATGCCAATTCTTCGAGGCTGTGCGGTGATTCGAAAAAATTGGATATTGGAGGCAGGGCCTAACTTCGATCGAATCGCCGAATTATTGTTTAAATTGTCCGAAAGCCGATTCGAAAAGCCGAATGGACGGATATCTTTCATCAATGCTTTGGGCGACTCAGAGGAACAAGCGCGGTTGTGTTTGGCATTGTTGACGCTTAAGGGCTTGGTGGTTGTTGAAGATAAAACCCCACTGAGTAAGTTACAGGATGATTTTACAGGTCGGGAGTCTATTGTCCTAGAGTTTGGGGACAATGATGGTTCGGTTGCAGAATCGAGTGCTTCCAACGAAAGCTGTCGGGAAAACGAAAGTGTGGTTCGATTGCGGGAAGACTACAGTGCTTTCAAGAATGCGGATCATTATACGTTGTTGGGTCTCCAATCATCCTCGTCTGAGGATAGTCTTGAAAAGGCTTTTATCGAACGGGCTAAACAGTGGCACGGTGATCGTTATCGCGCGTTGGATGACCAAGAGATTGAGGAGATGGCCCACCAACTATTTATCCGTACAGAAGAGGCTTACCAGACCCTTAAGGACCCTGCTCGGCGGTCCGAATACGATTTTATTCTTTCACAAAAGAAAAAAGGGTTGCCCACGGATCCTCGAGAAATACTTGATATGGAAGTTTCTTATCAAAAGGCAGTTAGAATGCTCCAACACGGAAAAGCGGCTGCGGCTCTTTCACTATTGAAGGGGGTCGTTAAGTCGAATCCAAGTGAGCCAGAGTACCTCGCATGCTATTCATATGCCTGTTATCGATGTGCCGATGATGATGAGCAAAGGGATGCTGCCTGGAAAAAACTTTTGGAAAATGAAGAGGGGTGGCGTGAAAAAGAAATCATCCACGAATTTATTGGTAGAGTTGCTCAGGAGCGAGATGAATTAGAGACGGCTCGGTATCACTTACAAATGACGCTTCAGATCAATCCACAGAATATTGACGCCGTCCGTGCCCTAAGACTTCTGAATCTCAGAAAGGCGAATTCAGATAAGACAGGGGGTACAATCTTGAAAAAGATCAAAGGATTTCTAGGGGGAAGCTAATTTTTCGTATTTTCGAACAATCTCCCGGTAAAACTTAACCGCCTCGTTGAGGTCGTTAATGGATACCCGCTCATTGGTGCCGTGTATTCTACTTAAATCTTCGGGCCGAAAATTGAATGGGCTAAATCGATAAACGGCTGGGGACAACGCGCCATAATGCCTGGCATCGGTGGCTCCAACGACGATGGACGATGCGACGATAGAATTCGGGAAAATCTTTTTCAATGAGCGCTCAATGAGCTTGTACTCAGGACAGTCGATACAAGATATAGGTGAGGGGTTTGTTGAGGTCTTGAGTTCTGCCCGAATCTCAATGTCATGGCCTTGGAGAGTTTCTTTTAAGCTCGCTACGATGGAGTCAGTCGTGTCTCCCGGTAAAATTCTGAAGTTCAATTTTGCGCTGGCCGAAGTTGGCAGAACATTTTCTCTGACGCCCGCATGAAAAATCGTGGGGGCGATGGTGGTCCTTATGAGGGCATTGGTGCTGGGGTTTTGGCCAAACTTATTGATGAGAATGGGTTTGGCTAGACTGTGATATTTGAAAATAAAACTCATTGGAAAGTCAACGTATTCTGAGACGTTGTCCAGGAGATTTTGAATTGGCAAGGATAGACGTGCTTCAAAGGGGTTATCGAGGACTTTGGTTAGGGCTCTTGCCAGTTTGGAGATGGCGGTTTGTGTTGGGGGCATTGAACTGTGCCCGCCGGGGCTTTGGCTTATGAGTTTGATGGTTAAATATCCTTTCTCCGAGACCCCGATTAAAGCCAAGGGGGAACCAAGTCCGGGCATCATATTATGGGTGATGGCCAAGCCTTCATCGAGGACGAGCCCAGGAGGATTCGCTCTTTTTTGAAAGTCCTCAGCCATCGCTTTTGCACCTGATCCCAGAACTTCTTCGTCATGGCCCAGTGCGATATAAATGGTTTTCTTAGGTTCAAAGCCGCCTTTAATTTCTTCTTCGATAGCTTGAAGCACTGCGATGAGAATATTTTTTGCGTCGAGACTGCCGCGGCCCCAGATATATTGCCCATCGTTAAAGCCAGAAAATGGAGGGTGTTGCCAATCCTTGACCGTGGATTGTGCTACGGGGACGACATCTTGGTGTGCCATGAGCACCAATGGTGGGTCTGACGTTTTACCTTGCCACTTGAGACGCAGACTATGGTCTTCAAAGGTTTCGAGCTTTAGTTTTTGGTGGGTAAGTGGGAAGGCTTGCTTGAGGAACTGCTTGAATTTCAGAAATGTCTGTGGGTCGAGTGGTTGCTCTTTTTTGGAGATGGTTTTGATTCTAATGGCAGCGCTCAATTTGTCTGCTACGGTCATTGAATGTGCCGTGGTGATATTTTGAGTGTCCTTTTTTGGTTCAGAGGTGGTTTCTATTGATTGCGATTCAACGGAGGGCCCACTTAGGAGCAGAATGGGCAGGAATAGAAAGCTAGTCAATGACATTGTTTAAATGGTCCTGATTGCTGAAGAAGGAATGAACATCTTCCAAATGGTTCAATATTGGGGCTTTGGGTAACGATTCTTGGATTTGTCGCCCATAATGACGTTGCGTGAGTCGAGAATCCAAAATGCCGACAACACCCCTGTCCAGGCGTGTTCTAATTAAGCGACCGACCCCTTGTCTGAGGAGAATTGCAGCCTGAGGAACTTGGTAATCCATAAAAGGGGAGCACCCTGATTTTTCGAGATAATCTAGTCGGGCTTGAACTAAGGGGTCATAGGGCGATGCAAAGGGAAGTTTGTCGATAATGACCAGGCGGAGAGCAGCGCCAGGAACATCGACCCCTTGCCAGAAACTCATGGTGGCAATGAGGACAGCATTTCCGTCGGAGATGAAATCTTGCAGCAATTTATTTTTCGGCTTGTCGCCTTGTTTAAGCACTGTGAACTCTGAATGTAGGTCTAAAAAGGAAGCGAGGGTGTTGAGCATGCTGTAGCTTGTACAGAGAACAAATGCACCACCTTGGGAAATACGCACCAAATCAGAGACGGTGTCTTCCATTTCTTCTTGATACCGGGGAGTTCTAGGGGCTGCTAACTTGCTTGGTATGAAGTATCGCATCTGCTTTTCGTATTGAAAGGGCGATTCCACGATAATTGATTCCTTGGGCTGTATCCCAATTTTAGAATGAAAATACTTGAAGCGTCCACCCATGGCCAAAGTAGCGGAAACAAAAATACTTGTTTTTTTGGCTAGGAGTGAAGGAATAATCGTAGAAACCTCAAGAGGTCGCGCCACCAACCGTCGATTTTTCATATGTCCTTCGCTGTAGTGGACAAATTTTTCAAAGGTTTCGAGCTCTGAGGTTGTGGAGGTATTCTCCGAAGTGAATAAATCATCTTCAAGATGCTCAATATCCTCTTCAGGGGTTATTTCGGGGTTTTCGTAGAGGATTGAGGGGGCTTGGGGATGAAAGAGTAGAAATGCAAGGTCTCTGTAATAGACACTACATCTTCGGGCAAGTGAGACGAGTAGCTCGGTTCGCTCTTCAAAAAGTGAATTTTCTACCAGCATAAGTAGAGATCTAACGGTAGAGAAATTTTCCGTTATGGCTGAGGTTAAATCCTGTTTTGCGATTCTCTTTTTTTGCCCCAGATTGAAGGGTATTGCGCTAAACAATTTGTGGTGGGCTATTTCAATTCGGGTAAGCAGGTTTCTTAGTTCTTCCAGATCGAGTTTACTGTTTCGTGCTTCGGTTTCAATATCTCGGATCAACGAAGTGAGTCTTCGTTCCGATACTTCTATACCAAAGTGGTTCGAAACAACTTCATCAATATCATGGGCTTCGTCGAAAATAACAACGTCGTGTGGCGGGATCAGTTGGATTTGGCTCGTATTTCCCAACTGAGAGCGCAGTGCAGCATCGGCAAAGTAGAGGTGGTGATTGACAATGACGATGTCGGCTTGTTGGGCACGACGACGCGTGCGGGTAACCCAGCACGCCTCGTATTCAGGGCAAGAGCGTGCGGGGCATTGCTCTGAGGTGGCTGACATGTGTCGCCATGGGTCAAAATTTTCAGGTAGATCCTTGAGCTCAGCTCTATCTCCCGTATGGGTTACTTCTCTCCATTCGCGAACAATTTCTAGATGTTTCTTTAATTGGCTCCCTGGTATGACGCCTTGGGCTAAGAATTGATCCGCTCGAGCATGACAGAGGTAATTTGAGCGTCCCTTTAAGAGTTCCACGGAAATGGTTCGTCCGAGTGCTTGGGCGGTGATAGGAATGTCTTTGGCGAGGATTTGTTCTTGGAGGTTTTTTGTTCCGGTTGAGATGATGACTTTGAGTCCAGAGAGTATGGCGGGCACTAGATAGCCAAGTGTTTTCCCGGTTCCTGTTCCTGCCTCGGCGAAGAGATTTTCTTCATTTTGAATTGCTTGTGCGATTCCTATCGCGAATTTTTTTTGCTCATCTCGGATTTCGTAATGAGGAATCGTTGATTTTAGTGGGCCATCGGAGGAGAAAAAATCGTTTATCTTTTCTGGGGAAATGTTTTCAGCCATTGCAATTCTTGAGTTCTTCTAGGGGTTTCGGGAAGAGAGGGGTCAGGGCTCGACGGAGATTGGGGACAGGGGCCGTTTTGCTTCAGGGTGCTTTTGGATGACTCCATCCTTGAAGGTTAACATTTTAAGGGGCGAGCGTAAAATGTCACCATTGGGGTCAAATGATAAGTCTCCTGTCAATCCAGACCACTTTAATTGTGCCAGCTTTGACCTAAGTTCTTTTCGCGTGAGGGGAGTGGCCTCTTGGATTAATTTGCGAATTGCCAGCCCGGTGTCATAGGCGATGGCGTCGATTAATCTGGGCCGATTACCCGTGTGTTTGTTAAAATTCATTTCGAAGTCTCTTACGAGTGTATGACTGCTTTCCCTGAAGTAAGCATCGACAAAAACAGCATTGTTACAATACTTAGGGCAGTGCTGTCTGAGGGCTGGGTCATTCCAGGTGCTCGCTCCCAAAAGAGTGACGGGTTTAAGATCTTGGTTCCCTGTTGATTTTCTGATCTTATTAAGTTCTTTTTCGTTTTTCGTGAGAATAATATCTTCAAAAGCAAGGGCCGGAGCAATCAGGCCCAACCGTCTCGCTGAGTCCGGAATAATAATCGCGTCGAAATCAACGATGGGCGGAAGGTACTTCTCTATTTTTTCGACCATGGAATTGAAACGGTGTGAAGGAAGATTCTTCGCTCGAAGTTTCTCGATAGCGTCATTGTAGTCTGTTCGGGAGCTGCGGTACCACCGACCCACTAGTTTTTGAACGGGTTCGCGGAATGTTGTTTGGTTGTGTTCATAGGTTTCAACACCTCGGATTTCACCATGTCGCGTTTCAACTTCATCCCAAAAGGCTTTGGTAAAAGCTTTGCCGTAGGAGGTTTGTGGGTAGAGGAGGGCGAAGCGACGGGCCCCAAGTTTGTCGAAGGCAGCGGCTGCGAGAGAGCGCGCTTGAGCCTCAATGGTAAGGGCGGTCCTAAATATGTTGTTTCCGATATCGGGAAGTGAACTTTTGTAGGAAAGCGTTAAAAGGGGAACTTGGAGTCCTTGGGCGCGGAAAGCTGCGGCTTCTGCCGCTCTCGAAATAAGAGGTCCGATAATTCCAATGACATGATCTTCAATGACGAGTTTCTCGACACCATCGGCTGCGGCGGTTGAGTTGCCTTTGGTGTCGACAAAGACGAGTTTAATCTTTGTGGAGCCTCCGAAAGCAAGCTCGATGGCTGTTTTTGCAAAGGCACCGAAAGGTTTAAATTTCCCAGATAGTGGTAGTAATACCCCGACCGTTGCAGGGCTGACTTTGGAGATATTGTGTAGGTGTTTGAGGAAAGATGACGCGCCATTGGATGCCAATGGGTGGTCAGGAAATTCGGAAACGAGCCTTTGGAGCAATTTCTGAGCCGCATCATGGCGATCGGTGTGGTAGTAGATCTTTGCCAGCTTGAGGCCCACACCAGGAACGATGTTGGCGAGACTTTTGGTCTTTCGGTATTTATTCCAAACGGTTTCTAGGTCTGGCTCGCGAAGTAAATGGAAGGCAAGATCCTTAATTTGCTCTTCTAAGTGTTGGTGTGCAGTGGGATTCCTTTCGTTAAGAGAGAGTAGTTCTACCCCAAGTAGGAGTGCGTCCAGATGTTTTTTGGCCTTTTTCAAGGCGGCGAAATAGTCTTTTCCCAAACTGCGTATTTCTTCGTTTGTTTCACTCTTGGCAAAAAGTGCTTGTAGCATAGCGACGGCGTCAGACAACCGTTCTAACTTTAGTAAGACTTGAGCATATGGGTGCCGGGCTTGGGTGGCACGAGGATGCTCTGGGTGATAGAAGAGAAGCTTCTCGAATAGGTCCACAGCGAGGGGATAATTTTCGTTGGTTTGAGCCTGACGCCCCCTGGAAGCGAGAATTTCTGCGGCAGCGTTGGTATTAATATGGTTTTTTAGAATCTTGTCTTCGATGGTTTGTGCTTGCGATGGTTGTCCGGCGCGGGCAATTCGCTTGGCTTCGGCGAACTTGGCCATGACCTTTTGTTCGACTTCGGGGGTTGGCTTTTCGATTTTCTCAATGGGTTTTCCTGAAGGGGTAAATATTTGAGGAGTTGGGGGAAGAGGTTGACAAGCTAGCACAGTTAATGAGCAAAAGGCTCCAATGAGCAGGCGTATTGAAGGTATTGAAAGTGGTGCCATGGATAGTGGAGATAGTGGGTTTGGGCGTTTTATACGGTGATGGCTTTTCATCAAAAGCTCCAATCCATCGATATCATTGTGAGGGCTTCGGTGTTTCCGTTTCTTGGATGGGGCTTATTCTTCGCACGCCGGAGAAAGTCAACGGTTTGCCAATGGCTTGAGGACAGGCCTACACCATCCTTGGTATAGTCGGTGTATTTTTTTAGGGGAGGGTTGATGATTCCGACTAAAATGGCCTCCATGATCCCCAGGCCTATGCTTGCCCAGAAGCAAATTGCGCTGGTGTTCAGTTTGGTCTTAAGCCCTTGTATTGTTTCGAAGGAAGGGTTTTCGATGGCACTTTGGTAGTCGAGATAGCTCAATATGTTCCATGCCCCTAACCCGAGCTGTAGAGCCAAGTAGATCACGGCGGCGCTGTATCTTTCTTGAACAAATTGTCCGCCTCCAAGGGGGAGTAGCCATCTAGGATCGAAATTTTTGTTGTCCTGGAATTCAATCAGAGGCTCGAAGTTGCTCTCTGCCCTTTGAATTGGAGAAGTGATTGTTTGTCTTACGATGGCAGTTTTGTCATTGATTGGTCCCATTTCGATGATTTCTATGGCTTTTTGAGGTCCGGTTTCGGTGATCCAATGGGCAAAGAGAAGGGAGCGGAGTTGTAATTTTTCCTTAAGGGTTTGGCGGAAATCCAGGGTGCTACAGTTCGTTAGAAATGGCTTTTGGGTATCGAAGCAATGGTGAAAGTTTGGGTTAAAATGAATCGGTGGGTTTTCTTTTTCTCGAATCACCACTTTTCGACTAAAGGCTCGCTGGCTGGATGTTTCGACCCACAATTTATGGGTACCAATGCCAAGGGAAATTTGTCGTTGTCCGGAAATAGGACCGAAATTTATTCCGTCTGCCCAAAGATTACCCGGTTGGTCCGTGCTTATCTTGATGGTTCCAGAAGCCAATTGTTTCAGGTTGGAGAATTTCTTGATGGCGTCAAAAGTGGGGGGCGGGTGCCGATTACGATCTGCTTTGGTATTGGGAAATCTTTCGGCGAGCTGCTTGGCCACGACACCGGCTTTTTCTGTATCGCCATTGGCGATGGCCCCGGTCAGGGTGTCGAAGAGAATTTCACTCATAAGTTGAACGAGTTCCTTGGATATAAATGGTGCAGTCTCGTAGTTGCTCCAAAGCATCGCCCGCAACTCTGAGGCCTTGGTGTTCTCAAAGGTGCTTTGGAGATTACGAGCTTCCTGAAAACTTGTTTGTATACTGTAGACGGTGGGCCAGCTCGGATTCTTCTCCCCCAAAAGAGTGTTGTTCCATCTTTTTTCCTGGTTTCCGATTTTGATTTTGTATTTTCTTGCGTAGTATTGGACAACTTGCAGTAGCTTGGGGTTATCTGTTCCTAGGACATACCAGTTTTCTTTTGTTTCTGGTTCAGCTTTGGCCAACGAAGCCATGGAGAGAGTGACTCCTAATACCAGACAAGCGACACGGAGTCGGGCACAGATTCTCTGCTGCGGTGGGGGGGGGGGGAAATGCGCGTGTTCGGTGTCTGATTCAGGGCCGGGTATTCTGATAACAAGCATGGACTTTTACATATGAAACATGAGGGTGGGAAAAAAGAGGAGAAGCTTTGTAAATGCACAAAGATGCTTTTTTTTATTAAAACTCGGGACTGCTTCTTATGTGGATTGTCGGCAAGTGAGGCCCGGGATAATTTCACCGGGATAATTTCACCGGGATAATTTCACCGGGATAATTTCACCGGGATAATTTCACCGGGATAATTTCACCGGGATAATTTCACAGGGATAATTTCACAGGGATAATTTCGCAGTGGAGTTCTAGGGGAGGTTCGAGTTTGGAGGCTTGCTCGAGGATACTGACAATGCCTTGTGATGTTTTGTGGATGATTTCGGTGAGATCTCTCGTGCCGTATTTCTGAGGTGTGGGATGGGTCTTGGAGCAAGAGTTTTCCTTGACACGGCAGGGTCAAGCGTTGTTTTTGGGCGACCAAGTACGTTTTAGAGGTCAAAAAATGAGTGAGAGGTCTGTACTTGGATCTCTTGCTATAAAGAAGGTGGAATGATGAAAGAAGCGTTAATTTTTGGTGGGTTTCGAAGTCCTATCGCTAAGATTCGCGGTCAACTTTCGGAAATGCGCGCTGACGATTTACTCGCAGGGGTACTGCGAGGAGCTGTGGAACGTTTGGGTATTCCCATGGAATCCATAGGTGAAATTTTTGCAGGTTGCGCAAATCAGTCGGGTGAAGACAACCGGAATGTAGCTCGAATGGCGGCTCTTCTGGCTGGTTTTCCGCATTCTGTCCCAGGCATTACGGTGAATCGACTCTGTGCTTCGGGGTTGGATGCGACCATTGCTGGGATCAGAGCGTTACAAGTGGGTGATCGCGATGGTGTGTTGACCGGAGGCGTCGAAAATATGACCCGTGCGCCTTACGTTATGTCGAAAGGAGCTCGGGCGTACGCAAACGGGAATCCACAGATTTTTGATACTTCTTTGGGATGGCGTTTTCCAAATCCAAAAATGGAAGTACTTTTCCCCTTGGAAGGGATGGGGGAGACAGCGGAAAATATTGCAACCCAAACCAGTATTTCTCGTGAGGATCAAGATCGTTTCTCCCTAGGGAGCCATAGAAAGGCTGTAGCGGCGATTGAAACGGGGCGGTTTGAGGGTGAGATCATTCCGACCGAGATTGTGACGCGAAAAGGAACTTTTAAGTTCACGACCGATGAAGGTCCTCGTGCGGAATCATCTTTAGAAAAGCTTGCGGCGCTCAGACCGGTGTTTCGAAAGGGTGGTACCGTGACTGCTGGCAATAGTTCCACGCTCAATGATGGGGCGGCGGCACTGGTTTTAGGCACTCGGGAATGGGGTCAAGCCTTGGGATTGCAGCCGATGGCTCGAGTGATTTCCTCAGGTTCTGCTGGGGTGGATCCTAGAGTGATGGGGCTTGGTCCTGTTCCGGCGACCCAGGAAGCCTTAAAGAAGGCGGGCCTAGCGATTCACGATCTTGACTTGGTGGAGCTTAACGAAGCATTTGCCGTCCAGAGTTTGGCAGTGATTCGGGAACTGGGTCTCGATGAGAAAAAGGTGAATGTGAATGGTGGGGCCATCGCCTTAGGTCACCCGCTGGGTTGTAGCGGAGCGCGGATTTTGGTGACCTTGCTTCATGAACTGAGGCGCCAGGACTTGCGATATGGATTGACGACTTTGTGTGTTGGTGTGGGTCAAGGTGTGAGCCTAATTGTTGAAAATCTGAATTGCTAGGACACAAATATTTAGGGGATGGTTACTATGTTGATTGCATCGAACCACCTAAATATGGAAAAATGACCAAGCGGGACAGGATGCAATGCGTTTACGCAAATGCTTCAAACCTTGGAGGTGATATGAGCGTTTCAGCTGATCTAGTGAGCGATGAGTCACAAATAACGATCAAGATTTCCGGTCGGTTCGACTTTAGTTCACACCAGGAATTTCGTAAAGCATATGAGGATTTGGATACACCGGTTGAGCAGTATGTTATTGATATGGCTGCGGCAGAGTATTTAGATAGTTCAGCCTTGGGTATGCTGCTCCTAATGAGAGAGCATGCGGGTGGAGATAGTGCGAATATTCGGATTATAAACTGCCGTCCCCAAATCAAGAATATTCTCAAAGTGGCTAATTTCGCAAAGTTATTCAAGGTAGAATAGAAGATGGGTGGGCAAAAGCTTACTTAATTTCTAGCTAACATGGAAGCAATGGAAGCGCTCACTGAATACAGCGGTGAAGAGGGCCTATTGGTCCTTTTGGTCGATGATGATCGAATCAACCGAATTTTATTGTTGGCACTTCTAAAGCGGGGTGGGTGTCAGGTTATTGAGGCAGAGAATGGCCTCGATGCTGTGGAGCTCTTTGATACGAAAGATCCAGATATCGTGCTCATGGATGTCATGATGCCGGAGATGGATGGCTACGAAGCGACGAAGGTAATCAAATCCCGGGAGCGCGATAAATTTACCCCGGTTATTTTTCTTACGGCACTCACAGATGGGAGTGCACTGGCAAAATGTCTCGAATGTGGCGGCGACGATTTTCTGACCAAACCCTACAATCAAATAATCTTAAATGCCAAGCTTCGGGCGATGCTTCGAATTCAGCAGCTTTACAGGACGATGGAGGCTCAGAGAGATCAGCTTTTATACCACCAAAGTCATCTCGAGCACGAACATCGAGTCGCCGAGAGAATCTTCGCGAAAATTGTTCCGACAGGCTGTTTAGACGATGAGAGGATTCGTTATTTGCTTTCACCTATGTCTATTTTTAATGGGGATCTGGTGTTGGCAACACGTTCACCCTCGGGCTCACTCTATGTCGTTTTGGGAGATTTCACCGGTCATGGCCTGCCTGCAGCGGTAGGTGCGGTTCCTGTGGCAGAAACTTTTTATGGGATGGTTGCCAAGGGGTTCACTCTCGATGCGATTGTACTTGAACTCAACCGCAAATTACGTAGCTGTTTGCCCACAGAGATTTTTTTGGCGGCCTGTTTGATGGAGTTTCAGACGGACGGTGAGGGGGTCTTGCTTTGGAATGGAGGGCTTCCCGACGTTTTTATGGTGAGAGCCGAGGACCAGACCTGTGAGAGATTTAGCTCAAATAGCTTTGCCCTTGGTGTTATAAAGGAGGTGGAGAGTCGGCCTAACTATGTGAACTGTCGACCAGGCGACAGGTTTGTCGTTTTTTCAGATGGCATTACTGAGGCTGAGTCTAGGGATGGTGAGATGTACGGCGAGGAAAGGGTGGAGGCACTCTTCAATAAATTTATTGCAGAGCCCCAGTGTATTTTTTCAGAGTTGTTGGAAGACGTGTTACGCTTTAGGGGGGGAGGTCAGCAGAGTGACGATACCACGATGGTCGAAGTTTTGTGTGCGAAAAACCTGGTTTGCGAATCTACCTTCACCAACACCGGAGACAGTTCTTTGAAGGTGGCCACGCCCTGGAATTTGTGCCTGGAGTTTGAAGCACCCACTTTGAGGACCGTCGATCCTCTGCCTATTTTAATGCACATGCTTGGTGAAATTCAGGGACTCTGTGAGTACCGTGAGTCTCTATACATCGTCTTGGCGGAGTTATATAACAACGCGTTAGAGCACG
Source organism: Myxococcota bacterium (assembly GCA_036339465.1). GTDB lineage: Bacteria > Myxococcota > XYA12-FULL-58-9 > XYA12-FULL-58-9 > JABJBS01 > JAYZAY01. The sequence goes on along the minus strand of JAYZAY010000102.1, from coordinate 3,260 downwards.
GTATTTTGGGCCTAGACTCGAAAATGAAGCAAAATGTTGATGGTTTCAGTGCATACTACGCGCTACGCCAACAGCGTTTATCTGAGCTCGAGGAAGGCAGGCTTCGTTTCGAATTTTCTCATGAGCCGGCGCCGTCCGGTGGACGGCTGAACATCGCTTTAGAGGATAGTGGAAGTGGGTTTGACTTCGAAAATAAGGTGGGTCATATGGCTGGGAACATGGGCCATAGTGGACGTGGTATCTCCCTGGTTAGCTCGATTTGCGAGAGGTTGGTTTACCATGGCAAAGGGAATCGTGTGACAGTGGAATTTGTTTGGTCTGATGATGATTAATGTCTAAGACGGAGCTTCTTGGTCGTTATTTTGGAAAATGTTCAGCCAATTTCGACGTTGGGGCTAGGGGGCGAGCAACCACGATTCCCAGTCTTTTTGCTTGTCTGTGTAAATAGTTATGGAGGCTAACTCGGGTCAAAACGACTCGGCCATGAAAACTTGAGGCGTGTAATAAGCGGGGTCCATTTTTCTGGTTGGGGATGAGCAGTCCTACATGCGATAGTAGTAGACCTTTCATTTTTGTGACGATTCCAATGATATCACCAGCACTTAATTGAGGCTGAATAGCTTGGACTTGGTCTTTGGGTATCCAAAAGACCTTGGTTTTATTGAGTCGGTATTCGGCGTCTCGTATTTGATTAAACACCCCTTTGTTTTTGAGCGCGGGGTAGGCGCGAACGCGGGTGGTCATTCGGTTAAATGACCGCTGGTTAGGGATGCCGCCTAAGTCTTGGCTAAGAAGTTTAACGCGTTGACGGGTGGCATTGTCTTGGAGCCAGTCGGTAAAGTAATGGAGTCGCGAGCCATAATTGGCTATTGCTCCGTTTCGATATCGGCATTGTTGGAGTTCACTTTTGAAGCAGCGGTAATTGGGTTGTGAGGTCCAGACGCAGCGTGCCATGGCCAAAGAAGTTTCTACTAGGGAAACGCATTCGAAACTTTGAACATTCGGTCGAAGTTTTTCTTTGACGGCGTGGGTGGGCTTGTTGAGATAGGGGCGTCGCAATTTCATGATTGCCACCCGGGCCATCAACTCCCCAAAAGATTCATTGGGTTGTCGTTTACCTACTTTTCGGAACCATTTTCGGACTATGGGGCGGTTATTTCTTGGGTTGAGTTCAATTTTCTTTGTTTTTATTCTCTTCTTAGAAGTTGAGTTTTGCGCATGGTTTCGGGGATTGGCTCTGGATTGGGTCGATCCCAGGCTGATTCCGAAAAGAAAGATGAAGGCACCGCAAAAGGCTTTCCACGATGTCCTTTTATTGGCTTTTTGTCTGGTCACTGATTCCATTTGTATTCCCTAACCTATTAGAATTACAGCATTCATTTCTGGTTTTGGGGTGGGGGTGTCCCCGCAAAATCGGTTTGGTCGGCTCCCCCCTAAGAAGCGTCTTTATACGTTGGCACGGTGCATTTCAATTTTCGTAATTGCAGATTTATGAAGGCTGCGGTAACGGCAGTTATGCGAATTCTCGGAATTGAGACCAGTTGCGACGAAACCTCTGCGGCAATTGTAGAAGAGGGCCCTAGAGTTATTAGTAATATCATTCACTCCCAGGTGGAAAATCATGCTCGATTTGGTGGCGTTGTTCCTGAAATTGCTTCTCGGGAGCATGTGGCTAGGATTGTCACGGTGACGCAAGCAGCTTTTGAAGAAGCAGGCACAGACCAGGTGGATGGTATAGCGGTTGCCATGGGACCAGGCCTGGTGGGTGGGCTTTTGGTGGGGGTCCAATTTGCTAAAGGTTTCTCGTTGGCTAGAAACATTCCTTGGGTAGGGGTCAACCATCTTGAAGGTCATCTAGCCGCTTCACAATTGGCGGATGATGCACCGTCCTATCCCCATTTAGCGTTGGTGGTAAGTGGCGGACATACCCAGCTCTACGGTGTACCAGATTTTGGAAATTATCAATTATTGGGTGGGACTCGGGATGATGCGGCAGGGGAAGCTTTCGACAAAATTGCCAAGGTATTGGGATTGGGGTATCCGGGGGGAGTCAAAGTAGATCGGCTGGCTGAAACCGGTGATCCCCATGCATTCGATTTTCCTAGGGCGTTGGTGAGTAAAAAGATTCTAGAGTTTTCTTTTTCGGGTCTCAAAACAGCTGCTTTGAAGGTGATCCGTAGTAGGAAGGAACCCATTGAAGGGCAAGAACTAAGCGATTTTTGTGCCTCTCTTCAGGAAACTATCGCCAAAACCCTCGTGACGAAGGCCATTGTTGCGGCTCAACAATTGGATTTTCCAGGGATTGTTTTGGCCGGTGGGGTGGCGGCAAACTCTCGCTTGCGTTCTATGATGGAAGAGGAGTGCCATAAAGTGGGGCTCTGGTGCTTTGCGCCAGCAAAGGTTCTGTGCACCGACAACGCAGCGATGATTGGTGCGGCGGGTATTGTACGGCTGGCTCGAGGAGAACAGACCGATTGGCAGGCGCCGGTTCGGTCGCGCTGGCCCCTGGGACAAGAAAATGCCTGATTATCAACCGGTGGATCCTCGGTATTTGAAACGTCTTTTGGGCACCGGACCCAAGAAATCCTGGGGTCAAAATTTCCTGCATGACAGAAATGTACTGCGCCAGATTGTCGAGGTCCTTCTCAGGAGGGCTGAATCACCGGCGGTCGTGATTGAGATTGCGGCTGGACTGGGAGCACTGACTTCAGAACTACTCAACAATGATTTGAAGATTTGGGCGGTGGAGCGGGATCGGGATTTGGTACCGATCATTCGCGATCATTTTTCCGGCGCCGATCTAAAAATCATCGAGACCGATGCGGCTCGGTTGGATTACGCGGCTTTGGCGACAGAAGCGGGAGGACCTTTGACGGTGGTGGGAAATCTCCCTTACCAAATCTCCAGCCGTATTTTGGTTTCCATGGCCGATGCCGCTCCTTATGTGAAGCGCGCGGTGGTGATGGTGCAGCGGGAAGTGGCAAAGCGGATGGCGGCTGAGAGTGGCAGCAAAGAGTATGGGCTCCTGAGTATCTTACTTCAGCGCAAGTTTGCGGTGGAGAAGGCCTTTGACGTGCCCCCAGGCTCGTTTTTTCCGCCGCCTAGGGTAACGTCGGCGGTAGTCGTCTTGGACCGATGTCCCGAGGCTTGGAGTGCCGAGGAGGATGCAGCATTGGTTGAAGTCGCTCGGGCTTCATTTTCCCAGCGTCGTAAAAAACTTCGAAATTCACTGAAAGGTGGTTTGGGGATCAGTGCAGAGT
>JAYZAY010000101.1:0-8726 GCA_036339465.1 Myxococcota bacterium | reverse complement strand
GCTTTGTTCGTGGATATCTGGGCTAAGTACTATAATTTGCAGGGAATCCATATCATTGCCGGCGATTTCACGCCCATGAAGAAGGCCAAGGCCTTGGGCTCGAAATTAAAGTATTCCGGCCAAGTTTCAGACGGATTGCATCAGGAATTGGGTGAGTCCATTCGGGGTTATGTGAAGGTCGCTTTTGTTTTAGCCTGGAGGGGTGATTTTCGGGCTCTTGCTAAAACCACTTACAACCATCTCAACTATGTTCATCACTTTGAAGATTGGGCCCGTGCTCTTTTTCCCATGCATCGGCACTTGCTGGAATCCATTGGTATCGCTGCTCTCAATTCAATTCGCTATCAGCGTGAGAGTCAGGGAAGAACGATATTGTTGAGCCGTTTCTTTCTCTTGATGCAGGTTTTCGCTCTGCACAAGAGCCAGGGTTACGACAAGAGCGCTCAAGTTTGTCATAGCATGGGCGTGGGGATTATTGAGAATGATGTCCCACATATCCCCTTTATGGCGCGCTATGAAGAGACCTGGGACCGAGTATTGGTTGCTGGTGGGACCGGCGCTTAATGCTCAATTTGTTCTCTTCCTTTCTGTCTTCGCCTATCTAAAATCTTCAAGAAAGACCTTGTTTTGAGCTCCTCCATGGTGAGGCCTGCCATACTGACTTCCTTGGGTGATATTGCGCCGCAATTGAGGGCTTTGAGAAAGTAATTCAACAAACCTTGGGCCGACGCAGCATCGTCGAATACACCTTCTAGGAGGCTGGCTTGAGCGGCTTGTTCCATGAAATGGTGGAGTCGTTGGGCGCTTTGTTCAAGGGATTCTAGAAAGAATGTATAGGATGCTGCATATCTGATTGGGAGTTGCGCGGGATGGAGGTCCCATCCCTGATAGAGTCCGCCCGCAAGAGAATTTCTAATATGGTCATAGCCTAATTTCCAAGCGGCATGAACAACCGCTCGGTTTTCTTCCATATGTTGGGCGGTGAGTGGTTTTGCATCCTGGGGTTTGTGGGGGCCAACGGGCATGACATTTGTTGCGCCGTCAGAAAGAAAGACACCGGTTCCGCTTAGGGTATTGAGCATCATATTTCTTGCGAAATCGCAGAGTGGATGTGCCATGGTCTGGTATTTGGCAATAACATTACAATCAGCGGTGTAGTCGTAGGTGCCGAAATGCATTGCGACGCATCGCCCACTGGCTGCACTGAGGAGTTGTGGAAGATTGATTTGGCCCGCGCGGTTGAATATCGCTTGGGGACTCTCCACCATGATTTCCATTTTGAACGATTTCTTCGGGAGGTCGAGACGGGCTTCCAGAAGTTCGAAGAGTCGTTTGAGTGCCTTTACCTGTTCAGGGATTGAGACTTTGGGGAGTGTGACCAGGAAATTGTTTGGAAGTTTTCCGCCGGTGGCGTCTACTAGGGTTGAGACGAAGAGATCGAGGGTTTTAATGGCCCGCGCTTTGGTTTCTTCGTGGAGAGCCTTGATTCGAATGCCCATATAGGGGGGGAGGGTGTTTTGTTCTAGCCCTCTGGCGAGTTCTTTGGCACTTCGTATGGCGTCTTGGTCTTCCTCTAGGTTGGTGCGGTTTCCATAGCCATCTTCGAAATCTATTCGAAAATCCTCGATTGCTTCGGCGCTTAATTTTTCCTTGGTTCGTGCATAGACCGCGCAGGCCAGCCATGCTTGGAAATCGCTTTTATACAGATCTGAGTTTGGTGCTAAGGCCTCTTGAGTTAGGCTGATTTCTTCTTCAGACGAAATTTTCACCCAACGCTCCCAGCCGGCGAGTTTCAATATTTTGGCCAAGGAAAATGGGGTGGGGGCGTAAGTTTCAAGGCTTTTTAAGGCAATGGTGGCAAGCTTTTTGGGTGTTTCGGCTTTGAATAAATGGGCGCCACCATACACGGTGTGGATGGGTTGTCGGGTATTGAGATCCCCTGGGAATGTTTGGGTGAAAGCTTCGTTGGCCCCGGTTAGTTCATCGATAATATTAGCGGCGTCCAGTAATAGCTGACTTTTTTCCATAATCCGTATGCTCCAATCTAGCTACCTCGATAGGTGCTGTAGCCAAATGGATTCAAGAGAAGAGGGACATGATAATGTTGGTCCGTATTTTCAATTTGAAAAACAATAAATACTTCGGGGTAGAAACCTTTAACTTGTTGAGATTCGAAATAGGCTTCGGTATCGAAGCACATTCTGTAGGTGCCTGGAATCAGTTGATTTGGGGCGAGTAAATTCTTGATGCGTCCGTCCCCATCGGTGTGTCCATGACCCATAAGGCTCCAGGTTCCATCTGTATTTCGGAAAGATAGGCTAACGGATACTTCTTGAGCGGGTTTTCCCAAGGACGTGTCCAGAATGTGGGTGGTGATAGGGCTCATGTGGATAACTTTTCCAATCGTAATTGGGTAATTTTTTCTTGCTCTGCTGCTGCGATTCTTATCTCTAAATCAGGGGAGTTCTCAAGTCGTTCTCGGAGAAGGGAGAGCATTTCTGTGGCGGATTTTCCCGTGGCACAGACAATAAAGATGTAGCCGTATTTCGCAAGATAGGTTTGATTTAGCTGGGCCAGTGAGGCCAGAGTTTGCTGATCTGCTTTTTGTACACTGGCTTGTTCAGTGGTTGACCAGGCCTGAGTCGTTTGAAATTTTTCCCGAAGGGCCTCCATGCTTATCCCGATTTGAGGATGATGCGAAAAGGCTTCGAGGAAATCTTCTCGGTCTAGGGATTGCCATAGGGTTTGGTTTTTTTCTAAAAGTTCTTGGTCGGATGCGTAGGGTCGGGCGTCAAGCATTTTGGAGACCCATTGGCTAGAGCCACAACACCGGGTCAACGCTTCCCTGCACTGTTCTTTAGAGAGACCATTCAGATATTTATGCATCGCAATGGTCTTCATCAAGTCCATACACGCGTAATCGACTGATACCCCCATCGGGGAAGATAGAGAGTTTCAGGTGGGTGAAAGGGCCTCCGGAGATCAGTGTATCTCGAAATACATGTTCGCGGTTCCCTTGGAGTTTTGACGGTTTTAGGATGGGGCTCCAGGTTATGTCAGGACTGCAAAGACCCAATAAGGTGGTGTTTTCAATGAAGGCGCCTTCAAGGGAGCACGTGTTGGGATAGTTACCGATAAAGTGCTGGGTGTCGACGACGACCAAAGTGGGTTTTCCTGGCGATGCGGTTTCGAGAATGACCCAATCAAATCCCTCTGTGCGTTTTCGCTTTGTTTCCCATCCGCCTCCCATATTCTTTGATTTTCCGGGCGCTATAAGGTGATGCATTGGGGAGAAAAAATTGTCACTGCATATAACTGCTTGCCCGCCGCTTCGGAGGGCGACAAGGTCGACTTCACCCTTTTGCAAATGTGGTTGGTGGGTGTCTGTATCGGGGTTGCGACTTCCAGTTGGTACGACGCTCCCATAGGCGCGCAACCGGGCCACGCCACCGTCGGGGAAGATATTTAAGCGGAGGTGGGACACTTTTTCTGGTGCAGGAACCAGAAATTGATTTGGTTGTCCGGGCTGGAGAATGCTCTGGGGAAGTACTTCGGACCATTTGGCTTCTTCTAGGGTTTTAAGGTCGGAGCAGTTTGGCATCCAGGTTCCCTCCACCGACGTAAAGGGAGCATGATTGCCTAGAAAGTGATTTGTGTCGATATCCAGCACTGCTACTATTCCGGGAAGTCCCAATTGGAGGATACACCAGTCATGACCGGGAGTTCGTTTTCTTCTGCTTTCCCATCCATCCATCCACTTGCCGTGTTCGGTATACTTTTCTGGGACAAAAATGCCGCGTCCCGCTTTAATTAAATTGTCTTTTGAGGCAAAAAAATCGTCGCTACAGGCCAATACTTTGCCGCCCATGGTTTCGGCAGCAAGTTCGATCAGATTGTTAAAGCCACGCACATGATTTAAATTGGTCATTTATTCGCTCCTGGGGGGCTTAGCCCTTTTTACACCTTATTGACTAAATCTTATTGAATAGGCGCGCCTTGTCGGATCCACTGTCCTAAGAGCACCCGCTCCTGATCTGTCATTTTTGTCAAATTGCCTAGGGGCATGGTTTTGGATTGAACAGCGACGGTTTCTATTTTAGGGGCGAGCGTTTGAATTTGGGCTGGGGTGTCATACATGATGCCGCCTGGAGCTTGGGGGAAAGCGGGATGGCTAGGATTTGCAGAGTGGCATGGTAGGCATCTACGCTGGATGATTCCCTGGGCTTCTAGGAACCGCACTTCCGTGGCATTTTGGCATATATTAGGTTCTGTCTTAAAAGAGTCTTTTGTGGAATGACTTACGAAGGCCAGGGCAAGCATGGCTGTTGCAGCGACGGGCAGTATCCATACATTTTTGTGGCCTTGATGTTTTAAGTTAAAGTAGTGTTTCGTTCCTGCCCCAATCAGAGACAGCCCGGCGAGCACGGCCCAATTGAATCGATGTCCGTAGGTCATGGGAAAATGATTTGAGACCATGATGAAGAGGACCGGCAAGGTAAAGTAATTGTTGTGGAGCGACCTTAGAGCGCCTTCTTTACCCTTTTCGAGGTCCGGTGTTTGGTTTTCTAAGAGCGCGTTTACCATGCGCTTCTGGTTGGGAATGATTACCCAAAAGACATTGGCGGCCATGATGGTTCCGATGATGGCTCCCACGTGGATATAGGCGGCGCGGCCGCTAAATACCTGGGTTAAGCCCCACGCAACTAAGGACAAGAGTATGAATCCAAGAAGCGTGAAGGTCATCGGAAACTTTTTCAGGGGTGATTTACAGAGAGTATCATATACGAGCCAACCCCCGACTAGGGTGGCTAGGCTTATGGAAATCGCTTGGTTGGGCGTTAATTCCAGCACGTTGGGATCGATGAGGTAAATTTTGGCATTGAAATAGTACACAATGGTGAGAAGTGAGATGCCGGTTATCCATGTGAAGTAGGCCTCCCATTTAAACCAATGGAGGGTCGACGGCATTGTCGCTGGTGCACCTTGATACTTCGAAACTTGGTAGAAGGCTCCTCCGTGTACCGAGAGTAGTTCACCTGCAATACCTTCGCGGGGAGGTTGAGGTGGCCTTAGACTGTGATTGAGCCAATTGAAGTAAAATGAAGTTCCAATCCAAGCTGCGCCGGTAATTAAGTGTAGCCAGCGCAAGAGTAGATTGAGCCAGTCATTTAAGTTGGGGTCCACGGAGTTTGTCCTTTCCTCAGGTTGGGCGCGAAGGATGCTTTTACTTTACCCGTGCATTGAAGTCGAGAGTGGCCATTCTATTTTTCAGTGGTGCTAGAAAGAGGGGGTGATGCGTTGCTTTGTTTCTTGGCTAAGGGTCGTAAAGGTCTTGGGATGGGGATGGGATTTGGCTTATTTTGGGTGGGCTTTGGAGGAATTGAGATGGTGCGTCCTATTTTAGGAGGATGTTTTACTCGGCTCTTTTTTTTCAGTTTCGGCATCAAGAGCATCCGATTCTTTTTCAGCGGGAGGAGGCTCTTTGTTGTCTTTCACCGGTTCTACTTGGGTAGGACTGGCCTTTGGCCTACGGTGCCATTCGTCGACATTGCCGTCCCCGGTTCGGTCGAAAGCCAATCGGTCGAGTTTTCCATTCTCGTAATATTCCCACGTGTCGATGGTTCCATTGCCGCTTTGGTCTGATTCAATTTCTTCGATGAGTCCGTTGCTGTATTTTTGGATGACGTCGATTATTCCATTGTAATCGGTATCGATTTCCTTACGAATCATTCGTCCTTCTCGGTAGATTGTTAATACGTCGAATTGCCCGTCGAAGTTGAGATCGGATTTTTCGGTTAAGGGTCGCTCTTTCGAATCATATTCAACAACCAGGTTGATGGTGCCATCAAAGTTAATATCGACTTCCTTTTTGAGTTTACGGGCTGCGCGATTCGGGGCATCGGGTTTGAATTGGACATAACGATAGACATCGGGTTTATTGTCCCCATTGCCGTCGAGGAGTTCGAGGGACCAGCCCTCCTTTTCATTGCTTTGTGGAGCGAAGGGGTCAATCTGCCCCTCCGCAAGCTTGTCTTTTGGAGTTTTGTTGGCGAAAAACGAACAATTGAGACCGCTGGCGGCAACCATTAGAACGAGAGGAATTTGAATGATCTTTTTCACAAGAGAATTTTCCTATGTAAACAGGGGGCACTGTCAATGTTTTTATATTCATATGAGTTCAGAGGGGGGGAATCAATGATTCCGGTGGTCATGGATTGACTGTCTGTATGGGAAAAGGCATTGGATTCTGTCCAAGGTTAAAGTTTCAGGTGTTTCATGTTGTAGGTAGGTTTTCCATGTCAATGTATTCGTTGGTTTTATTTCTTTTTGTGGCCATGACCATTGGCTTTTTTGTCGGTCGTGCTTCTGTCTTAGAGCGGCCGGGTGGAGCTTCCAGAAAAGCCGGGTTGGAATCCGTAAGTGATGATTCATAGGTTCTCGGTGAATTGTTCGAGTCAAGGGGCAGTGCGGGCTTGAGTGTTTGGTGGGCTAGGTTCCGTGGTGAAAAAAGTCGTTTCTATTTCACTGATGGGAGAGTCTTGGAAAGTGTGCCCGAAGGGGGAAATGAGAAGAACGCATCTATTTTTAGGCTTCAAGCTGCCTATTTATGGCACCTACTCATAGCACTCAATTTATTTTTGGGGATGGAGCGACCTCTTGGCGATCGAAGATTAAGGGCTTGGGTTTGGTCATCTGGGGTTTCCTTGCGGTGGCAATTCATTCTTGCATAATGTGTGGAGGAGCTTGTGACCATATTCACGGCTTCTAGCGAGGGGGGAGGGAGCAAGGTGAGCCGCGATTTTCTTGGTTCTATGGACCAACCGGATTTCTGGAGAAAACTGGTTCCTACTCTGGGATTGGAGAAGAGCGGTTCTTTAGAGGGAATGATTGGAATTGCCCCCACCGAAGAAGAAACCCGATTTATGCAAGAGAATTTGGGGCGAGAAGGATATGGTGAGTTTATTCCACCAAAATGGGATTTAAGTCTAAATCGCTTGGCCTATGGAATTGAAACCCTTCACCTCTCAGGGAGCCCAACGGTTTTTAGCTTTGTCTATTGGGCAGGCAGTAGTACGCGCTATGCAACAATTCTCAGAATCACCTTTTCGGTAGAGTTTCAATTAGAAGAGATTGCTCCATTTCAAAAACCAGTCCTGAATCCTTTTGATTTTTCAGACTTCGGGGCCAGGTTACAATTGATCGGTTTAAACCTTCTTCTTTATCGGCATTTGGTTGATCTCTCTCCGGATCTTATTGCCTGGGCCAAAGATATTTGTGGGGTCTTTGGTGACTGAAAATCATCGTACTTACAGTTACATGAATAGTTTTCAGTGCCTTGGGTCTGACTGTGAAGACACGTGTTGTCGGGGATGGGATATCGCTGTTGATAAGATTCATTATGAGAGAATAGAGTCTGTTTGTTCTCGTGACCCAGGTGGCAGAGAGCGATTCCACGAGCTTGTCCAAATAAATAAAAAAGACGATGCTCAAGACCATTCTTATGCCGTCATTCAGCGAACTGACTCCAGCGAGTGTTCCTTTCTGACTGCAGATAAATTGTGCCATCTTCAAGCTTCCTATGGAGAAGATGTCTTGCCTGATACCTGCTCCCTTTACCCGCGCCGACTGTGGCGCTATCAAGGAGGATTTGAGTTGACGGGGTTATTATCCTGTCCCGAAGTCGCGCGGAAGGTCTTTTTAGAAGAGGATGCGCTCTTGGAAGTGCCCCTCGAACCATCGTCCCTTGGCAGATTACTTGTGAGTCGTAACCGAAACCAAGAAGATGATTTATCTCCCTACAAGCAGGGTTTTGGGTTTGTTCGGGAACTTTTATTAAGCCGACTGAAAAACTTCGAAGAGCCTCTGAGTGAAGTGCTTTTTATACTCGTCCTATGGGCTAAGAAAACGTCGACTTTTTATCATCAAGGGATTGAAAGGAATGTCACAGAGCAATTGCGCCAAACCATAGATTTATTGGAGCAAGACGAAGTTAAAGCATTAATTCGCGAAAAATTATCTCAAAACTCTCCCGATTCTAAGTTGGCGTTGGACACGATACAGGGAATTCTAAAGCTCGCAGCGAAAGATGAAAAGGGTCGATTGAGGTCTTTGATTGACAATATATATGAGGATTGGCGTCGACGTTTTCTCTGGGATAGCGACTCCGAATCAGAGGTTTCGGCAGGTGTGGTTTGGGAGGCTTATGAAACCCAAAGGAATGCTCTCGATCCTGGGTTATTAAATCGCCTTGAGCAGCATTCCCGTACTTTTTTGCAGCATTATGTCCAGACCTATGCCTTCACTGATGAAGTCGACTTGGCACGTTATCTTTTGGGAATGTTAAGCCAGCTTGCGATGGCAAGATTTTTGATTCTTAATCATCCCCACTTACGTGGTGTATCTGGAGCAAGAGATGGTGGCTCGATACCAAGGCTGGATCGGGTGAGTATTGAGGTTTTTTATCTCGTGGGTCGAGGGGTGCAACACCATGAAGCGGTTCTAAAGGGAATCGAAGCGTTTTTGATGCGCCAATTCGATGATACCTTGGCCAATGCCCGCCTGCTCTTATCTTTTTGAGTTGATGTTATGGGGAGGTGTTGGTTTGGGTGGGATTCGGAAAAGCGTCGATGACATCTTCCCCTTGTCTGGGTTTTAGGCACTTAAAATCCTTTTCTATCAATATTTTCATGGTTTGATTTTCAACGAGGGTTTGGTCGTGGGTTAGG
>JAYZAY010000100.1:0-8450 GCA_036339465.1 Myxococcota bacterium | reverse complement strand
GTGGGGGGGTGTGTGTTTTTTGGGAGTGGTGGATTTTTTTTAAATTTTTTCTTGAGTGTGTCTGTTTTGTGCTTTGTGTGGGCCGCTTTGGATTTACAACCAAATGCGGCCAATCGAGTTTGGGTCAAGTCGGACCGCATTTTTTTGGGTGATGTTCTAACCAACGTGCCCGCAGCTGCGGCGAAAATTGTTCTTGGGCCATCGCCGAAACCGGGCGAGTCTCGGGTCTTATTTCGTGGGGAGATTCATCGTAAACTAAAAGATTCTCACGTCGCTTTGGGGGATTTGACGGTTCCTAAAAAGGTTCGGGTCACCCGACGTGCGAAACTTTTAGCCGAACCAAGGCTCCGGAATCTTGTGAAACGTGCGCTCTCTGAGGAGTTTGGTAAGATCTATGTTGTCGATAGTGTGTCTGTTTCGGGTGCAATGAAGGTGTCGCAGGGTAGGCTTTCATTGAGGGTAAAGCGACCAATAAGAGTAAGGCCGGGTACACGCTCGATGCGGGTCTCTCTTTTTGTAAATGGTCGTAAAGAGCGCGCTTTTCTTGTCAGGGCTGTTTTGCGGATCCGTCCGGAGTTGGTCGGAAAACAATTGAAAAGAGGTGCATCAGTATCGGTGGTGCTCAATGGGGTACGTGTTCGAATTAAAACACGAGGAACTTTGCAAGCCCCAGCTTGGCCAGGGGAAGTTGTGAAAGTTCGCACTGACACTGGTGCGCGATTTCTACGTGGGATTTATGTTGGCGATAGTGTGGTGGAGGTTCGGTTATGAAAACGGAGATGGGTGGCGCGATTTCTTTTTTTGGCGCAGTCGTGGTGTTGGTCTCTGGGTGTGTTACCCATATTCAGCCATACGAAAAAAGGGTCAGAGTTTACGAGGAGGATCACTACGAGCCAGGCCATCAACAATACGGAGATGGCTCTTTATGGAAAAATACCACGGTGGGATTGTTCGAGGATGACCGTGCGAGATACGTAGGAGATATCATTACCATCATTGTGGATGAAACGGCGATCGCTGCGCGGGACGCGGCGACCAAAACCAAAAGTGAAAGTTCAAATCAATACGGAGTGACGTCTTTTTTTAATGCATTGGAAAAGATTAAAAACGCAAATCCGGATTTAACAATGAGTGAGCTTTTTAGTGCGTCCCATTCATCGGAGTTTGGTGGCAAAGGGTCAACATCTCGGTCCGGTAGTCTTCAGGCGACTGTGCCGGCGCGCATTAAGCGTGTTATGCCCAATGGAGACTATTATATTGAGGGTTCGAAGGTGATGTTGGTCAACCACGAAGAGAGTTTTCTCTATGTGAGTGGGGTTATCCGTGCGCTCGATATTAGCGGGCTTAATACGGTCGATTCATTTATGATAGCGGATGTTGAGTTAGAATATACTGGCCGGGGCGTGATTGCGGATCGGCAAAGTCCGGGTTGGTTGTCGCGGGTGATGCAATGGATTTGGCCGTTTTAGGAATTGGGGGTGTCGTATGAGAACGCGGATATTATGTGTCCTGTGTCTATGCGTTGTGTCGCCGGGAAGTGTCGGCGCTGAGCGTCTTAAAGAAGTCGCCGCAGTGGAGGGTGTTCGTAGTAATCATTTGATAGGCTACGGCGTGGTTGTTGGGTTGGCGGGAACCGGCGATGGCAACTCCGCTCCTTTCTCTAAGGATGCGATCGTTGATATGCTGGAGAAGATGGGCACCCATGTTAAGAAGGCAGAGAGTCTCAACTTGAAAAACGTTGCCGGGGTGGTGGTGACGGCTTCGCTGCCGGCATTTGCAAGGCCAGGACAAAAATTAGATGTGACGGTTTCTTCTATTGGCACAGCAAAGAGCCTTTCGGGGGGGACGCTCGTAATGACGCCTCTGAAGGGGCCTGACCTTCAGGTGTACGCGGTGGCGCAGGGGGCGTTGTCGTTGGGGGCCTTTGAGGTGTCTGGTGGCTCAGGAAGCAGTATTACAAAGAATCATTTAACTGTAGGCCGAATTCCCTCTGGTGCCATCGTGGAGAGGGAAATTTTGGTTGACTTGGTTCGAAAAGAGTTGGTGCTCTCTTTAAGGGTGCCGGATTTCACCACGGCATCTAGGCTCAAGACTGCGGTGAACGTGGCAATCGCTAAGGAGGCTGCACTTCTTAGCGCAGCAAAACAAGCCGCTGGGAAATCCCGGAAAAGGAAAAAAAGAGGAAAAAGGTCTGCGGAGATAGAACCAAAATTTGATGTGATAGATTATGCAAGAGTGGTCGACGGGGGCATGGTCAAGGTATCGGTGCCGGATCGTTTTTCGGAATCAGTTCCGGAACTTATCGCGTTTTTGGAAGGGCTGCAGGTGGAGTCAGACGCACCTACCCGAGTGGTTATCAATGAGCGGACTGGCACCATTGTGTTGGGGGGCGATATCCGTTTGTCGGCGGTTGCGGTGGCTCATGGTGGTTTGACTGTGGAAGTGAAAGAAAGCGTTTCGGTGTCTCAACCGGGGGCGTTCGCTGAGGGTGAAACAAAGGTGGTTACAAATTCCGAAGTGACTGCCACTGAAGCGAGTGGGGAAATACATATGGTGGGGCCGAGCGCATCGCTTAGTGAAGTCGTTGCCGCGCTTAATACCATTGGAGTCAGTCCCAGGGATTTGGTGGCGATTCTCCAGGCATTGAAGTCTTCGGGGGCGCTTAGGGCAGATTTGGAGGTCCAGTAACATGAAAATTGCAGACGCTATGGGTAACATGGGTATTATGCAGGCTGCGGGGGATGGCCGCACGGCCCTTCGGAAATCGGCCCAGGAATTTGAATCGCTTTTAGTTGGTGAAATGTTCAAGGCCATGAGACGAACGGTCCCGGATGCGGAAGGGCAGGGTTCGGGGATGGCAATTTTCAATTCGATGCTCGATGAAGAGTTGTCAAGGGTTGCCGCGCGTGTGGAGAATCTGGGGTTTGCCGAACAGATGGAACGACAATTGGGCGGGTATGTTTCAGGTGGTTTTGAGCCCATGGAGGCTCTTAATAACGCGGCCCTCTGGGGATCCCCGGTGCAAAGCCAGGGGGATGTATCGGGGGGGCAAAGGTTTGGAGCGAGGCGATCTGGGTTGCGTCCTGAGGAATGTGGAGATGGTCACTGTGGTGTGGATTTAGGTAAGGCCAAGGGCACGGATGTCTATTCGGTTGGGGATGGGGTCATCACCAAGGTTCAAGGTGCGGATACGGGAAGCGGGGGGCGTTGGGTTGAGGTTAGCCATTTTGGTGGGAAGATTAAGACCCGTTATTTTCATTTGGATTCCGTATCTTCCGATCTGAGGGAGGGGATGATGGTGAAACGTGGGCAACCCCTTGGGGAGGTTGGTAATACCGGTACGGGTTCCAGGGGCGATCATCTTCACTTTGAGATTTTGGTGCAGGAAAAAGGACAGAACTCTAAGTATGTGAATCCAGAGAGCTATTTGGAAAGATGGGCCACGGATTCCAAGGCTCACCAAGAAAAACTTGCAGAAAAAAATAGTTTCAGTCCATTTTCTCCTAAAGAAAAGAAATAAAGCACCGATGTTTGCTAGTGCAGTTAGATTTAGCATTGTGTAGCTTGTGCTTAGAGAAGGATGTTTGCGGGTGAGTAGCCATGAAGATTATCAGGGACCAAATACAGCGCAATAAGGTTGCCAAGCAGCAGCAGGCGAGAGCGGCTGAGCGTGTGGCCAAAGGCGGTGCTGATGGCGTGACGCGGGCTGCTCAGGGCGACGCCGTTCATGTGAGTCCTGAAGCGGCTCACTTAAGTGATCGGATAAGCCAGGTGGCATCCGAACCGGTGCCGAGGGCGAGCCAAGAACGAATCGAAGCATTACGCGAGAAGGTAGAGAATGGCACCTATGAGGTGGAGGCCGAGAAAATAGCGGCGGCTGTTTTGAAGGTAGATTTGGGAATCGACGAGTAGTTCGTGGGCATGGTATGGGGAGGTGTGGTGTGTTGGAGAGGGCTATGCAAATGCTCCAGGAGGGGCAGAATGCGGCGATAGGGATCGATGCTGCAGGGCTTGAACAAGTCATTTCGACGTTGTCTGACTGGACAGATAAAGAAGCGTTTACATCGTATTCCTTAGAAGATTTGAAAGAGTTCCGAAGTGCCTTGGTGCAGTTTGGTAGCCTCTGCGAATTCATGACAGAAAATGTTCTTGAAGCTTATGCTACAGCCACGGAGGTAAAATCCAACGAGGCTGCGCCGCGGCAGCGGGGGTATACTGCGGCTGGCCGGGTACGTGCTTCTAGGAACGGTGCAACGTTGATGCGTAAATACGGCTAAGCTTGGTTTGGTGTGTGGGTGTGGCCTGGCCCCTAAGGGGTGTCTGGGAAAGGGTGTGGTCTGATGGCGGGCATGATCAGTAATTTGGGTAGTGCCAAGAATACCTTGCTGGCACAGCAGACAGGATTGATGGTCACGGGGCACAATATTGCCAATGCGACCACTGAGGGTTTTCACCGCCAAGAGGTTTTGACCGAATCCCTAAGTGGCAATGCCCATGGGATTAGTCTGGATAGGGTTAGGCGCCACACCGACTTCTTTTTGAATCGTCAGATGATGGTTCAAGGTGGCGAGGTTGGCTATGCAAATGCGCGGCAAGAATACATTGCTCAAATTGACCCAGTGCTTGGTGATTTGGGAGAGGGTGGCCTGAATGCCAGTCTCGACCGCTTCTTTTCGAATTGGAATGAGTTGTCTGCAAACCCCGAAAACCTCGATTTACGTACAGAGCTTCTGTATGCCTCTGACTCGATTGTAACCGTGCTGAATCGACAAGCCTATGAAATTACGAAAGCTCGTGATGATGCCAATGATGATCTAGAGTTTTTGGTGGCCGAGGTTAATTCGAAGTTGGGGAGCGTGGCGGATCTCAACAAAGCGATTATCGAACATGAGGCGCACGGGGAAGATGCCAATGAATTGAAGGACCATAGGGATAAGTTGGCGGATGAATTGGCCAGTTTGATCGGGGTGAAGGTTTTTCAGCAGGATGATGGAACGGTTCGTCTCTTGATTGCCAACGGGATGGCCATGGTGGACAGGGACGTTCACTTTGCTATTGCTCTTCAGCCGCAGGATACCGATGACGACGGCGTCTTGGATGGGAAATACTTTGATGTCGTTTTGGAAAACTCCATTCCCATCATCATTAATTCGAGGGTCAAAGGGGAGATTGGGGGGGCTCTGCACTTTCGAGATACGGATGCGGTTGGTTTGATGACACTGGTAGATGAGTTAGCCTACGATTTGGGAACCGAGGTGAACGCAATCCATGAGACCGGTTTTGGACTTGACGATTCCACGGGGTTGGCGTTTTTTACGGGGTTAGGGACGACGGCGAGCGGCGCGGCCAAGGGCCTGGCACTCAACACGGATATTGCGAGTGATGGTCAAAAAATAGCCGCTTCTGGTGAGTCTGGGGCGGTGGGGGATGGGGCCAATGCTCTTAGGCTTGCGCAGCTCGATATTTCCGACGTTGCTCATAATAATAGCCGAACCTTGGCCGAATCTTCTAATTTTTTGCTCGCGAATTTTACGGCACTTAAGAGGACCACAACAAGCACACAAGAGGGTTTTCAACAGCGTTATGATTTGTTGAGCAACTTACAAATGTCGAATGTTGGTGTGTCTGTGGAAGAGGAGATGGTGGTTCTTAACCGTTATCAACGGGCTTTTCATAGTACCACGAAGGTAATCAAAACCCTTGATGAGATGATCCAAGTGGTGCTTGGGATGAAGGGTTAAGCAATGCGAATTACCGATGGTATGATTTTCAAGGAAATTAAGCAGAATGTAATGACCGCACGTCTTCGTGTTTCGGAGGCTCAAGCCGATAGCGAGCGCGCCATGGTTGGTGCCCCCAACGACCTCGATCCGGTGATGATTTCCAGGCACGAGGTTCTTAAAACCACCGGCGCAAGACTGAGGTCGATGGAAAAAGTCGGATTGGAAGCTGAGCAGTTTCTTAGTACAAGTGAATCGGCACTCCATAATGTCAATGAAATCTTAACTCGGGTTCGAGAGATCGCCGTGGCCGGAAGTAATGATACTTTGGTATCGGAAAATCGAACTGGCATGACCATGGAACTTCAAGAGTTGAGACAACAACTTTTATCTGTTTTGAATACTGAGCATGATGGTCGATATGTTTTTTCCGGAACTTTAACGAATACGGAGCCATTTTTAGAAGATGGAACCTATCAAGGGAATACTACGGTTCGAGAGGTTCGAATTGCACCGAGTACCAGTGTCGATGCCAATTTGGTAGGTTCCTCGATTAGTACAAGTGGGGCGGGGAATTTGTTCAAGATTTTGGAGACGCTACAGGACGCCTTCAATACGGATGATCCGTTGGCGGTCCGTGGGCAACTCACCAAGCTCGAAGTCAGCCACGAGCACATCATCAATCAAAGAAGCATTGTTGGCGCACGCTTAAAAGGGATTGGCAGTGCGAGCAACTACCGGGAAGAACTTCACTTGGCCATTGAAGAGAGGAAGGCCGACAATATTGGCATTACCCCTGAGGAGGCATTTACAAATTTTACACATAGCCAATATGCGCTGCAAGCGGCCATGGCGCAGGTACAGAAAGTGATGCAGAGTCTCATGAGCGGGTTGGTCTAGTGTTGCCTTTCGCTTTTGATACGTCAGTGGATAGGTCCTCGATGAATTGTTGGCAGCAGGGCCCAAACGCGTCGATCTTTTGTAACCTCGGGGATCTGGGGGTAAGATGCGCGTTAAGGAGGTGGCTTGTGGCGACGGACGATTTTCATCGGTTTATGAAGCACGATTTGAATGGTGCCGCATCGGTTATCGCATCATCACTTCAGTTTATAGGAGAAGCCGAGGACGACAGAGAGCGGCAAGAGTGGCTTTTTGCGCTTGAGGATGCATCTCTCCGCATGGGGGTGATGTTGGAAACCTTACGGTTCGTGGAGAATGATACCCATCAGGAAGCCGATGACTTCAAGGGTTTGGAGACGAATCTCGGATCGATTTTGGCGGGCGTGTTACGGGATTGTGAAAGTTGTATGGCGGCCAAAGAACTGATCATGGAGAACCATCTTGGTGCTGCGAGTGATCTTTGTGTCGCAAATGGAGAGGCTTTTAGGAGGCTGTTTCGTTGGGTTTTGGTAGGGGCCTTTGAGGCATCGCCTTTGGGCGGCCGGGTGCAAATTGAGTCCGTTTCGAATTCGGGTTGGGAGATCATTATTCGTGATCAAGGCATTGGTTTTTGCGAAAATTTCGCTCAAAGAATGGCTAAATTAGACGATCTCCCCAGGGCTAAGCAGCGCGGCGCTCGAGTTGGGAGGGGGGCCACGTATACCGGTATTATGAGGATGTGTAAGCATCTCAACGTGACGCCGCGGTTTTCCGGTGGGCCCGATGGTGGCGCCGAGGTGAGGGTCGAGTTTCATACAAAAGGAATAAGCGATATTGCCTCTGTCGGAAATCCGACATGAGTTTTAAGCATGGCCGGTTCTTTGACGGTTAGTTGAATATTTGTAGGACGAACATTTTTGGGTAAGAGTAAAAATGGCAATAATAATAATAGCTTAATGTTAATGTGTGGCGTGCCAATGGTTGGCATGTTGATTGCATTAAAAAGTGGTGCAGCAGCAGTAGGAGGTTGTGGTGAGTGATACAGCAGTGGCCAGTTACGATAGTGGCATAAATGAGGAACCTAATTTTGCGAAACTACTTTCCGATCTTGAGGATCAGCTCAGGGATGCCATTGGTGCCCTAGAGCCGGCCATGACTCAAATGCAGGAAAATTTGGTTGAAGCGATTGTGCAGTTGCGGCAAGAGAAGGATGCGTCACTACTTTGGACGACCTTTAGCGATTTACAATCGTTATTATCATTGGTTCAGCAGATTTGTGTCACGTGTGGTTCGACACCGGATCCAGTGATTGCTTTTGACTCGGTACTCGGTGATGCGTTGGAAACGATCGAACAAGGTTTACCGGTGGCTGACAGCGACGAAAGTATCGCCAAGCTTATCGAGGTTGAGTTGGTACCTGCTCTTGGAGGCTGGGATGGGGTGAGTGAATCACTTCGGTTGGTCGCAGGTATTACGAACACAGAATAATAAAAAAAAGCTAAAGTCGCAGAGTTTTCCGTCGAAGTCCAAGTATCGGTCGAATAGGTGCAGTTAAGCATCGTTGTAAGCCGGATTTACAACCCCCCGACCGAGAATAAGACGCTGGGCGTCGAATATTGAAAAGGAGAACTCTATGGCAATCTCTGTCGTAACCAATGTCGCGTCGTTGCGGGCTCAAAGAAATTTGGCCAAAACGACTTCGAAACTGGGTGGTCATGTAGAAAAACTTTCATCTGGGCTTCGTATCAACAAAGCCGGGGATGATGCAGCAGGTAGTTCAATCAGTTCGCAAATGACAGCCTATGAAAAGGGCTTAAAGCAAGCTGAAAGAAATGCCAACGATGGTATTAG
>JAYZAY010000099.1:0-19595 GCA_036339465.1 Myxococcota bacterium | reverse complement strand
CACTCAAGGATTCAGCCTTATCTACCTCCAGTCCCAAAAGAGACGTATAGGCGCACAATCCATCGGGAGTTCTGATATCCAAAACATATCGCCCCATACCATTCTCTCGGCTGGTATCTTGCCAATAAGCGTTGAAGTCAGCGCGACCAAACCGCTTCAGGCAACTGGAGATGGCTTTTTCCCCCTTCTTTCGAGCCAATACTCCTAGATATCCCTTACCTAAGGTGGGCATACTTGTCGGATCCAGACCAAGACTCGCATTCAATCTCGCTTCAATTCTTCCTGTCTTATTCTCGTCTCGAATTACAAACATTTCGACTTTTCCTTGGTCGTCAAGAACCTTCACCTTGAGAATCAAATTGCCTTCCCAAAGTGCATTGCCCCCCACAGATGCAACGGTCGAAGCCCCAATACCGGGAATGAATGAACGACGACCTACCGAGGTCAGCGCTCTACCCGACATTTTACCATAACCCCGAATCTCAAATTCCGAACCAGGATGAATTCCCAGCAATTCCTCGCGTGTCGTCGGCAAAAGTAACGTCCCTCCGTGAACTTCACGCGCCCCCTTGTTTTGAGCCTCTGCGGATATTGGTGACATGAACCGATATTCGATCAATCCCTTGCTATCAAACCCAACCGTACCATCCCCAAAAATCCCTACCGGTATGGTAGCACCAACGTAAGCACCCATTTCGAGTAAACCAGACGCCTCGAGCCACACAACTTCAGAACCCGCCGCCTTCATCTTTTCTGTTGTCTTTTGGCGAATTGGGTCATCTTTAACCCTAGAGGAGGTTTCAGGATGTAGCTCCTCGTTCAAGTTAACACCCAATCCGACAATACTTCCGAGTTTTATTTTTCGAGCCCAACCATGTTTTTTGAGCAATTGCCGCAAACCGCGCTCATGCAGGATTTGGTCTGTCTTCTTGTGCGCATCATCCCCAGAAAAAAAAGCCACCAAACCGAGGCCACTTCCTAAAACCCAACGAGGAACATCCTCTCCTGCCCTGCCACTGCCACCACTCCCCGAAGCAAAAGCTCCGAAAGAACCAGGAGTTGGTAAGGCTAGGCGGGTCTTGAAACTGGTCGCTGGATTTCTGGCGGGCCGGGTTTGAATCGAAGGAGCTTTATAGTTACCTGCCAGCAAACCCATAGGCGTACGGGAGAGCAGGCGCGGCATCGGTCGTGGTAGCCCGCGAGTATAAGCATTGCTTAGGGGACGCAGAGCACGCGCAAAAGAACGAAACATAAGGAAACTCCATCAGAGAAATGAATAAGGTGTTGGTCTACCTTGGGGGACTCTTTCTCGTTGATCTTCGGTGAAAATCACCGTTTGTTGCCCATACCGAGCCAAAAAGCCGTTGGTCCATGGTGCGCAAGGTTAATTCATAGTTCAATTTTATCGGGTGGGGAGAAACATCTAGAGAGCCACAGCGTCATCGAGCTCAAAAAACTCGAGAAACAGGAACTCAAACAGGAGAAAAATCATTGTTCATCTCACAAAAAATTGGAAGCCGATAAACATCCAATACCGCCACAAACACTCAGAATCCCGTGATTTTGTCGAAACCTTCGAGCAATATGAACCCATGGGTTGCCACGAAATTTTGGCCGCTCGACCCATCACCAACAAATTCTCGGAGGACACAATTCGAACCAAAGAGCCGAACCGCCCCATTGGACATCTATGGATTTTTCCACCACGGGAAACTCTTCTCCCCATCCTCGAAACAGCCCGTTCAACCTAGAGACCAGCCTTTTCCACAAACACCAATCTGAAACGCGCGGCGAGGTAAAGACCACGAAGTATCCATTGATGATAGCCACTTGAAAGGTCAGAGAAAAACCGACCTTACAATCATCTATCCCAACTCAACGTTGACATGACCATTCAATACGATAGCTACCAAACAATTAATGCTTTGGGGCACGCTGCTACTCCAAGCTGGACAAGAGAGGGAAGCGGGTGGAAAGCCAAGCCGGTCCCGCCGCCGAGAGCAGTGAGAGCAGTGAGAGCAGTGAGAGCAGTGAGAGCAGTGAGAGCAGTGAGAGCAGTGAGAGCAGTGAGAGCAGTGAGAGCAGTGTAAATGGCACAGGGAAATCCTGGGAATGTCCAGCGGACAAATACTGCAAGCCGACAAACCTGCCGCGCTCTTTAAAACAAGCCTTCGGGTTAAAGGTTGGGAAAAATGAACTCTTGCTCTTTCGAGGGTCTTGCCAAGAAAGCCCCCATGCCGCTCATCTTGCTGTTGAGCCTTGCAACCTGCGGCCAAAGAGCGTCTGAAAACACAAAAAAGCCCCACGCGACCATCGAATCTGGTGCCGGATCAGAATGGGACACAACAACAGAGACGACCCCTCTTCAACAACTCCACAACGAAAACGACGGCAGCACCGACACAAACGATGGATTGTTAGACGACACCGTTACTCAGCCATTTCAACCTGAATGGCCCACTGGAACTGACCCATTCGCGGACCGAGTGGTAAGCTTTTCCCCGGGCCCGCATGCTGGTTTCGGGCAAAATGGATACCCCGAGATAGTCCTCGGTTCACCAGAAGGTCGCGGGGCAACTTCTGGCTCCCTGAACGTGCTGTCCCTAGGTCAAGGTGGCACGATCATTTTGGAAATGACCGATCTTGAGATCACCGATGGGCCCGGACCAGACTTATTGGTCTTCGAAAACCCCTTCCTGGGTTGGTTCGAGACCGCAGCGGTGGCCGCCAGTATGGATGGTGAAACTTGGCACGAATGGCCTTGCGACGCCGAAGATCTTCCCAATCTGTTCCCCGGTTGCGCTGGTGTAAGCTACGTTCATGCCAACAGCGACCAACCTATTGACCCCACTTCAGCAAAAGACGCCGGTGGAGACACCTTTGACCTCGCAGCCATTGGACTTCCGGCCGCACGATTTATCCGTATTCGAGACAGTGGACGCAATTTCCATGGGTATGGTGAAACCACTGGGGGCTTTGATCTAGATGCGGTAGCCGCGGCGAACTGGAGTCTTATCTCCTCTGACTAAGGCGTTCGTTTTTATGGAGCTCCATTGACCCGCTTCATTGCTGTGCTGGGCGCAAACTTAGAATCGGATTGCTTAAGCAACAATACTTTGAAAAGCCTCAATGGTCTTATGAATCGCCTCATCATCGATCTCTAAATGTGTAACCGCCCTCAGGGTACATCCATCGACACTGGTGACCGCCACGTTGCGTTTTGCCAAAAGCGCAACCATCTCAGAGGCGTTTTTCCCTATCCCTTCAACATCCACGTAAACCATATTGGTTTCCACGGTACTGAGATCAACGTTGATACCGTCCATAGAACTGAGCGCCTCGCCAAGTGCCTTTGCTCGCAAGTGGTCATCGGCCAATCGATTCACATGATGATCCAATGCATAGGTTCCCGCGGCAGCCAAAATACCCACTTGGCGCATTCCTCCACCAAACATTTTGCGAAAACGATGACACCGATCGATAAAAGCCCGGGTTCCCACAATCAAGCTACCGGCAGGGCAACCCAAGCCTTTGCTCAAACAAAATGTTAGTGAATCAAAATAGGACGCGATTTCCTTAACCGGAACATCCAAAGCCACAGAGGCATTAAAGATACGCGCGCCATCCAAATGCATTTTCAACAGGTGCTTTCGTCCAATGTCTGCTAGGTCTTGGGTGGCTGCCATCGAATAAACTTTACCACCACCTCGGTTGGCCGTATTCTCCACGCAGATCAACCGGGTCAGAGGACAATGGCTTAAACTCTCTGTGGGTCGGATCGCAGCTTCAACATCAGCTGGTCTCAACAGACCATCCACACTTCGCACCGCATTCAAGGAAACGCCCGAGAGAGCTGCAAAAGCTCCCCCTTCATAAAGAAAAATATGAGCATTATCGGCAGCGATGATTTCGTCCCCAGGCTGCGTATGAGCACGGATACAAAGTTGATTTCCCATGGTCCCAGTCGGTACAAATAGCGCCGCCTCCTTTCCAAAAAGGTCAGCCACCCGTTCCTCCAGGCTACAAACGCTTGGGTCATCTCCAAAAACATCATCGCCCACCTCCGCAGTGGCAATGGCCTGACGCATCTCAGGGGTTGGTTTGGTGATAGTATCGGAACGTAAATCAATCATCTTCTGGTCTCCAGTGTCTCGTGGCACTTGGGTTATGTGTGCGTACGCCCCTTACGACATTCCGCTAATACCACAGCAGGCGATGAGTAGCGGAATTTTCCCGACTCGTAAACCTAAGATTGCCAACTGCTTTTTCCGTTCTAAATTCATTATTCAAGTGCAAAAAAATACCCATCGGGTATAGATTCCCATGACTATTCTGAGACATTTATGGTTGCTGGTCGCAGCTTTCTTTTTTGGCTTTGCGGCCCTTCAATTTAACGACCACGATTTCCTCCAATGGGCATTGGCCTACGGCTCGGTTGGTTTCGGCGCCATCGCAACTTGGCGTGGGCAATATATCCAACCCATCGCAAAGCTCGGTGCGGCATTCAGTCTATTGGGATCGGTGTATCTCTGGCCTGCTCAATATCGAGGCCTAGGTGGCCCCATGCTAGAAAGCGTGCCCGAAATCGAACTCGCCAGAGAGTCCTTAGGCCTTCTTTTGGCCACGGGCGCGTGGTTGGCGATGGCTCGGAAAAAACTCTAGGGCTCTCGCTGTCGACCGACAGCAATCAACTACTTCAGCCTGCCGGCCCACAATGGGCGGCGACCTCTGGATTAAAATAGGTCTGTAGAAATTCCTCACTAAATTTCGCCTGAGCAATCAAAGGTTCAACCGTTAAAACCTGCTGAATCCAATACTGCCCAATGGGCACTTCAGGGTTGGCTTCTGCGAACCATAAAACAAGCTCCGCTGCCATGTCGCGTTCGTAACCCAGCCATAAACTTTTCGCGGCTCGATTAAACCAATTGGGTCTGACATCTTTGGGTTTCGCTGCGAGCTCATCTCTTAAGGGCTGCAGGTCTTTTGTTTTCACAGCTTGCCTAACCAGCGCTTCCAAGCGGTTGGGAAATGCCACGAAAAGGAGAAAGACGATGCTAAAAACCAACCCAGCAAGAACAAGTGCCATCATCCCGATCCTAAAGTAATTTTTTTTGTATCATGCCCATCTTACCAGGATAAACAAGCTGCGGCACACTCTTTTATCCAGACCCATTGATTTCAAAATTGTATCCACCACCGATGACTCCACACAAACTCACACTTATACTGGGTGCCAGTCGCCCCACTGCTACAAAAGCAAACACAGTAGATAACTGAATACGAAAATCACTTGCAGAGAAGCATTCCCCTTGGCGCGTGCCTCAGCTCTGCAAACGTTGGTCATTGCCCACGCAGCTCCCCATACGAAACCCGTGGTCATCGTCTTGACCACCGGAATGTTGGCTAAAAACTTAGAGACCCTCAGGGCACCGAGTAAAATCACCCATTTCTCGGCTCGAAATCATATCAGTTCCAAAAACAACTCGATTTCACCCTGTTCATTATGACACGTCTTAATTCTAACAAAAGTATTTCCTGTTTTTTCAAACCCAACCACGCGAGCTCCCAAAAGTGGCCAAATCCAGAGGCTTTTGTGTGAAAATGATTTCAATGGTTTTTGTGAGGTCGGTCACGGAAACCTCACCAATCCCAAACGGCATCAACACAAATCGACACTCACCGATTCACCGTGTCATATTACGGACATATCTCTTGGATTTCCCGACAACATACAGGAAACCACACCCGCATATAGAACCATTCAGCGTGCCCTAAGAAATGCCCTAAGAACCTCAAAAAAGTGTCAAATTGCCAACACTTATTCATCGTATTTTGACAATCAACCCATGAAAACGTCCCTCCTGTGAGAGCTGTCACCGAATCAGACCCATCCGGCGCAAACAAAAGTGGAACGATTTATGCAGCGATTTCCTATCAGGTATTTAAAGGGGAAAAAGATGAAACGCCATCACCACAGCATTGATTCAAACACTGATTCAACATTGAGGCTGGATCCAACCACGGCTTCTATCCTGCGAAAACTCTGCGTGACTCCAGAAAACGGCGACTTCTCAAATATAAGCTGTGAGGAATTCGACGATAGCATCGACCAACACATGAATGAGCTCGCCCTATCCTCTCAGCTAGACGAGATGGATTGGTTCGCTGATATGTCGACCAATGTAGGTAAAGCCCCACAGCTCCCGTCACTCCCTCCTGTTTTTCAGCAAGAGAATCAATGGTTCGCTGCATCCGTTAATGATGAACGATTTACATATAGACTAAGCCAAAAATTGTTTACCGAAAAAATCTCTCTGGTTGATACGCCTACACCAGCAAAAAACGTCCTTGAGGTCGCCATGTTATGGAGGGGGGATTTAGTAAGCGTGAGCCATTTTAAATCCCCCAAAGATGTTTTTGTAGGAACAAGCATTAAAAACGATTTCCGAGCCCCAACCCCTACCGAAAGTAATCGATTCTGTCTTTTATCCAAATCAGAAGAAACCTTTGTCCTAAACATCCGCAGTTCAATGAAAATCGCTATTCAGGACTCGGCCCTCGAAGGTGGCGACCTTTGCTGGTACCGTCACAAACACAGTGATCACGTAAGGCCTTCTAATGGCCATTTATCCATCCACATGGACCTCCATGACCGTATCTGTGTGGGGTGGAATGATATCACGTTTATCATTCAATACGTCGCACCAGCGAGAATTATCCGAACCAGTCTTCTAAAAAGCCGCGACGACTACTTCATCAAGGTAATGTCACTTTCATTTATAGGGCATTTATTTTTCCTGATCGCTCTCTTATTGACACCGTTAGCCTCAAAATCCCAGGAAAGCACACAGTTTTTGAACACAGACCGATTTCCCCAAATCATCATCAAACCCGCAAACATAGGACCAAAACCGAAAAATAGTTTTACAATCGACTTACGTAAATCATCCGCACCAACCGGTGCGACCACCCATAAATCCACCACCAATAAGGAAAAAATTAGAACAATAGAATCTCAATCAGCTTCCACCCCCAACGTGGACGAACATAATCGCTCAGGGGACTTAGAAGCTGCTAAAAAACCGGATATATTCAATGTTTTAGGGGGAGCTCATTTAGATGACGCGAGCGCTTTCGGCAATGAGGCCTTAGTCGTAGACTCAACGATGCCCTAGGCTCTCTGAATTCGAAAAACACCGCTCTCCTTTCTGACGATGCCACATTGCGAACACGAGGCTCCCAGGGAGGCAAGTTCCATGAAACTTTTGGAATCGGTTCTTTGGAGATCTCAAAATAAACTCAGAACTCACTCGGGTTGGGTTCTATACTGGGTAGTCGAGGCAAAAACTGGTTATTGGTCACCACCGGAAAGACAAAGGCGTCGGGTTGTCTCAAATCAGAAGTGGTCCAGCGGGTACTCAAAAGTATCACCAACCAAGCAAAATACTGCTACGAGAAAGAGTTTCCCAGAAACCCCGGACTTAGTGAGAAAATCATTACGACATTTGTGATTGATGGAGCCGGAAAAGTCCAGGTTGTAGAGATAGAAGATTCCACCATAGTCAATTCTCAAAGCGAGACCTGTCTCCAAAGAGTGATTCAGCGTCTACGCTTCGCACCCTTCCGAGGAGGGAGAATTGCTGATGTTACCTATCCGTGGATCTTTAAATCATCGAGCTTGTAGCTTTTCCGATGCTGACTGACAGTGCAAACACAATGGTGATTCAGGTCGTGCCTTCAGCCGCTTAAAACCAATTGACTCTTCACAACGCTTGCAAAAGCCAAATTCGTCTCGGGAATGCGCCTGAATGGCCGCCCGCACCAAGGTCAAGCGTCGCCCGTGCCCCTCCCGATTAACCTTCGCCATTTGTTGATGTTGTATAGCATCCATTCGGGTTAATCGTCCGATGGGCTGGTCTAATTCAACAATTTGCACGCCTTCACGACTCATATCCATCAGCTCCTGGAGTTCGGTTTCCAGCTCGAGGAGATCCAGCTTCAACTGCTTCAATTGCGCTTCTGTCAGTTCATCCATTAAAACTACCAATTCTGGGTTTTACCCTAGGTACAGGCTCATGGTTTCCTATTATCACAGATCTCTGATGATAGAAGCTTGAATATGCCAACGGCTTAGATCACAGCTTTGAAAATTGAGTCGAATTAAATCAGATCCCAGGCTCAAAAAAACTCTTGAGGAGAATAAAATGTCGAATCAATTCCCAAGCTTTAACACCCGACTCGGCCGCTATATGCCAGAAAAAACCATCCCCACTTCTAGAAATCCCAGTGAGAATCACGCTGACCGGTTCCCACAAGCTTATAAGATGCACTTAACTTCAGGGTATCTAAATGGTGGGCAGTAACACCGCGATCACTGATAGCGTAGATATAATCACCCATGAAGATACTTCTTCGAACATCCCGGTAATTCCACCAACGCTCAGCGTCTCTATTAAAGAAATCTGAATGGTCAACACTTCCGTATTTACTGAGTCCATTTTCGACATCCACATTGATAAGATCTAAACGAGACACATATTCATAGGCGTAACGACCGGATTCCTCGTCATAGCGATGGCGATAGGTGCTCACAGGAATGGCCAACAATTTCCTTGGAGACCAATATTGAAACGCCTTATGTTCATAGTTCGCCTCGCTGTATGCGTAATACCAATCATCCCCATCTTCCAAGGCAACCGGAAGCGCACTTGCAAGGAGCGGATTAGAGAAATTGGTCACGTCGAAGAGAGAAATCTGAGTATTCCAATTCAGTCCTTCACCATCTCCACCGAACCCAATGGTCAAAAGAAACCCATCTTCGTCCCCGCTCAATGGGTGAATATAGGTTGACACACCGGGCACTTCCAACTCACCTTTGATTTTAGGGTCCCGTGGATTGCTTAAATCTAGGGTCCACAATGGATCAATATTACGGAAAGTCACCAGATACCCCTCGTCTTGAACAAAGCGCGAGGACCAAATGCGTTCTCCAGGAGCAATATTTTCAACCGAACCAACTTGATTTAGGACAGTGGCGCCATTCTCTAAGGTTGCTTCTTCCAACACAAAAACATGATTGGCCGGTTCTTCACGTTCATCCATCCACCACCGTCCCCATTGGCCTGTGGTCGAAGCAACTCGAACAAAACCATTATATTCTGATAATGCAAATTGACCACCAATGAGTCCTTTAACCCTCCCGCTTCCTGCATAAACCGTGGTCGCGCCTTCAGAGATATCGAATCGGTGTAGATTTGTTTTCTCGGTGGCATCCTCATTGTTCCAAAACCACCACGAATCAAAGGATGCTTCTGCAATGATCATAACATCCTGCGACGCATAAACTTCACTGTAATTTGTCAGTATGTGGTCCGCATCAAAATCAAAAGTGTCCCCGAGCAAATCAAGGGTTAGAATCGAGGTGAAACCCCAGCCAAAACCATCATCGGCAATTTTAAAATCCTGGCAGTTATTTTCAGCGTAAGTATGATCGATGACAGAGCGATCATCCATCAATTCATAAAGTCTTGGAATCAGATCATCGAGCTCCATGTCCGCAATTTTCGCATTGTTCTCATTGATGGTCTTCGCAACTGCTTGCGCCATAATGCGCTTGGCCTCTGGACTCTCACTATCGAATGCCCAATACTCTTCTCCCAAAATAGGATAGTATCTTAAATCGTAGATATTCATATTGGCATAGGAGACCATTCGCACCACACCATTCACCTTCCGGCCAGTCTTATAATCTCCTTCAATATAGAGATGGCGTATACGCGTTGGATATTGGCGGTCACTAACATCAAAGACTGTCACTTTCGTGAGATTGGGCACGCGCCAATAAGCAATGTAATCCTTCTCAAAGCCACCATCCCGAACTTCCACGTCCTCTAACTGCCCTGCAATTTTAGCCCGTATGGGGTGGCTTTCAGGAAGTTGCCAAGCGTTGATCTGTGAATAAACCGCAAGCTTATTACCATCTTTCAACATTTGACGTGGGTGCCCTTCGATTTTCGTGCTCGAATAATGCACCAATTTACCAAAAGCAGGCACAGCGAAAATTTCGAGGCGGTTGTCATTGATCACGAAAATTGAATCGCCATCGGTCTTCACAAAATCGGCTTCATCAACACCTTCCTCTTGGTTGTTCGTCCCAGAGAAATCAGTGCCCTCTTGCTTTGTTGAAGCCGTGGCCGCATCATTTGAGCCACCCTCACCCGATGGCGAATCGGCGCTTGCCTCGGCGACAGCCACATCCCCATCCTCCATCACTCCACCGCGACCGTAATTCACCAGAGCCATTTGAACTTGAGTCGTCATGTGTTCAGATAAGTTGGCCTTGAGACGCGCCTCCAAACTCTCACAAGAGCTAAAGCCCTCCAAAAGGCCAGATTGAGTTTGGCGAACACCAATCTCTGGTTGAATGAACTCTTCTTTGTTGTTGTTCTTGCAGCCCACGATTCCCGTGATTAACGCTATCCCCAATAATCCTGCTTTCCTTAACATCACACCATCCTGCGGTTAGTTTACTTAGGCACTTGAACATGACCAGATACGTATAACCTAAAGTTATGCACTATCCATGCCATGGAAAAGACAACACGTTTATGCATTGAATTCAATGACTTAGATAACAACCCTTCCAAGACAAAGCCACTTTTGTATCATTTGGTATACAGTCTCACCAAATTGCGTAATCATAAGTTTACATTCAGGTGCGATTCAATCATCGGCGAGCCGCCCAGAAATCAAACTAAATCCCTGCCAATCTCCCTGACTCAGACAGCCCTCGCCCTGCCGCAGACACGTGGGCCCCTCTAAATGAGCTCCCAATAACCCTGGCCAAACGCTTAGGAGAATCCGGGTCGTGACGAAAGAAGAGCGAGGGTTCAATGAGCTCCAACTCATTAAGCACCAATCTTCCCTCGGAGGTTCGCAGGAGATCCACACGACCATAGGCCAAGTCGGTTACATGAACCTTGCCTCCCCAGAAACGTTCAAAGGCCAACCAAACCTGGTGAATGCTCTCACGGTCGGACTTTGAAAAGATATAGGGGCAATCAGAAGCACCAAAGTCATCTTGAACCCGGTAGTCTCCGGGCAGGGGGATCTTTTGCACCCCATGGGAAAAATGCCCCCCAAAATAAAGCGCCGAATACTCACCAACCGCCTCTACGCTTCGACAATAGGGTTGTAACATCAGGCTTTCATGGGGAAGTAGCCTCTCCAAATGTGCTTGCGCCAGTTTAAGGCCTGCCTCATGGGTGGTGAAACGAAGTGTTTCCCGAGCCGTGGCACCCACCACAGGCTTCAGGAATCCGGCCTCCCAATCCTTGGCCTGCAATACCTCCCCAAGATCCACATGCTCTCCGGCCCGTAGCCAAATAGTATCCAGAAAAGGTGCTCCCAGTTCGGCCAAATCCCGCAAATATGTTTTTTCCGTATTCCACCGCATCACGGCCGCCGGATTCAAAACTTTGGTTTGGGTTTCCACCTTGGTTAACCAGTTTTGAAATTGCTCAATCTTTTCCTGGTAATCCCAGGTAGTACGGACCAAAACCCCATCATAATTCGCCCAATTGACCAAAGCCTTGTCCCAAACAACACAATCAAAATCGATGCCCTCGCGCTCAAGCGCTTTCCAAAAGGCGTGATCATCGATCTCCCAATCGGGTAAATTAGAACAAGTCGCCAATGCAATTCTCATCAAAACCTCCTACACCTGTCTCCTAAGGCCAATGACCCTTCCCAAGAATTAAAAAGCCTTGTCTTCTTTTTCAAACCACTCTAGCATGGAATTAGTCGTTGTATCGGAGTTATAAATGGACCACCCGCCCAATATTCTGCTGGTTATCGATGATCAAGAGCCCCAGCGAAAGCCCTTTCGAGGTGTGGGGACCTCGCCCAGCGGCGGTGAAATCGTGCGCATCGTCGAAGCGGCATCGGGTGAGGAGGGGCTGGCTATTTTTCAGTCTCGTAATGACATTGGGTATGTCGTTTGTGATGTCCATATGGAAGGAATCGATGGATTCACAACCATCAAGCGAATGGCGGAACACGACTATAAAAAATTCCAACGCGCAACGGTGTTCATGATGTGCACCGAAACCTGTGAGCATGGCCCCAGTAACGCCAGTACCCATACCCATACCCACACCCACACCCGTCAAAACTGGCTACTCAAGCCGGTCAATCCCGCGCTGTTTTCCCGCCTTCTTCTGAAGGACTACAACACCAAAATGCAGACATTTAGGAATTCCAACGATGTCGGTGATGAGGTCGCAGACAATCCTAGGGACCCCGAAAATATCAGCGAATAACCTTACCCCGAAACAGAGAGCACACCTCAACCAACAAACAATTCTGCACCCGCGTGACGGCCAGTATTTCAACGAGAAGATGACGCCGGTAAAACAGTTCGTTTTGTGGGCCGCTTAATCCAAACACCTATCCCCTAAAAACATAGGCCCCTACATACGTTCAAGTAGGGGTAGATTGAGGGCCCCCAAACCGAGTTCCAAGGTCCTAGCAGTCATCGCGCAGAGCGTCATCCTAGACCTTAACGTCTCACCTTCGGAAATCAGAATCGGACAAGCAGCATAGAAGGGATTGTACTTTCTCGCCAAACCATAAACATACTCACACAACCCATGGGGCAATAAACTCTCCTCAACACCACCCAAAACATCATGGAATCGCAAGAGTTCGACCGCCAATTCTCTCTCTTCTGCCGTCCCTAAAGAAATCGGCTTACCGTCGGTCACAAAATCCCCACCAAACCTATCTGAATACGCACGTAGAACCGAACGCACGCGGACTAGGGTGTACTGTAAGTATGGCCCTGTATTCCCCTCTGCTGCTAAAAGTTTGTCCCAATCGAATTTATAGTCGGTGGCCAAATTTTGACAAAGGTCTGCATATTTAACCGCCCCAATACCCACGCGCGTCGCAATATCACGCTGCTCATCTTCCGATAGCTGCGGCCATTTCTCTAGCACCCGAGGTAAAATCCGGTCTTCTGCTTCATCTAGGAGGGCCGCTAAAGTTTCGGTACCACCATCGCGAGTCCGAAAAGGTTTTCCATCCGCCCCCATCATCATCCCAAAACCAACATGCTCCATGCGCGTATCGATCCCAAGCATTTCAATGGTTTTGAAAAGCTGCTTAAAGTGAAGCCCCTGCCTCACATCAACCACATAGATCATTCGACTGGCCTGGTGCTGCCGAATTCGGAATTGCACCGTCGCAATATCCGTCGTTGAATAGAGAAAAGCCCCGTCCTTCTTCTGAATTAAGAAGGGTCTATCTTTCAGTGGAGAATCCTCGCCAAAGAAAACCACCATCGCCCCTTCGTCTTGCCGGGCAATTCCTTTAGTTTTCAGCTCTTCAACCACCCCCGGCAAAGCATCGTGATAGAAGCTTTCCCCATGCCACGTATCGAAGTCAACGTTCAAGCGTCGATAAGTTTGTTCTGCTTCCTCCCGAGAAATCGCAACAAATTTTTTCCATAGAGAACAATTGGCCTCATCCCCCGCCTGTAATTTTACGAGTTCTTCTCGACACGCATCTTTGATCGCCGGACTCTCCTGACTCGCTGCGGTACCTGCCTTATAAAGCTCCTCAAGATCCCCGATGGTGACCCCTTCGGAATCTAGGTCTGATCCTCGATTTCGCCAGGCCCAAATGAGAATTCCAAACTGCGTTCCCCAATCACCCACATGATTGTCGCCTACCACATTGTGGCCAAGGAACTTCAAAACACGGACCAATGCATCTCCAATAATGGTGGATCGAAGATGGCCAACATGCA
Source organism: Myxococcota bacterium (assembly GCA_036339465.1). GTDB lineage: Bacteria > Myxococcota > XYA12-FULL-58-9 > XYA12-FULL-58-9 > JABJBS01 > JAYZAY01. Next base: position 5,785 of record JAYZAY010000099.1, on the reverse strand, counting down.
TTTTCTTAGCGACATTGGGACTCGAAAAATCGATGACAATGGATTCGGGTTCCGCTACTTTTTCGATGCCGAGGCGCTCGTGATCAGCCGCCACCGCGCCCACCTGAGCTCCCAACCATTCGGGGGCAAGTCGAAGATTGATAAAGCCAGGGCCCGCCACTTCCGGCTCAAGAAACATCTCTTCTGCCCCTAAAACAGCGGCAACTTTATCTGCCAATTGACGGGGGTTGGTTTTAAGAGTTTTGGCCAAGGGTAGAATACCGTTGATCTGGTAATGCCCAAAACGAGCATCATTGGTCTCCCGAACCACAGGCTCCGCATCCAAATCCAAAGCCGTTTTAATGGCCTTCCGAGCGATATCATTTAAGGTTGGGATCAATCTCGACATTTCAAACTCCTCTTTCAAGACCCAAAGCAACCAATGCCACGGCCCAAGACTCAGTCAAGGCTTGTCATCAAAGATTCAACGCCAAGGCTCTAAGAACGCCAAAAAAGTCATGGCGTGCCTGGCCCGACAATTATATAGGGACTCTCCTCACTCACCCATTTCCATAGGAACGAACAATGACAAAGTTGTCCCGTCGTTTTCTCCGTGCGCTTCTCATTTTCCCGCTCTGCCTAAGTTGGAACCCCCAGGCAGATGCAGCCAAACACCAAATCACCTATGAAACCCTCATAGGCCTCCGGGCAAATCCACTGGGTCTCGGTATGAAATTCACACCGTCCTATCAATACCAACTCTACAAATCCGAGAGCCCGCTCTACGAAAAGAATTATTTCGGATTGGACTTGTCCCTACTCAGTAGCCCGGCTTTCACCAATATTGGCATGGGGCTGAGCATCCAACCCCTATCGGTTTTGAAACTTTCTGCCTCGGCGCACTTTGTGCAATACTTCGGCTCCTTCAATCGCCTACAAAGCTTTGCCCGACCTGACGTAAAACACACCGATGACACCCTCAAGGCCAATGGAGAAGCAGGACAGAACTATGCCAGTTTTGGCACGGAACTGGCCCTCGGCGCAAAACTCCAGGGCAAGCTGGGCCCCATCGCCCTAGTCAGCAATTTCCAATTAAAGTGGTACAACATGGACCTCAATGACGGAGACATCTATTTTTATGAGAGTTACATCGATGGACTGATCCAAAACCAAGGATGGTGCGTCATCAATGACACAGATCTTCTCTATGTATCCGGATTTGGTCTCGTGGCGGGGGTCCGCTATTCCATGAACAACCCCATTTACAGCACCAAAAAGCTCACGGATTTAGGTCTTTCAGAGAGCCCTCACCCGGGCAATCACCGCATCGGCCCCATGCTGGCCTACCGCTTTTATGACAAACAAGAGAGCACCGGTTTCGACCAACCCACCCTCATTCTTTTGGTCAATTGGTACCTAGAACATCCATACCGAGCCGGTGGGGATACGGCTCAGAGCTTTCCATATATCGCACTGGCTTTTAAATTTAGTGGAGATCTCTATCGCGCTAAAAACTAACTGAAAAGCAGTAGGCCCCTGCCCCAAAGCCGCCCAAAGGCACAAACGAAGGCGCACAGCCAAACAGTCCACATCAAAATCAGCGCGAGGCTCAGAGGTCGGAGAGTATGAGGCTGCCCTTCGCCATCGGTTCCACGGGGGTAACCTCAGTCGCTCCCGGCCGGATCTGCCCCACCACAGCGAACGCAAGCGCTTTGCCGTTTTCCGGCCATACGGGCGCAAAATCAGGAGCGTCACCTTGGACATGAATACTTTCCTTATCCATCGCTCGGCCCGCATTCCCCAGCAGCATGTTGAGGAATTCTCCAACACCATCTGGATACATCTCAGTCATCTCAACATAATCCAAACCAAAGAGTCCCCACATAATAACTTTGGCAAAATCGCGATTGACACTTAGGGTCACGGTACATGTAGCATCACCACGCATGGTAATCGCAGCCGTGTATTCATACTGGTGTCGTGGCAAAATCATCTGTTCCGGCTCAACCTCAACGATGATCCCAGCGAGTGATTTCGACAATTCAGGAAATATCTCCAAAATCATTCGAACCACTCTCTTGCCCGCCGTTGAATCGAGCCCCACCAAGGTGGGCTCTTGGGTATCTTTAAAATGAGCAAAATACTTTGCCATTGCCTCCTGAGTTACAAACCCCAACTTAATCAGCGCTTCTCCTACCCCACCGCGCCGCTCTTTCTGCAAGCCCACAAGCTCAACGATCTGTGCCTCAGTAAGTAGCTTTTCACCGAGAGCCAAAGTGCCGAACGGTTTTTTCGTGAGTGCCTGTTGGCTATTGATATATTCTGCCTTTTCCCGGCTAAGAAAATTCTTCTCCACGGCCAAATCGCCCAAGCGCACCCCTTGAGAATTGGCGGCTCTTACCGCCTTCATAAGCATCTTGAGATCCACAACCTTCTGTTCCACCAGATACCGACCAAAGATCTGAGAATTAATGCTCAGCTCATCCCCTGCAGACTCTTTGGCGGAGGAAAGGCAGTTTAAAGCCACCACCATCACCTCGGCCGGGGACGCCTCATCTAATTTTCCAGATGCGCGAGCCCAATCTTCGTCGGATACCTCCACTTCAACCGAAATCGTGTCCCCATCATCCACGGACTCCGGAACCTGCAAACCATCTCCGTGCCCGCACATCGCCTTCAGTGCACGACTGAAAAGTTCGGTGTTATCACAAACCCCCAACGACTTTCTTAGACGCTCCAATAACCCGGATGAAATGGAAAAAATCAGCTTCACGTCTTGATTATTATCAGAATTTCGTGCTCAAAACGAAACAAACTCCAAAAGATACGCAGTGTCTTACCCGACCTACGATGTAGAAATAACCAAACACCCCATAGAGAATCCTAAATGTCAAAACAACCAACGCTCTACCACAACCCACGTTGTTCCAAAAGCCGACAAACTCTGGCACTTCTACAAGAGAGGGGCTATCATCCCAAGATCGTAGAATATCTTAAAACCCCACCAACAAAATCAGAAATAACTTCCCTCCTCGATCAATTGGGCATGGATGCACACGACATCGTCCGTTCCAAAGAAACCGCATATACGGAAGCCGCTTTATCGCCCCAAAGTAAGACCTCGGAAGTCGTCAGCGCCATTGTTGACTATCCCATCTTACTAGAACGCCCGATCGTGTGCTTCGACAATAAAGCCGCCATCGGTCGGCCCCCGGAAAACGTTCTGAATATCCTCTAACTCTTACCCCACCCATCCAAGCCCATGACTCTGGCGACGAGACAATCAAGCAGGGCAATCAAGCTAAAATCCATGCTCAAATACTGAATTGGAATGTCTGGAAACTCGCTCCAACAAGCTATTTGTAGCGATAGTGCCCCGTCATTGGATAGTCGAATAGAATATCTTCGAGCTCTGGACCAGAGCCTATATTATGGACCACCAGAGGACGCGCCGTTGCGTTGGAGCGCTTCTCTGTGACGATCCCAATGTGCGGAATGATTTTTCCGTGGGCACCCACATTCCAAGTCACGATATCACCCGGCTTATAATCGGCTGTATTCCTTCCAAGCCCCAGTTTTTTTCCATGACGGCTAAGAAATGTTTGTAAATTCGGCACTCTACGGTGGTCTATGTTCTTATCTGGCTTGGTGAGCCCCCAATGACGAGGATAAACAGAAAACGCCCGAAGCATATCCTCATGCACCAACTTTTGTAAATCTATTCCCACCTTACGAAAGGCGCGAATAACAACATCCGTGCACACACCTCGGTTGTTGGGAACATCGCCTCCTGGATAGGATAAAACGCGATAACTTGGGTCATAAGTCACAACAACCTCAGTACGCAACAAGGCCGCAGCAGCCAATGCTTTACCGATATCCGTCGTAACTGCGTCTTGGGATCCACCCAAAAGAAAACCAAAGATAATTCCTAAAGAGACAACCATTGTAGATGGACGTAGAGAGATCGACTTTGATTCAAGAAGGGTTTACGCGCGCTTGCGCTGGAGTTCATCCGTTAATTGCCGAACATCTTCCCTTAGTTCTGCAACCTGTCGCTGCAAAGAAACAATTTGTTTCTCCCTAAACTCAGAATTCTTTTTTGTTCTAGGACGGTTTTTTTTGATATTTGCCCAATCGCCTGTCGTGGCCAGAACTTCAATTTGTTGGCCCCACAGAAGCCCACCTCTGACCTGTCGAGTCTCCAACACAAAAGCCTCAGCCCCTAACTCGCGCTTAACTTTATCCAACACACGGGCCATGCTCGGTCCTCTAAATCGTTTCACGGTGCTAACTCCCCTAAAATTTGTGGGCTTTACTCAAGGCGACACAGCGTCTCTCCCCACAATCATCGTCGATTTCGAGAAGCACTTAAGGACACATGTTCTTCTTTTTGCCCTTCTTTTTGTAGGAGAAACGGATTTGGGCGCAAGATATTTCGGTCCAGACTAAGGAGTGCATCCACCGGGGAAAAACCAGAGCCACGATACTGCCCTATCAGTTTGTTTTTGGCGACAAAAGCCGCTAATGGCTCCAAATGAAAGTGAGTCCATCTAAAAGCAGGACTTCGCGACCAATGCTGGGGGATAATGTGCACACCAATCATGAGTCGGTCCAGAAACAGCCGATCGCAAAAATTAACCGGAACGTCTACACCAGCGCCCTCGATCCCGTGGTGGTGGAGTCCCCATTGGAAATTCGGCTCTCCAAGCAGGTTGGGGAAAAAAACGAGGGAGTGCCTCTTACCATCACCATGCGAACCCCCGGAGACGACCTAAATCTCGCCACGGGATTTCTCTTCGCAGAAGGCATCATCAAAAACAGCGATGACATCGTTTCAATCAAACACTGCGGTAGCCCGGAAACCGGCCGAACCACGAGCAACACCTTACAAGTGGAGCTAAAAAAACATTTAGACATCGATCTAAAACCCATTCAGAGAAACTTTTCCTCAACTTCGAGTTGCGGGGTTTGTGGCAAATCATCACTCCAAGCGCTGGCCTTAGACAACTCAAATCCAGTCCCACTTAGTGACGCGGCCCACGTGGCCCCAGAAACCATACACCAACTACCCACCACGCTCCGAACCCAACAATCTATTTTCGAAGAGACCGGTGGCTTGCATGCAGCCGCCCTTTTCGACTTCAGTGGTCATCTCTTGGATGTCCGTGAGGACATTGGCCGACATAACGCCTTCGATAAATTGGTCGGTCATGCCCTTAAGCAAGACTTGCTCACTCCCATCCATAGGATCGCCCTAGTAAGTGGTCGAGTGAGTTACGAAATAATGCAAAAAGCCCTGGCCGCTCAAATACCGATTGTGGCCGCGGTGGGCGCCGCTTCAAGCTTGGCCATTGAAATCGCCGAAACCTTCAATATCACACTGATAGGTTTCCTCAGAGAGCAACGATGCAACGTCTACAGTCACCCCTATCGAATCACGGAGAAAGGTCCCCATGAAAATAAGAATTCTAAACAATAGTCTCAGACTGCGCCTCACCCAGTCTGAGGTCTTAGAAATTGGGCACCACAATGAGGTGAGCGCCAAAATTCAGTTCTCCTTGGCCCCACCCAGTGCGCTCACTTATGCCGTTTGTAGCGCCGACGTTGAAGAAATAACCGCAAATTATGAAACCAATACCATTGCCATCACCATCCCAAAGCATCTCGCACAAGAACTTGCCGAAACCGATCTCGTATCCCTAACCCACGACCAAACCCTCGATGAAAATCAAACCCTGAAAATCTTGATAGAAAAGGATTTTCAGTGCCTAAAACCCAGACAAGGGGAAGATGACATCGACGC
>JAYZAY010000098.1:0-23870 GCA_036339465.1 Myxococcota bacterium | reverse complement strand
CAGCCACCAATCATCTTCACTGTGCTGAAATAAATAGACACCCATAAACACACTGTCTTGCTCAGAGGTTGCCGTAATGACAAAAACCGACTCCGTATCAAAAGTGGACAGGGCTGTGGAAACCTCGTCTTCGGGTGAAATTGGACCCTGTTGGAGCTTTGCCAGCGCCGATTCGACTAAACGGTTACTGAGAAAAGACAGCTTACCTTTCCCCGCATTTTCATTCGTATCCATGGAGATTGAAGAAAAAGTGCGCCCCTTTCTCTCAACCTGAACTTTCTCAGCTTTGGGGAACCCACTTCGATGACGAACGCGCACATAGTAATCCCCCGGAACTAAACCCTTCAACGTTAGCGGCGAAATTCCGCGAAAGCTGTCGTTGATAAATACCTGCGCTCCGCTGGGTTTGGTCCCCACCTGCAAGCGACCTCCGCGCTGCCCTTCGGCCGAGGCGACCGCACCATTGTACAAGCCTCGAATTTCTGGGTTCATCAAGGAAGAATCGGGCTTTAAATCCGGGGCCAGTACATAACCAGACTTAAAAAGCGCCATCGCTTTCCTTTCGTTTCCTAGAAAGCCTTCAATGATTCCCTCTAGATAAAAACACGATCCCATTTTTCGGGTCGCATCAAAAATGACCGACGCACCTTCAAACTCAACCTGAGCACGGTGCAGAGCAACCACTGCTTTTTCGAGCTCAAACTCTTGAACACGCAGCTTTGCCTCTGCGTAGTAGGCATCTCCCTGCATCAAAGCAGCTCTCGCCTCATCGGTTTTCTCGGGGAAAATCATTTCTTCCACCAGAAGCACCGTTCGGCCCGAATCATCGGCAATTTGAGCTTCGAAATACTGTTGAAAATAAGCCGCAACCTTTTCGGCCAACTCATCCTGGGGAAGTGCCAAGACAGTGGCCATCTCCGTTTGCGCACGCACAACTGTACCCCAACTCAATGAGATCAAGCATGTAAAGACCACCCATGGTATTCGTTGAAACAGAATCATATTCCTAAAAAAGTAAGAGCCAATTCACATAGGAAACATCAAGCTTACCCCACACCTTTTCCTATCTTCACTCATTTAAACACAAAAGACAAAACACAGCAAAAGCCTTGACTAGTGCCACCTCCTTGTGGGTGTTTGTGCCTATGACACCTGGATTAGTTAGACTCATAGCCCTCGCCGTTATTGGTTTTGTTGCATTCCGAATCCTCAGAGACCTCTACCAAAAATTTCAAACCATTTCTGCACCTCGGTCATCTCCCACAAGCGAGGCTTCGCGCTCCGCTTACGAAATCCTCGGCGTCAACCCCGATGCAACCCTCCCTGAAATTAAAGAAGCCTACCAAACCCTCATCCAAAAATATCATCCGGACCGAGTTGACGATATGGGTCCAGAACTCAAAGAAATCGCGGATGCCAAAACCAAAGAAATCAACCAAGCCTATCAGGAGTTAAAGAAAGCGCACCGCAAATAGGCGCGATCCGTCGACATGATTCCTAGATGTAGTATAGACGCCTCGCCAAACATCTTGGGGGACAAAGAATGAATCAAAACGGCCTGGCCACCAATTTTGCAACGATCTCCATCGAAACCATGGCCGACGGAATTACAGTATGCCGCTTCAATCGCCCCGACAAAAGAAACGCATTAAACCAATTGATGATCGATGAGCTTCGGGAATTCATCCATTTACCCACCATGGAGAACATCCGGGCACTGATATTCACGGGCTCGGGTAAAGCTTTCATCGGCGGTGCTGATATCAGCGAGCTCAAAGACCGGCGCCGAGAAGATGCCCTAAAACAGATTAATTCTCGACTTTTCCACGAGATTCAAACTTTTCACGCCCCAACCATCGCAGCTGTCAACGGTTATGCCCTCGGTGGCGGAAATGAATTCGCTCTGGCGTGTGACATTCGCTTGGCATCAGAACATGCCAAATTCGGTCAACCCGAAGTCGGACTGGGCATCATCCCAGCTGCGGGAGCCACCTATCGACTTCCCACCGTCGTGGGCACGGGATGGGCACGGGAACTGATTTTCTCAGGCAAGATAATAGATTCACAAACCGCACTTCGCATTGGATTGGTCAACCGAGTCCTTCCCCACGAAAAGCTCATGGATGACGCCCTCGCATTGGCAAAAGAAATAAGTGCAAAAGGTCCCTTGGCTGTCCGACTCGCCAAACAAGCCTCTAATTTTCAGTCCGGTTTGCAAGCCGAGGCACTCAGGGCCTTCGAATCGAGTCTTCAGGCCATCCTCTTTGAAGACGAGGAAAAATTTCGCAGAATGGACGCTTTTTTCAGTCAACGAAGTTCGAGCCATAAGGAATCCAACAATGACCCAGCATGAAATTGTCATCATCGGCGCTGGTACCATGGGCAGGGGCATCGCTCATATCGCCGCCCTACATGGTCACCAAGTCACACTCTGCGATCGCTCAGAAGAACTCGCCAAAGATGGCATCCATGATATCGAAAAGAGACTTTCTAAGAGTATAGAGAAGGGCAAACTAGATTCGGAGCAAAAAAGTGCTACCCTAGCTAGACTCAGAACTTCCGGCTCACTCCCGGAAGCCGTGAAGACCGCCGACTGGGTCATCGAAGCAATTCCCGAGATCCTCGACCTCAAAATAACCATTCTCAGACAGATTGAGAAATCAGCCCCCTCCCAGGCCATCATCGGCTCCAACACATCGAGCCTAAGTATGACCGCTCTGGCTGCAGCCCTCGAAAACCCAAAAAGGTTTATCGGCACCCATTTCTTCAACCCCCCCCACATCATGACACTCCTGGAATTGGTCGTCGCAGAACAAACATCGACACAAACCCTTGAAGCTGCCAAGCAATTCGCTGACTCCCTTAAGCGAGACACCATCATCGTTCAAGACAATCCCGGATTTGCAACCAGTCGCCTCGGCCTCGTCATCGGACTCGAAGCCATCAGAATGCTACAGGAAGGAGTTGCCTCCGCAGCTGACATCGATCGCGCCATGGAAATGGGCTACCGCCACCCTATGGGCCCCCTGAAACTGACCGATCTGGTGGGGCTCGACGTTCGATTGGCCATTGCCGAAAACCTCCACCAGGAAATTGGCGAGCAATTCCGCCCGCCCCATCTTCTCCGAAAGATGGTTCGAGCCGGTAAACTGGGGAAAAAGGCAGGTAAAGGTTTCTACGACTGGTCAAAAAGCTGATAGAATTGGCCATAAGCACGACGAAAACCGGTTTGAGCTTGATCATATCTCTCCCCCCCCTTAATACTCCCCGAAAGTTTTGAAGGGAGTCAACCATGAGCGAAACACCAGCTCCAAGTGGTGGTGCCATTGAATTTCAAACCCACCCGAGCCAATACAAACACTTGAAACTGGACGTGAAAGGTGAATTCGCCACCCTTTCAATTGATATCCAAGAAGACCAAGGCTTAGTTCCCGGCTATGTCCTTAAATTAAATAGTTATGATTTAGGTGTCGATATAGAACTCGCCGACGCCATTGGCCGCCTTAGATTTGAGCATCCAGAAGTAAAAGTGGTGACCGTACAAAGTGGTCAAGACGGCATTTTTTCATCCGGTGCCAATATATTCATGCTGGGAAGCTCCACCCACGCCTTCAAGGTCAACTTCTGCAAATACACCAATGAGACGCGACTCTACATGGAAGACGCATCCCACAATAGCGGCCAAAAATACCTCGCGGGCTTAAACGGCACCTGCTCGGGAGGCGGGTATGAGCTGGCCCTAGCCTGCGATGAAATCGTCCTGATCGACGACAGAAAATCCGCAGTATCCCTCCCGGAAGTTCCCTATCTTGGCGTATTGCCAGGTACAGGAGGACTCACCCGGGTAGTGGACAAGCGGAAAGTTCGCCGCGACCGAGCCGATGTTTTCTGCACACTTGCAGAGGGATTAAAGGGGAAACGCGCCTTAAAATGGGGCCTTGTTGACACCATCGCCCCATCCTCAAAATTTGGTGATACCCTAAAGGCAGCGGCCACAAAGCTAGCGGATTTTGAGAAGAGCAACCGAAAAGGCATCACACTTGAAACCCTCTCTCCCGAAACCACCAAAACCGCCAGACTCTATGATTGGGTTAAGCTGGATTTCAACAAAAGTACCCGCATCGCAACCCTCACAGTCACACTACCCGAAAACTTTGACGCCCCAGACCTCGAAGATCCCTCAACCCTCGACTCCAACTTTCTCCCCCTGCAACTCTTCCGGGAAATCGATGACGCCCTTTTACAATTACGCTTCAATCATCCCCAAATCGGCCTGGTATTGCTAAAGACACAAGGCAAACATTCCTTCGTAGAGGCCATGGACAATTTTCTTTTTGAGCACCGAGATCATTGGTTCGTCAACGAAGTTATCCTGCTCATGAAACGGGTTCTGAAGCGTTACGATTTGACTGCAAAAAGCTTCTTTGCGCTGGTTGAACCTGGTTCGTGCTTCACCGGCAGCATCTTGGAATTCGCCCTGGGTTCTGACCGTATCTACATGTTAGAGGAAGAAGGACTCAGAGTAGCCTTAAGTCCTCTAAACAATGGGCTGCTTCCCATGCCAAATGGCTTAAGTCGTTTGGAAGCACGGCTTTACGGGGAGCCTGAGCTTCTCAAAGAAACCCTCGCCCAAGGGCCCACCTTTGATTCCGAGACTGCCAATGAATTCGGCCTTACCACCGAAGTTTATGACGATATCGATTGGGATGATGAAATCCGCCTCGCCACCGAAGAGCGAGCCGGCCTTTCGCCCGACGCCCTTACGGGCATGGAAGCCTCCCTGCGCTTCGTCGGCCCAGAAACATTAGAAACAAAAATATTTGGACGACTCAGCGCTTGGCAAAATTGGATATTCCAGCGGCCTAATGCGGTAGGTCCTAAGGGGGCCCTCACCCTTTTCGGACAACCTGAAAACGCAGAATTTAACTACGATCGAACCTAGGGAGATACCATGACAACGCAAATTCGAAGCTATCTAAGCGGAGAATGGGGTGCTTCGTCCACCACAGGCGCTACCCTTCTCAACCCAACCACCGAAGAGGTTGTGGCCCATGCCCCCACTGAAAACGGCGACCTGAAAAAGGCCGTGGCATTCACCCGAAAGGTCGGTGGGCCCGCTCTTCGAGAACTCAACTTCGCCCAGCGAGGCGAGTTACTTATGAACGCTTCCAAAGTCATCCATGAAGCGCGAGAAGAGTTGATCCACCTCGCAACACTCAATGGCGGCAACACCCGTTCCGATGCAAAATTCGACATCGACGGCGCAATGGGAACACTCGCTTACTACGCCAATAGGGGTCGAAAACTCGGAGAAGGGCATAGCCTCGAAGAAACACCCGCTTTTCCACTCACAAAAAATCCGCGGTGGAGTGGTCGCCAAATGCGCGTACCAAAACACGGGGCAGCGATCCACATCAATGCCTTTAACTTCCCAGCATGGGGTATGGGCGAAAAATTAGCTGCTGCCATCCTGGCAGGGATGCCCGTTTTAACCAAGCCCGGAACCAGCACTGCCTTGCTCGCGTATCGCATCGCAGAACTCTGGATAGAGAAAGAAGTCTTCCCCCGCGGAGCCTTCTCATTCCTAGCAGGCTCCGCGGGCGACCTTTTGGACCATCTCAACTGGCACGATGCCATCGCATTTACCGGCTCATCGGATACGGGCAAATTACTTCGCTCTCACCCTTCGGTCATTCAATGGAACATCCCCCTAAATGTAGAAGCAGACAGCCTTAACGCCATGGTTGTCGGGGCGGATGTCGATACCGACTCGGACCTATTCGATCTCATCATCCGAGAAACCACCAAAGAAGTGACCCAAAAAGCTGGCCAAAAATGTACGGCCATCCGGCGCATCTTCGTGCCAGAATCCATGCTCAACACCTATCTCGAAGCCCTGGGAGGGGCTTTCTCGGAAATATCAGTCGGTGACCCTTCCCAAAAGGGCGTCAAAATGGGACCTCTCAACACCGCCCAACAGCTAGAAGATGTCCAGGAAGGCTTAGTCCGATTGGCGGGAGCTGCATCCGTCAAAGTGGGAGGGCAACGGGGCAAACTTCAGGGAGTCGATAACGACAAGGGATTTTTTATCGAGCCCACATTGCTCGTCGCCAAACAGCCTACGGCCGGCGTTCTCCATGATCGAGAGATTTTCGGTCCCGCAGCAACTTTGATCCCCTACGATGGCACGCCGGATCAAGCCGCAACCCTCGTTGGCCTCGGCGGAGGAGGATTGGTTTCCTCAGTCATCTCCGACGACAACAAATTTCTGACCCAAGCCGCAACTGCCTTAGCCCCACTACATGGTCGACTTTATACCGCCTCCAGTAAAGTGGTGGAACAAGTCCTTGGATCTGGCATGGTTTTACCTACCCTCAATCACGGTGGCCCCGGTCGAGCAGGAGGAGGTACCGAGCTTGGTGGCTCCCACGGCTGCGATCTCTACACACAGCGTGTCGCTATTCAAGGCTTTACACCTTGGCTAGAAAAACTGTCTTAAGAATCAAAAATCAGAAATCACCCAGATATCTTAGCGAAGGTTGCCTCCGCACTCCATTATTCGATAAGCTTCCCTAAGGAGTAGAAGCTTAAAATGGGCAGGGACACCCAAAAAATATTGGTGGTTGACGATAGCGAGAATCATCGTACCGCCGTATCCCGCAAACTCATAAGTATGGGATACGAGGTTGCTACGGCGTCCAGTGGTGCCCAAGCCTTGCAACATATCCTCCGAGAAAGTCTGGATTTAATTTTACTCGACGTGGTAATGCCCGGATTAGATGGCTTTGGCACCCTTCGACAAATTCGAGTCCGATACTCCGCCCAAGAACTTCCCGTTATTATGCTCACCGCTCGAGACGATGCAGAAGACGTAATCCGCGCCCTCCGACTCGGCGCCAATGATTATGCAGTCAAACCCATTAAGACCGAAGAGTTTGAAAAACGGATAAAGACCCACCTCAAACTAAAAAACACAAAAAACGAAAAATTGGGCCGCTACCTACTCCAAAAAAAGCTTGGAGAAGGTGCCATGGGTATTGTCTATCAAGCCGAAGACCCCGAAACGAATCAAATTCTGGCACTCAAAGTGCTTTCCCGGTCATTGACCATTCAAGAAGCCTCGGTCAAAAGATTTATCCAAGAAGGAGAAATACTGGGCCAAGCCAAACATCCAAATGTTGTCCGTTTCTACGAAATCGGTCGGGATGGAGACTCATACTTCATCGCCATGGAGATGGTTGGAGGAGCAAACCTCGACGAATTGCTTCAAAAACAAGGTCCATATGCCCCCGAAAAAGTCCTGCAAATCGGGAAACAAGTCGCCTACGGTCTCCGGCACCTCAATGCATTGGGCATTATTCACCGAGATATTAAGCCCCACAACATTATGGAAACCGAAAGCGGGCTCGTCAAGATCACCGACTTTGGGATCGCGCGTAGCCTAAAGCAAGATGCTCGACTCACCCGGCAAGGGATGGGATTGGGGAGTCTGGTCTATGCGAGCCCAGAGCAGATCGCGGGTCAAGCCAGCATCCTTTCCGACATGTATTCCCTTGGCGCCACCCTCTACGAAATAAGCACTGGAGAATTGCCTTTTCCCAAAGACGCCTCACCAGAACAAATTCTCGACATGAAAATACGAGGGCCACAAGCAATGCAGGACCTACATTCAAATATCCCAAAGGCCCTCTGTAAATTTGTTCAACGATTGCTTCGCGCCAATCCCCAAAAACGATTTGCAACCTATGAAGACCTAGTCCACGGCATCGACCAAACACTCAGAGAAATTAAGAAATAGCCTCTCAGGGTTGAGCCCCGTGGCCTGGTCCTAAAATCCGTGGTAAATAGGTGTCAAAGTTAAACTCGTCGGAATGGGTCTGATTGTGGCATTCCCTACAAACATCGGCAGTCGGTTTAGCTACAAAGCGTTTGGACCACAGCGTCCGATCCCCTGGGTTTTCTGCGTGGCCCGCCCCAGGGCCGTGACAGTTTTCACACCCCACATTCACAAAAGGCGCTTTATCCATTAATCGACAAAACCCACCGGGCTTTTGAAACCCCACACTATGACAAGCCACACAACCGACATCGCACTCTTTCCCCTTATTCTCTAGGGTCGCCCACGCCTGCGCATGTTCGGTGCCCTGCCAAACTTTAAAGGCTGCTCCATGACAAGCAATACAGGCCTGATTCCCCAGAAAATTATCTTGAATCGGCACAGCTCTGCCACAATCCAGATCTTTCTCCAGCCTATTTCGAACATCACAAAGAGAACGATTAAATTTATTCAGAAGGACTTCACTTTTAGTGTCACTCCTAAGGCTTTGTTCCACCCGACTGAGTTCCCACGTAAAATAGGGACCTTGGGGCTCCGTTACCCGAAAGTCATCATATTCTTTCTCCAATTTGAGTAATTTTGCCTTTCGCGCATCCGCACCAGGCCCCGGCGATAACTCCGTAAGCGCATCCTTTAAGTGCTTGATCCTTGCGGCAAGAGACTTACTTTTCGCCTTCCCTTCGTCAAAATAAGTCATGGGGCCCTCCTTCTGAAGGTGCTTCAATCGCACAAAGCCTACGTACTTCCCATCACTTCCGGCATCCACCAAAATCACCCCATTCTTAAGGGTCTTGGGCCCAGAAACAACTTCCTCCTGTCCCCCCGCAACCACGATATCGATTCCTCGAAACCCCCCTGAGAATTTCTCTGCTTCATCACTCACGAAAGGGAGCAGCGCAATCACCAGCCGGGCGCCTTGGGCACGAAGTCCTATGGCTGCTCTCGAAAAATAATCAGGACTCACCAAACTTCCTGACTTATAATGGGACATCCCCATAAACCCGACTTTAAACCCCTGGTAGCTATGGATTGTCCCGTCTACCACCCGTTCCGATGGTTGTCCTATTTTTGGAACCGTAAAAATGGGTAATTTGAGCGCATTGTAATCGGGATAAAGGTCCTCCAACATCGACCTGGCTTCGTCATTTTCCCCCAAAACCATGGCCACTGGCTCGAGTGTCTTCAGCACTTTTGCAATGGTTAAGGCCTTAAGACGTGCCTGCGCCAACATTTCTGGTTCAATTTCCACCTCACTAAATAAGGTGTTCCCAGTCACGACCAACCAGGTGGGGGCCTCATTGGTTTGAGACTGAATCAGCGTTGCCATTCGGTCTAGGCCACCGAGGGGTTTGGAAGTGCATCCACATGGTTCCGTGATGCCATTTAACCCCGTAACGAGTGCCACCGTTGCATCATCGTTGTGACCTGGAATGGACGTTTTGCTTTTCTTACAACCAAAAAGGGAGCAAACGAGGGCTAAAATAATAAAAGAGCGTAATTTCGTAAGTTGATGAAACATGGTGCAGGGTTATAATGAAGACTCAGAGGAGCTACAACGAAGAAACATGCCCCAAGACAAAAGCGAAGAAGAAACGGAATCAGAAGCCACGACCTACGAGCGTCTTCAAGACGCGAAAGACGAAAGCGCAACGGGCGTAAAAGACTACATTATGCGGGGCGGGGGCGCACCTTTTGGCCGTCCGTATGACCTTGGAACCCCGAGTTTAACCGAACGAGTCGTCCTTTTCTTTAAGCAGAAAAGTTTTTTCAAATTTGAAACCTTTGAACGCAAAACCACAAACAAAGGCAATAAATTCACACGATATGGCGCCTCAAGATACCGAGGAAAGCTACGGGGGCCATCAAATAACCTCCCAGCCCCCTCAAAAAAAGACCCCCTCAAAAAATAGGGTCAAGATATGGACAGAGCCACTCAGTCCTGTTAGTGCGTGCGACGGACCGCGCGTAGTTCAGCTGGATAGAACGTCGGACTACGAATCCGAAGGTCAGAGGTTCGAATCCTCTCGCGCGGGCCATATTCGAGCATCAGTATTTTCCGACAAAAAAACCACGAACGAACAAGAAACTCTTTTCATCCTGCACTTAGGCTACTGCCCGCCTCCTCGCGCCACACCATAGATATCCGAGCCAACACCACCTAAAGAGAACGGGTGAAATCGGCCAAGAAACTCAGTAGGAGCAACAAAACTATCGGGGAAAAATCGATTCCACCGATATCCGGCATCATTTTTCGAATGGGTTTCAACACGGGCTCCGTAAAGGTCTCCAATGCTTGAACCAAAGGGTTTTCCTGAGAAAGAGGAAACCAAGTAATCAAAACCGCTGCCAACACGATATACGAGTAGACCTCAATCATCATGGAAATGTTGAGTGGGGCTAATTCAAAAGATTCCATTCTATCAGGCCTCAGTGGTGTTTGAAGCGTGTCCATACAACAAAAATACCCAATATCGCAAACCCCTACTTTCACCCCAGCGCAAAACCACTCTCAATGCCCTGATCCCGACCAGCATAGGAAAGGTCCCCAGAGCCCATCGACCCGCAGGGTTGCCCTAAGCAATATAAACCTTTAGAAGGTGCTCCAATTGGAGATGGTCGAAGGAGTCATAGGTTCCTTCTAGGGAAGTTCGGTGCAATTCCGACGCGGACCCGCCACCGTCATGTGTCATGCCCTTGAAAGAAGCCACTGGGAGTGTTCCTGGGAAGGCCCAAGGGATAACGGCACTCAGCCGGGATACCTGCCATTTTTCAATCACATAAACTTCATTCTCCGGGTGTCGGGAAGAAAGGCCATGAAATGTTTCAAACACATACAATCCGTGTATTTTTCTCCGTTCTATTTTCACTTAGTTTGCTCTTCGGATGCGGAACCCCTTCAGACGGGCAACGAGAAGAAAAAACCGCCCCTGCAACAGCCACCTCCAACAACAAACCAGACCATGAAAATAATTCCTCAGCGGAAGATGATGTCTTATTTCTGGTCGGCTCATACGTGGACAACTACGGCACTGAACATACCATTACTCAGCAGTCCTGGACCCAAGGAACCAGCATCTTCGCCATCAAGGAATTCTCAAATACGGAAAAGTACGTCATCACTCAAAATGACGCCAACAATGAATACAATCCAGAAAAATGGAGCCGATTCGACTGGACCATCAAGGACAATACAACCTGGTATTGCCAAACATCCTATGATTCAGTCACACAAGAAGAAGCCATGGCCCTAACCCCTGCAGATGCAACAGACCCAACCAGCGCGGGCTGTAGCGGATTCTCGTGGTCAAAGCTGATCCCTGAACAAGGTGAATCATGGCGCTGGGTGGCCATTTAGTTGGCACCCGCGTTTCCCCTAAGTCCCCATATTCGCCACCTCGAATAACGGTTAACGAACCTGGCCGCAAAGATGAAATCCTCGACCTCAAAACCATGGCGAACATGCTTTAGCGTTTTCTTGATTTTAGCTCTAACCTGCCATTGCGGTGATTCCACCAAAGATGAGGAAATACCGATACGACCAACAACCACCTGCGATCTCGCGGTGGTGCAATCCGATTATCAGAGCACCACCATTTCCATACTCGACCACAACGGCAACTTATGTGCTGACAACGTACTCAATTCAGGAAGCGCAGCCCCCAGCCTCCTGACCGCTCTATCAGGCGATATTGTCCTCCCTTCCAGCCCACATCCAGATGGGAAGATCGTCATTATTGATAGGTATCCCAATAGCGTCCTCTCAATTTTCAACCCTGAAACCAATCAAGTGGTCAGCCAACTCTCTGTCGCGACCGGCTTTGCATCCAATCCCCAAGACATTGCGTTTCTTTCTAAGCAAAGAGCCTACGTCTCACGGGCTGAGACCAACCGCCATCCCACCGACTCCGACCATGACTTCGACGACGGTGGAGACGTGCTCATTGTCAATCTACAAGAACAAACCATAGAATCGCGCATCGACCTTAAGCCCTATGCCCATTCATTGAATGGTACACCACTGGATCCACGGCCCGGACAGTTTGCCCAAGGCTCCAAAGCAATCTGGCTCACTCTCTCAAACCTCTCCAAAGACTTCAAATCCGCAGGTCCCGGCACAGTGATCAGTATCGATCCTCAAACTGACCAAGTACAAGCGCATATCCTGATTAAGGCCCTGACAAATTGTAATCATATTTCCGTAACACCCGACAAAACGGGCCTATGGGGTTCATGCATGGGTCTCTTCAGTGAAGGTCCCGAAAAACAAAAAGATTCCTCGGGCCTCTTTTACATTGACCTTACCCAAGACACCCCAAAGGTGGTTTGGAGCATATCGGGAAGAGAGCTCCTCGGACAAATCATTGGTTTCGGGATCGCAAGCATCGACTCAGAAAACGCGATTTTTGTCTCCATTGGCAACCCGCAAGACACAAATAAAAGCGATCGACTCTTTCGAATTAACCGCAACAAAACTAAGCCGACCTATTTTAGCCTCGAAGCAGAAACCTACAGTTTGGGGCCACCATGCTTCGGAACCGATAACACACTCTTGGTACCCGTGGGCTCCAATACCGCTCCTCACATTCAGCGTTTTAAACTTAACCAAGAAGGTGAGGTCATCGAGCAAGCCCAAGTCAACAGTAATCCCAGTGTGGGACTGCCCCCTCGCTTGGTTCAACGTTTCCGCAAACAGAAGAAGTAAATGATACCAAGCAATTGGATTTTTCCGCTCACAATTAAATTTATTCTCACAGGAATCGCCCTATTTTCCTTCTCCGCGTCCGCCGACTCAACCCCCAAGAAACCAAAGAGTCGAGACATCATCGTTATCAAACCCTCAAAAACCCCCGAAGACGAGCCCAGTGCATCCACCCTCTTGTCGCTCAAAAACAAGGAGCACACAGGACGGGATCTTGCAGATATTCTCGAAACTCTCCCCGGCCTACGCATGAGCCGCATCGGTGGCCAGTACAACTCCGCTTTTGCCAGTATACGCGGCAGCACTCCCGAACAAGTCACAGTCTACCTAGATGAAATCCCCCTCAATCTCGCCATTGGGGGAGCGGTTGACTTGTCCACCATTCCCCTTGGGCCATTAGAAAAGGCTGAAGTATATCGGGGTTTAAGTCCAAACTCCGTGGGTTCCAGCAGTATGGGGGGAACGATCAAACTCAAAACCCACACCATAAGCCCCACCCAAACCAATCTTTACGGCGAGTTCGGGTCATTTCAAACCATGGCACTCAGGGCTTTTGTGAGCGACCAATTTTCGCAGCTGGGTATGCTCGGTTCTTTCGATTTGACCACCAGCCAAGGCAATTTCACTTTTAAAAATGACCAAGGCACTCTCTTTCCCGGATCGGAATCCGATGACCAAATGGTTCAGCGAAAAAACAACACGTTTTTTCAAGGGTCTGGTATGGTAAAGTTGAGCTGGAAACCCACCCAGAACTTTAAGAGTTCGGTGATTCAACTGATCTCAACCCGAAAAACCGGGATCCCTGGTCTTGGTGTACATCCTTCGAAAGCGTCAAAATACAACACCCTCACCTCGCTCACTGGGCTTGCGTTATATTGGGGTGATCCCAGTAAAGCCAAAATTGCCCTCCAGTTCCACCCATATTTTTCCTGGAATCGGTCAACACTCAAAGACCCCCTAGGAGAAATCGGACTCAGGCTTGACCAAACCCAAAACGAGACTATTTCCACTGGCGTAAAAGTAAAACTCAAGCCCCAAGACCTCCGTGTGTATCCCAATTTCGTCATGGAGCCTGAAGTTTTGGCTGAAATTCGATTTGAAGACTTCCGTACCAAAGAAAGCACCTTCTCCACACCACCCAATAGACGCCTCTTTGCAAAGGTGAACGCCAGCCTCACCCACCAATTTACTTCCGTCGATCTACGATTTATCACTCACCTACGCTACGAAGCCATCCAGAGCCAAACTTCGATGTTAAGTGTTCACCCAACAAGCGCAAAAACCACACCCCAAATAAACCATGGAGACTGGACCTGGAGATTGGGTGCCCTCTTCACCCCCCTTCAATCGCTGGGTCTAAAATTGAACCTTTCCCATGGACTAAGAAACCCCAGTCTCTTCGAATTATATGGAAATACGGGGGGGGTCCTTGGAAATCCGACTCTGCGTCCCGAAGAAGGACTAAATCTCGATTTCGGTGCGGAAACCGATCATCTCTTAGGTACCAATACACACCTCAAAACATCGGCTTTTCTTTTTGCCCGATGGGTCCACGACCTGATTCAATTTACGCAAAATGCCCAGAATGTGGCCATTGCCAAAAACATTGAATCCGCCCAAATTTATGGACTTGAGGGCGCCATCACCCTCGACACCCTAAATTTACTCAGGTTCCAAACCGCGCTGACAATCCTCCAAACAAAAAACACCACCCCCATCCAATTCCAGCAAAACCGAAAACTCCCCCAACGCCCGGGCTTCACCAACTTTAGTCGAATTGAAATTTACCACCATTTCCAAAAACCAATCCAGGAAGTAAGTATCAACACAGAAATTGAATATTTCCACCACAGTTTCCTCGACTATGCCAATTTGGTAAAAAAACCCGGCCGAACTTGGCTCGCCGTCAATGCCCATGCCCACTTTGCCGATGATTGGGATTTGGGTTTCCAACTACGAAACATCCTCGATAACCAAAACCAAGACCTCGTGGGGTTTCCGTTGCCTGGGAGAAATTTTATGGTAACCCTTCGATATCAAAAGGGCTAAAAGTTGAGAACAGACTATGCCGGATAAACGCCGTTGTGCCCTACAACCCTTTGTGCTCATCATCCTCTTCGCTGGAGTAACCTCAGTCTTATCCTACGGCTTGATGGAACTGGGCCCGCATCTTGCGCCCTTCCAACAAATCATCGACGACAACAAGCTAAAAACAGGCAAACAAAAACGAATCATCAGTCTATCACCCGCCATCACTGAAACAATCGTGGCCCTCAACGCCATAGATTCGTTGGTGGGTATGAGCGACTACTGCGTCACACCAAAATCTTTCACACTCCTACCAAAGCTTGGAACCGCCTTGACCCCTAATTTTGAAGCCATCGCGAATCTTCAACCTGACTTGATTCTAACCGAAGCCACAAAGCATGGCCACCAGTCCGGGCTAAACACCATTGCCCCCACCATCCATCTACCCTGGTTGACGAAAGACGAAGTAACATCAAGTATACAACGACTAGGAGAAATCACCCAAAGTGAGAAAATCGCAGAAAAGATAACCGACCATCTGGAACAACATTTAACACAACAGCCACCACAAAGGGGCCCTGAAGTCCTTCTTTTATCGGGGCTCAATACCTTCAATGGAGCCCCGATGTGGTATATGAAACGCAATTCGCTCCATGGCAGCGCTATTCACGCTGCCGGAGCGCGAAATGCCATCAACCGAGATATCACCGGCGCCCCTTCCATCAGCATTGAAGAACTTCTGCGGATCAATCCGGAAATTATCGTCACCATCATCCCTCAAGAGAACTTCGAGCAACGGAAACAAAGTACTTATCTTCAAGAGCTTAAAAAGTTAAAAACGCTGAAAGCCGTTAAGAATGGGAAATTGAGTATTATGAGTGGAAAATCACTCTTAAGCACCGGCCCCAGCATCGTTACGTTCTCGGCCGCCCTTAGGGAAGAGCTCAATTCACTTTAGAGAATGGGTATCAAAATGGAATTTAGTATTAGAACAGAAGGATTAAATGTTACCACCACGAAAAGGCCGATCCTGAAAGATATTGACCTATCAATTCCCACCGGTCAATTCACTGCCATCGTTGGCCCCAACGGATCGGGTAAAACCACACTTCTGAAAGCTATTCTGGGAATGATACCCAAAAGCACTGGGCGCATTTATCTCAATGCTCAGGATTTAGCATCACTCACCCCCAAAGAGCGCGCAGAAAAACTCGCTTGGCTTCCTCAAAAAAGCAGTCCTTCGGAATCTATTTCAGTTCTCGACTACCTGCGAACGGCCCGTTACCGATTCGCAGAGCCCCATGGAAAATCCACAGAAATCGCTCTCCAAGCCCTTGAGCAAATCAATATGGATTCCTTTAAAGATCGTTTAATGTGCACCTTGTCTGGGGGAGAAATACAAAAAATATCCTTCGCCAACCTATGGGTTCAAGAAACCACCACCCTTCTCGTCGATGAACCTGGGAATCATTTAGACCCCAGCCAACAAGTACAACTCTACAAAAACCTAGGTAAGGAATGGGCAATCGGTAAAACCATCATTTGTGTAACCCATGACATCAATGCTCTGCGACATTTAGGACCCAAAGAGAAGTTGAGTGAAGTGCGGATACTGGGACTCAATTTTGGCAATATTCAGTTTGACACACATTTTATGAGCAGCAATCTACGCCAGCATCTCCAATCATTATTCAAAATGAACTATATCGAAACAATCATCGACGAGATCCCATATTTTTGTTCGGTCAACAGTGGAGAACTTTTGATATGAGCTACGGGAAAAACATTTCTGTGGGCCTCATTGTCCTCATTATTCTGATGGCTAGCCCATGGATTGGCCCAAAACTCTCTATCGCTCAAACAGATTTCGTCTTCTGGCAGCTGCGTATTCCCCGGATGCTCATGGCCGCTATGGTGGGATCCATCCTCGCCACATGTGGTGCTGCCTACCAAACGATTTTTGCAAATCCCTTGGCCACCCCAAGTACGGTAGGAACAACCGCCGGCGCAAGCCTTGGCGCCTTACTTGCCGTACTCTTTGGGCTTCAATCCGGCTCAGCATTACCACTGATTCCTTTGTGGGCCTTCACCGGAGGGCTTGTGGTAACCTTTATCGTCGCTGGGATTGCCTCATCGGGTAGGGCTCGAGTCAACGACGTTTTATTGGCCGGAATTGCTATCACCCTCGCCACGGGCGCCATTTCCACAGGCCTACAGCTCCAGGCAGATATGACCAGCACCTTTGAGGCCATACGATGGTCACTGGGTAATATCTCCCAAGTTGGTTACCAGGGCGTACTCCTCATGATTCCCTTCGCATTGGTCTCGATCACCATCATCTTTTCACAAATTAGGGCATTGGATTCATTGGTTCTGGGAGAAGACAAAGCCCATAGCCAAGGCGTGTCGGTAACCAAGGTCAGAACCCTAACCCTCGGTATTGGAGCGCTGGGTGTAGGGGCATCCGTCGCTTGGTGTGGTCCCATCGCTTTCGTCGGGCTCATTGTCCCCCATCTCATACGTTTGTGGCTGGGAAGCTCACGCCGGATACTGATACCCATGTCTGCGATTTGTGGTGCCGGATTCCTCGTTTTATGTGACACTTTAGCCAGAATATTGATACCTGGGCGCGAATTGCCCGTGGGCGTCATAACCGCAGGAATAGGGGCGCCCTTGTTGGTTTGGTTTATTGCGAAACCGAAAAATCCCACACCATAAAACATGGAAATACCATCATGACCGAAGAAGAATTGCTCGAAAAACTCCATGATGAAGCATGCCGCCATGGAAAAACGACCTATATCGATCCCAAAACAGGATATAGAGTCTTGACGGCAATCGGCCACAGGAAAAGGGGGGACTGCTGCGGTTGTGAATGTCGACATTGCCCATACGAACACAAAAATGTCGTACCGAAGTAATCAAAACTACAGATTCTAACCATTGTGACCTTGTGCCCAAATATTCGAATGCAATTAGCGGCGTAGGCT
The DNA here is from genome assembly GCA_036339465.1 of Myxococcota bacterium. GTDB lineage: Bacteria > Myxococcota > XYA12-FULL-58-9 > XYA12-FULL-58-9 > JABJBS01 > JAYZAY01. The sequence goes on along the minus strand of JAYZAY010000098.1, from coordinate 6,316 downwards.
TACTTGGTTTAGTGGCCCCATGTATGATACCCCACCCAGAGAAAAAAATGGAGTAAGCCATGAGAGTAGCCATTCTAACCGCCGGTGGACTCGCACCGTGCTTGTCTGCAGCCCTAGCCGATTTAATCGACACTTACACAAAAACCAATCCCGAATTCGAACTACTTTGTTATCTTGATGGTTACAAAGGTCTCCTAATGGGAAATTCGGTGGAAGTTGGTCCAGAACTTCGAGAAAAAGCGAAAGTATTTTACGCCCATGGTGGCTCACCTATCGGCAATAGCCGAGTTAAATTGACCAACCAACAAGACTGCGAAAAGAGGGGCCTCGTCGAAGCGGGCATCCCGCCCCTAGAAGCTTGCGCCCAGCAGCTCCGAAAAGACAGAATCGATATTCTCCATACCATCGGCGGGGACGACACCAACACCACAGCCGCTTGTCTCGCTGCATATCTCGCGACACAACAATACCAACTACGGGTGGTTGGATTGCCTAAAACCGTAGATAATGACGTCTTTCCAATAACACAGTCTCTGGGGGCTTATACGGCCGCTGAACAAGGAGCACGTTTTTTCAGTCATGTCGTCAATGAATTCAGCGCCAACCCTCGTATGCTTATCATTCATGAGGTCATGGGCCGCCATTGTGGTTGGCTCACTGCCGCTACCGCACAGGAATATAGGAAACAACTCGCCACCGAGCCTTTTGCCCCTGGGCTTCAACATAGCCACCGACATAAAGATATTCATGGGGTCTATATTCCGGAAATGCACTTCGACCTTGCCGGAGAAGCCAAGCGCCTTAAAGAAGTGATGGATGAACTCGGTTGTGTAAATATTTTCCTAAGTGAGGGTGCGGGCCTAGAAACCATTGTTAAGGAAATGGAAGCCAGAGGAGAAGAGATCCCCCGGGATGCATTCGGTCACGTTAAGTTGGATAGGGTAAATCCTGGTCAGTGGTTTGGTAAACAGTTCGCTTTAATGCTGAATGCTGAAAAAGTGCTCGTTCAAAAAAGCGGCTATTACGCACGGAGTGCCCCATCCAATCAAGCCGATCGAAAACTGATTCGCGTCTGCGCCGAACTCGCCGTAGAATCCGCAGTCAAAGGAGAATCAGGCGTCGTCGGGCATGATGAAGACCACAATAACAAACTGCGGTGTATCGAGTTTCCACGTATCAAAGGAGGAAAACCATTTTCCTTAGAGACGAAATGGTTCAAAATACTTCTCGCCGAAATAGAACAGCCATTCAAAACAAATTAGGATTGGTCATCTAGCCAAGACAGAAGCCGAGGATACACTTCGCGACGCGCCTTCTTATGCAAAATCATCTCCAAATGGCCGTATTCAAATGCAAAACCGTTGGCCCGCGTCAAACGCAGTACTTCCAGGTGTTTAAAACGAATCCCCAAACTATTGGGATCACATAACCAAGGAGGCGCAAAATAGTCGCCCGGAGAAGTCACAATAAGAATGGGCTTTTCCAAAAAACGCGTATTGGTCTTAAGATCGGGTGGGATAAATGGAACCAATTCACGGTAACGCTCCCTAACATCACCTGGCAATTGAGCGGAGTGGATAGGCGAAAAATATCCCTCTCCAATGAGTTCCTCCAAACGCCAAATATCATGCCGAGCCTGGAGGCGGCGAAAATGATTCGAACGCATCACACCCAAACCCTCAAGCTTTTCCCGATTCCCTTTGCCCCATAATACACCGGCATCACCATTCTCTTCGAGCTCCATCATCCATGCCTGGAACCACTTTCCATGGCTTCCACGAGCTATCGGCGCCCCCATCATCATATAACCATCGAAAAAATCTGGCTTGGCTTGCCCTAATTCCATCAACATCGTCCCACCAAAACCATGCCCAAGTGCTATAATAGGACGCGGCAATGCGTCGTTTTGATTGAGCTTTTTCAGGAAGAGAGAAAGACTGTTTAGTCTATTCTCCCAACCAGTGAGACTCTGGTCATCACCGCCTGCAGCCAGTTTGGGTCGACTCCCAAAACCATTAAGACTGATGACTCGAAAACCTTTGCGGTAAAAATAGCGGGCTAGGTTCGAAGCCCTTGGGACGTCCCAGATCTTTGCGCTAAAACCTATATCATGAAGCAAGACCAATGTTCCCTTGGGACTGCCTGGTTCATAATTAAAAGCAGCAATATTTTCTTCGGTCTGTGCGACTCCTTTTTCTCCAACCACAAAGACCTGTGGAGCCATGGGCCTTAGGGCCGATTGGCAACCCATCAAAGACAACAAAAGCACGTCCACAAGGAGAAAGAGACACAACGAACCAATTCTAGCTTCCCGAAACATGCACATTCTCTCCGATGGATTCAACCAATACCGAGTCATCCGCCTCATCCATTCGCACCAGCCAATCGGCAATGAGTGGAAATACTTCAGCAGGAGCAGTCTTACCCATCACCATATCCACGTGTCCGTAGTCGCGACTAAAGCCATAAGCCTTACCGAGAAGATGAAACTCCTTTTCCGGAGATTGAATACGACGATACACCTCTAATAAACTTCCTGGGGGAGCCAATTGGTCCATCACACCCGCCATAAGCATGGTAGGAACAGTTATTTTTCTAAGACCTTCGGTATAATTATACTCCCCATCAGCGGACACAAAGGCACCGACATCTGCCGATCTGAAAAACTGGCCCAAAACCCTTGGAGATAAATCTTCCACTGCATGCGCCGCTGCCCTGCGCGCTACCTGCGGTGAAATATTATCGTAATTCCAAACCGTGTGCATCGATGAGAGCCATCCAGGGTGAGCAAAGGCAGAACCGGCTCTGATTAGAAACTCAGCCGGGATCCCAATGGTTTGGCTCTCCATGAACTCAATGAGCATTCTGCGTCCCAATTCGACAACTTCAGTGGCAGGAATAACGATTCCAGGAGAACCGGCCCCAACCAACGACCTTACCCCATGGTTTTGAAATTTTTGAAGGTACCCATACATCACCATCGAACCCATACTGTGGCCGACCCAGTGAACTTGTGGGCTCCCCGTATAATCTTTTACAAAATTGACCAGGGCAGGCGCATCATAATTGATGTGATCATCGATGCTAAAGTTAAAAGAATAATCATTCCAAACAGACGGCGTAGACGAAAGCCCACTGCCTCGCAATTCGACCAAATAAACATCGAAGCCTTGCTCAGACAGGTAAATTGGAACACTCAAGTCTTCTGTGAGATTCCAATTACTGCGATTCCCCCCCAAACCATGACAGAGAATCACCGGAAAGCGGCGCGCCTTCACAAGAGAATTAGGCGCAAAATGATGAACAGCCAACCGCCATGCATCGTCGGTTTCAACCCATAGAATTTCCGACGGTTCAAGGATTTCAATCTTGGATAGATGGGAACACCCAAACATCCCTACTGAATAAATTGCGACCGCAAGAAAAGAAAACTTTGTCGTCAATGCGTTTTTCTCCTGCACGATGCCCCCCTCCCCGAAAAAAGCACTTGACAACCTGCCTCTAATTTAAAGATTCTATCGCCTGCTTAGATCATCAACGGCCAAACACGGGGAGCTTAACGGTTGGCTGGGCGATTGTCATCATAAAAACGGCGATACTGACTAGGGCCGCTCAAGGGAATAGCACTAGGTTGGTAGAGTGATATTAAGGGGAGGGGGAGCCGTGGTGGAGAACGGAAAAAGCCGGTGTCTATCCGAACCAAGTTGGTACGGCATAAGAAATCGCCAACTGTTATTACAAATGACATTTGGATACCTAATTGCCTTCGGTGCCTGCTCTAACAAAGATAAGCAACTCTACAATCAACCAGAAACCAAACGCACCTTTGGGGAAGTGGTTTATGAGCTAACGACTTCATCCATAGAAGCTGATAGTTTATGTGCTGAACCCCAATTGGAAATCCTCTCGACCATTGAGAGCAGCTTTGTCAGCGCTGTGGATCTGACCTTTCCCGAAAAAATACTCGATGCCCTACCACCTTTGGTTTCCAGCACCTTCGTTCCCGGCGTCGACGACGGTCGCCTTCCCCAGGCAACCGACCAATTGGCACGGGCCCTAGAAAAGCTCGCCGCCGACTCACCGCAAAGCAACCAATGGCTAAGTGGCTTTGTCGAACTGACGAAGACACGAGGCGTCGTACAATTTGACCACATCATCGAATTCCTCCACGATTTTATTCAGCGGGAAGACATCCCTCCAATTGTCCAAAGCGTCACTCAATTAGCATCCTATCACGATGGTATCGACTACGGTTTCAACCACAGCCTACGACTCTTTCAACACGCCCTCGATGTCTTCGACAATGAGAACACCTGCGGCGAACTCTCGGTCGGAGACTGGAGTACCCACATTCTGAGCCAGGCCCTAGTCACTGAGGATATGGGTCTCGGAAAACCAAGCTGGGTGGTCTATGCTGATGAACATGGAAATCCCAAAGTAGCCACCAACCCACAGACAGGCCAGCTATACCCCCCCTTTCAAGACAGCAATCAAGATGGGAATGCCGATGTCAACGAAAGGGGCGAACCCATTGACGGTTCCGGCACAGTCATCAGCATTCCGGCGTTCGCTGAGGGCCAACACCAAGACGATGACCAACGTGCGCTTACTCAAAATGGCGACCTCTACTACGAATATTTCAATGCCAAAGAATCTGGTGTGGGAATGCTTCTGCTACTAGGACAAGAAGCGGTCCAAAACAATTTTCATCACGCTTTACGCTACGTACTGGAGACAACCCTACCGGCCCCGTCTCCCTGTGAAAACAATTCGAATGCCTGTCTTCATTACGGCATTCAGGATCATCTTCCCGCCGATCTCGTGCACCTCCTATTAGAAATCGCCAAATTCGATGAGTCCAAACTTTTCCTAGATACGTGGTCTAAGCTCATTCGCTCCGATTACGTCCGAGCCGAGCAAATACTTGTGGCCGTCGGTCAGATCCTTAAAGCCCTCAAGCAATCACAGATCAAGTTGACCGACCCAACCTTTGTCCAGCTTATCGGTGATTTCCTCCCCCTCCTAGACGACGTGTTTGAAACACCCAACACCCAACAAAACTCAACCGCTCAACTGCTCCTAGAAACCATTCACAAACTCGGACAAACGGCGCGGGATTTGCCCTATCAAATTCTAGACACGGTCAAATACGTTGCCCTTTCCAAAACAGCGACATGTTCAGATGGTAAGCCAAATTATAGAGAATCAGACCCCGTCGACTTTGACCAGCCCCGCTACAGGCAAACAAACAGCAACCTCCAAGACAATCGAAGTAGTCTTGAGCAAAGTGTGGAACTTCTAAGCGCTGTCAACTGTGGTACCGTTCCATTTACGGATGGCAAATCAGTGGGACACTTTATCGTGGATCTGATGGCGGATCGAGATGCCGAATCCGTATGCGGAATCATCGATGCGCTCTTGGGGGCCATTGACCTTTTCGGATTCGCCGGGCGCTTCGCCACGGAGTTTTCTCTAGATGCCATCGGTTGCGACGGGAGTGCAGTCTATGACCAACTCCAAACCCTAGACTCGCTCGCTGCCAGTGGCGCATTAAATGGCTACCTGCCCATTGCCAAGGTCTTCAAAGAGAGAAATCAAACCCCAACCCTCCTCCAACTATTAGACCTGGTGGCCAACGATTTACGATTGGATGAAGACCAAGATCAAGACTCCTACAGTAGGGTCAGGAAGTTGTTGCCTTTCGCGCAAAAAGTGCTCGAAACGGATGCGGTTGACCGAGTTTTTGATCTCCTAGACCTATTGGTCACCCTTGAATCCGAAGAAACCGGTGAACCCGTATCCGCCGTCATCATGCGCTCTATTGAACGCATCGTCGATAACGATGGAACCGTTCATCACCGACAAAGCCCCCTCACCTCCACGTCACTGGGGGCTGAAATACTCATCGCGTTCCAAAAAATGCTTACGCGACTTCAACAAAGCAATCAGCTTGGCTCCCTTGATCACCTTATGGAGCATGCTTTTAACTACTTGATTCAAACACGGGATATTGAAAGCAACCACAACGGTGAAATCACCACCACCAAAAGACTCAGCAATCAACGGTTTATACCCCTTACGACCATGCTGCTGGAGTTTGGGTCCCAGCTTGCGGATCTAGCTCACGAAAATCGACTTTGCTACTTATCCTCCTTCCAAACAAAAGCAGAAAAACTCCTCGCTGGCCCAACTTTCGTTCATCTCATGCAACTCATGAAACTCTTGGAGCAAAGAGATGGAAGGATCCTTGAAGACTTGTTCGTCGAAATACTAGCCCCACCCGCAGCCCCCAATACTGAAACAAATTTGTATCACC
>JAYZAY010000097.1:0-42413 GCA_036339465.1 Myxococcota bacterium | reverse complement strand
AAGCGACAGGCCGCCACATTCCAAGCGCTATCAAGCGTGAGGTGGCAGATCGGGACAACTTTCAATGCACCTTTACCTCCAGCTCCGGTCATAGATGTAAGGAAAAGCAGGGTTTGGAGTATCATCACCTTCAAGCCTTCTTTCTGGGCGGGCAACACTCTCCTCAAAACCTCACGCTTCTATGCCGTCTACACAATCAATGGGACGCGCAACAAACCTTTGGCGCCCAGTGGATGGGAAAGTGGCGTGGTGTTTAAGCCTCGGGCTCTAGCGGCCGAACTTATGATTTATTAGACCGGAGATCACACCACGGCCTGCACGTGCGGAGATGATTTGTGTATGATCGTGAGCCCCAAAGAAACACAATAAGTATCTGGCCCCGGGTCAAGGCCTTTTGGGGCCTGCCGCAGCCGAGAATGCAAAGTAAAAGCGCAGGATCACTTCATCCGAAACATGCCTTCATTAGGCAAAAGGCATGCTTCTAGAACTCTCCAAAGAACCTGCTGAACCAAGCGCGCCCGCTAAGAAAAATGAACGTGGAGAGGATCAAAGTGGAGGTCTCAAAACCCTCTCCTTCCCCTAGCCAATTTCGTCTTTCGGTGAAAATCGGACGCACAACAAACCTTTGGCTAAACATCCAAAATTCCAGACATCCTACCTTGATGTCTTAGATCAACGATGCAACAACTATGCACTCCAATTCACACCAGGGGAAATCAGCCATGAACGGTGGTCACTTAGTCGGCGAAGTCCTTAAACAACACGGCGTGCAGGCCATATTTACCCTTTGCGGAGGCCATATTTCTCCAATCCTCGCCGCTGCAGAGCAAAAACATATCAAGGTCGTTGATGTCCGAGATGAAAAAAACGCGGTCTTTGCCGCAGATGCTTTGGCGCGAATGACCGGCATTCCAGGCATCGCCGCCGTCACCGCAGGACCTGGGCTTACCAACACCATCACCGCGGTCAAAAACGCCCAAATGGCCCAATCTCCAGTCATTGTCCTAGGGGGAGCAACTGCAACGATTCTAAAGGGGAGAGGCTCCCTCCAAGACATCGACCAAATGAGCCTGATGGCCCCCCACGTTAAATGGTCTGCCAGCTGTCAGACCGTCAAAGAAATCATTCCGAATATGGAACGCGCTTTTCGCATCAGCCAAAGCGGCGTACCTGGTCCCGTTTTCATCGAACTTCCCGTGGACTTGCTCTATGATGAAACAACCATCCGAGAATGGTACATGAGAGAAACCGGCGTTGACAAAGCCACAAACCTGGGCAGTAAGGCCCTCAAACTTTACCTCAATCACCATTTGGGAAAACTCTTTTCCGAAAACGAAAACCAATGGGCAAATCCCCCCATCGAGCCATTCATTCCTGAACTGGACTTCGAAGATCTAGCCCAGGCCGTCACTTGGTTGTCTAACTCCGAAAGGCCGGTGGTGGTATTGGGCAGTCAAGCCCTGGCCCAAGCAAACAAAGCGCACCTCATCGGAAAAGCGCTAAGCAGAATGGGCATACCAACTTACTTAGGCGGCATGGGCCGGGGTCTTCTGGGCACCGGAAGCAATATCCAATTTAGGCATCGCCGTGGAAAAGCCCTAAAAGAGGCAGACGTGGTGCTCGTGGTTGGTTTTCCCTTCGACTTCCGGCTCGGATACGGCCGAAGTATTTCCTCAAAGGCAAAGCTCATTTCCGCCAATCGTTGCCCCCGGGATTTAAGCAAAAACCGCAAACCCGATTTGGCGATCCATGCCGATGCCGGTGACTTTCTAATCGAGCTTGGTCACCGAATGCCCAAAACCTACGGCAAATGGGAGGGCTGGATTAATACCCTACGGCGCAACGAAAGAGGGCGCGAAGAGGAAATTGAAAGCCAAGCCAAATACACACCCGCTGAATACGTAAACCCCCTTCAAGTGTGCCAAGAAATCGAGAAACAATTGGATGATAAATCGGTCTTAATTGTGGATGGAGGCGATTTTGTAGCCACGGCGTCCTATATCCTTCGCCCCCGAAGCCCACTTAGCTGGTTAGACCCTGGGGTTTTCGGTACCCTCGGTGTGGGGGGAGGCTTTGCCACCGGTGCGGGCGTGGCCCGACCTGATTCAGAGCGATGGATTATTTACGGCGATGGTTCCGCGGCCTATAGCCTAGCCGAATTCGACACCTTTGTCAGACATCAAATGCCGGTGATAGCCGTGGTAGGCACAGACGCATCATGGGCTCAAATTGCACGCGAACAAGTAGAAATGCTCGGAACCGCCGTGGGAACCCGCCTTCTCCGAACTGATTATCACATCGTCGCCGAGGGCTATGGGGGCAAGGGCGTGTTAATCACCCAGGCCAGTGAGATTAAACCCGGGCTCAAACAAGCCAAAGCCTGGTACAAAGAGGGATTTCCCGTGCTGGTCAACATCCACATCGCCCCCACGGATTTCCGCAAGGGCTCCATTTCTATGTAATGAATTCAAATCGAAGGATAACGGGTATTTCAGGTTTGGAAAGAACTTCCGCACCCACAAGAGCGAACAATATTCGGGTTTTGGAATTTAAAGCCAGAACCCTGAAGGCTATCAACATAGTCGATAACCGTGCCCTTGAGATGGGCTGCACTAAACGGGTCGATAAAAACTTCCACGCCATGTTGATGCTCCACGAAATCCAAGGTGTGGGGCAGCTCTTCGAAATCCAGAAGATATTGCAATCCAGAACATCCTCCGCCCGTAACCCCCACCCGCAGACCGTGGTTGGCCAACTCCTCCTGGGCCATGGCCTCTTGCACCATTTTGGCCGCCGTCGCTGTAATTTGAATAGGCATCGGTGCCAAAGCCATCGAGGGTTGCGCTGATTCAATCTGAATTAAGCTCATGTTTATCACTCCAAACTTGGACAACCTCTAGCAGTGAGTCCACCTTCCCATCAAGTCAATTATACCCTTATCTCGTCTATTTTAAACACTTTTCAAGTCATTTCAGGGAAGTCTGGTCACACATTTGATTTGTTGGGCATCTTAGGCATAGTGGTGCCATGACCAGGCAGGCACAATTTTCATGTATACGTTGCCATAATCGCTACGCCCTCGATGACATTCGCTACAATTGTGGCGAATGTGGCGCACTTCTAGAAGTATCCTATGACCCATCGACCCTTTTAAACAAATCCCCCGAAGAGTGGCGCCGCACTTTTCAAGGCAGATTGGGAGGACAGCCGGGCCCCCATGGTTCGGGGGTTTGGCGTTTTAAGGAATGGGTCCTACCGGATATTCCCAACGAAGATATAGTAACCCTGGGGGAGGGAGCCACCGCCCTAGTCAATGCGCCCCGGCTCAGCGAAAATCTCGGTATCGAGCTCCTCACCAAGGAATGTGGTCATACCCTGACGGGTTCTTTCAAAGATTTGGGCATGACCGTTTTGGTCTCTCAGGTTCAGAGTATGAGGCGGCGGGGCATTCATATTCCCGCCATTGCTTGCGCTTCCACAGGCGACACCTCAGCCGCCCTAGCGGCCTACGGCGCCGCGGCAGGTATCCCCACCCTAGTGCTCCTACCCAAGGGCAAAATCAGCGCCGCACAGCTAGTGCAACCCCTGAGCCATGGTGCTAAAGTCATCGCCATCGATTCCGACTTTGATGGTTGTATGAAACACGTTCAGGCCCTGTGTGAAGCGGAAAATGTCTATCTCGCCAACTCAAAAAACAGCCTGCGTATCGAGGGTCAGAAAACCGTGGCCCTGGAGATTGCCCAAGGATTGGGCTGGAATGTCCCAAATTGGGTGGTGATCCCCGGCGGAAACCTCGGCAATGTATCCGCCCTTTATAAGGGTTTTCAAATGCTCAAAGACGCCAACCTCATTTCAAAAATCCCACGATTCATCTGTGCCCAGGCTGAAAAAGCCAACCCTCTTTTCAACGCCTTTCAAAGCGGCTTTAAAGCACTGAAGCCCATCCAAGCCCAAGAAACCCAGGCCAGCGCCATTCGCATCGGCAATCCCGTCTCCTATCCCAAAGCAGTGAAAGCTCTCCAGGCCACCGATGGAATTGTGATGTCCATCTCCGAAGAAGAGCTCACCTGCGCGGCCCTCAAAGCCGACGCCCACGGACTCTATCTCTGCCCCCACACCGCCGTCGCCATGGCGGCTACGGAAAAAGGCATTCAAGACAATCTCATCCAAAAGGGTGAACAAATCGTTGTTATCTCCACCGCTCACGGTTTAAAATTCACGGAATTTAAGACCAAGGCCACCACCAATGAGATTCCCGATGTGGACCTAGGCCAGGCCCAAGTTCCCAGGGAAGTCGCCGATGATTTTGACGCCGTTAGAAAAGCAGCGTTGGGAGCGTAACCCATGACCCTATTGCGCATAGCCTTCTTCGAATTGCGGATACTCTTCTACTCGAAACGTGGCCTCCTCGCCAGCGGCCTCTACGCCCTCACCGGATTTATGGCGGCCACCGGCTATTTCATTTTAAACCAAGAGTTAGACAACCAAATCCAAAAGGCATCCGAACAAGAGGGTTTATCATTCAGCGTAGCCCTGAATGCAGCTGACTATGCCCGCAGTGAGCTCTACCAAGGCTTCATGGGATTCTGCAGTGGCCTTCCGATCGAACAAATCAACACTGCCATCATGGGCACACCCATCTTTGCCATTCTATTGTGGGCTTTATCGTGGATCCTGCCCACCTTAATCCTGCTAACCACCTACGATGTTCTAAGTTCCCCCCTCGCGAGTCACACCTTTCGTTTTGAAACCTTCCGTGCCTCCAGGCTGGAAATCCTATTGGGCCGACTCTTGGCCCATTGCGGACAATTTATTCTGGGTCTCCTTTTGATAGCCATAATTGCCATCTTCGCCCTCTGGTCCGAGGAAACAATCGGGCTCTTCCAAGGGGAACATACTTTTCAGAGCTTCCTCATCTTCCTCATCAACATACTTACTATCGGCGTCACGTACTGCGCCTTAATCTTTTTAGGCTCTGTCCTCAGTCCCAGTAATCGGGGCGCCCTCTTTCTTTGTGCCTTATTGCTCACCCTCATTTCCTCAGGCCCCACGGTCATGGCTTGGCAGTGGGGTGAAGACAACACCCTCGTCCAACTCTTTAGCCATCTCAGCCCCACCCATTTTACCCACAAGCTCTGGCATGCCAGTCTGAAGGAATTCGGATATGGGCTCCTGGCCTATGGAAGCCTTTTCACGCTCTACTTGGGTGCCACCTACATTATCTTTTCTCGGAAAAACCTATGACCGACTTCGCCATCGAAACCCTCAACCTCACCAAGAGCTTCGGCCACACCCATGCCGTCAATGGACTCAACCTTTCCATCAACTTAGGCAGTATCTTTGGTTTAATCGGCGAAAATGGCGCCGGTAAAAGCACCACCTTTGGGATGTTTGGGGGATGGCTTAAACCATCCTCAGGCAAGGCCAAAATTCTTGGCACCCCCCTCCAAAACCTTCACAAACTCCGGGGTAAAATTGGTTTTCTACCCCAAGACTCCTTCCTTCCCCCGCAAGAGCGGGTGGAAAATATCGCGCTATACTTTTGCCACCTCGCGGGTGTTCCAAAAAACCAAGCAAAAAAAGAAAGAAATCGCATTCTGCAACTCGTCAACCTACAAGATGCAGCTCGAAATCAAGTCAAAGAGCTTTCCCATGGTATGTACAAACGCCTTTGCCTAGCCCAGGCCATCGCGGGAAAACCCCAATTGATATTTCTCGACGAACCCACCGCAGGGCTCGACCCCACCCAAACCCTTCGGGTCAAAGCCATCATCCAAGAACATCTCCAGGGCGCCACCGTGGTCATCTCCAGCCACCAATTAGAGCAATTGGAGAAATTATGCACCCACGGCGCCATCATCCACGAAGGTAAAATTGTGGCCTCTGGCTCCATGGATGAACTCACGGGCAAAAACCAACAACTCAAAATCGAACTGGCCCCCCAAACATCCATTGCCCTAGAAAAACTGGCTTCGCACCTCCCTCAATACTCATTTTCACTGAATGACCGATTTCTGGAATGTCTCGTTCCCCATGGACTTTCCGTTGAAGACGCCATCCACGCAACGGTGAGTCATATCTTTGCAGATGGGGGTCGTATCCTAGGAATCGAACGAGGCGGCTCGTTGGAATCATTTTACTTGGCCACGACCCAAAAAAGTTGATTTTGCCGGTATGACAACTTTCGTGCCTGGCCTCAGTGCCTCGAATAGTGGCTTAAAACCAACCGCCCCCCGGACAACCAAGACAAAGAGCCGGTTCGATGGCTTTGAACATCAAGCCCTGTCTCGGTGTGAGCGCTTGCAAGCGTTTGCTGAGCTGCATTGATATGCCGGTCGTGACCTACGTTTCAGCAGAGATCGCCCCACCACAATATACCAGCGCCAAATGTCCTTTTAGTCCGCGAGTTCTGGACTCACCACTTAAATTTGCTGTAGAAGTCCTCCGATGGAGGCGACTTCGAAACTGGATATGAATCTTTGGCGGCGACTCATAAACGTTGCTCGAAGCAACCTGCAGCGTCATGCCCCTAAACCTATCGTGGAAAACCATGAGGTTTTTGATTCTCAGCCAGATGGGGATGCATTCGGTCCATCCCATTGGCCAGCGTCGCAGCCAAACCCGCTTGAGGCGCGCTACTACGCCAATTTAGAATTGGCACCTGGTGCATCCTATTCGGAAATAAAAGCCGCGTATCGCCGGCTTCTTAGTAAATACCACCCGGACAAGCACCACCAGACTCCAGAGCAAACGGAAACCGCTGGAGAGATCTCCAAAGGGCTAAACGAGGCCATGGCGTATTTTGAGAAAACACACAAAGGAGGCCGTTGATGAGTGATACTGAAGACTTACAAGGCTTAGATAACTTAAAATTGGTGAAGGGCTATTTGTCTGATCTCGGCCTGAACATTTCCAAAGAAGTAACCGAAGAGCAACTGGTTATCGTCGATGACGAGAGTCGGGGACTCAAAAACCTCGTGATTGACTGCGAAGATTCTATCCTGATCCTAGAGCAATTTATTGTTTTGCTTAAGAGCACAAAAGAAGGGGTTTTTAAACGGCTCCTCCAAATGAATCGAACTCTTGTTCACGGTGCTTTTGTACTCGACGATTCCGGAGAACGCGTTATTTTTCGCGATACACTGCAATTGCAACACCTCGACCTCAACGAGCTTGAGGGTTCCATCAATGCTTTAAGCTTGGCCTTGGCTGAAAATGCCAACGAATTGATCCGGTTCGGAACCGCTTGAATTTAGGAGAAAATCATGGGGATCTTCAAACGATTGTTTAAATTTGCCGAATCTGAAGCGCACTCCGCCGTCGACCAGATCGAAGACCCGATCAAGATGACCCAGCAGGGAATTCGAGATCTCAAAAAGGATCTGGAATTGGGTATGCGGAGTCTCGCGGAGGTCAAAGCTCTTCAAATCCGCGCTCGACGGGACCTCCAAGAAACGAAAGATCAAGCCGTCACCTACGAGAAGAAAGCGATGTTGTTGCTACAGAAAGCCCAAAGCGGCACGCTTGATGCGGCCGAAGGTGACCGGTTGGCCGGCGAAGCCTTGGCCAAGAAAGAAGCGGCATCTTCTTTGGCTTTGACCACTGCCAAGGATCTACAGAAGCACGATGGCATGGTCGGTCAACTCGAAGCAAACGTAAAGAAACTCAAATCTCAGATCGCCAGTTGGGAGAGCGAGCTAACAACCCTCACCGCTCGAGCAAAGGTTGCCGGAGCAACGCGGAAGCTCAATCAACAGCTTGCCAAGGTCGATTCATCAGGGACCCTCGCGATGCTAGAGAAAATGAAAGACAAGGTTTCTCAAGAAGAAGCGCTGGCCGAATCCTATGGGGAGATTGCCATGGTTGAAACCAACGTTGATGCCGAAATCGACCGAGCGTTGGCTGGGGGCGCAGGTGAAGTCAAAGCTGCAGACTCGCTGGCCGCACTCAAAGCCAAAATGGGAATGGGCTAAAGCGTTGTGCCCTCCATACTTTTATTCGTAGGCGGTTCTAGACGGCCTTAATTGAGCTTACGTGTTGTCTTTAAGAAAGGATCGAGAAAACTTCATGATTACCGTGGGTATTGTATCGCTCGTGTTTGGCTGTGTGTTCCTCTATATTTACCAAACACAAATTAAGGGCGGCGGGCCCAACAAACTCACCAATGCGGCGAAGCTTTCGGCCCTCCAAAAAGAAAATCAGGATCCACAAAGTACGGAGCTCTCCATTGAGAATGTTCGCTCGGGAGGAATCATTCACCTAGACGACGTGGGGCTACGATCCGAATCCTTTGATGCGCAGATCACTGCACGCCATCTGCATAAATCGGGCTCCGAACGTTGGGTCGAGTTGGAGGCAGATCGCGGCGAATCAAATGTTTTCCTAACCCTTCAGCGAGATGACGCGCTCACTGTTTCCCTTACCATTGCCCAACCGTCGCTCGAAACATTGGATCTCAAGTATGGGGATCTGGATACCCTATCAGGGGCAAAACAATTGACCTACGAAGGCACTGCATACACGGCCTCAGAGCACGGATATGCCATTTTTTGCCGCGATCACAACGAACTGAAGCCCCAAGAATACGAGTATTGGGAATTTGAGGATGAGGAGGAGGAACAGTTCCTCACCCTTGTCCGATGGGAAGACGGCACAGTTGAGGCGAATTACAGTGTTGATCTCAATCCCAGGCATATAACGGTCTACAGTCGGTCATAGCGATGGATACAAGCGGTGCACGGAAGTTTCGATGGCCAACGACAGAGAGTTTGGTGCTCTATTTCAGCATCTTTGTCATGGGCGGGTGCGGCCTGGCCTATGAATACACCCTGAGTAAGCTCTCCTCCGACTTGCTTGGAAACTCCGTGGAGCAATGGGCCATCATTATCGGGGTGATGATGTTCTTCATGGGCGTCGGCTCAGATCTCCAGAAACACCTCATCGATCGGGGACTTTTATCCAAGTTTCTTCTCGCCGAGTTAACCCTCGGTATTTGTGGCGCGTTTGCCCCAATCATCATACTTGATGCCTACGGGCGTTTCCCCGAACATTTTGTCTTGGTCCAGTATTTCTTTATCGGCTCTATCGGCCTGCTCATCGGTTTTGAGATTCCACTCCTAATGCGGATCAACGCCAAATACAGCGAAGAGATTAAGTTTAATATTGGTGGTATTCTCAAAATGGATTATGTGGGCGCACTTTGCGGTGCCTTGGCCTGGGTTTTCATTCTACCCAAGTTTTTTTCGACAACCCAAATGGCGTTCGTGTTGGGAATCACCACCGTTTCCACCGCCGCTTTTGGCCTTATTTATTTTTACCGCCATGTCGACCATCCAAAGAAACTCTCAGGGTTGACCGCCTTCAGCCTTGTGCTTGTCACCCTAGGCTTCTACATTGCAGACACCTGGACAGCCCACGCAGAACAGGCCCTCTATCGCGAGCCCATCGTCTACTCCAACACCTCCCAATACCAACACGTTGTCCTAACCGAATCCAAAACAGGGGCCACGTCGATGTTCATCAATGGCCACTTACAGTTCAATAGCCAAGATGAGCAGATCTATCACGAAAATCTCGTTCATCCCGCCATGCTTATCGCCAAGAAAAAAAGCCACGTTCTTGTTCTAGGTGGTGTCGATGGTCTCGCAACCCGCGAGCTACTTAAATATCCAAGTGTTGAGACCGTCACGCTTTGTGACCTCGACCCCATGATTGTTGAATTGGCGCGTACCCACCCAAAAATGGTGGCGTTAAATCAAAATAGCCTAAACGATTCACGTCTGTTTTTGGTCGAAAACCACGCACTCATTCCATCTGGAATGCGTGACCTCTGGATACCCAACCAGCGCGCTTTATCGCCCCGAACATTGAGCAAGGTTGGGACGGTTCGGATTGTCAACATAGACGCGCTCAAATTCTTAGAGCAGGTGCGGGGTATCTATGATGTCGTCATTCTCGATTTTCCAGATCCCAATGCGCCTGAATTGGCGAAACTCTATTCTCTCGGCTTCTACCAGCTCCTTCGCAAACGGTTGGCGCCCGGTGGGATCATCGTTCAGCAAGCGACCTCACCCTATTATGCAAAAGAGGCATTTCTGACCATCGGGCGTACGATTCAAAGCGCAGGCTTTGTCGCCTTGCCCTACCACGAAACGGTGCCATCCATGGGCGACTGGGGGTGGTGGTTGGCAGGCGATGCGCGATGGCATTCTGTGACGTCCTTGCGGGCCCAGCTCGAGGGGGCAAAGTTGGATAACATCCAAACACGCCACCTCACTGAAGAGAAAATACGGGCATCCCTGGCATTTGGGGCAAATCAGCTCACCACTAGCCATCAGAAGATCAACACCCTGACCTCACCGGTGGTCTACGAAGAATACATGCAGGGTTGGGAGAAGTATTTTTAATGTTCGTACAAAGAGAGAACATGGAGGAGGTTTATTGTGGCTGAGAAATACTTCAAAATGATGGTGGCCGCGTTCTTTTGCATCGCTGGCCTCTCCCTTTGTGCGGGTATGCAGGCTCCTGACCAGAACTACAACGTCTCCGTCACACAAATGATCGATGCCGACAAGGGTTTGGATCTCCGTGCGGTTGGCCAGATCCTAGAAAAAGCCAAAGACGCCGAAGCATTTGAAAAACGACTCAACGCTCCGGAAAGCGGGGTCAATAACTTAGACCTCAACGGCGATGGCAAGGTGGACTATATCCATGTTACAGAGTTTGGGGAGGAAGGCGTCAAGGGATTTTCTCTGACCACAGAAGTTGCCAAAGGCGACGTGCAAGAGGTCGCCACCATCAAGATTCAATCGAGCAGCGACGGCGCGGCGGAGGTTGAATATAAGGGCAATCCCACCATTTACGGGCAAAATCACTACTACCATTCCAGTTGGTCCCCGGGGCTTGGCACGGGTCTCATGCTCGGTTACCTCTTTGCTCCCCATCGACCCTATTTCTCTCCCTGGGGATGGGGTTCCTACCCTCCTGCCTACCACGCCTATCCTACTGTTCCCAATGGGACCTATAACGGTCGTCAGCGATACGACAGCTCACGCTACGCATCCTCCGGTTCATCGAGACTTGGAGACAACATTCGTTCGCCCAACAGGGGCAAAAATGCCACCAAGATCAAGGCACGTCTAAAAAATCCAACGTCGTCACAAAGGAGTTTCCAAGCTCAGCGAGCCCCGAAAGCGCGGCGAAGCGGTGGCTTTGGACGCAGTTCATCTTTGCGGGGAAGCTCCTACAACCGCAGTTCACGGTCTTTCGGTGGAAAATAACGAGGATAGAGTCATGAATGAAGACATGCTAGACACCAATTTTATTTGGGAACTTTTAGACCCTCACGCTCTAATCTACCTGCTGACGATTCTCATGGTGTTCTACATCGCCAAGAGGATCTTTGACTGGCTAGCGCCCTATGATCTCAATGAGCAGCTGACCAAGGCCGACAACAAAGCCGTGGCGGTGGCATTTTCGGGCTACCTCTTTGCGGTGGGGATGATTCTACTCAGCGTCTTGCAAAGTGAAGAGCACGGAGGCGATGCCACTTCACAGGCTCTCGCATATCTAAGCGATATCGGTGCGACCGTCAGTTGGTGTTTGGGAGGAATCGCGCTGATGCACATCGCGAGGCTCGTCAACGACAAAATCATTTTTCACCACTTCTGCAATGTCAAAGAGCTGGTGGAAGACAGAAATTTGGGCACGGGTGCCGCCGAATGTGGAAGCTTTATCGGCTCAGGGCTCATCGTCCATGCTGCACTTTCCGGAGAGAGCCCTTTGGTGGTCGATGGGATCGTCTCCACGCTTCTACTCTTTATCACGGGCCAACTCTTCTTCGTCCTCTTTGCTTTTATCTACCAAAAAGTAACCCGTTTCGACCTCCACGAAGAGATCGAAAAAGACAACGCCGCAGCGGGTATCAGTGCCGGAATGAATCTCGTGGCCATCGGGGTGCTTCTCTCGGGTTATATCAAATTCGCTGATTCTCTTCCTGGGTTGGCTGTATGGTTTGTGATCGCAGTCTTTTTACTCCTCACAAGCCGCTACATGGTCGACAAATTAATCTTGCCCAGTGCCTTGTTGGATGAAGAGATCGCAACCGACCAGAACTGGGGCGCTGCTTTGATCGAGGGCAGCTCGGCCATCGTGATAGCATTCATCATCAATGCCTGCTTTCTTGGCTAGTCCCATGCAAACTCAAAGACGTATCCAATACGCTGGACTCTATCTCCTTAGGCTGATGCAAGATCCCCATGTCGATGCAGCTGCCCTCATTGCAGAAGATGAAGATCTTCTCACACCCATTCTGACCTGGCTGATTGAGCAAAGCTACGCCATCATCGACGACAAGAGCACTCTACAGCCCACCAGCACGGGAATCGATGTCGCGAATCAGTTTGAAAAGCGCTATCAAACATTATTGCGTGATTATGACGTATTCTGCGCTGTGGATCTCGAAGCGGGAGAATTCGGGCTCGCTTATTACGACCGCTACCCCGATGCCGATGACTGGCAGGCATTTCTCGCTGAAGAGAGATGGGACGACCTCCGCATAGCCGTTGCAGAATACGAAGGAGTCGATCCTATCGAAATCATTTTTATGAGCTTGGTCAGCGAAAATCGCTTTGGGCGAGATGAAGGTGGGTGGGATTTCGATCTCCTCTTGGGATCTGTATGGGATGAAATGAGCCAAGTTTGCGAAAATGCGGTAAAAGTGGCGGAACTTGGCTACGATGACGGTGGCCATTACATTGCCGGAACCTCGGTTATCCAGGAGATTATCCACCTTGGTAGAGAGCTGATGACGCAGCTTTAAGGATCCAAAAGAGACTAGAAAACCACCCTCAACCCCAGTGCCAAAGACCAGGTATCATCTCGAATATCCGCCCCCACCACCGGCGTGGAGTCATATTCCCCTAAACCTTCATATTTCAACCGCAAGGATTGATAATCAACATCCACAAAGCCTGACATAGCCACCGCATCCAACCAAGGCAAGCTGTAGGCCAACCGCGTGCCAAATTCATACCCAAAAAAGAAGTTGCTTCTAGGATTTCCGAGGGTCTCCACTTGCCCACTCACCCGATGGGGATACATCAATCCAAGATTCACACCACAATCAAAATCCTCGGACAAAATCATGGTGATCCCTCCCTTTAACTCCATAAAGCGATAACCAATATCTGGAAAACCACGGCCCCCAGGAAAATTGAGACTTCCATACATAAGACCAACGCGAACCTGACTGAGGGCCGAATCGGTCAGAACTTCTTCCCACAAAAGACCCGCCCGAATATCGGTAACCAAGCGCCCTTCCACCGTCAGGCCCAAATGACCCTCTTGCTCCACTTTTTGACCGTACATATTGGCCCTGACTTTCAAACCAAATTGCGCCCACCACGCCGTTGGCTGCCACCATCTAAGGGGGTAAAAAGAAAAACCAAGCTTTAGCCCAACCCTACTTTTTTCAAATCCGACCGAATCTTGATAACCAAATTTATGCACAAATGGCACATCCCCTTCGACCAACGCCCCTTGACGGAGAAAACTCGCCATTCCAAATTCAAAAACGAGGCCCCGAGATTTCTCAAACTGAAAATGGCGAAAAACTCCAGAATCAAAATCCTCGGGGTTTGCTTCGGAATCAGAGGAGCGCGGCGCTTCCTCGTCACCATTCACGGTTTCCTCTTTAGCATCCAAGGGAAAGTCATCCGACCTATCCCCATCCCCTCCGGAGGCCAGTTCGGGTGACCTCCCATCCACCTCAAAAACTTCCCCAGGCTTTGAAGCCACAGACAGCTCCGACCTACTTTGGGAAGCTGTTTGCTCCATGGGCACACTCTGAGACGCTTGCGAGCCAGTCGGAACCGTGGGCGTAGAAGCACTGTCTGCCACCGCGTTGCCACCACTCCACTGAGAAACAATCGTGGAAAGATTTTCCCCCACCTCATGACGAACCGATTCAGAAATCTTCCCCTCTTCCAAGATAAACCGGCGGGCAAACAATAACCGGGTTTGCTCACGACGGTAGAGGGTGAACTTCCCAAAAAGTTGATCTTGTCCCCTCTGATCTTTCCGGAAGAGACGACGTGAACTTTCAATCACCAGCACCAAGTCCGCCCCCAAACGGGCTGCGACAATTTTGAAACATTTCGATTTTCCAAAGTGATTTCGAGAGCAACCGAGTTCCTTGGCAATTCTAGCGTACTCAACCTCGTTGATCACCCGAAGGGGGCTCTCAACCGCCGCAAGGACCGAGACAATATCCGTCTCTGCAATACGAGACGCCCCGGCGTCCGCCCCACGCACCCAAACCAATGAAGGTTGCGCCCACGCCATACCACAGGATAAAAAGGTCAACGAAAATAGCTTCCAAACAAGCCCCGTCACCCACCAACCTTCGCTCATTCGTTTCCCCGTTGCCACGCGTCTTGATGTTTGAAAATTGTTCTTCCACATGCCCCATAGTTAGACCGTGTTCGGTCCAAAAAATCCAGCATCAAAAATCCCCAATGACGGAGGCGCTTAAGAAATGACCGAAACCACACCATTACAAACTTTGCCCTGCACCTGCAAAGCCAACCTTGCGGCTCCACTCTCGGTGAACCAAGGGCCTCCATCTCCCCAAATCAACCACCAAGCATTTCAAACCCCATCAGCCCAAGGCTTGTCTCCGCCCAATTCAATCGAGCATTCTAACTAAGCCAGGTTCACCGGAAAACCATGAGCCCCCAAACCAGAACCAGTCCGCTGAAGGAGCGCTACCTACTTGTTATAATTAAACTAAAAAAAACACGCGGTCCATAAGGCTCCCGCGCAAAGATCAAAACTTCGCCCAGTAAAGCCCACAGGCGTAAGGTTTGGCTGAGGATTTTCCATCAATCCACCCTCCAGTGCGAACCTTCACAGCCACCTAAAATATAATGTCCCTAGAAATCTTCATTGCCAAGGACAATATTTTATGGTAACCCGCCCGTAATTAAAGTATTTTTTTACTTAAATCACACGCCCAAGCACAAGCCTAGCGGTGCCCAAAAGGGACAGGCAACTAGGGCGGAGGTACAACCGCAAAAGGAGTTCAAAATGGCGCGAGTAAGCATGCGCGAGATGTTGGAAGCAGGGGTTCATTTCGGTCACCAGACCAATCGATGGGACCCACGAATGAAACAATTTATCTTTGGAGCGAGAAATGGAATCTACATCATCGACCTCCAACAAACAGTGCCACTCTTTGACAAGGCTGCGAATTTTCTCAATTCAGTGACAGCCCGTGGACAAAAGGTTCTTTTCGTCGGTACGAAACGACAAGCTTCAGACGTCATTCAGGAATTCGCCAAAAGCGCGGACCAATACTACGTCAATTTCCGTTGGCTGGGCGGGTGTCTCACCAACTACCGAACCGTTCGCACTAGTATTGAACGCCTCAAAGAAATCGAAAAGATGGCAGAAGACGGAACCCACGAAAAGCTACAGAAAAAAGAGATTCTGACCCTGACGCGAGAGCAAGATAAACTCGAGAAAAACCTGGGTGGAATCAAAAATATGACCAAGCTTCCCGGCGCGCTCTTCGTGATTGACGTTAAAAAAGAACACATCGCCGACGCAGAAGCCAACAAGCTTGGGATCCCTGTCGTGGGCATCGTCGACACCAACTGTAACCCTCAAAATATCGACTACCCAATCCCCGCAAATGACGACGCAATTCGCTCGATCCGCGTCTTTGTTAAAGCAGCCGCGGAAGCATGCAGCGAAGGCGGAGAACTTTTCGGTAAAACCGCAACGCAAGTTGTTGAGAAAGCACCTGAGCCTGCAGCAAAGACAGCTGAGCAGCCACCGAAAGGGCCAAAGGTTGAGATTGTCCGAGCTCCGGGAAGTCAAACCACTCCACCGACAACAGCACAAGCATAAATCTACTCTTGGTTTAACCATTAACGAGGATATGAATGATGGCAATTTCAGCAAAAATGGTTCAAGAACTTCGCAGCCAAACCGGTGCGGGAATCATGGACTGTAAGAAAGCACTTAGTGAAGCAGACGGTAACCTGGGTAAGGCCATTGAATTTCTTAGGAAGCAGGGAATGGCAGCCAGCCAGAAGAAAGCGGGACGGATTGCCTCCGAAGGCCTCGTCGGCAGCTATATTCACGCCGGTGGAAAAATTGGCGTTCTCCTTGAAGTGAACTGCGAGACTGATTTCGTGGCTCGAAACGATGATTTTCAAAACTTCGTCCGGGACGTGGCCATGCATGTTGCAGCCGCGAATCCTCAATTTCTCTCACGGGAAGAGGTTCCTAACGATACAGTGGAAAAAGAAAAGGAAATCCTTTCTGCGCAAATCGCCGACGAAGGGAAACCCGCAGAAGTGATTCAAAAAATAGTTGAAGGTCGCTTAAACAAGTTCTTCAAAGAAAATTGTCTTCTTGAACAACCCTTTGTCAAGGAGCCCAAGCAAAGCGTTGAAGAGATTCAAAACGACCTTATCGCGAAAATCGGCGAAAAAATCGCCATTCGTCGATACACTCGGTTTGAACTTGGTGCCGGTCTTGAGAAAAAGAGCGAAGATTTCGCCGCTGAAGTCAACAAGATGGCCGCCAATAACTAGTTTGCGTACGTTTAACCCCACCCACCCCTAAGCCCACCTACATTCTCCACTGGCCAATACGACTCGTTTGCGGCAAGCTACCGTCATGGCGAGATTTGTTTATCTGGGTGCTTTATTGAGTGTTCTTTGTGGGTGTTTCTCTTCATCACCATGCGAAGCGCTCAAAGAAAGAAGCCATCTTTGTGGGCAACCGAAATCACGGTATGTCGATTCAAGCCAAAGCCTTTGCCATCAAGTTCGCAGGGAACTGACCCCACAGCGATTCGACCCCTTCGCCGACTGTGTGCTTAAAACAGCATGCTACGAATCCCGCGCAGTCAATGATTGTGCAGAAACAGCACTGAAACTTACAGGTGCCAATAGCTGCGAAAAATACCGCGTATGGTCAGCTGCATGTGGACTAGAACCCACAGCAACAGACGACAACTGCAGTGCTTTATCCCAAGGGGTCGCCTCCAACGTATTTTCGAGTTGGGTTGAATGTGTAACCAAGCCGGGCTGCCTAAAAGAAAATGACGACCGCTTTGACACTTGTGGCTCAACCCTATCAGCACCGCCCACAGTAATGGCCCTCCAAGCCTGTTCGATCATCGTACAATGGAGCCAGGGCTGTGACCTCCCAAATCTGGGAGGGTTTAAACTAGAAGCAGAAGATATTGGATCCTGCCTACTCCAAACCGAACTATTCTCAGTGGAAAGCCTGTTTGAGTATGCAAAATGCATACAGCCTCTTCAATGCGAAGAACTCGAAGAGAGATTGGCCTGTATCAATGAATTCCGCCTTGCACCCAAACCACCTACAGACTCAAATTGCGAAGAACTCATCAATTACCTTGAGCACTGCAATACCAACCTTGGTTTCACAAACAAAAAGGCATGTAACCGTATATTCGTTAATTTCTCCGAAGAGAGTTTTTCTGAGTATACAAATTGTATCACCTCAGCCAACTGCGAGGCCGAGGCCCCCGGAGAATGCAGCGCTAAACTCAAGCTAAAAACCGAATCAGACGACATGTAAACCCGGCACCCACTTCCACACATAAGCCCTGAATATAACGAGATCTATTTGCCCGAGTTAAAACAAACGCCTCTTCAAAAAAACGATGAGTGCAAAGCTAGAATCTGGTAGAATTCATCGTATCAGGTGTTTTCGAAAAATACCCGAGGTCGTCGCCGTGCTTGAAATTGAAACCGTTTTAGACCACCTTCCAATTTTCCCTTTGCCAGGTTGTCTCCTTCTACCCAGAACCAATTTACCATTGCATGTGTTCGAACCAAGATACCGCCTCATGATTCAAGAGGCCATCGAAGATGCTAAGTTAATCGGGATGATCCAGCCAAAGGTCATTGAATATCCGGAAACAATGCCCCAACTTTATAGCACCGGCTGCCTCGGAAGACTCACGTCCCACCAAGAAACACAGGACGGACATTTTTATATTGTCCTCACGGGTGTTTGTCGATTCTCAATAAGACAAGAACTTCCCCTTACCGACTCAGGCTACCGAGTCATCGTCCCTGATTTCGAGCCATTTATGGATGACCTATGTCCGCAGAATCATAGGAAATTAAACAGGAAGCCCCTATTGGAACAACTACGAAAATTCGCGAAGTCGCGTTCTTTCAATATCGCTTGGGACTTGATTGAACAAGCTAAAGACGAAGAGTTTGTAAATGCAATCTGCATGGGCGCCCCATTCGACCCCGGAGACAAACAAGTGCTTCTAGAAGCCGCAGGCCTCATCCAAAGAGCCCAACTACTTAATGCTCTTTTTGAGATAGAGCTAGCATCCCCTGACTTTGAACCTACCTGGCTTCAGTAGCAAAACGATACTTTTATTGAGTCACTCTGAATCAACGGGGGTTCTTTGTCGATTTTTTAATCTTTTTTTTGCCACGACCCGCCGCAGGTTTTTTTCCACCGCCCCTTGAATTTTTCTTCGAAGCTCCACCGGATGTATTACTGCCAAAACGTTCTCTCGCCCGTGCAAGATAATCCATCTTTGCCGCCTCCAAAACAGAGTCAGCCTCAACCTCAGCCTCAACCTCTTTTTTCTCAATGCCCAACTTGAGCCCCAGACGTATCCGCCGCAAATCCGGATCCACATCTACAACACAAACTTCAAGTTCATCCCCAAACTCAAAAATTCGCTTACTTCGACGCCCAAAAAGGTGAAGCCGTTCTTCCACATAATCAAAATAATCCCGAAAATTCTTCGAAAGCTGTTCGATAGGTAGAAGCCCATCTACCCATAACGAATCGAGGCGCATAAAAAGTCCGACCGGATGCACTCCGGTTACAGTTGCCTTGAAGGTTTCCCCCAAGTGTCGCTTCGCTAAAAGGGTGCCAATCAAATTTGAAACATCCCGCTCAGCTTTAACCGCCCGACGTTCCTTCGTCGACGTTTCTTCACCCAAGCCCCGTAAATCCGCTTGACAGTCTTCACCGCGCCAATACCGCCAAAGCATGCGGTGGACAACCAAATCGGGATAGCGTCTGATGGGTGAAGTAAAATGCAAGTAAGCCGCAGAACCCAACCCATAGTGGCCTAAATTCTCCGGACCATAGCATGCTTGTTCAAGGGTCTGTAAGAAAAGAAGTTGAGCTGCCTTGGCTTTATCCGAAGCCTGTAAGGCTCTAACGAGCTGCGGCACATACTTTGGGTCCATCGCGCGTCGGTAATCAATTCCAAGTTGAAAAAGCCGAGCATAGCGCCCCAATACCTTCAATTTCTCGGGTTTCGGCTCATTGTGAACGCGATAAAGAGCGGAAATCCCGTTCGCCAATGTGTATTCGGCGACCACCTCATTGGCACCAATCATCATGTCTTCGATCACACGATGGCTTTCGAGCCGCTCTCTCAATTCCATACATTCAGGACGCCCATCGTCGGTTAATTTCGCTGCCATCTCAGGAAAATCAAAATCTAAGGCCCCTCGCTCAGACCGCTCTTGCCTTAACCACCCTGCCGCCTTTCGAACCTGAGTCACAGAATCCTTGACCGCATCCAACCAATCGTTTGCACTTTCACTCCCTGGGTCAAAGAATTCCTGGACTTGTTCATAGGTCAGCCGGGCATGACTCCTTATCAAAGAAGGATAAACATCGGTTTTAAAAGGCTTCCCATTTCGGTCCACCACAAATTCACACGTAAGGGTCAATCGAATAACATCTGGACGAAGCGAGCACAGATCATTGGACAACCTCTCTGGCAACATAGGAACGACTTTATGGGGAAAATAAACGCTGGTGGCTCGATCAATCGCATCGCGATCCAAAGGAGCATCCTCCTTTACATAAGTTGCCACATCCGCAATGGAAACCCATACCCTAATGCCATCCTTTTCGAGTCGAGCCGCAACCGCATCATCAAAATCGCGGGCATCGGCACCATCAATCGTAACAAAGGGAATATTCCTGAGATCTTTACGGCCCACCCAAAGGGATTCATCCTCTTGTGGCTGAACAAAACCTTCCACCTCCTCAAGAGTAGCATCGGAAAAGTGTTTGGGAATGTCCTGCCCCCAAGTGGCCATCTCAATCTGTGTACGTTCATCTTGAATATCGCCCAACACCTCGACAACCCTGGCTTGTGGCATTCTTCCTTCTTCGTAGCAGCCTCGGTCAACTTCTTCCACCACCACCACCACACCGAAGAGAAACTCGCTGCGGTCGTCCTCGTCGATATCCACCAGAGCCCAAAACTCACGAGTATCGGTAGAATAAGCAATAATTTCTTCGCCCCGCGCCCGGGTACTCGCAATTTGATATCGACGACGCGCTTCTTCAATCAGAGGACGTGCTTTTAAACGCCCTTTCCGTCCCACCGAAACCTCTGCCCGGACCCGCTGCCCATCCCCAAAATTACCAATCCATTCCTCCGGAACAAAAAGCTGCCCAATCTTGGCATCTTCGGACATAACCGTTCCTGAACCATCCTTATGGATGACAAGCACCCCAACTGTTGTCTGTGGTGAATCGGATTTATGGCTACGCCTGCGCTTAGGGTAGCGCCGACGACCATCATCTTGCCGACTTCCACCACCTTTACGTCTTCGTTTTCGGTTCATAACCATCTTGTCACCTTTCTGGGCGCCATGGTCAACTCAGATACCTCCGAAAATAATGGATAAATCATGGCTTATGAAGATAACGCTTTAACAATAGGGGGTTGGCCGTCATGGGTTCGTCTGGCCAATAATGACGTGGATAAC
Source organism: Myxococcota bacterium (assembly GCA_036339465.1). Taxonomy (GTDB): domain Bacteria; phylum Myxococcota; class XYA12-FULL-58-9; order XYA12-FULL-58-9; family JABJBS01; genus JAYZAY01. Next base: position 21,594 of record JAYZAY010000097.1, on the reverse strand, counting down.
GCCTCGATAGCCCCTTCACCAAATTCGGGTAGTGATTCTGCCAAAACCCACCTAGATCTGCAGTGACCTGAACCGGCCGTTTGTTCGGTGCCAAAAGCTCCACCGTTAGCCCCTCCCGCTTACCAATATGGGTGGGCAAAGAGTCGAGCCCAAAAAAGTCTTGGATATATCCCCGAACCCATGGCGCTCTCCCAATCTCGTAATGCACTGAAAATTTCTTGTTGTTGCTTAGATGTAACGTCCTCGGGGCCAGGTAATCCAATTCCTGCGCCAGCTCCCAACCCAACCGCCCCTTCAAGGCTGACTGAAAATCCAGTGATTCTAGTTCGCGGTATCCACCATGATGCTCACCCAATTCCAACAGACAATCATGCAGCCATTCCTCAAACTCAATTCCACTCCCCCAGGGAACCTCTTTTAACGCGCTTTCCACTCTGGCTCTGAACACCTCAATCAACCCCACCCACTTCAACTTAGCCAAGCCACTCCGTTTTAACTCACGAACCAAAACCGTGGCAGCTTCCTTAGAAGGCCTAGGGATCGTCTTATTGGTTTCAAAATTAATGGCACCAAGTTTTATGGATTCAATTTGTTCAACCCGAAACAGATTGTCATTCCAAATCAATTCAATCGACTCTTCCATAAAGTCAAGTCGTTCTTCGAAAACCCAATCACGCTCTACCAACGAAAGTGCCGAAATCTCTGGGATCGTTTTCATACCCCGATGGGCCCGCCTAAGACTTACAACCACGCCCCATTCACCATCACTGGAAACACAAGTGGAGGGCCCTTCGATACAACGACTCCCACCCACCAAGAGCCATTCCTTTGAGTTTGCCTTGACCCGTTTCGCCAATCGGTCAGGAAATGCGCGAATTAAAACCCTCTTATAAACTTCAGTCCAATCTTCCGAAGGAAAACCGATTTGCTTAGGTAAGAACTTTCGATATTGCTTCAAAACCCGACGAAACATATGGGCCCAAGGAGGTTGCCAAGCCTCCCTCTTACCGACGAGATGTTCAACCCGAAGTAGTAGGTCGCAATCCTCCCGGTGATCCACCGGCGGTCTATCCCTAAACCATTCACTTTGACTCAAGAGCACTGTTAATGGAAGATGGATTTCCGAAGGAAGAAGGTCTTTACCTTCGTGAAAAAATTTCGCCACCCGGGGTTGCATTGGCAACGCCGCCAACTCGCAACCCAAGGGCGTCGCAACGTCGTCTTGAGTCGCCCCCAAAAGCTCAAGCACCGCTTGAGCCCTCAATAAAGCAGACTCGCGGGGGGAAGTTAATAGCGGGATCGACCCCAATGAAAGACCATGCACCGCCAACATTAATTCATAGTTCAACAAATCCGCATGAACAATTTCTGGCCGGGTCTGCTCTTGCCTCAATTTGAAATCATTTTCAGTAAAAAGACGATAACATTGGCCAGCCATGGTTCTACCAGCCCGACCCGCCCGCTGAATTGCCGATGCCTGGCTGATGGGAGCCAACTCTAGCCCCAAAATTCCCACGTCATCCTCGAAAGTAGCCCGTCTCTCAAGGCCAGAATCAATCACCGTGGTGATCCCTTCGACGGTCAACGATGTTTCCGCCACATTCGTCGCAAAAACCACTCTGGGACGAGAACCTTCTTTCACCGCTCTTCGCTGTTCATCTGGACTCAAATTCCCATGGAGTGCAAAAAGTGAAAAACCTTTCTCTTTCGCCCATGGCGCACAATCCTTCATGGCCCGATTGATCTCACCCACTCCAGGTAAAAAGACCAAAGCACTGCCCATTTCACCCTCCTGATAATTTTTTTTCAGGGCCACCAAGAGATTACGTTCCAACTTTTCTTTCAACAACCGTACAGAAAGATAGTCGAGTTCAACCGGATAAGTTCGCCCAGGTATTTCGAGAATAGGAAGGTCGCCAAATCGAGCCATAATCGTATCCGCCTGCAACGTGGCAGACATCACAATCACCTTCCAAGCTTTTTCCGTTTCTTTTTGTGCTCGGTAACCCAGAGCTAAAAGTAAATCCCCCGCAATCCGCCGTTCGTGAAATTCATCTAAAACCAAAATCAGCTTCTCACCTCGATATTTCCCCCCCATGAGCTGCCGCAAGAACATGCCATCGGTTGTAAATAGCAACCGTGTAGATTTCGTACGAGTAGATTCAAAACGAAACTCATACCCAATCCGGGCTGCGATTGAGGGATGCAATCCGATCAGATACTCTGCCGCCATTCGGGCCGCAATCCGACGGGGTTGAACCACAACCGTCAAATGGTCCTCAAACGATTGAAGTAAGGCCGGTGGCAATCGAGTCGTTTTACCAGCACCGGGTTGTGCGGTCATCAACCACACGGGATACTTCCGAGTATAGTCAATGCAATCTTTTAGATACGCATCGATGGGCTCAGAATTCGGCCATTGGAGTTTCACTCCCATGGGTCCCTCAGTCCATCTGCCTCAGGATTTCCCGCGCCATGGCGGTCGCCACAAGCTCGGTGGAAACACCTGTTTTTTCCGAACGCTCCAATATATCAGTAACCCGCAATCCAAGGTCCTCAAGCAAAGAATCGGTATCATCCAACCCCATCACCGACCGGCCTATCCCATAAATAACCGACCCCGCTGAAGCAAGAAGATCTGGCACCCATTGAATACGACGAAGTTGGAGGAGTGACGCAACCTCAGTATCCACCAAAGCGTTGTTCGCAGCGCCACACACCGCCCACGCCCGAACATCATTGACAACATGATGATTAAGCACTCCCCCTGTGGCACAGGGAGCCAATATATCGACATCCTCAAATAAGATGTTGCCCGGGGTCGAAAGGTTACACTGGTACCGGTCAGCCAATCCCCGCACCAACGATAAATCATTGTCCGCGATCCATAACTCCGCGCCCGCACAAGCCAATTTATTAATCACGGCTCCGCCCACCTTACCACAACCCTGGACCGCCACCCTCAAACCCGCCAGGCCGGAGCCACCATGATGATCGATGCACGCGTTCATACATCGCATGACACCTGCGGCGACTGCGTCTTCCATTTCTTCGCTATTTGAGTGAACAAATTGAGTCGTTTTGGCGACTTCCTCTAGGTCAGCGACAGTGGTACCTACATCGCCCGCGGTTCGAAAGAGACCACCGAGCTCTTCAATCACCTCCCCAATCCGCCGAAACACCTGAGCCCGGTGCCCTGGCTCCGGCTCCAACACCACCATCTTTCCACCACCGGCCTTCAACCCAGCCAAAGCACACTTATAAGTCATTGCTCGCGCTAAACTTTGAGCATCCCCAAGGGCTTCTTCAAAGGAATGATACGCGTGGGTTCGAATACCACCAGCGGCAGGCCCCAGGGTGGTATCGTCGATCACCAGAATCGCCCGCAAACCTATGCAGGGCTCGGTGATCACCAAAGTTCGGCCACCGCCGGTCGCTTCCAAGTTTTTCCAGACCTGCATGTCCCGCCGCCCCCCGGACACCCGAATACTATATATAGTAATACCAACGAAAAAGACCGACAAGTACCAAAATGATACCCTCCCGTCTCCCTATACTCCAACCCGTACGGAAAAAAATCCACACCAGGACCGTGGCACCCAGCATCAAGCCCACACTGGGCAATGCGCTCGCCTCAATATTCAATGGTGTGATCACCGCCGCAGTTCCCAATACGCCCAAAACATTGTAGATATCGCTGCCAACCAAAGCCCCCGCAGAAATACCATGTCGCCCCTTTCTTATGGCCGACAGAGCCGTTACCAATTCAGGCGCAGAGGTTCCTGCCGCCACAATCGTCAGCCCAATCACCCATTCCGATACACCGAAGCTCCGGGCCAAAACTGATGCGCTCTCCACCAAAAAGTGGGCCCCCACTAAAATCAAAGCCAAACCCGCAAACAGCTTCGGGCCATCGCGCCAGGTCGCCGGCTTGGTACCATTATCGACGTGGAACTCTTCTTTGGACTTCACTAAAAAGGTGAGATACCCCACCAAGAGAGAAAGCATCACCACGCCCTCCCACCGCTCCAAAACACCATCCGACAGTGCCGCAAATAAGCCGCAGGACACGCCAATCAAGAAAGTCATGTCCCGCCAAACAAGCTTCTTGCTAGCTTGAACCACCACCAAACAACCACATAAGCCCAGGATAATCCCCAAATTAAAAATATTTGACCCTACGATATTCGAAACAGAGATGGCGTCACGACCGGTCAAAGCCGCACCAACCGAAACCGCTAACTCCGGCGCTGAAGTCCCAAAACTCACCAACGTCAAGCCAATAACGAGTTCGGAAATATTGAGGCGCCGCGCGATACGTGCAGCACTTTCGACAAAACTGTCTGCACCGCGAGTCAACATCACGATAGATAAAACGAGTAAACCCAAAGAAGCTAAATCAGACAGGCCAAGTTCCATGCGATCCCAACATGTCGATTGACGGCTCCAAGGTCAAGTTCTATAGAGCACCATGGATATTTTAGTCGCTTATCCCGTACTTCTTTTTGAATACACCCCTTGGAAAAGACTAAATCAGGCTGCAATAAGCGCCACTTCATCACGCAGAACTCAACGGAAACGCCATGGCACTACAAACAGATTATCTCGTGATTGGAAGTGGATTGGCGGGGCTCAACGCAGCCCTAAAACTGGCGTCCTATGGACGGGTCTTGGTGATATGCAAACGTGAGCCTGGCGAAAGTACCACCACATATGCACAAGGCGGCTTGGCCAGCGTCATGAGCGAAAACGACAGTATCGAAGCCCATGTGAACGACACCCTAAAGGCCGGCGCATTCCTCGGGCACCGAAGCACAGTCGAGAAAATTATCGAAGCAGGTCCCAGTGCAGCCCAGAGACTCATGAGCCATGGCGTGCGTTTCGATGGCCATAATGGCACCTATGATCTAACCCAAGAAGGCGGCCACAGTAGCCGCAGGATTCTGCATGCACAGGATATTACTGGGCGTGAAATCGATCGCGCACTACGAAAAAAGGCCATGGAAAACGATAAGATAAAGATCCTGCCTCAACATATCGCGGTCGACCTTTTCAAAGGAAACAATAACGGTGAAACCACCCGAGTTCTAGGTGCCTACGTCTTGAACATCCGCAGCGGCAAAGTGCTTACAATCCTTGCGAAAGCCACACTCATCGCCACCGGTGGCACGGGAAAAGCGTATCTCTATACCTCCAATCCCGATATCAGCACGGGAGACGGCGTGGCCATGGCCTGCCGAGTCGGCGTAAAGATACGCAATATGGAGTTCTTCCAATTCCACCCCACATGCCTCTATCATCCCCAGGCAAAGTCATTTTTGATAAGCGAAGCACTTCGGGGAGAAGGTGGGATCCTAAGACGACAAGATGGAACACCTTTCATGCAGGATATCCATCCCATGGCAGACTTAGCCCCCAGAGACATTGTGGCCCGAGCCATCGATAGGGAATTAAAACGAACCGGAGATGATCATGTCTGCCTTGATATGACACACCATAACCCCGCATACATCGCCAGCCGTTTCCCAAATATCCATTCTGCCTGCTTAGCCGTCGGAATCGACATGACCAAAACGCCCATCCCTGTCGTCCCTGCAGCTCACTATATGTGTGGGGGCATCTATACTTCTGTGAAAGGCGCCACCACCGTACCCGGATTATGGGCTGCAGGAGAGGCCGCCTGCACGGGTCTACACGGAGCAAACCGACTCGCATCCAATTCCTTGTTAGAAGCCTCTGTTGTCTCTGAATGGGCAGCAGAAGATATGGCTGAATCAACCAAAACTATCACCCACCCTGAATCCATTCGAGAATGGGATCCAGGCAGAGCCATTGATCCCGATGAGCAGGTCGTTGTTTCCCATAATTGGGACGAGTTAAGAAGGCGCATGTGGAACTACGTAGGCATCGTGCGCACCGATAAAAGGCTAGAACGGGCCGCCAAGCGCGTGGAATTACTCCAAGAAGAGATCCATGAATATTACTGGAAGTTTAAACTCACCTCCGATCTCGTTGAACTGAGAAATCTCGCCTTGGTCGCTCAGCTGATCGTAGGTAGCGCTCAGAAACGCCGCGAAAGCCGAGGACTACACTACAATCTGGATACCCCTAAGTTAGACGAATCCGCTCCGTATGATACAATTGGAGAAAAGGCTGACCGCAGACAAATGAAATGGACAACTTCTCCAATCCCATCACCATGAAATCCTTTCTCAAACCCATGGGTATTCTCCTGCTCTGTACTCTCTTTTTGAAACCCGCTCCCATAGAAGCGGGCACAAAAAGCCAAAGCTATCAAGCCGTTAAACAATGGACTCAACTCTACCAACTCCACAACGCCAAATTTGACAAAATCATTCGGGAAGCCGCCAAATACTATCGTCTCCCACCCGCTTTAATTAAGGCTCTCATCGCAGCCGAGTCCAGTTTCAACCCCAAGGCCATTTCACCCGCTGGAGCCATCGGACTCATGCAACTCATGCCTGCCACAGCCAAAGCCATGCATATCAACAATCCATTTTCGCCACGACAAAGTATTTATGGTGGAACAAGATACATAAGAACCTTGGCCAACCAATTCAATGGCAATTTGGTACCAACCATTGCGAGCTACAATGCAGGGCCTGGTGCTGTTAAGAAATATGGAGGGGTCCCCCCTTACACTGAAACACAACAATACGTGGAGAAAGTCTTAAAGATTTACCGTTACTACCTGGAAGCCTGGGACAAAAGCCTTCCTCGATAAAATGAATCACGCATCCGTGAGCCCAGCCACAAGCGAAAATGAAAGAGCGAACCCAAAAAGGGCATGAAGCGTTTCAACTCAGCGGCTCTATCAAAAGCTGGAGGAAATATGTCAATACGCTCCCTCATATCCTTGCTTTCCCTATGCTTAATCTTCAGTCGCTGTGGCAGCCTTCCTCAAAATCAAGCCAAACCCCGAGTCGCGAAAACCAACGTCGCTCCCTCTCAAACAATCCACCAAAAGCCGACATTACCATCCTCAAATCAACCCACAAAGGCCGCAGTTTCACTGGCCCGAAAGCCACCACCAAAAGAAGTTCCCTGCTCCCCGAGAAATAGCCTCACCAAAGAAGACCTAAAATGGTCCAACTCCATCCAAGACCTTAAATCTGACGATAAGCCCCACGATTCCGACGAAACCCGTTCCGATAAAGACACGCCGCATTCTGTAAATGATGCAGAGATTCGCCCTCTGCCCATACCCTCACCCGCACGACGCAATATCCGGTCCCATAGACAGAGAAAATCTCTGGAAAACACCCGAGACTCTGATCAAGACTGCCTGACAGACAGTGCCGAAATAAGAGCCGGCACAGATCCCAACAACCCCGATACCGACGCGGATGGTTGGTTTGATGGGCCATGTAATAAACGCCTCTCAATCATTCTTACAAAAATTATTTCCCATGATGAACAAGAGGATTGGGGCAAAGACGAATTCTATCTCATCGCCGATGACATTCGCTATCCCAATGCCAATCTCAACGATTGGAACAGTTTTGATGATGGAGACGAACGCGTATACACCACCACCATTGCCCAAAGAGTCGTCGGCTCCCTACCCCATAGCACACTTGCACTCATCCACCTTGAAGGTTGGGAAGATGACCCACAAGCCACCAACAATTGGCTCGTGGATGACAAACTATTTGCATTCGACATCGACTTGAACACCGTCTCGCCAGGGGAAGTATTTTCTAGGCGCATTCGAAAAAGTGACTGGGACTATGAACTGTTCTTTCGCCTCAAAGTCGACTACTTTTCAGATCCAAACCCAACCCTGGCTTCCGCAGATACCGACAAAGATGGAATATCGGAAAAAAACGAAGCCATTGTAGGGCGCGACTTTGGTGGGATCACCGATCCTACGCGCCCTGAAATCCTCGTGGAACTAGACCACATGTCTGGTCATGCCCTATCGACCCAAGCAAAGCGCTTGGTTACCACCCAACTTCACCGACATGGTTACCATCTCCATCTTGAAAGACAGGGCACTATCCCGTCGCGAGATTGCCTCGTGCGACAAGAGGCACACGACTTTTATCGACAGTACTTCGATTATCAAAGCTACAACGCCTTTCGATACGCCCTGATGACCAGAGTGCTATGGAACGATGCTTCCGGCGTAGCGATTGGAGATTTTTTCGCTATCGATGATTCAACCTGGTGGATTGAAGGCAGAGTGCTTGCCCAAGCCGGCACACTCATTCACGAATTGGGACATACCCTCGGCCTTAATACAAAAGCCCACCATCGAATCGATCGCACAACATGGTTTGCCTACGACAGTGCCATGAACTATTTTTATCAACCCTCGATGGTGGATTATTCTTCAAATGGCCTGGGTGGAAAAAATATGGATCACGATGATTGGGTCGATGTCAGTGCAGAATACGCTCTGCAATGGTCCTTTGGCCTATCTAGTCGAAACAATTCGGGTGTTTGCGCCGATTAAATCCGTCCACCAAATAAGAAAAGCGACAGTTCCGCCTGAGTAAATCGCCCCTCAACCACGATTTCCACGATTTCCACGAAACATGATATTATTGTATCGCCCCAGACCATTGAGAGGGAACAAAATATATGACATGGATGCCATCATGTGGAATTTGCCAAACATTATTACCGTCGGTCGCCTAGGACTTCTCCCCATTATCCTTTGGATGCTGTGGCCCGGTGTAGAAACCCGCGAACTCTGCTATTGGGCAAGCCTGCTCTATGGCTTAGCGGGAATTTTGGATATCGTAGACGGCGCCATCGCCCGACGAACCAACAGTGTCACCGTCATCGGAAAATTTTTGGACCCCCTCGCCGATAAACTCTTCGCCCTAATAACCCTCATCGCCCTCTTGCAACTACCGGGAACATGGGTTCCTGCTTGGATTGTCATGGTCATTGCCACCCGAGAGATTGTCATCACGGGCACACGAGCTATCGCCGCTTCCGATGGAATTATCATCGCCGCTGGAGAAGGCGGAAAACTCAAAACCGTCTTTAGCACCTTGGGAACCTGTGCACTCATCATGCATTACAAATACTACGTCGATTTCATCGTATTTGAAGGCGTCATTGATTGCTATGAAATCGGTCTCCTTCTCACTTATATCAGCCTGGCCTACTCCTTAACCTCTGCTTATCAATACATTAAAGGCTTTCTGCAAGCCCAGGTTTAAACGCTCTCTATGGCAGGTCGAAATCTGAAAGATTTCCGAGAATGGATTGAATTCACGGGGCGTAGGTTCTTGCTTGGAGTCATCGTTCGATTGTTTCGCCGCCACCCCAAGCTTGCCCTTCCGAAAAATCTTCCAAGTCCAAAAATTCTTGTTGTGAGAATCGATGAGCGGGTCGGCAATCTCGTAATGATGACCCCATTATTAGAAACCCTACGTAATATTTACCCACACGGAGCCATTCACTTGTTGGGAAATAGGCGCAGCCAGGAGATTTTGAAAAATCATAAATCGGGTGTCCAAATTATTCCATTTACCAAAAGAAAGATTTTCGGCAACCACGGCGTGGTTAAAACCATGACACAATTGCGCAGAGAAAAATACCAAATTGCGTTGGATGCTGGAAATCCAACCGTCCCTTCTCTCACCCACCACTTAATGACCCGTTTAGCCGGGGCACAATACTGTGGTGCGATCACAGAACTCCAATTCTCCGAAATGTTTGACCACGCCTGTGGGATCCCTAAAGCACAACAAGACACTTCCCACGAAATTGAAATGCGACTGGAATTACTAAGGCAATTCCCTCCCCATACCCAGGTCACGACCCCCTCTCTCACCGCCCCACAATGCCCTAAAGCCGATGCCATACTTAAGCTTCACAATCTCCATCACCACCCATTCTTTATCCTGAATTTAGGGGCTCGACTAAAGGAAAAACAACTTTCCCCACAACAATATGTCGCGCTGGCCTATATTATGGGTGGGCAAGGCGTGCCGATTCTCTGTACCTGGGGCCCTACGGAAAAAGCCATAGCCGACTCCATTTCAAAAAACTGTGACCGTGTCATTGTCGCCCCAGACACCAATTTACAAACCCTAAGTGCCCTCATGGCCGCCGCAACAGCTACCGTCAGTTGTGACACTGGCCCCATGCACCTTTCAGTGGCACTGGGAACACCAACCTGTGGTATTTTTGTAAGTACCGATCCAACTCGCTATGGCTATAAAACTTCGCTCAACCAAATCATCGATGCCCGGGAAGGGTTTCACCCGGAAAAGGCACAAGAACTGCAAGCGTGGATTTCGCAATTTCGTTCATAAAAACCTTCATCTCAATCAGCCCAAACGCACAATGCTCTACGCAAAAGACCCTGAGACCCCCAAAAGCCACAACTTCGTATAACCGGCCAAGCCTAGGTCTGTGTTGTACTCTGACCACGCCGGGTATTTAGTATTATTTAGTATTACTTAGTACTATTTAGTCGTACTCAGGAGTCATATTAGAGGGCCAAGAAATCACGGGTTCTCATGGGACACCCCATCAACATACTCATAGACTTCTCCGTTATAATTTCGAAACCGGTACCGCCCACCTTCCGATTCTAGACAATAGTCCGGCTGTACAGAAACTTTGCCTCCTCCTTTTGGGAGATCCACCACATAATGAGGAACCGCCAAACCACTGGTCCAGCCGCGCAAATTATCAATCAACCTCGTTCCTGTGGCAATCGGCGTCTTAAAATGCCCTACGCCCTCCACTGAGTCGCATTGAAAAATATAGTAAGGACGGCAACGGTTTTTCAGAAGCCACTGGTTGAGTTTTTTTACCATAGACGGATCTTCGTTGACGCCCCTCAATAAAACCATCTGATTGTTAACAACACACCCATAGTCCGCCAGTCGCCTCAGGGATTCACCTGATTCTGGCGTACATTCGGCCACATGGTTGAAATGCGTACTCACATAAATCGGGTGGTATTTTTTAAGGAGAGCCCCAAGCTCCTCGGTAATTCTCTGCGGCAGCGTAACCGGTATACGCGTAGCAATCCGAATAATCTCCAAATGCGGGATGGCCCGTAATTGCCCCAGGAGCCAATCGAGACGGCTGTCTGCTAACGTAAGTGGGTCCCCGCCAGAAACCAAAATATCCCGCACTTCTGGATGTTCACGAACATAATCCACACACCGCAAAAGTTGCTCTTTAGATGGAGCCGAACTCGGATCACCCACTTTACGACGGCGATTACAATGACGACAATACATCGCGCAATGATGGGTCGTATACAAAAGCACCCTGTCAGGATAACGATGAGTCAAACCAGGAACGGGCATATATTGGTCTTCTGCCAGAGGGTCCGCTTCTTCATCGCCGCGTAGATGCAATTCATCTTCGCAGGGAATCGCTTGACGCAAAATAGGGTCGGCCAGAGAAGAAGACGTGGCCAAAGCAAGATAGTAGGGAGTAGCCCCAAGGGTAAAGATTCGAGCCGCTTCTTCGAGCTCAGCCCCTTTCAATTTCAATTCGGGAAACACCTCGACAACCTCGGCGATGGTGGTCACTTTGTGTTTCAGCTGCCATTTCCAATCCGACCATTGCTCCAAAGTCACCGATTCCCAGATGGGCGCACGCTTTCGGTAGGAGAAATCTTCGCAGCTCTTGGAATCCAAGAAACTTGAGGACTCGACTCCGAACTTCATCGCAGCGTTAGGCGCCACCGAAGAACTCGACTCTGAAACCCTCACCGAGGCCTCAGAGACCTCTCCCCCCGCCACTTGAACAGAGTCGATGGATCTCTTCTTCAATCCAGAACCCGAGATCTCCGCTGCCTCTAGGCCAAGCTGATTGGCTGGCAATGTCATTTGGTACTCTCCTCACTGAAGTGGGTGGGTACGTTCCTCTGACCAGAGGGTCAAGAGAATTCGGAGGACCACGAAGCAGTGTACACGTCCAACCGGGGAAAAACCTCCAATCCAAGGAGGCGACACTCTAGGGCTTGGTAGCCTGAATCACTCATGTTATAAGCCCACCATGGCAGTTTTGATCCCCTGGAAAAACAGACAACCCACCGCAACTCATAAGCTCGGTCGGGCACTCGCGCAAAATCGCCTACACCACGGAACTGTTTTCAGTACCCGAAATATCGAATTGGCCGACCAATTCAGCCGCGCCGTGGCTCAGTCTGCGCTCTGCCAAAATCCAAGTACAGAGTTACACAGTGGGTGTGGCGTATGCCTGTCTTGTGCCCAAATTAAAAGTGGCGGACACCCAGACGCCATCTCCATCATTCCCAACGAAAGAAATTCCATTGGAATCGAACCCATTCGTGAACTCAACCGACGGCTTTCCCATAAACCATCGATTTCCCACGCCCATGTGATCCTGATTTCCCGTGGCGATAAGATGAACCCAGCCGCCCAAAATGCCCTTCTAAAAACCCTGGAAGAACCACCGGGCCCGGCATTTTTCTTTATTACCACCACGGCATACAGATCGCTTTTGGTCACCGTCCGGTCACGGGTTCAACGCATTCACCTAAACTCGGGTTCCATCGAGCTTCAATTAGAACATTTGAAAAGCATCGGCATTGAGCAACCCAACCCCGTACTCGCACGAATCCTGGAACTAGAACGGGACAATTTGGAAGAAAAGTACAAACAACTAGAAGAACTCGACCAAAAAATGAACCGTTTTCTAAAAAGCCCCAACAGCCTTGAATTGGTGACGCTGGCATCGGACCTCGGTGGTAAAACCGAGACCAGCCGACTCGCATTTCTCCTATGGTGCACCAAATTAAGGGACAACATGGCCACACATTTCGGCGCGTCGCCAATTCATTCCCATGGGAAAACCAATGTCGCCGCAACCTGGAAAACCAATGGCTCGGTTTACCAAGCCACAATCGACTACCAAAATAGGACTCGAGTCAATGCCAACCGAACCCTCGCCTGGGAGCGAATTCTCAGCCACGTCATCGACCCAAGCCGCCCAAGTTAAGAACGCGGAAGAAAGCTGGGCGCAAAAACTGGAAAAAACGGATATTCCCGGTTTGATAAAACTGCTCTCCGATCCAGACCATGAAATTCGAAGTTCTGCTGCCTGTTGCCTCGGTGACAAGGTACGTACAAAGGAGCTACGAGAATTCTCCCACAAGCTTAAAGAGACCCTTGCCCAAAGACTCAAAGACCCCAGTGGACAGGTGCGATTCGAAGCAGCCATCGCCTTGGCTGAAATGCAAGATATCAGAGCCACCGGTTGCCTCGCCTCCTTCCTACCCAAAAGCACTCACCGCCTCGATGCCATTCGTTCCTTGGGAGCAAGCGGAGACACTTTGGCCATTGTGGCCCTCAAACCCTATGTAGAACGCTGGTGGTACCCATGGGCCGACCGACTTCAAGCTGCCGCCGCCCTTTGCCGGCTCGGAAATTCCTTGGGCATGGAGTATCTCCAAGACCGGATCACTTGTCGCCGGCGCGAAGAAAAATGTGCCGCCTACTATTTCCTGGGCGAATCAAATCATCCGGAAGCACTTTCCCTGCTCCAAAGTGGGTTAAAATCGGGGCCAAACCACATCAAACACAGCTGTATCGATGGTCTGGGAGCCCTAGCCACACCTCAAGCCTGGGCTACACTTCAGAAAATTTCCGACGATGCCCAAGGGGAAGTGCAGGAACACGCCCAGGAGATATTGAATAGAGCTCGATAAACTTTCGTGAAACCTGAGAAACTAGGTGTATACTCAGGTAAGTGGATCCAAGTAGGGCTGTGGGGGGGAGAGATGGAAAAGTTACGGAAGTTCGGCTACTTATTGGTCTTTTGCATCGTGATATGCCTTCCGAATTCGGTCCTAGCCCAGCTGACTCTGGGCACCAGCTTTGGTCATGAACTTCAAATGAACCCCGAACCGGCTTTCCAAAGCCGACAAACCTCCCTGGCAGTGATCGGTGGCTATGCGCTAACCCCTCAAGTCATCGGCGAGCTCAGTTTACTCTACATCGTCGATCCCATCCGTAAAACTGGTCAGACCAATGATCTGGAAATGCGTTTGGGCATCAAAATATCGCCGAGGAGTTTAAACTGGTATGGCAAACTTCACTTAATCTTTCCCCATATCCTTGCGGCATACGATGGGGCCGGCAAAGAAGACGATAGCTTTCTGGGAGGAGAAAAACAAACCACCGTTGGCTTTGGCATCGGCCATACCTTTACTTTCTCAGGCATCCCCTTCTTCATCGAAGCCGGCGCCCACCTCCGCCGAGAACCCAGTTTTCAAAACCCAAATCAGCAAATTGAGTTCAGCACCAATCTCGCAGACACCACTGCCACAACCACCGATGATGCAACCACTGGGGATACAGAAACCGCGGATGCTGCCACCACAACAAACACGGCAGAGACTACGAGCCTTACGCTGGTGCCAAATAAACTACGGAGCTATTGGTTCACCGAGTTTCGAATTGGCGCTAACTTCGACATAAGTTTAGGTGATGAGGACTAGAAGCAATCGTTTTATATTGAAACCCTGGCTATTTTGGCTGACCCTCGCCATCGGTATGCCCGTGGTATTAGGCCCCATCGTGCCTGGGCAACAGGAAGCCTTGGCCCAGAAAAAGAAAAAGAAAAAGAAAAAGAAAGACAAAGGCGCAAAGACAAAGGCGCAAACAAATAAAGACGAAGACTTCGACCAAGGACCACCCCAAAGACCTTTTGAAGTGGTGATGCTTGAATCCCTGCCTGCCTATCTCGAAATACACAAATATCTCGCCCAAGGCCGGCTTTGGAGGATTCACCGTTCGGCGGGGCTTATCGCTCTAAAATTCAAAGGGTTTTTGCCAGAGAAAATGCCCCCAGGAGTCTCCCCTCTATTCCGCGACATTCCAACCAATTTACGACGATTCGGACGACTGATCTACAAAGGGAAAGATGCCGACATTGAAAAAATCAGAATCTACTTCAAAGAAATATCACGTTCCTTTACCGTTTGGGCTTCGATCGCCCGGCCCCCAGGCCTCGATGTCTATTACTGCCCGGTCTTCAACGCCACCTGGCTACAAGAAAAGGGAGCGATCCAAAACCCCTATTACGGTCCGAAAATGCTTACAAGCGGACAACTCGTCACCAAAGGCCCCGTGGGACTATCTCCCAAAGCACAGAGGAAAAGAGAAGTGAACACCAAATTGGATAAGATCAAGGCCATCGCGGATAAGCTCAGTCAAAAAGAGGAATAGCGCAATCTCAAATTCAAACAAAACAAAAAGTTCGGGCATCCTGACATTAGCCCAAAGGTTGTGAGATTCAAGCTTGCACTTCTTGGCCAGGCGCCTTAACGGTCGCCACCTTTTTTCTGGCAGGGGCTTTCTTTTTCACCGTTTTTTTCTTCGTGGCGCCATTGCTCCGAGGTTTCGTTGCCTTTTTCTTAAGTGCAATTAAGGGCGCTATTTTCGTATCCAGAAAATCTCGAAGTCTCAGATGGAGCAATTCTGGAATTTCGATCGGAGCCACGTGAGTGCCGCCGGGAATCATTAAAAGCTCTGAATTTGGAATAAGTCGTACCATTTTTTCCGACAAGAAAGCTGGGGTGAAAGTATCGTATTGACCAGCCACCACCAAAGTAGGAACCTTGATACAATCAAGAAACGGTTCACAGGAATGGTCGGACATACCTTCGACGATACCCAAAAACACACCGACGTCCATCATTGCAAGATGCCGAAAATAGGGCGCAAACTCTTCTCTTCGGAGGACTTTCCCATTCACTTCGAGATTCACCGCAAACTGATAGGCAATTTCAGTGGTGAGGGATTTTGACCAAAACTTTTGAGCGACCCTTTGGGAGATCTTCAGCATTTTCCGTAAATAAGGAAGCACCCGTCCCATCAGATCCGTATTATGGAATGTATCCAATGGATGTCCGAAGCTTCCACAGGAGGGAACCAACCCCAAAATTCGTTCGGGATGATGAATGGCCATATCCAAAATCACCTGCACACCCATGGAATGGCCCATAAGCACAGCACGATCGAGGCAATAGTGGTCCATCACCGCCTTGAGATCAGAACGCAAATCCCGAACCGTTAATGCGTTGGCCACCGCGGGCAAAGCACTGAGACCATGGCCCCGGTAATGAAAGTGGTAAAAAGTGCAGCGATCTTCAAAAACAGGACGTAAATGCTGCCAAATAAACCCATCACAGCCCAACCCATCGCACAAAACCACCGGGATTGGACCCTCTCCACTGGTGGAGGTAAACAACCGCGTCCCGTCAAAAGATTCTATGTATTGCTCTACTACCGCCATACCAGCCTCGTTTTGTTCCCCGAACTCGAGGATGGGAAAATCAGTCGAGTGAATAATCGTCAAGGTTTATTTCTATTTCATCAAGAGAATTCACAAATTCACGCAATACCCCACCAGCCAAATGCGCAACAATTTCATCATCGGTCTTCAAAGCGCGCTCCACATTGCGCTTAAAGACCATCAAACATGGTTCACCCCCTTCCACACCACCGCTGGTTAGGGGCGTGCCCCAAACCAAAGCCAAAGACCGAGGAGACATTTCAGGATAAATCTTGCGGCGTTGATCCACCAAGGGAAGCTCTGAAATAACAATAGAATATTGCTCTAACGCGTGTTGAACGGGTTCGGGGAAACGCAAAACGGCAGCATAAATCAAATCCTCAAAATCTTCATGTCGGCGGTGGCAACTCGGGCTGTATGTCTCCGGCTCCAAACGCCTAGCCTCGCGGAAAAAATGCTCCTCTTCCTCGGTCTGAAGTAATTCCGATATCAAGCCCAACAAATAATATCCTTCAGCCAGGGTGTCATCACAACGAACCGCACTCCGAAGCGCCCCATCCGCTTCAGCCAAGCGCCCCAGCTCAAAAAGCGCCGCGCCGCGGTGAAAATCCACACGTGCATCTAAAATGTCGATGGAGGCAATACTCTCAAAGGCGCTCAAAGCCCCCCGCACGTCTCCAAGCTCCAAAAGAATACGTCCGCGAAGCAGGCGGGCTTCATAGCGCCCATCCTTGGCTTCAAAGGCTGCTTTATCGCAATACTGCAGGGCTTGGTGACATCGCCCCTGTTGAAAAAAGATGTTGGCCCGGTCCAACAACTGCTGCCATGACTTCATTACTTAGATGATGGCATACCCTGGATCCAATCCACAAGGGTTGCCACCGCAACACCCGATCCACCCTTGGTGGACGCGCCGCTCTCACTGGTGGTCATGGCCGCACCCGCAATATCGAGGTGTGCCCAGGCATTGTCGCCCACAAACTCTTTCAAAAAGAGCGCTGCGGTAATCGCCCCGCCAAATCGCTCCCCGGTGTTTTTCATATCCGCCACGTCACTCTTGAGTTGCTCCCGGAGCCTCTCCGTAAGCGGTAAGCGCCAGAAATGCTCTCCGGCACCGTCGGAGCTATTCAATAGGCTATTGGCTAAGTCGTCGTCATTGCTGAAAAGTCCGACGGTGTGAGGCCCAAGGGCCACCATACAAGCACCCGTGAGCGTTGCCAAATCCACAATGTACCGGGGCTTTAATCCGGTGGCATAATGTAGGGCATCGGCGAGTACCAAACGCCCCTCTGCATCGGTGTTATTAACTTCTACAGTCTTACCTGACGCACCTTTGATGACATCGTCCAACCGAATCGCCGTGCCCGAAGGCATATTTTCCGCCAAGGCTAAGATCCCATGAACTGGAATCTTTGGTTTTGACCGAGCCACAGCAAGCATCGCACCCATCACCGCAGCAGCACCGCCCATATCCATTTTCATGCCACTCATGCTGCCGGCAGGTTTCAAACAAAGGCCACCGGAATCAAAGGTGATTCCTTTGCCCACCAAAACAATGGGAGCTTTCTTGGCATCTTTGGCCGATGCGGGCGTGTAAGTAAGATGAACCAACCGAGGGGTCTGAGCGCTCCCCTGGCCTACGCCCAAAAGGAGATTCATTTTCATCTTTTTGAGTTCCGCAGGCTTATAAACCTTACACTTAAGACCTTCCGCCTTGGCCATATTCTCAGCTTGCTTCGCAAATGTTTCGGGATAAAGGTCACTCGGAGGCTCATTCACAAGGTTTCTCGCTAGGGCTACACCCGCCGCGACCTTTTGGCCCCGAGACATTCCCTGAGCGACAGACTTCTTGGTCTTGGCATCCACTTCCGTGGTAACCGCCACCACCAGTTTCTTAAGCCCCTTGGACTTGTCTTTCTCAGAACGATACACGTCGTATTTATAGGTTCCCAAGGAAGCACCTCGCGCAAGATCTTCAACCACCTTCGCACCGTCTTCTCCCAATTCGGGAAGCACCAATATGGCATTTGAAGCACCAACACTTTGCGCTTGCTTCACCGCATCTGCCGCGAGATTGGTGAGAGACTGAGCGGTTACTTTTTCTCTCTGCCCCATTCCCAAGAGCAAGAAATCCTGACTCCCCTCTCCATTTAGGAGCGTGCACTGATATTTCTGGCCGATTTTGCCATCAAAATTAGACCGCTTAGCGTTGGTGCCCAGGGTCTTGAGGGTCCCATTTGCCCGGGCCTCCAAATGCCCGAGCTCCACCTTTTTATCGCCCTGATAAACCCCAGCGGCCACAAAATCCGCCTTCACTTTTTCGATTGAACCTGCCACAAATGAAACTTGCATAGGAAACTCACCTTTCTCCGAATTTCTTTTCGATGCGGCCTAGATAACTGAGCTAGGATGCGGTTGCCACCCCCAAGAACACATAAATTCAGTCTCAATGGGTGAACTCTTCCGAAATCCCCCCACACAGCATCACCCAGACACCCGGAAAAAGCCCTACATGTTTGTACTTTCTGTGGTCACAGATATTTATTAATTGTCACTATTCAACAGTCACAAGCGCATTTATGGTTTCAAAAACCTCTTATCCAGCGTAGGTTTTTGTCTGTTTAAGTAGGTTTACTGAACCGACCTTTGTCCAAGTCGCTCGGTATCCAACAATGACAGCTTCGTGCTTGTAAGGAGTTTCCTCGATGAGTCGTCGTACTGCGCTCGTTTTTTTTGGTGCCTTAATGCTTGTTGTATCCACCCTCAGCGCTTGTGGGAGCCGAAGCTCCAACCGCTCCAGACCCTGCGCAGACAAGCTCTGCGACGACCCCAATGACGGTGAAGCCATGACACCCACAACGGGCGCCGGTGGTGACCACAGCAATTCTAGCGATGCTCCTCTAGCGCCTCAAACATGCCGCAGTACCAATGATTGTCCGGCGGCCATGTATTGCGATTTGGTGAACGAAGTATGTGTTACTTGCCTCATCGACGCGCATTGTTCCACCGATGATTCCACAGTCTGCCGCGAGGGTGCCTGCATATCCCTAGACGAGGGGAGCTGCAGCCATATTGATCAATGCGAGGGAAGTTTGGTGTGCGAATTCAACTCCGGCAGTTGCGTGCAGTGTACCACCAACGCCCACTGTCCCCACGACGGCATCTGCGAAAACAACCAGTGTGTGCGAAATGAGACTCGTCCCAGTTGCGCCACCCAAGGCCAGTGCGAGCCCTTCCTCGAAGTTTGTGACTTAAGCGTGGGCCAATGCGCACCTTGCTCAGACACCTTAACCTGCGGCGAAGGCAAGGAGTGTCTGGCTGGCAAGTGCATTGGTAGCAGCGGCGGCGGTGGCGTCGATATTGGGAATGGCTCAGAGGAAACCGGCACCGGTGGAGACACAGGCGGAACCAGTGGCGGGAATGGCGGCAATAGCGGCAATGGCGGCAATGGCGGCAATGGCGGTAACGGCGGCAATGGCGGCAATAGCGGCAATGGCGGTAATACGGCAGCTCAAACCCCGGGATTGGGCAATCCATGTTCAGCCACACAGCCTTGTGGGTCGGGGATGGATTGCATCACCACCGCCGAGAGTTCCTTCTGCACGCGGGCCTGTGTGGGCAATGGGCAGGGTGGCCTCGATGATTGTCCTTCGGAATTTGCGTGTTTCAATTTCATGAGTGGCACTTTAGACGGCGCGGTATTGTGTCGGCCCAAAGGCAGCATGCCCGCTACCTTAGAAGATGGTTCGCCCTTCCCTGGCTACCCCTTTACCACGGCACCGGGAGCGACTTGTTTGGGCACAACCAACAGCTGCCAATCGTTGATGTGCTTAGGCAACAACACCTGCATGCGCATGTGTGGGGCCAATCGGGATTGTGACACCAACGAGGTGTGCATTGCCCATTGGTTCCAAGCTGAGCCCACTCTGGCCGTTTACGAATCATCGGATTATCACTTCTGCGCGGGGAGTGCGGTCAATAGCGCTGTGGGCACGGCCAACGGCTTTGACTTTACCCTGAAGTCTGTGGGGGAGAGCTGTGCTCAAGGCCTGGAATGCGACAGTGGTATTTGTGCGGGAAGTTGCACGGGAGATTCCACCGAGCTTTGCAATAGCAACAGTGATTGTGCTTCGGGGACCTGTAGCGGAACCTGTGTGGACCACTGCCGCTCCAATGGGGACTGCGAAAGCGAAAGCGCGTGTCAGCCTTGGCCGATGCTACTCAACACCCAAACCGGCTGGACCCCCGTATGCTTGCCCAAGATGGGCTCTGGAACCGCGGCAGACGGCACCACCTGCAACACCGACAGCGAGTGCGCCAGCGACTGGTGTGTGAATCGCCGATGTTCGAGCATGTGCGGCAGCACCAGCGACTGCACAGACCGATTGGCGGGGGCGACCTGTCGTATCGCCAACATGGGCGGGACCCGGGTAGGCCAGTTTTGTGTTTTTGAGTGAGGGGGACCAACACGGCAGCGAACTGCCCGGCCAAATCAAGTTAACTCCACTCTCTCCGATCGTTCCCAGTAGCCCCCTGCTTACATACCAAAACTGAAGTCAGACCTTGACTCGATTAATCCATCAGGCCGAAATCTACTTCTGCTCCAAAAACCCGTTCGATCACACGAATATCCGCGCTATTCAGTTCCTCCCAACCTTGGAGTAAGGCGACCATGTTGGAACATCAGATAATTGAGCGACCAAAAAATATCCCCGCCAACCCTGTGACCAAGAAGTCTGCGCCCAGTCACCACGAAACTCGTGGCTTCAAGCCCAAATAATCAAATGGCTTAGATAAACCATATCCACTCGCTAAGAGAAAACGATTACGACTCTATCCTGTTCTTAAAGGGCCAAGATGCCGTTATGTTGTCGTGGTATGAAGGATTATACCGACCGCCTACCGGGGACCACCTACCGAATGGCGAGCAGGGGGCAGCAACCATGTAGGTCAGTTCTGCGTGTTTGAGCAGGGTTCGATGGGTTGACAAAGACTTTATCCAAAAGCGGTCATTCACACTTGGCGATAAACTGCCAGCTCGACCTTCCCGTCTTCATCACCGATGAGCCAATCAAAGTTTCATCGAGAAGAATCTGTTTACAACCATGTTCGTCTAACGTGCCCAACCTTTTGAAAGGCGGTCGGTCGAGGTCATAAACATAATCAAGGTGGCCTTGGATACAGTTCAATAGGTCACCAAAATAGACATACGGCGACTCTACCCAATCCCATTCACACCCATGAATGTCTCTGGTAGTTAAGCCCTTAAAGTCCACAAAACGTATTTTCTTCCCGGCAGATTTAAGGAGATAATAAGGAACC
>JAYZAY010000096.1:0-31961 GCA_036339465.1 Myxococcota bacterium | reverse complement strand
GGCCTCCTATTGCGATGCTCAAGGGCACCAACTCATGGAGGATTCAACAATCGATTTCTTGAGCGCAGTTTCTGACTATATGGCAATCAAGCAAGACGGTAAAAAGCTAAGTATTCTCGAAATGGTTCAACCAATCACATTCGATGAATCGGGACAGGTAACGATTCTTGATGACTCGGTGACTATTACTCGAAACGGATCTCAAGGATTCATCATTCGTCAAAAGCGACGAAAAGAAGTGGTCAATCTACAAGTAAATAAGCAGATTGTACCTTTCTCTGGTCTACCTGTACCATCAATCCCACAACGCCCCGTTAGCTTCGGCATCAAGCATTTGGGCACACGAAATGGCTTTGACCTAACAGGTCCCAGTACCGGTTTTGTTATCTGGCTCAACGGAAGAGCCGTTATTTACGATGGCCCCGTGGGAACAAGGTATCTCTTAGAACACCAAGGAATATCTTGTGAAGACATTGACATCGTTATCCTAAGTCATTGCCACGAAGACCATATGGGAGCATTCATCGAGCTGGTTCTCTCCGGACATCGCCCGAAAGTATTCACTACCGAACCCATCTACCGGTCGGCCCTCATTAAACTCTCCACTTATTTTAACATGAGTCCCGAAGAGGTTAGCCAATACCTCAATTACCATCGAGTCACCCCTGGAGTACCAATCGAAGCATTAGGGGCCACATTTGATTTCTTCTACAGCGTTCATGCGATTCCAACCATCGGAATGAATATCACCTTTAGAGACGAAACTCGAACCGTTCATCAATTTTCAATTTCAGGAGACAGCTTACATCGCGAAGGTTTAGACCACCTGAGAAACAATGGGCTGATTTCCGACGAGATCTATCGTCACATGCGGTATCTTGTCCCCAATAAGAAGATAGACAATTCGCTATTCTACTGCGATGTTGGAGAATCGATTATCCATGGACACCCCAAGGACTGGGCTGAAAACCCAAACGAAGTGGTCTACTATCATTGCGCAGACAATTCATTTACGCGCTCCTTCGGGAAAGAAATTGCAGTCCCTGGGTACACTCGTTCAATCGTAGAGCCTCGAAAAATGCACCCATCAATCCCAACAAAGGTTCTCCACGCACTACGCTTCTTGGACATCAAAGACCCGGCTTGGCTATCCACAATCCTATTTCGCGGACAAACGAGACACGCTGCGCCTGGAGAACGACTGGCGAAAGCAGGCCAACGAGCACCAAATACGATTACAGTTATTGTAAGTGGGTCAGCCTCTATTCGCCTAAAGAACAATACAAGTCGAAATCCATTGCCGCTGATTCGACCAGGTGAGTTCTTTGGGCTATTTGAACTTGTTACCGATGGCGGCTACTCCCGGGCGACAATCACCGCCATAACACCGATGGAGCTTTTCGATATCGATAGTGAACTATTCCAACAATACCTAGAGCAATACGACCTCAGTTCCAAAATCAAAATGATTTCAAAAAACCGAGTTTTGCTGGACCAATCCGAGGTATTCGCGACGTTGGACCTGTCCATTCGCAATAAAATCGCCCAGTCAGCCAGAGCCAAGACCCTACCCAAAAACCATCGAATAGGTTCACTCTCCCCGGAAAAGAAAAACTTTTATGTCCTTATCAGAGGCACGATTGACTTGGTAAGCTCCGAAACAACAATCGGGTCTTTGTCAGAATCCGACCAATTCAACTATATTGGCTTAGAAAATATTTTCACGTCAGCGGAACAAGCCCCCCTAAGCGCCATAACAACTTCGGAATGTAAGGTCCTGGAATTCGACGGAAGTTTCATTAAGGAACTCGCAGAACAGGATATGAGTGTTCGGTTTCACATGCATTCTTGTCAAAAACAGCGCCAAGACATGGCACAAGAAATTCAAAACCCTACTTAAATGAGAGCGAACGTATCGCTTCCCTCAATTCTGGCTCTGTCACGTCACTAACCACCGAATAAACCAGTCCAGAGTCACTCCAACGAACTGTTTGGTATCCCCGGTAACTCTGAAATCTCGGTGATACCTTTCCTCCCGCACCTGGCTGCCATTGATTCCCCACTAAAGAGCGCTCCTGGACAAAAAGCGAAACAACCCCTGACGGACCCACATAGCGCATATAGGCGGTATCTCGATCTCCAATACTCAATATCCTCGCCCCCTCTAACTTCCAATCCCTCCTGCGCTCAAAAATAGGAATCCGAATAGCAAATGGAATTCTATCCTTCAGGTAAGTTCGAACATTTCCCGTATCTCGAGACCAAATATCCATTGGTAAGTTTCTAGCATGACTCAAGGTCGCTTGTTCCAAAGGACGAAAATTCGGTGTGGTACCATTCTGCACCAAGAAGCCGGCCAATAAAACCGCTGCCATAGCGACCGGTGTCCACCGACGAATACCTAAACGAATACTTTCATTTCGAATATTACGCTTAAACTCATCCTCAAAACGAGGCGTTATTTTGTCGATCTCAGCCAGAGGACGAAGCTGCTCTCGAAGAATCAACTCGGATTCAAAGAAATCACGACACTCCGCGCAAGTATCGACGTGATCTTCAATGATAATTCGTTCCTCAGCTTCAATCTCCCGATCTAAAGAAAAAGAAATAAGCTCTCGTACCGTCGCACAATCAATCATGAGCGACCTCCGTTAATGACATGAGGTTTCTCGATATTCTGCTCCCCATTCACCTGTCCTGATTTCCAAGCTCCATCAGGAGATTTGGTTTTCTTAATGTTAATACTCAGTTTATCCTTTAAAAGCTTTCTTCCACGGTGAAGGCGACTCATGACAGTACCAACAGGACGATCGACAATTTCTGCGATTTCCCGATATGACAACCCCTCAACATCGCAAAGCCAAACCACAAGTCGGTAGTCATCCGAAACGGCATTGAGTGCCCTCAGTACTTCATCACTTAAATTGGACCGCAGATAATAATTTTCAGGAGACTCAGAACGTTCCCTTAAAGAAGAAGACTGACAACCGTCATACAAGAAACGCTTGTCCTCTTCCAAAAGTATCTCGCTTCTTCGCCTGTCCCGGCGATAGCGCTGTCTAAATAGATTCGTCTCCAACGTTAAAATCCAGGCCTTAAAATTGGTCCCACGTTGATATCTGTCCCTGAACCGAAGGGCTCGAAGCGCCGATTCCTGAACCAAATCTTCGGCCAAACCACAATCACCCGTAAGCCTCATAGCAGTTGCGTACATCGATTGAAGGTTTTTCTCGAGCTCCGTTCGAAATTCCTTGGATGACAATTTGTCCCTACTTTTTAATTCAAACCAGCTCACTCAGCAAACTCCGTTTGGTATCATTCCCCCTAGTTAACCAACCCATAACCTATTTTATTCCCTACAAATCGATTAATTTACGACATCATCCTGGAGACAAAAAAACATTCGAAATCAATACACTAAAGGCGCCCATGGAACCTTAAGTGCATCGGCAACCGCCTGATGTCTCACCGATCCGCGGTGTACATTAACCCCCTTGGCGAAACCTGCATCTCCCAAATAGATTTCCTCAATTCCCTCAATAGCCAGTCTCATTGCATAGAGAATGGTGGCATTGGTCAAAGCGTAAGTCGACGTATGCGCCACCGCCCCAGGCATATTCGTTACCCCATAGTGTAGGACCTCATGGACAAAATAGGTCGGAGATTCATGGGTCGTTCCTCTGATCGTTTCAATGCAGCCCCCCTGGTCAACAGCCACATCCATAATCACCGAACCCGATTCCATTCGAGCAACCAACTCTTGACTCACTAGGATCGGAGCTCGGTTACCCGTAACCAGAACTGCTCCCACCACAAGATCCGCACGCTCAACTTCCTCGGCTATCGTGTCTGGATTTGAATGCAATAGATTAACTCGAGCGCCAAAGATGTCGTCCAAATAAGCCAATCGAGGCAACGAAACATCGAGGACCGAAACATGGGCGCCCAAACCCATGGCAATCTTAGCAGCCGCCGTCCCCACTGTGCCTCCTCCCAAAACAACAACTCTTCCTCGTCTAACCCCGGGCACTCCTCCCAACAAGACCCCCTTGCCACCTCGATCGCTCTCCAATAAGTTTGCCCCAATCTGCACACTCATTTTCCCTGCGATTTCGCTCATTGGATGAAGTAAGGGCAATCGATGGTCTCGAGTTTCGATGGTCTCGTAAGCAATCGCCGTCACATTCTTCTCTAGCAGTATCGGTAGCAGTGATGGCACCGCTGCTAGATGAAAATAAGTAAAGATGATTTGATTCAGCTGAATAAGCTCATACTCCTGTTCAACAGGCTCCTTTACCTTTAAAACGAGCTCAGCTGTACCCCACACCTCGCTTGCGGACGATAAAATAGTCGCGCCCGCTTCTTTAAATGCCTCGTCGGATATACCACTTCCAATACCTGCCGTCTCCTCGACAAATACACAATGGCCATCGCCTACAAGTGCTCGAGCCCCTGCTGGAGTTAGTGCAACCCTGCCCTCGTATACCTTCACCTCTTTCGGTACACCAATTCTCACGGTAACTCCCCAACGTCACAAGTTATATGGAGATTCTATACCGATCGACATGGGTTGTCTCCTGCCTAAAGAAACGCCGCATCGCGCCATTCAAGTAAACCCAGGAATGCCGGATAAAAAGAAGATTGCCCTAGGAGCCCCCAGCCCCCTCTTAGAGAGCCTCCGGTCCGCGCTCCCCGGTTCTAATCCGGATCACTTCCTCAATACTCCGAACAAATATTTTCCCATCACCAATACGACCCGTTCGAGCTGCCTTCAGAACAGTGTCGATCACCAATGACGCTTGATCATCGGGAACAACCACCTCTAATTTGACCTTCGGGAGAAAATCCACGACATATTCTGCACCCCGGTAGAGCTCTGTATGACCCTTCTGGCGACCAACGCCTTTGACCTCAGACATTGTCATGCCTTGAATTCCAACTTCATGAAGGGCAGCTTTAACATCATCTAATTTAAATGGCTTAATAATGGCATCAATCTTCTTCATAACTCTATCCTTGGTGTAGAAACTCTAAATAAGTTAGTTTCCCATAGGAACGCAACCGTCTTATCCGGGAGAAGTCGTGGCCCATCCTTGAAAAGCGGTCGCCCCCTCCAAAAAAGCTATTTATAATCGAAGGATGGCTGCCCTCCCCCCCTCCGATTGGCTGACCGATGCATTGGCTAGGGGAAGCATTTCACTCGCGGAACTAGCAGGATTGTCCAACCACGAATTGGACCTAATCGATAAATTGACCCAGTTCCGGAAAGAACTCCGCTTTATCGAAGAATCCACCGCAATTCTCCTGGGTCTCCTGAGCCTATTAGCCCTTCATCCCTTCGACATCGCCATTGGGATAGCCTCCATTCACTCTTACCACCGGCTGTTAATTCATCAAACGGTGATTCTCTATCAACCCTTCTGAATGGTGGCTTCGAATAAATTCAAAATCATAGGGAAGAACAACCCCCAAACCTCGACTTCCCCAAAGAACCGAATCAAAACAGAGTCAAAACAGCCTCCAAAAGACCACAGCTGCTACCAACCCAAGATTCAGATAGTGTCTCTGGCGCTAAAGTAAAACGCTCCCGCCAATCGGGTCACCCACTCACCTCACCCAAATCAGTGGAAAAGACACACACCGTCAGGCGGAAAGCGAGTGAAAACCAGACTCAAGCCTGCAGAGACATCACACATACCACCATCATCAAACGCCGCGCTAACACCTTACAACCCATCACAGAAGATACCACCACCATTTCGTTTTTAGGATTGGAACATGACAATGAATAAAAAACACCGGAAATGGAGTTCAGATCCCTTGGGTAGTGCTTCCTCAAATATTCGCACATGAGACAACAGTCCCAGCACAAATGCCATCGAGCCCCACCGCTGACAAAATTCCAACCACAAAACTGACAAAAAAAGCTTTCTTGCCCAAAGCTCCGTCTAAATTGCCCACGGCTCAAACCCAACCAATGGCGATATTATCAACACCGGACGAAAACTCGAAACTCACCGGCCACGATTGGGTCGCCTTAATCTGAGCCGCAACATTTATCGACGTACTTAGCTCATTGTATTCCGGCATCGCCGAACACCCAGATATCCTCCAAAATCTTGCAACGCTTTCGATAAAGCCTGGCCAACTCTCTGGCATTGATACGGATACAAACGCGAAACTACGGGAAACTCTGGAGGGTCCGGTGGGCATGGTTAGAGAGATACTCAGTCGCAAATTGACTCGCTTTGGCGTATCATTTTTGAACTCCGAAGAAAAAGCTGTCGTGCAAGAGATGGTTACTGACGCCATTCAGCGAACAGATAATACTTAGAGATATCGATGGACTGCACCTTTCATATCAAGATGTCCCAAAAGGCCTAAGAGGTTAACATCGAGAAGACTCGTTGAAACCTCATTTATTAAGTCTGTACGAAAATAGGGATTAAGCATTTTATTTCTAACGATAGCCCTCAACTCTAATTGCGGGCCTATGTTATTCATGTTAATTATTAATAGCGCATCGTGTCATTCGCATTGATTGGTACACGTAGCATGGAGGTGGAACATGGCTGCGAACATTAGGGATAGAATTGCTGGAAGATTACGCAATTTGATGGCGGAATCGCTACCTGAAGGTAACAAAGATGCAGTAACCATTGCCGTGGCATCTTCAAAAGGCGGCGTTGGGAAGACAACAACTTCCGTAAACTTGGCAGCGTCATTTGCACAAGGCGGCTTCAAGACACTACTTGTTGACTTGGACCCTCAAGCCCACGTAGCTGCATCTCTTCGCATTCAGCGCCCCAATGGAAACACCTTGTCAGACGTACTTCTCGGAAAAACGCGAGAGGTTTGCGAGGTAGCACAACCATCCCAGTATAAAAATCTGCATGTGGCCGGATCTGATAAAGCACTGGCCGAAACAGAGATGATTCTATCTGCAAAAATAGGTAAAGAGCTCATTCTTGAAGGAGCACTCGCTGTCACTCGAAGTCGCTACGATATAATTATCTTGGATTGTCCCCCCAACTTAGGAACGATAACCCTTAACGCGCTCTGTGCTGCAGATAAGCTTTTAATTCCATCTGACATGTCGGTCTTAGCCGTCGAGGGCGTCGGCGATATCCTTGTAACAGTGGACACCCTTCGAACCAGGCTGGGTAGACCTTTGGAAGTATGTGGCATTGTTGCCACGCGGGTAGACGGTCGAGCTACCAGAATGAATTCAGATATAGAGCAAAGCATGAATGACCTCTACGGACATAAACTGCTAAAAAGTAAGATTCCACAGAGTTCCGCAGTCAATAAGGCACACCTCGCAGGCAAACACATCTTCGCATACGCCCCTAAAAGTCCAGGAGCGCTTGGGTACCTCGCATTGTTTCATGAGCTCAGCGACCGACTTGGGCTGCAGCTTCAAGAAACTCAAGGAACTGGGTATGAAACAGACGTGAAAAAAAACAAGGAAGTTCGTTCTCAAGTGTCTCAATGCATCTGAGAATTATCGCAATCAATACACGCATCGTGAATCAATATACGCATCGTGTAAAAGAGGCACAACTTCCGAAGACGAGCCTAGCTCAAATAGAAGAGTAAGGCTTTTTTCTCCGCTATACACACCGAGTATCTCTCGATGATACTTTTTCAACAAACCCTTAATATCACCCAAAGTCGGCAAGTTCTCGCCAATCAAACTCACTGAATCAACAAAAATATTGTCTAATTTTTCGTTGGAGTAGTCTCTAGCAAGATCCTGAAGACGCTCGGCTGTTATATCCTCAGTCGTACCAAGCATTGAAGTATGGCTGGATGAATCGACGAACCACACACAACGACCTCGTTCACCCTCAAAGTTTTCCCTAATGCGTCCAACTTCTTGGGAGGCTCCACGACTCCAAAAACAATTTGTTGCCCCCACCACAGCCAAAACAGATTTTGGCGATTTCCATCGCCCCGAAATGACCGTCTCTCGCCCCGAGCGATCCCCTGTTTTCCTAGCGTGAAGGACAATACCTGCTTGTTGAGCAAACTTGACAGCGCTTAGATTAAGCACCCGAGCACCCGCTCGAGAAAGTTCTTCCATCACCTCATAGTTAAGCTCTCGCAGTAGCCGTGCCTGGGGACAAACCCTTGGATCTGCTGAATATACTCCATCGACGTCCGAATAGATTTCACAAGCCTCAGCACTAAGGGCGGCAGTTAATGCAACCGCAGTTGTATCGGACCCCCCACGTCCTAATGTCGTAACTTCGCGTTTAAGACTTACTCCTTGGTAACCAGCAACGATGACGATGTTACCACCATCAAGAGCCGCACGAATCCGAGTCGGGCGAACCTCAACAATACTCGCTCCTTGGTGAGAATCTTCGGTCACAATTCCTGATTGACTACCCGTAAAGGAAATTGCTTTTTCTCCGAGTGCTCCAATAGACATGCTTACGAGCGCCATGGAAATCCGCTCACCTGCAGTCACCAACATATCTAATTCCCGCATGGAGGGAGCAGAAGAAACCTCATGGGCCAAGTCTAATAGACCATTCGTCGTCTTTCCCATAGCACTTACGACTACAACCAACTGATACCCCTGACGCCTCCGCTCTACAATTTGTAGGGCAACATCACGGATCATGTCGGGCGTAGCCAGAGAGCTACCACCATACTTCTGGACAATAACAGGCATCGGTAGGTTCTAGCGCTTTCGGTCAATCTTTAACGGTGCAACTCATAATCACGCCAAGCTTGGCGAGCTTCTTCTAGGTCACCCTTTAGCTCAGAACAATACTCATCCGAACGAAGTAGACTCTCATCAATCTTGGCGATCAATTCAAGTAACCGCTCGCCCATAATCAGGCTCTCACCAACCAGCTTATCCAATCTAATGGTCACCGGCTCGATAACATACTCGTCAACCTCAAGCTCAGTGCCATAGAACTGGCTAAACTCCACTCCTTGACCAGCGGGCATAAAACCAAAACACTGTTCACTATCTCTAAATGGAATGGTTTCGGTATCGCCACTAATGATCCATTGGAGCTTTCGAATCCATTGGCCGACCAAACGAACCACTGGTTCCTCATAGTCACCCGTATGGGCTTGCCCATTAATTTCAAAAGCAATTCTCCCCGAGAGCATGACAATATCTGCCAGATCCGAACGATGCGATTCGTAATCCGAGGCTAAGTCTTTTCCCCTGAGAGTTTTATCTGAGAAGCTAAATTCGTAATCAATTGAAAAATTCATTGGTTCACTGGTTAGGGTAAACGATTCCAGGGCATTCTACTGAAGGTGAAGACTTTGGTCAAGACCGAGAGAGATTAACCATCCATCATCGCATCAGCTGCGGCCAATTCATCTTCAGCTTTAAGGTACAATTTTCTTATGGTTGTCAACGATTGTTCAAGTTTCTTGAGCCATGGGTTTTTTCGCGCTAAGCGACGAGAAACTCTCGCTGCCTTTTCATAAACCTTGATCGCTTTACGTAAGAGAACTAGAACTTTACGCTTAACTTCCTCGTTGTATACTTCAACCTCAAACTCCGTCAGGTTTTGCGGTGGTTGTAATTGAATAATCTCTCGATAGAGCCCTTCGTACAACTTTCCAATATTCAACCCCGCCGCTGAAATTGTTTGAACATCTCCCATCCTAACGGCCCGAAGGTACCGACTCTGCGCCTCAAGTAAAAAACGACATTTTTCCTCCAAGCGTTTTCGCAATAGAGCCATGGGAAATTCCAGGCTTGTGTCCCTGAAACGTTTTGCCGATATCAATCCCAAACGAAATGCGGCTTCAGCCCCAAATCGTCTTTCGTCGCGTTGTCCCCGCCTCATAAGTCTGCGAGCCAAAGATAAAGCCCGGGTCAAGGCAGCCTCAGTCTCTTCTTCCCTATCCGTCTTTTGTAAGGCGATTCCTAAACCCATATAGGCTTCCACGCGCTCTTCTAAATCAACCCACGTCTGCTCTGCTAAAATACTAAAACTGGTAGCAGAGGCTCCAAAAGCCCCCAACTTGTAGTAACAAACTCCAAGTCGAAGACGCGTATCAACCCAAATTTGAGGTAGTTCGTCGCTTCCTAACCCCTTATAGCCTTGAAGGATCTCTTCATACTCTTCACTCGCCCTCCTAAATAATTTCTTGTCTTCGAGCAGTAATCCCAAATTATACCTAGCAGCCTCAACAAATCGACTGGTCGGGAACTCTTTCAAGAGCTTAAGGTACAACTTTTCCGCACTGGATTTCTTCTTCTGGCGCTCTTGTTCTCCCGCCAAATGGAAAAGGAGTTCCGGATCATAGGTCTTCAAACCAAGATCTGCATCCGGTACAGCCTTAATCATTGTTGGCTCGACCTCAACTTTGGAAACGGTTTTTGAAGTTGAGGCCACGTTGGAAGCGCAACCAATATAGAGCCCTAATCCCCAAAAGAATACAATTCGTGTTCCAAATCGATTTGCCACGCATTGAAACTACCGGGCTACCTAAGGTACCACAAGCTTCTAGGATGAAAAGGCGAGCTAACTAACTTGGAATAGGTAAATTAAGCTTGGCCATAACCGCCTGTAAGTCCGTCCAAACAGGCTTCTTCTCGGCCGGGTTGCGCAGCAAATAGGCAGGATGAAAGGTGGGCATTAAAGCAATTCCCTCATACTCCGCCCATCGTCCTCTTAACCGTGAAATAGGCGTACTTGTCTGCAGAAGAGTTTGGGCTGCATACCTTCCCATCACAACCACTACTTTTGGCTGTACAGCCTGAATCTGGGCCTTCAAATAAGGTTGGCAAGACAATACTTCCTCTGGTTCGGGATCACGATTTCTAGGCGGTCGACATTTGACAACGTTCGCAATATAAACATCCAATCTCTTTAACCCCATGGCGCCAATCATCCGATCTAAGAGCTTACCTGCCTTGCCAACAAAAGGCTCGCCCTGAAGGTCCTCGTCTCGCCCGGGGCCTTCCCCTACGAACATAAGATCGGCTGTGGGGCTCCCAACCCCAAAAACTAGATGTGTACGATGTGCCGACAATTTACAACGACGGCAATCTCCAAGAAGATTCTTAACTTCACTCAAAGCCTTCGCCCCATGAAGTTCACCACAACGATCGCGAAGCTCTATCGAAGCCAACCCTTCATTGGAAACTTTCGTGGAGCTCGGCGGCACCTCCACGCTCGAAAATTCCTTCGCGGCTTTGCTCGTACCGCCACATTTAGGCCTCGCCATCGACTCTGTTCTTGGTGAAGTTTGTAAATACCTGGAAATTAAGTTTGGAGTCTGAAATTCTCCATTCAAACCAAGTTCGTCTTGAAACCGAAGACTCTTTATCACCTCTTCCACCATCGCTTCACTAGCCACTATGAACTCTCTTCTCTCAAACTGTTAGGGAGACCTTGGAGTGCTGCTCCGATAGTCTCGGCTTTTACTTCCAATACCCTCCCAGCCAGCTCCATCGCAAGTTCGACTGCGGAAAAAATCCGGACTCTTGAATCCGAAGAATACGCTTCTAAGCATTCTAACAAATACTGAATCTCGATAGTTTGAAGAGCCACTACTCGAACGTAGGACTCCACTCGCATTGCCTGCCCACACCGGCCCTCTCTATTCAAACGCCGCCAACACTTCACAAGCTTCAACACCATATGAAACCACCAAACCTGGTAGCCCCAGAGTCTACAATCTTCAGGGTATAGCCCCTCCTTTTCCCCCTCAATTAGGAACTCCAATAATTTTCTTAAGTTTGACACATTTCGAGATTCGAGCTCTCTTAAGCTACCTGGGTATTTATTCGCTGCGTTCTGCATCTTGAATCGCCGAGCCTCAGCCGCCTCACCCTCCAAGCGATAAGTGCCCTCATTTTCGAGCGATTCTCTCTCAAGTCGAAGCTCGAAAAGCAGCGAATATTTCTCCAGAAGATCATCGAAAATCAGTGTGTCAGTTGTTGTAGTGAAACCCATCTGGCTTATTCTAACCTCAATTCGGTCCGTTAAAGTCAACGAAATTGATGCTTTCACCCTCTCCTACAATGATATAGAAGTTTTCACGAGTCTCAGTGAGGTATTGGAACGTGATTAGCACCGTAGAGAAGATTTTGTTCCTAAAGAGCGTGGCACTTTTTGGAAATATCCCGAGTGAAGACCTGTCACATGTCGCTAGAATCACTGAGGAAATTGATGTCTCCCCCACCCAATCCATCGTAAGTGAAGGCGAGGCAGGGGACTCGATGTACCTGCTTATCAACGGTGAAGTCAAAGTTCATGTTGGAAACCACCAGATTACCACCCTGGGAAGCCAACAATTTTTCGGCGAAATGGCTATTCTCGACTCCGAACCAAGATCTGCATCGGTCACAGCACTGACTCAGGTCACCGCACTAAGAATCCAACAAAATGATTTTTCAGAAATATTGTCCGAAAAACCTGAAATTGCCCAAGGCATCATTAAGGTTTTGACTCGCCGTCTAAGAGACGCCAACCGAGAAAGCCTCAGTAAAGCTAGCGTTGCACCTGATTCAGCCTCAAATCACAAAGTCGCATCTTAGCCTCCCACCAGTCACGGGTAGTTAAAAGAGAAATGGAAATGCCCCCCTATATAACCAAGCTTCCAGCGCGAACCAAGTTCCTCCACAAAGTCGAGCACTGGTTTTTTCGCAGGATCTTTGAACACATCGACTATCCTGAGGCCGCGACAAGGGATATTAAGAAGCTCTCACAGCAAGGTATTCTCGTTTATGTCGCACGCGCTCCTTCTGTTTGGTTATACCTATATCTTCGATATGCCATCCGTGAATTGAGCCTTCCACAGGTCGATGTCCTAGCCGGCCTAAGTTTGATTCTCTGGCGACCATTTCGGAAATTGTGGGAAGTCATTCTTAGCAAGCAAAAAGTACCCGCGCTGCCGCCTGGCGTATCCATGGATGCGGCCTATAATCCCGAAGAAGTTGCCTACGCCTCCGCTGTGAGTAATGGAGCAACCTCCTTTCTAATGCTCCACCCAAGAAGTGGGCCTCGTAAAAAAAGAAAGCGATCGCCCAACGATTATCTTCGCGTATTACTCACCCTACAAAATCAACTCGATAAACCAATCTACATCTTGCCTCACGTGCTAACTGACAGAGCCCATAGCGGCATGATCGAATGGAGCCTCACAGATAGAATCTTCGGTTCCCGTCGTCGACCCGGGGCACTCAGAGCCTTGGCATTACGCGTAACCAGTCCGAAAACCGCGTTCGTCAGAGTGGCTGAGCCCATGAATCTCATGGAAGTGCTTAGGGAGAACCCCGGTCATGAATTCTCCAAATTGGCAAGAAAGATCTCCCATAGTCTTAATCGGAGACTAACCTCCGAAGAAAGAGTTGTAGCGGGACCAGAACTTCCCAATCACCAAATAACAGCTCGGCACGTATTACGAACGCCAAGTCTACGAGAAGTCATCCAGCAGCAGGCGGAAGCCAAAAAACAATCCATTCAGCAAGTTGAACATCTCGCTGGCCAATACATTCGTGAAATAGCCGCGCGCTACCACGTCAACATGCTTCGATTCGTTGATTCGGCAGTATCTCTAATCCTCAACCGAATTTACAGTGGGGTTTATTTCGACTACCAGGGGTTCCGGAAACTCTTGGACGCGGGGAGGGATGGCCCCTTGATCTTCTGCCCCAGCCATAGAAGTCATGTTGATTATCTCGCTCTTTCTCACCTTCTATGGCGATATGGCATGGTACCGCCGCATATCGCCGCCGGAATCAATTTATCATTTTTTCCGTTGGGAACCGTATTTAGAGGAAGCGGCGCTTTCTTTCTGCGCCGCTCTTTTCGGAACAATGTACTCTACAGCACGGTATTTAAAGCCTATATCGCCGAGCTGGTTCGAACTGGTGTTTCCATCGAGTTCTTCCTTGAAGGTACACGAACTCGTACAGGAAAACTATTGCCGCCAAAGTTTGGAATCCTATCCATGTTGCTGGAAGCCTGGACTGACGGCGTTCAAGAGGATCTCACATTCGTTCCCGTATCAATCGATTACGAAAAAATAATAGAATCAAAGTCTTATGACAAAGAGTTAAAAGGAAAATCGAAACAGAAAGAAAACCTAAGCGGACTGATCCGAACCACGAGTGTCCTACAATCGAAATTTGGAAGGCTTCACTTACAGTTTGGCACACCCATCTCCTTGAAGCATTATGCGACGCACAAAAAGGTCGACCAAGACAGCTTGAGAGGCAATGCAGATAGGCAAAGAAGGTTCACACAACAGCTCGGATACGAAATACTCTACGGTGTATCTAAGGTATCAACGGTCACCCCGACAACTATCGTTGCCACAGTTATACTTAACCACCGTGGCCGCAGCATAGCAGAAGGCCGTTTATTGGCCCAAGCACGTATTCTTCTGCATTACCTGGATGGTTGTGGGGCACGATTCTCAACACCCCTAGCACAAGAATCCACACGAGATGCAGCGATTCTAGAAGCCGCGAAAAAGCTATCCGATGACGGGATACTAAAAGTAGATGACATAGAAAAATCCCGTTCAGAACCGATCTATTATATTCTCGAGGAACAGCGCGTTCCCATGGCCTTCCACAAAAACACAACAATCAACCATTTTATCCCTGGCTCCATACTTGCCCGCGCTATACTGCATGAGTCAGAACCGGAAGTATCCCTCGAACGAGTAATGGAACATTCCAAAGTTCTGAATAAACTCTTTAGGAATGAATTTGTATATTCTACGACCACCACACTAGAAGTGGCTTTCGAAGAAACTGTCGCCGCATTTTCCATTCGCAGTTTCATCGATTTGTCTGGTCCAAATGAATCTCCCATGATCGTTATAAAAGAACGTGAAACCCTCGAGATGCTTGCATCTTTTCTCGATGTCTTTGTAGAAGCTTACTGGGCTACAATTAAATCCCTCGACATACTTCAAGAATTCCCTCTCTGGGATAAGGAGCTAAAAGCTCGTTGCATGGAACATTGTAAACGCTTCTATCTCGAAGGTCTCATATCTCGACCCGAAGCAGCCAACCAAACCTTGGTGGAATCTTGCATTAATTGGTTGGCTAAAACCAATGTGATCGTGCTTAAAGAAGAAGGCAGAAAAAAAACGGTTTCGTTGTCACCAAACTATTCGGCCGAGGCACTCAAATCTTTGTGCGAATCCGTAGGTCAGTTCCTTTAATCGTTACAAAAAGGGCCATATTCATTGTTATAGCTGCCTATAATTTCCATCAAACGGGTCAAGTCCATCGGTCAAACAAGCCGGACCTTGTTGTCATATTAAACCGCTCCTTCTCTCATAAATATTCGGTTATTCCTGATTACCTTATCCCTCGCCACCCGATGCGGCCTTTAAATTGATCGTTAGAGACTTTTTTCCGCACCAGGACGCAATAGTGATTTCTGAATTGGGATGCTCCACCATCGAAGATTTTCGATGATTCCATTTTCCGCCAAGCCGGTATTCAAACGATTGGAAAAAATATCGATTTCACCCAAAAGCTCTATGAGCTCAGAAACCCACAGGGTTGAGTGGAGCATCGGAACCGGTCATTCTTCAAAATAGACCCTGGGCTTGGCGGAAAACCGGTCCGTTGTCTGCTTTACTTGCTTGAGACGCTTTTCCTGGCTTGCCACATAAGGCTCTGCTTCCAGCTACTCACCCACTAACGCACCAATCTGCAGAATCTCACCAAGAATCGCACTTGTTGTGCGTTGGTTGAAACAGTAAACGGCATATCCTCGCCGAATAAATTGCTCGGTGGTTGAAACTTAAATATCTGAGAAATCCACTACAAGATCAGGCTCTAAACCTTCAATGTCATCGCTCCTGGATTCGGCGAATACACTAACTTTCGGTTTCTCTTTGGGGGCCCAAACCGGTCGGGCGGTAAAGCCTAAAATCACCACAATCCGGTCCTAGCCTCCCAATTGATAAAGAACTTCCGTGGTTTCTGCAATGAGGTAAATGATTCTCTTGGGGTAGGAAGCACATAAACACATCGCGACTATTCAACCAATTGGAAAAGCTTTTCTCTGTTAAATTGGGACATCGACCGCATATCATTGATTAGGGTCGACAAATCTGCAAATCCCTCTCGCCTAATAAGGCCACTCAGCTTTGAATGAATTCTACGTATCAAGAACGGACCACGATAAATTAGGGCTGTATAGAGCTGGGTAGCCGCCGCACCTACTGCCAGCAACTCAAGTACTTCCCGAGCCGAACTCACACCGCCCACCCCAATAATCGGAAGATCAGTTTCCTCCGAGAGCCATGACACGGTTTCCAGGGTTTTCTGAAAAACTGGTTTACCAGAAAGGCCACCATTTCCGACGTCAGCTAGGGACCGATGGTCAATGGAAGTGTTGGACGCAATAATTCCAGCTGCATTGCTCGTCTTGGCCACTAGTACAGCCTCGAGTAACGCTTCACGACTCAAGTCCGGCGATAATTTCAGGAACACCGGCGTTTTTTCACTCACTTCAATGACCGCCAACAAAATATCTCTTAGGAAGTGAGTTTGTTGGAGTTTGCGTAGTCCGGGAGTATTAGGGGAGCTCACGTTAACGACCAGGTAATCGCACAAACCCGTGACTCGCTCCGCGCTTTGCCTATAGTCTGCCACTGCGCTTTCTAGCGGTGTGCCCTTTGATTTACCTAAATTCACACCAATCGGAACTTTCGTAGTCCACCCCATCGAATTCAACTTCCTTAATTCTCCCATTAGGTGGTCTGAGCCATTATTATTGAAGCCCATTCTATTAATTAAGGCCTCGTGTTCAGGAATACGAAACAACCGTGGACGCGGGTTCCCTGACTGCGCAATAGCTGTGACAGTCCCAAGCTCAACTGCACCGAAACCTAGACTATCCCATAGACGTACCAACATGCCGTTTTTGTCTAAGCCTGCAGCAAGTCCAACCGGCGCTTGAAACTCAATACCGCCAACCTTTAGCTCCAACCGTGGATCTGTATTACCCACGATGGTCTTGAATAGCGGAATCAAGCTATTTTGAGAAATACCACACACCTTAAATGTCAGGTTATGAGCCGTTTCCGGGTCAAGCGAAAACAAAACAGGTTTAACGATAGAATACATATGCCTTAGAATCTCTGTTTCGAACCAGTTAAAATGGATATTCTACGAATCACAAGACTTGACAAGGGTTCGTCTATAAAGATGTACAAAGATGAGCATCTATTTTGCCATCGTAACACCTAGATCGGACACCCACTCACACAAAACCGGTAGACCCCTCACGTCATAGCGGAGCGACATTGTTACTGGCTAAGAGAGTACGACTCTTGCTCTGCCAACGTCGCGTATATCGCAAAGAAAGCTTCTCTATGGCTTTCCGCAGAATCCAGCGATAATAACGAGACGCTGCAATTGGATTACCTTTGGAACATAACGGAAAACCAGCGAACCGCACAGTCCACAGGAAGCATCACAGTCCAACAAAAGAACGAGAGATACATCCAATTCGACTATTTTGATAGCTCCGCTTTTTTCCAGCCGCTAGGCGATGCCCCAATCGAAACCAAACCGGCTAGCGAGACCGCCGCGAGCAACGGTCCAAATGGCAAAGAAAACCTAGCATAACTCATGGTGGTTTCGACCATCGGGACATAACCGTCACACTCACCGTTCGACGCATCTCGTTCAAAATCTCCTTAAGAAGTGGTAGTTCATCTTCCGTCTTTGGTTTTCCAGGCAGAGCGCCGTTACGAACTCTGGCATTGAGACGATCGCGCAGGAAAAGCTCATTCTTAAGTTCACGACGAAGAAGATTTCGAATTCTCGATTCCGAAAGACCAAAGCGGCGCTTGAAGGAATGATAGGACTCCAATGAAAAAAACTTATCGAGAAACCGCTGCTTCATTTGGTCAAGTTCAAAATTCGGCGGTTCTTGAAACCCGGCCCTTAGTGAATGTACAGATACAATCAACTGGTAGAGAACGTAATCTAAAAACGTTCTTTCGAGCTCGATGGAGAAGTGACCCGCACCCGCACGTTCCCCCCCCCTCAATATTAACAATACCCGCATCTCTTCATGGAGCTCCGTGCGCGTCAATACTTGCTCACCCACCACGGCCACAACACCGTCAATTTCCACTCCGTATGATGCCCCGAACACCTCCAAACACAAACCGAGGACAAACAAGAGGATACTTAAGCTGAGATAAGTCATTCCGGGACAGGGTGTCATAGTGTCGTACTCTGGCTACAGAATCATATCCGCTCATTCATTCGCGCGTAAATATCCTTATTGCCCACTTTAAGTTTCGAGGAGTGGCCGATAATTTCATCTACTTCACACTTTAATTGTTGTCGGAGCAGACGTAAACGTTGGGCTCTCTTATTCTTTGCGATTGTATCAATCTTCGTCGCAACAATGAGTATTTCCGCGTCTATCCGACGAATGTTAGCAAGCATTTCAACGTCCAGCTGACTAACCTTTTCCCTCCTTGAGTCTATCAATAAGAGAATCAAATCTACTCTTGGAGGGTCCAGCATCAGATAGGAGTTAATCATTACTTTGAATGACGCTCTCAGCTGCTTGCTCACCTTCGCATAGCCATAACCGGGAAAATCAACGAGGAAGAAACTGTCTCCGAAAGCGTAATAATTGAGACATTGCGTTTTACCCGGCCTAGAAGAAACCTTTACTATTTTCGGATTTGTCGTTAACGACGCAATCAATGAACTCTTACCGACGTTCGACCTACCGAAAATAGCAATCTCTGTGGCTTGTTTCTGCGGTAACCCTTTTCCGCTAGGGCTAGATAGAATAAATTTGCCACGCATACCAATAAAGCTTTCACAATTATTTCAACAAGTTAGGAAAGAGAACGATTTTCGCGGTTTATTCCGCTGCTGGATTTCTACCTTTACTTCTTTCCCATGCCAAACGGTCCCGTTTGGAGTGGGAAATCCTTTGCCAAAACTCCTCGTAGTCAAATTTTTCAATACTTGGAGAATCAAGAGTGTGGCAACGACGACACTGAGCTTTCTCCACGAGGACTAGGCCGACTGCCTTGGATAACTCCTTATCCCGCATCACATAATCCTGATGGTAATAGCGGCCCGCACCGTGACACGATTCACACGTCACACTCGAAAGGTGCTTGCTTACCTTGATTTCTAGACCATCCTCCGGACTGTGGCAGGACGTACATCTTGCATTGTTACGCTCGCTCTCGCTTAAAGAACTGAGTGCCGACGAGTGCGGCCCGTCTAACCACCTACTCATCGCAAACTCGTGACAGGATCCACATTTTTCAGGGCCAACGAACCGACTGTGATCTAAAGTGGAGGCTCCAGTAACAATCAAACACGAGCTGAGTAAAATTACCCTAGCCAAACCCGACGACCACCTCAACAACATGTCCACAACCCGATGCGTAATTCACACTATTCGTTGACCGCAAATCCCATTGGCAGATTTGCTAAGAGTGGTCCTTCGCGATCTTCGATGGTCATCTCGTATTCCTCGTCAACTTCCAGTAACTCAGGATCTACCACCGAGGACAACTTACTATAACCGCTCAAACCAGTACCAGCTGGGATTAAACGCCCCATGATAACATTTTCTTTCAATCCCAATAGTCGGTCGATTCGCCCTCCCAAGGAGGCTTCAGTCAACACCTTCGTCGTTTCTTGAAAGGAGGAGGCGGATATAAATGATTGGGTTGATAAAGATGCCTTCGTGATGCCAAGTAACATTGGCTCCCCGATTGCCGGACTACCTCCCAACTGCATTACCCGCTCGTTCTCCGCTTCAAACTCAACTTTCTCTACCTGCTCCTCGAGCAGGAAGCGAGTATCGCCAGCCTTTTTGATCCGAACTCTTCTAAGCATCTGACGAACAATCGCTTCGATATGTTTGTCATTGATACGGACGCCCTGAAGTCTATAGACTTCCTGAATTTCATCCACAAGATACTTGCCAAGTGCTTTCTCACCAAGGACCCTCAAAATATCGTGCGGGTTGGCCGGCCCATCCATGAGTGGATCGCCAGCGCGGACGCGGTCATTCTCTTGCACCGTAAGATGCCGCCGTTTGGGGACCAAATACTCTGCTGGCTCACCTATTTCTGGCTGAATAATAACCTTGCGTTTACCCTTAGTGTCATTTCCAAATTGAACAATCCCATCGATTTCAGAAATCAAAGCGTGTTCCTTGGGCTTACGGGCCTCGAATAGCTCCGCGACGCGAGGAAGGCCGCCTGTAATGTCCTTGTCTTTGGTTGTTTCTCTAGGAATCCGAGCAATAACGTCACCTGCTTCCATGACGTCACCGGGATGCACCGCAATGTTCGTCCCAATCGGCAGAAAATAGCGCGCTCCATTTTCCGAAACACCGGCTGTTTCTGATTCTCCTGTGTGTGTCCCGATGATCAGCCTTGGCCGCGTATCATTGTCTTTAGATTCAATAATGGTTCGTCGGGACAGGCCAGTGATGTCGTCCAACTGCTCCTGCATGGTGACACCTTCGATGATATCACCATACTGAACCGCGCCAGAAACCTCGGTTAGAATTGGAACGGCAAAGGGGTCCCATTCACAAAGCGCATCGCCAGCCTTTACTTCAGTCTGGTCCGCGACTTTCATGGTAGCACCGTAGTTGACGACGTAGCGCTCCCGCTCCCGCCCGCTTTCATCTATAACTGCGATCTCCCCGTTCCGACTCATAACAACGATTGAACCATCACCCTTCCGTACCGAGTGAAGATTAATATAGCGCAACGAGCCTGGGCCTCTAGCTTCAAGCGTCGACTGAGCTGCCCGCCCGGAAGCAATGCCTCCGATATGGAAAGTTCTCATCGTCAACTGGGTACCAGGCTCCCCAATGGATTGAGCAGCGATGACACCGACGGCTTCACCAATATTAACCTTGTGCCCACGTGATAAATCACGGCCGTAGCATTCCACGCAGATACCACGTTTCGTCTGACACGTCAGAGGCGAACGTACACGGACCAAGCGAATTGGTGAATCATTGATCTGCTTGACCTTAATCTCGTCAATGAGTTCCCCAGCCGCTGCGATAGGCTCGT
The DNA here is from genome assembly GCA_036339465.1 of Myxococcota bacterium. Taxonomy (GTDB): domain Bacteria; phylum Myxococcota; class XYA12-FULL-58-9; order XYA12-FULL-58-9; family JABJBS01; genus JAYZAY01. The sequence continues at coordinate 10,904 of JAYZAY010000096.1, read as the reverse complement.
CGGTGTGCGGATGAAGAATATCTTCGAGGGCCACACGACCAAGGATTCGGTCACCCAAGGGCTCAATCACCTCGCCGGCCTCGATCAATGCTTCAATTTCGATACCATCAAGAGTCCCGCAGTCAAATTCTGTTACGACCGTATCCTGCGCGACATCCACAAGACGTCTGGTTAAATACCCAGAGTTTGCAGTCTTCAAAGCAGTATCCGCCAAACCTTTTCGCGCACCGTGTGTGGAGATGAAGTACTGCAAGACCGAAAGGCCTTCACGAAAATTCGCAGTAATAGGAGTTTCGATGATTTCACCCGACGGTTTAGCCATCAACCCACGCATGCCCGCCAGCTGCTTAATTTGCTGTCTCGAGCCACGAGCACCTGAATCAGCCATGATAAAAACCGAATTCATGGAGGCTGTTTTAACGGGGTCGCCTGATTTGGGAACAAAGTCCTCAGTCGCGATATGGCTCATCAACTCGCCTTCAAGCTCTTCCGCCACGCGCGACCAAATGTCGATCACTTTATTGTATCGCTCACCGTCTGTGATCAGACCTTCATTGTACTGATTTTCAATTTCCGCTACATTCTCCTGCGCCCTATCGATGAAAAGGGTTTTCTTTTCTGGGATACTCATGTCCTTAATAGAAATCGAGATACCGGCCTTGGTTGCATTTTGATAACCCAGCGTTCTTAATTGATCTGCAAGGAGGACCGTCCCCTTCTGCCCGCACCTTCGGTAACATGCGTCAATCAACGCACCGAGGGCCTTTTTGTCCATAACCTTGTTTACCAATTTAAAAGGCAGTTCTTTAGGGACGATATCATACAACAATACGCGCCCTACCGTGGTTTTAACCATCTCGCCGCCAATCCGACATTCAATCGCAGCTTGTAGGTCGACCGCACCATGATCATATGCGGCACTTGCCTCCTCGATTCCAGCGAAGCGCATCCCAACTCCATGCACGCCGGGCCGCTCCCGGGTCATATAATAACAGCCGAGAACGATATCTTGAGTTGGAACAATGATTGGTTTTCCGTTCGCAGGACTCAGGATGTTGTTGGTGGACATCATCAACACGCGGGTTTCTAATTGGGCCTCAACCGAAAGCGGAACATGAACAGCCATCTGGTCACCGTCGAAATCCGCGTTGAAGGCAGTACATACCAGTGGGTGGAGCTGAATGGCTTTGCCCTCAATAAGGACCGGTTCAAACGCCTGCATGCCAAGCCGGTGCAACGTAGGCGCACGGTTCAACATTACCGGGTGCTCTCGAATGACCTCATCCAAAATGTCCCAGACTTCAGGCATTGCTTTTTCGACCATCTTCTTAGCACTTTTGATGGTCGTAACGTAACCACGCTCCTCTAGCTTGTTGTAAATAAAGGGCTTGAATAACTCCAAAGCCATTACCTTCGGAATACCACATTCATGCAGTTTTAATTCAGGTCCTACAACAATGACACTCCGTGCAGAATAATCGACCCGTTTACCAAGGAGGTTCTGCCTAAACCTGCCCTGCTTACCCTTAATCATATCGGATAATGACTTGAGAGGTCGTTTTGAGGGCCCTGTAATACTCTTACCTCGCCTACCATTGTCAAATAGAGCATCGACAGCTTCCTGAAGCATCCGTTTCTCGTTGCGGATAATAATTTCAGGTGCATTTAGCTCCTGCAGACGCTTCAACCGATTGTTACGATTAATGACGCGACGGTAAAGGTCGTTGAGATCAGAAGTCGCAAAACGGCCACCATCCAACGGCACCAAAGGCCTCAGGTCAGGAGGCAATACGGGGATAACTTCAAGCATTAGCCATTCGGGATTATTGTCGGAGTCTCGTAGGGCTTCACAGATTTTCAACCTCTTAGCCGTCTTCTTCCGCTTCGCCTCAGATGCGGTCGTCAGCATTTCCTCACGCAATTCGGCAGATAACACTTCTAGGTCGATTTCTCTAAGAAGGGATCGTACGGCCTCGCCGCCCATTTCCGCCGTGAAAGCACCGGGTCCGTGTTCCTCGACGACTTCTAGATACTCCTCTTCAGAGAGCATAGCACCTAACTTCAACTCGAGTTTACCTGGCTCGGTGACGACAAATGCCTCACAGTATAGCACCTTTTCTAACTCGCGCATCGTCATATCCAGGATAGCCCCAATCCGGGATGGAACCGACCGCAGAAACCAGATGTGTGCTACGGGCGTGGCTAGGTTGATATGCCCAAGCCGCTCACGACGAACCTTGGACTGGATGACCTCAACACCGCACTTTTCACACACGATTCCACGGTGTTTCATGCGCTTGTACTTACCACATAGGCACTCGTAATCTTTAATCGGCCCGAAAATCTTAGCACAGAAAAGTCCATCGCGTTCGGGCTTAAAGGTTCGGTAATTAATTGTCTCCGGTTTTTTGACCTCCCCATGAGACCACTCCCTGATCTTTTCGGGACTCGCAATTGATACCTGGATAGCATCGAAATTAACTGGGTCTTTCGGTTTCTCGAAGAACGAAAAAATATCTTTCACAATAGCGCCCTCACTTATTGAGCCGGTGGAACAAGCTGACCGTATTAAAAACAGATCACTTAACTACGAAGCTGTTTCTAAAACGTCATCCGTTTGAATCATCTGAACATCGAGACACAAAGCCTGGAGTTCCTTCGTTAGTACGTTGAACGATTCAGGAATGCCAGATTCAAGCGTATTCTCGCCTTTGACAATGGCTTCGTACATCCGTGTCCGGCCCTGAACGTCATCCGACTTAACAGTTAAAAACTCTTGTAATGCGTAAGCCGCACCATAGGCTTCCATAGCCCAGACCTCCATTTCACCTAATCGTTGCCCGCCAAATTGGGCCTTACCACCAAGTGGCTGCTGGGTGACCAGAGAATACGGTCCAATTGAACGCGCATGAATCTTATCATCTACTAAGTGATGTAACTTAAGCATGTACATAACACCGACCGTGACCGGTTGGTCGAAAGGTTCTCCTGTACGACCATCAAACAAGACACTTTGACCCGAAGTCGCTACGCCAGCCTGTTCGAGCACTTTGTCGATGTCGATCTCTCGAGCGCCCTCAAAAACGGGCGTAGCGAAATGAATACCTCGCTGCAGCCTCCCCGCCAGCTTCCTAACCTCATCCACATCGAGTGAATCAATAAAGCTCGAGTCCTTCTCGTGATCAAAAAACTTTTTCAACTCGGTTTTGATAACATCACTGGAGAAATGTTGCTCCATTATATCTTCAAGCCGACGTCCAACCTGCTTAGCGCCCCATCCAAGGTGGGTTTCGAGAATTTGGCCAATATTCATCCGGCTTGGTACGCCTAGTGGGTTCAAACAAATATCGACGGGACGACCATCTACGGTATAAGGCATATCTTCCACAGGCAGAACCCGGGAAATGACGCCCTTGTTTCCGTGACGCCCCGCCATCTTATCGCCAACCTGCAGTCGCCGTTTAATCGCCACATAAACCTTAACCATCTTAATTACGCCAGGAGCGAGCTCATCGCCTTTTTTGAGACGCGCGATCTTGTCACTGAAGGTTAATTTAACGAGCGCAACCCTCTCGTCTGCGGATTCAAGAATCGCATCAATGCGATCTTCCACCTCATCATCGCCAATTCTGATTTCCGAGAGGTATTTGTAGCGTATCGCTGCCATATTCTCAGGGTCGAGCGTCACATCCTTTTCTAGAATAACATCACCCCGGTCATCAACCAGCCTAGAGACTGTGGCCTTACCAGTCACCAAAGCGTTGATCTTACGCCGGCCACTATCAACGATTATCTTAACCTCATCTTTCTGGTCCTTGAGGAGCCGAGATTCTTCTTGCTCCTCGATCTGCAATGCACGTTCGTCTTTTTCGACGCCCTTGCGAGCAAAGACCCTCGCGCCAATGACGGTACCAGTGACGCCAGGTGGAACCCGTAGCGAGGTATCCCTAACGTCGCCTGCCTTCTCACCAAAGATAGCGCGAAGCAGTTTTTCTTCAGGAGAAAGCTGAGTCTCGCCTTTCGGCGTGATCTTACCAACAAGGATATCCCCAGAGCGAACTTCGGCGCCTATCCTTATAATACCTGCCTCATCCAGATCCCCGAGTGGCTCTTCACCAACATTTGGGATATCCCGCGTGACCTCCTCTTTGCCTAATTTGGTATCGCGCGAGACACAATCAAACTCTTCGATATGAACCGAGGTGTAGTAATCCTCGTGAACAAGTTTCTCGCTCAGGAGAATCGAATCCTCGAAGTTGTATCCTTGCCAAGGCATAAACGCCACGACCAGATTGCGGCCAAGTGCCAACTCGCCTCTATCCGTGGATGGCCCATCGGCTATGCAATCACCCACCTGCACCCGATCACCTCGTTGAATGATCGGCCTTTGATTGATACAGGTGTTTTGATTCGAACGCTGATACTTGACCAGGTTGTAGATGTCGACTTCTTGAGCGACGTCTGTGGAATGGGCTTCTTCACCATCGGCTTTGACAACAATACGGGTAGCATCTACGGCGGCCACCACACCGCTTCGCGCGGCAGTCACGGTAACACCGGAATCTCTGGCAACATTGAGCTCCATTCCCGTGCCGACAAGGGGCGCCTCAGCACGAAGCAAGGGCACCGCCTGTCGCTGCATGTTCGAGCCCATGAGCGCCCGATTAGCATCATCATTTTCTCGAAAGGGGATCAAGGATGAGGCAACCGAAACGAGTTGCTTCGGAGACACATCCATTAGGGTCACTTCTTCGGGACGCATCATTAATGTGTCGCTACCCCGACGACATGCGACCAAGGCGTCTGCGAAAGTGCCATCAGAATTCACATGGGCATTCGCCTGGGCGATGACGTGAGCTTCTTCCTGTAAGGCACTGTAATATTTTACGTCCCCACTGACCCTGCTCTCCGAAACGGAGCGGTAAGGAGTCTCGACAAAGCCATATTCATTCACCCTAGCGTGGGTGCTCAGCGAGGAGATCAGCCCGATATTCGGACCCTCGGGGGTTTCAATCGGACAAATACGCCCGTAGTGGGTAGGGTGAACATCGCGGACTTCGAAGCCCGCTCTTTCGCGCGTGAGGCCACCAGGCCCCAGTGCGGAAAGTCGGCGTTTGTGCGTCACCTCAGAAAGCGGGTTAGTCTGGTCCATAAACTGCGACAGTTGTGAGGAGCCAAAGAATTCCTTAACGACAGCCGACACGGGTTTCGCATTGATTAAATCATGCGGCATTAGGGTTTCAAGTTCTTGTAAACTCATGCGTTCCCTGATCGCCCGTTCCATACGTACTAACCCTACTCGGAATTGATTCTCAAGCAATTCACCAACGGCACGAACCCGTCTATTTCCGAGGTGGTCAATATCGTCTACTTGCCCACGACCATTTTTGAGATCCAAGAGATATCGGACAACTTCCATGATATCTCGTTTACTGAGGACGGTGTTGTTGATGTCCTCGTTATTGTCAAACTTGTGGTTCAGCTTTAACCTACCAACTCTGGATAGGTCGTAGCGTTCGGCATTAAAAAAGAGATTATGGAAGAAAGTCCTTGCTGTATCAGGAGTCGGGGGCTCACCTGGTCGCAAACGCCGATAGACTTCCAGCAGGGCGTCCTCTTCGGTTTCTACTTTGTCAACCAGCAGAGTGTCGCGCAGATAGGAGCCAACATTAAGGCCATCGATAAACAGGGTCTCGATCTGCTTAACACCCTTTTCTCGAACCAACGCTAATTTTTCCTCCGAAATTGTTTCGTTGGACTGCAGGAGCACTTCACCAGTTTCATCGTCGATGATATCAATAGCAGCAATGGTGCCCACTACATCCTCAGCGTCGACCGAGATACGCTCGATACCTTTGGTACGTATTTTCTTAATCGCGGATCTCGTAAATTTTCGATTTTTTCGAACAATCACATCGCTGCTATCAGGATCGATGATGTCTTTGGTGGCACGTTGCCCTAAAAGTAACTCCAGGTTGACCGACTTTTCGTATTCGTCGCCATCAAGAAGATAAATGCTTTCTTTCGCGTAGAAATAATCAAGCAGGTCCTGTGCACTATAGCCCAACCCCTTCAAGAGAATCGTAGCCGGCATCTTACGCCGACGGTCAATGCGGACATGAAGGATATCCTTCGTGTCGAATTCGAAATCCAACCAGGAACCCCGATTCGGGATAATACGTGCACTATGCAAGAGCATTCCGCTGGACGCACTCTTCGTTTTGTCTTGATTGACAAAGAAGAACGCGCCAGGACTTCGGTGCAGCTGGGACACAATAACGCGTTCGGTGCCATTGATGATGAAGGTACCATGTTCAGTCATCAGTGGGATTTCCCCGAAATAGACGTCCTGCTCCTTGATGGATCTGACAGACTGCTGGCCGGTGACTTCGTCTTTCTCCCAAATAATGAGTTGGATCGACACCTTCATCGGAGCAGCAAAGGTCATGCCCCTCTGGTGACATTCCTCAACATCGTATTTGGGCGGGTCGATATCATATCTGACGAAATCGAGCGATGCGGTTTCGTTAAAGTCCTTAATCGGGAAGACTCGGCTGAAGACCGCTTGCAAGCCTACATCTGCTCGCTGCATCGGATCGATATCCAGTTGGAGGAACTTTTCATAGCTTCTCTTTTGGGTATCAATCAGATTGGGTACTTCGACGAGCGCCTCGTGGCGGCCAAAACTTTTACGAATGCGAAAATTATCTTGTATTTTAGAGTTCGCCATACTGTTGACTTGCTCCTGCAGGCAAAGCTTCCGGCTAGCGTCAAAACGAAGGCTTGCGACAATACAAACCACCGGGCTGGCCGATTCGAATCAGTGTCTCAAAACATACTTCTAGTCAACAAACTTGCCACAATCTTCCGGGATTGTGGCAAGAGGACTGCGCAACGTGAACCAAAACTAAGCTTTCAGCTCAACCTCAGCACCAGCGGCCTCGAGTTTTTTCTTCAACTCTTCGGCCTCGTCCTTGGGCAGTGCTTCTTTAACTGTCTTTGGGGCACCATCGACAAGTTCCTTGGCTTCCTTCAAGCCGAGGCCCGTTGCCGCACGGACTTCCTTGATGACCTGAATTTTCTTAGCGCCCGCAGACTTTAGTACTACGTTGAACTCTGTCGGCTCAGCCGCAGCGGCTGCGTCGGCGCCGTCAGCCGACGGCATGGCGGCTATGACGGCTGCACCGGCTGCAGCCTCCAAACCATGCTCATCTTTCAGATAGTCGCTAAGTTCTTTTGCTTGAAGGAGAGTAAGTCCAACGATTTTCTCTCCGATGTCTTTAATATCACCATTCCAGGTGCGAGCAGCGTCAGCCATTCCTGAACTCCTTATGTTGAGGGCTCTCTATAAAGCCCATTTAGACCCACTTTCGAGTGGATTCGATTTTTGATTAGCCTTCTAGATTCTCGATAAATTTGTCAATGGCACCCAATACCTTGCCGCTAGGACTCTTAATTTGACTAGCAATCTTGCGGCCTGGGCTAAGCGCCTGCCCTATAATCTGGGAGAGTAGCTCTTCGCGATTAGGCATCTTGGAGAGAGCTACTGCTTGCTCCGCGCTAATAATCTCGGACTCGAGGATGCCGCCTTTAACTTTTAGTTTCTTGTGCTTCTTGGATAGGTCGGCCGTGAGTTTTGCAGCATTGACTGGATCGTCATTGCAAAAGATCACGGCGGTTGGACTGCCTTTTAGCGAGGCGGCATCACTGTCAAGCTCCGCCAGCTCTAGGGCCCGACTCATTAGTGAGTTCTTAACAACTTGATAACGAACACCCGCTGCTCTGAATTGACTTCTGATATCATTTATCGTGTTTACATCAATTCCGGCATAGTCAACAAATATGGTGCCTGCGGAGGCCCTCAGAGTTTCACTCAACTCTGTTACGATTTCTTGCTTTTCGGCGCGACTCATTGCTCACATCCTTCAATTTCGGGGTCTTAACCTTGCACTTTTTGGGTATCAACTCTAACACCGGGACCCATCGTGCTAGAAAAGGATAGGCTTTGTATGTAGGTACCCTTAGCTGTTGCGGGCTTTAGTTTTAAGATGGCGTCCATAACTGCATCAAAGTTCGCCTTCAGATCTTCAGCACCAAAACTCATTTTGCCGATCGCAGCGTGGACGATCCCTGCTTTGTCGACCCGGAATTCCACCCTGCCGGCTTTTTCTTCGTTTACGGCTTTTCCCACGTCGACGGTTACGGTCCCAACCTTGGGATTAGGCATGAGTCCACGTGGTCCGAGAATGCGCGCGATGGGCCCTACCTTAGGCATCATGTCAGGTGTGGCGATCGCCTTGTCAAACTCCAACCACCCTGCTTTGATCTTTTCAACGAGATCTTCGGAGCCCACAAAGTCCGCTCCGGCGGCCTTTGCCTCTTCCTCCTTATCGCCTTTGGCGAAAACGAGTATTCTTACCGGCTTACCACTGCCATGCGGCAATTTGCAAACACCACGGACCATTTGGTCACTTTTCTTCGGGTCAACCCCTAGGCCTACCGACACTTCAATGGACTCATCAAATTTGGCAGCTTGCGCATTTTTAAGAAGATCGATCGCTTCAAGCACATCGTATTTCTTGGACCGATCGACGAGGTTCCGGTTAGCATGGTTTCGCTTGCTTAATTTTGTCATAACTACCTCACAGTACCATCGATATCATTTTGATATCTCCTGACTCAGGCACAATATTATCCTGCGCTCGTGGCGCGACCTTATAGGTGGGTACTAGTCGATTGTCTAGTCCTGAAGCTCGATTCCCATGCTCTTAGCTGTACCAATGATCATCTCAGTAGCACCGTCGAGATCCTTTGCGTTCAAATCAGGCATCTTAGTTGTCGCGATCTCCAGAGCTTGCTCACGCGTGATGCTTGCTACTTTGGTTTTGTTCGGTTCCTTTGAACCTGCACCTGGTTTTTTCGTGATTTTCAAGCCCACTGCTTGCTTGATAAGAATCGAAGCTGGTGGGGTTTTGGTAACGAAAGAAAAGGAGCGGTCGGCGAATACGGTAATAACCACTGGGATGACCATTTCACCCTGCTTCTGAGTTCGAGCATTAAACTCTTTGCAAAACTGCATAATGTTCACACCATGCTGGCCCAGAGCCGGGCCTACGGGCGGAGATGGATTTGCCTTGCCGGCAGGAATTTGTAGCTTTATGTAGCCTGATATTTTCTTGGCCATTTGATTACCTCATTGGGTGGTACTTGAGCGCTTTCTCAAATAAATTCGCTGCTCTTTGTCTAGGCCTTTTCGACCTGAACAAACTCTAGTTCGACTGGGGTCGATCGTCCGAAAATGGAGACCATGACCCGTAATTTACCCTTATCTTCATTCACATCATCGACAAGACCGTTGAAATTAGCGAACGGTCCGTCGGTTACTCGAACGTCCTCTCCAACACTAAAGTTAACCTTCGGTTTCGCTTTAAGTGTACCTTCATCGATCTGTTTAGTGAGACGACCTACCTCGTGATCAGGGATTGGTGGGGGATTGGTGGTCCTTCCAACAAAGCCGGTGATTTTTGGGGTGTTGTTTATACAGTGCCAGGTATGGTCGGTGATTTCCATCTGCACTAACATATAGCCGGGAAAGAATTTCCTCTTGCTCGTCCGCTTTTGCCCGTTCTTAGTGAGCTCAATTACATTTTCGGTCGGAATCAAAATTTCACCGAAATATTCGGCTAAGTCATTTTGCCGAATACGTTCCTCTAGCGAAGCTTTGGCTCTGTGCTCATGGCCCGAATGAGCATTGACCACGTACCATTTCCAGTTCTCGTTCTTAGGCTCAATTCGATCAGTAGTGTGACCCTCATTATCAGAGGTGCTTTCACTGCCACTGGAGACTTCGCGGTCACCATCAGTTTCACCGTCTGTCGATTGGCCATGTGCGTCAATAGCAGCCGCTGATTCCGATTGGTCGGCCGATGCTGACTCAACAGCAGGTGCGTTGGTCGTTTCGGTGTTCTGCTCTAGCATTTCCTCGGACATTACGTGTCACCCCAAAAGTGGTTATTGGCTTATTAATTCGTGTCGTTATCGCTAAGGTCAGCTGGGCCCGGCTCCAAGTAGCCAGTCGGTCAACCATAGCCATAATGCATCGAAGACACCCAGAAAACCGGAACTGATGATTACTGCGACAATAACCACCACCGTTGCGTGATTTGTTTCATCTCTCGTGGGCCACGTTACCTTCGATAGTTCGTCGACAACTTCTGTGGCTAGGCCTTGGGTCGTCGGGTGTTTATAACATGCAAGACCAGCGATGGTTGCGATCAAATACCCAAGCATGGTGGGTAACAATAGTTGCTGAGGCACTACGTAGATATCACGAAAGCCCAATTCAACCCACCCATACTCAAGAAGTCGCGCCAGTACCTGAGCGGTGATGATGGAGAGTATAGCCATCGCGCCGACTACGAATCTATGTCGTGACCCCATGTATTCATTCCTTAATGGCAGGCCAGGAGGGACTCGAACCCCCAACCAACGGTTTTGGAGACCGCCACTCTACCAATTGAGCTACTGACCTGCATCGTATACTCGCCCGGATCGCGCTTGTTCCGTTCCGGGCGAGTGAAATTAGCGTTGGCTGGTGAGCCGTTTCCACGCCCCCTAATACCTATTCAATGATGTCAGTAACAACACCTGCACCAATGGTGCGGCCACCTTCCCTAATCGCGAATCTCACTTCTTTTTCCATTGCGATTGGGCAGATGAGTTCAACTTCCATTGAGACGTTATCACCAGGCATCACCATCTCAGTACCTTCAGGTAGCTTGATGGAGCCGGTGACGTCCGTGGTTCGAAAGTAGAACTGTGGTCGATAGTTACTAAAAAATGGGGTGTGTCGGCCGCCTTCGTCCTTGTTAAGAACGTAAACCTCACAATTAAACTTTTGGTGA
>JAYZAY010000095.1:0-48353 GCA_036339465.1 Myxococcota bacterium | reverse complement strand
ATGACTTTCGGATTGAAAGGAATCCCACGAGAGAGTTTAGAGGGGAGTCCTGTGAGTCTCATGACGATTTTTGGGAAGGTGTCTACGAGTAGTTCTGCTTCCCGAATACCAAATAGGTCTGGATGTAGAATGGGGTGTTCTGTTTTGGCTTCTATTTCTGCTTCTTTTTCAAAATCCCTAAAAGCGGATTCTATTGCTTCTTCGGTCGCAAAGCCCAGCTGCTTAATGGCGTCGCCTATTCTGAGTCCTTGAGTGGTTTGGGTTTTTAGGATTTCTTCGAGCTGGTGGTGGGTGAGTAGGTCTCTTTCTACCGCCAGGGCTCCGAAGGGCATGTCTTCGGAATGCTGTAGGCGGTTCAGTTCTTTGGCTTGTTGTGAGGATAGAAACCCTTTGTCGACGGCAATTTCACCCACACGTCCATGTTCGCGCTGGACCTGCTTTATCGCTTCATTGAATTGAGTTTCATCGATAATACCCCGAGATATCATGAATTGTCCGAAAAATTTTGATTGGGATGGGCTTGCTATGGGGGGGGGGAGTAAAGCAGGGGGAGGGGCTTCTGCGGGAATCAGTGGTTCAGGTTTGGGCAGTGGCGGCTCGGGCGTCATTTCGATGAGTGCTTTGATGGCAGCAATGATTATTTCATTTTCATCGGATTGTTGGCTTTTTCGAGTGACCTCTTCCCAAAGACTATCATCAACCTCTGCCTTAACTTGCATAGTGAGTAGTCTAGCCGAGTTTGATTCGTGAAGTAAAATATGATTTTGGGGTTAACTGGCAGATAGTATTGCACCGTGGGAGAGTAGTAGGTTCACCACTTCCATTTCATAGCTGGCAATTGCGGTGACGAGGACTGAGAAGCCATCTTGGTCGCAGGCATTGATGTTGGCACCCTTGATAATGAGCTGGCTTACGGTAGATAAGTCTTTGTGTTCAACGGCGTCGAGTAAGTTTCGATCGATGGGCTGAGCCTGGGTACAACCCGAACCTTGAAGTAGCATCGTAGCACCTTGATTTATTAAATAGGTGACGATTTCAAGATCGTATGTGGCGAGTGCGTTGACGAGGAATGAAAAGCCGAGCCCGTCACACCCGTTTACATTGGCTCCTTGCAGAATGGCTTTTTGGGCACCGGCCAGATCTAGATTCACGACAGATTTGAGCAATGCCGCATCGATGGGTTGTAAATTGTGACAGCTAGGGGCCTTACCATTTTGAGTGGTTGAAGTGGCAGAGTTATGTGATGTTGCTATTAGGGATCGGCACGCACTCCAGCTTAAAAGAGTCAAAAGCAAAGCAGTCAGCGCTATGGTGGTCAATGTGTGCTTGTTGCACATAATCAAGTTAAGTGCCTCATCCTTCTCATTATTTCACGAAAATAATCCTATGGCCAATCGACCACAATCGCATCTTTTGGCTTTTCGAAAAACCATAATGATAACAGGGGAAACACGAAGAATTTTCTCGTAAATTCGCCATCAAGTTCTGGTTGCTGTTAGACTTTCTGGTACTTGAGGGCAAAATACCTAAACAGCGGTTGAGAAATGAATCCTCAGGTCGAATTTTCTCGTATGAAGGAGTTGTTATGCCACATGCAATATCATTGATTTCAGGTGATGGGATTGGACCGGAGGTTGCAGAGGCAACAAAATATGTTTTGTCACGAACGGGCGTGAATATTCATTGGGAAGAATGTTCATGTGGGCTCCAAGCGTTTGCGGAGCATGGTGATGCATTGCCCAAGGCGACTTTGAGTTCTTGTCGCAAGAATGGGGTGGCGTTGAAGGGACCGACGACAACTCCGGTTGGCAAAGGGCATGTTAGCGCGAATGTTCGGCTCCGAAGGGAGCTCGACCTCTATGCATCGGTGAGACCAGCAAGGACGCTTCCAGGTATTCCAGCACGCTATGAAGGCGTCGATATTGTTTTGTTTCGTGAAAATACGGAGGGTCTCTACGCCGGTTTAGAGAACCAAGTTTCGCAAGGTGTTGTGGTTTCTATTAAAGTTGTGACTGAAAAGGCTACCGATCGGATTGCCCAGGCAGCCTTCAAATATGCGCGAAAACACGAACGGAAGACCATTACTGCGGTCCATAAAGCCAATATTATGAAGCTCGGTGATGGCTTATTCTTAGAGAGGGTGGCAGGGGTAGCGAAGGGTTTTCCAGATATTACCTACGATCAGGCTATCATCGATGCGCTTTGTATGCGTTTGGTCAAAGATCCTACTCAATTTGATATGATGCTGATGGAGAATCTCTATGGCGACATTGTCTCAGACCTCTGTGCTGGTTTGGTGGGCGGTTTAGGGGTTGTACCTGGTGCTAATATTGGGGATAGGATGGCTGTTTTTGAGGCTGTTCATGGTTCGGCGCCGGATATTGCCGGACGGGGTTTGGCCAATCCTTTGGGACTAATTCAAAGCGCCGTTTTGTTGTTGGAATATGTGGGAGAATTGAGTGCGGCCGAACGTCTAAACGAGGCCATTGAAAAGGCGGCTAACGATAGGGAATTGTTGAGTCATGATCTTGGGGGCACCGCCACGACTCGAGAAATCGCTGAGGCAATCGTCAACAAGCTTTAATGGAGCTCAGGTCTAGCAAACTTGAATGTAACCCTCAGAGAGTCGTTTGGCTCTAATCTTCTCGATACGTTTCCAAACCGAGCTGTTGTCGGCAAAACTTTCCACCTTCTCTTTGACCCGAGCCCTGCCAATAGAGCCGGAGCGACAAATCAAATCAGTGTCTCCAAACAAACTTTTTTGGAGCACCAATTCAAACCACTTGACCCCTTGAATTGCTCGAGTGGACTTACGAAAGTAGTGGAGTGCATTTGATGGTGCGCCGTTGTTTTTCACACTGGTTAAAGATCACGATTGGGCGCATTTTGCAAAAAAACGGAAAAAATAAAGTTGGGTGAAGGGTTGCTTAACTTTCTAACTCTAAAGCCAGCGCTGGCCCATAGACTTCATATCCTGAGCGTACTCTGATATCGGTGTCTGATAATACGGCACCGGTTTCCGGTTGGCTGCCAATCCAAAATTCTTGACCATGTTGTCTAAATTGCTGAAGCGTTTTTTTAGTGTCTCAATGGCTGCCTCGGGAATTGGCACGATACTCAGCAAGGGTATACCCGCGCCTGAGCGCCTGAGAGTCTGAATGCTTGGCCGAGGTCATTTACGGGCATAATGCTACAGTTTTCCAAGTCATTTCGGTAAAACGCCTCGAGTTCCTAAGCCGTTTCGCGGCTTGGGTAGAGATGTTTTCGGAGGAGCGCTCCGGAGTCGATGCGACATCCCAATTTACATAAATTTCCATAGTGCCCCCCGATGACTCGGTCCACAAAGACCAGTTCCTTTGCGGGTTGAAAGCCGCTGGCATGTTTGGTTAAGAAGGCTGGAATGTTCTTAATGACATCGTGGTGGATTGTGGAGCGCCCAAAATCGAAAGGACCGGTGTTTTGAAAAGGGCGTAACAGAATCTCTGTCCAATTGCTGAAAAATTCATTGTTAAGTGCTGGCCCTTTTGGGTTGCGGGCGCCGAGCTGGATTAGAAGCGATTCTGTTTCGGGGAACTTTCCTTCAAGTGCTGCCCGAATGGTAGCCTTGTAGATCGTGATGGTTTCCGTGTCTAGAATCTTGATGCAACCAAAATCGTATAGGACAAGTTTGCCGTTTTCTCGAAACCCAAAGTTGGCGGGGTTTGGATCGGCATGGATAGAGAGATGAATGAAGAGTTGGGTGGCCATGATTTCAAAGAGCGTTTTGCCGGCTTGATTAACGAAGTGTTTGGAGAATGTTTTGGGGGTGATTTGGGTTAAGGGAATAGAGGGCTCGTAGGTTAGTGTGAGGACCCTCTGGGAGCTTCTTTCGCCAATGACGTCGGGGATGACTACCCGAGGGTCATCTTTGAATATTTCCCTGAATTTCCGTACGTTTTCTGCTTCGTTACAATAATCGAGTTCTTCGTGTAATCGGCTTCGAAACTCCACCAGCATATTATCGATGGCCTTTCGACTAAGTTTGATGAGGCCACTCGCAGCGAGGGCTACTTTCAAATGCCGTAAATCAGAGTCCACGGCGCCATCCACACCGGGGTATTGGATTTTAACAATAACTTCCCGTCCGTCGTCGATGCGGGCTCGATGTACCTGCCCAATTGAGGCTGCGGCGAATGGCTTGGGATCAAAGCTTTGGAAGAGGACAGGGATAGGCGCACCGAGTTCTCTTTCAATTTGGGACTCGATGAGTTCGAAATCCATGGGAGGGGAATCTTTTTGAAGTGTTCGAAGGGCGTCGGCTATTTCTGTGGGGAGAATGTCGGAGGCAACTGACGCGATCTGCCCCATCTTCATGATGGCCCCTTTGAGTTCACCGAGGGTCTCGGCAAGCATTTGCCCGTTGACAGCATGTAATTTCGAAATTTCTGCGCCCGTTGATTCCGCGTCAGAAAAAATCGTCTTAATACGGGATTTCGCATAGTTACTAGCCATGTTTGCGGACATTGATGCGAGTTTGAAGAAGCGTTTCTTGCCGATTGCTGGTTGATTTTTCATGTTGCCTACATATCGAAGCACATCTTTCTGTCAAAGGGGCGAAGTCAACATACGACCTTTACCGAAGCCGTGGTTGCTTGTTTTGCCGCTCTCACGACGCCCCAAAAGCATTAAAGAGTATTAAAGTATTAAGTATTAAATAAGCAGGGTGGTTAGGGCTCTTGTAATCAAAACACAAGCCAGACTGAGTATTGTCAAAAAAGAAATCATGACGCAACAACACTTGGTGCGTCATGACTGAGCGGTGAATAGCGGGCGTCTGTGAAGGTTTAGATTCGCCGCACTTCCAAATGAGGGGATGGGAGTAACCTCGCTATTGTGCGCTTCACACACGGAGTTTCAGCCTAAATGCTTTTAACTTGGTGGTGCTGCCAGCTAAAGACTTCTTAAATGAGTGGCGGACTTTCGCCCCAGGATTTGTGCTCGTGAGGTGAAGCGACTATCATTTGCCGAGTATGGTTGAAAAGCGCGGAGGGGATTTCTGAAGGTTACGAGTTGTTTGTTTGGATGGGTGGGGTTGGGTTGTCTCATGGCTTTTTCTGCCTGCCGTGATGATTCGAACGCTTCGGGATTCGAAGGTGGTCGTGCGAACAACACCCAAACCGACACCAGCACCCATGCTTCAGGCAACACAAATACCAATGCCACGCCGAGCACGGGTACCAGTACAGATTCCAGCGCCACGGGTATGGGCACCACAACCGACACCGACGCCCATGCTTCGTCTTCTTCTGTTTGTGGTACTACGGAAGCTCTTTTTCCTTCGAGGGTTACCAATTGCGGCATCGGCGCTCAGACCATGTCCAAGTCCTTTTTTGCCTATCCCGATGATTATACGATTGTGGGATACAAAAAAAATGAGGGTCATTACGATTATGATGTGATCTTGAAACCATGTCTTCTAACCAAATGTGACTCCGCTTTTCTCTATGTTGCTAGCAATGGCCTGCCCCACTACAATCCCACACCCACCACGCCCAATGGTATCGCGGCCCAAGCACATTTGTGGAAAATCCCTAAATCACCGGCGGTTCTTACTGCTGCCGATGTGGGTAGCGACTTCGACGATGCCAGCAAGTTCGCACCGGGGGCTCCGGCTTCCAACTGTACTTTGGTGCCGGCCAACCCTGTTTGGGTGCATACAACGGAACCCGCAGGGTATTGTTATGCAGGCTCTGGATCTCGTTACATCAAAGAAGAGGATGCGTACTACCATAAGATTTCATGTTTGGGTGCGGTGGGGGTGGTTATCAACGGTGTTCCGGTCTATGGGCCCAATGAAGCCACCAGGCCCAGTCCCTTTGGCAACCCCGCCTTCCCGGTTCCGGTTTCGTTCGCCCAGGCAGGTGCTACTTTCGAAGATAACAAAGGGGTGGTTTTAGATTTTTGTCAGGGTCATACGGGGGGTAAAGCGAATATGCATTACCACGGTCTTTACGAAGCATGTTATCCCGCGACAGCGAAGTCAGCTCCAGAAACCTTTGGTTACGCTACGGCTGTTTCAAACTGGAGCCAGGAGGACTATCTCACTGCCGACTGTACCGGGCCTTCGGCTATTCTCGGTTGGGCTTTGGATGGGGTGCCCATCAAAGGGCCCTGCGTTCAAACAGGGAACGACACATTTAAGCGAGCTCGAAGCGGCTGGTATTATAGTGGTTTAAAGGCCTGGAATTCATCTGTCGAGACCCTCTCCGATGAATTAAAGGCGTGCACGAATTCTTCGGATTGTGATGGAATCTACGAATGCACCTATGTGGTGGCCAAAACATCCACTGGCCGGGAAGTGGCAAAGAAATGTGCCCACAAGAATTACTCTTGGTGTAGCCATACTTTTGAAACAGCCCAGGCGGCTGGTCCCGACAGCTTCGTCTACTTGGACCGCTGCAACGGGGTGACTGACAGCGATGGAAATTACGCGTACCATGTTACGGGATCGTTTCCCCATGTTTTGGGCTGTTATTCTCGGGCTCCAGATACATCTGCCATGGGTGGTGGGGGCGGCAATCAGGGTGGTTCAGGTGGGGGGTAATCGCGTACCAGTCTTGCCTTGAGAATGACACGTGTAACCTGGATATGTGTCCCCCAAATAGCAAGCATAGCCTGTATTTGTGCCACTAGTGGGAATTGTTCCCCATCCTGCAGCCCCGATACGGATTGCGCACAAATTCCTACCCCGCCTGGAAAAGAAAGCTTTAGATGCACTGAGGGAAATATTTGTGTTCCTTGATGTTTCATGCTTCTGGCACGAGCGCTCTTTGGTTGTTTGGTTGTTTGGTTGTTTGGTGGCCTGTGTAGGCGAGCCAACTTCCGATTTCTCTTCCGTGCTCCATCTCTTCGGTCGCTACCTCTGACCGAAGCGCTTCATGAGGTGCACGAGCGGCGCTTTTGATTTGGCGAGATTCAGAGCGTGACAGGCCCTACCCGGGTGCCTCACGAGGGCTCGCCACCGGCTCACTCGTCTTAGCCAAGCGATGTTGCTTGTGCTCTGAGAGTTCCGCACGAACACGGGGGAGCTTGGCCTCAGGTTGCTCCACCCGGGATTGCTGAGAAAGGAGCCACTACCACGGGAGTAAAGAGAATAGACATGCACCGACAGCAGAACATGGTGAGATTTGTTAGGCTGGGTAGCGGCTATCGGGATATGGCGGGATTGCTCGGCATGGGCGCAAACACAGAACGCTTCTACCGGGAAGCATTGCCCACAGGGGGGTAACTTAAGGGCGATGTAAGCGACCTTCCGAGCCTTGAGCTGCTTTATGTAGCGGTGAGAAAAGATTTCTAAGAGCGCGTTTCATCTGAGTAGACCTGCAAGCATCGCTGTTTGGGATCCTCTTTATGGAAAAAAAATGCGTAAAAGGCGCCAGAGCGCGGGCGATTTAGGAGTTCCTTTGGCTTGAAATACCGACATCCACAGCCAGTCTCGGTGCGGTTAAACGGGTGTGCACGCAGCTTAAAAAGGCCAAGGGAAGCTGTGTCAAAGACGTGACGATTCCCGTGACAACCGGCCCTGGCTGAGGTGCTCAGGTTGATTTTGGCTACACCGGCAAACTCTACGACCCAGATCAAGGTATCGACTGTAAGGCGTGGGTTTTCGTGTCGGTTTTGGGATTTAGCCGGAAGATGTACGCGGATATTGTGCTTGAATAGAGCGTTTTCTGGAGCGACGTAGGAAGTTTATGATGCTAAGAGAGGGGCGTGACTTATACGGTTCAGACACAATTTATGAGCAAGAATGAACTTCAGGGTTTATGGGATGAGTTGGCTCATTCATCCTTTGTGGGGACCAGTACGCTCAAAGGCAGTTTTCAGGCGACCAGTGGTTTCGGTATATACCTAACCCTCGCTGGTCTTCCGCGACTGAGTAAAATGTTTCCTTCTTTAAGCGATTGGTTTCTTCATTGCGGTGCGATGGAAGAGAAGCACTCTTCGCTGAATGCCTTCTATTTGAATTATCTTGAGGTACCTCCGAACCGGGAAGTGCATCCCCACATTGATGCGACCCTGGGAACGCTGTTTGACCAGGAACGTGTCCTACCAGAGTGGGTTTCGGTTGTTTATTTGAATGAGCTTCGGTGGGTTAGAGGCGGGGAGCTGATTTTAGCAACGGAAACTGGGCGTGTGGCCATTAAGGCGAAAAGGGGCTCTATGGTTTGTTTTCGGGGACATATATGCCACGGAGTTCGTGCTTGGAGTCCGACTAGGGTAAGTTTCAATTCTCCGAAGAAGCGATGTTCGATGGTGTGTGAACAATATTCCCTCAGCCAGGAGCAGCTGAAGTGCGTGCCCGACTTTCATGTAAAAACCGACATGGGTTTTAGCGCCTTCTTGAAACATTATTCAGGGAGTGGCCCGGACCCTCGATGAGGGGATAGAAAGAGTCGAATTAATGTTCTGGAGCTTCGTAACTTGGAAGGATGGCTTTTCGTTTGTAGGAGAAGATGAGAGAAGTTTGGATATGTGCCACTTCTTCTCGAGTGGTGAATGCATCTAACGCTAGGTCCCGAAGATGGCTCGCATCTCTAACAGCTACGTGCACCAGATAGTCGTGGGAGCCTGCAACGTGGTAAATCGTGGTTACTTCTGGAAGTGACAGAATATGGTTTGTAAAACTATCAACGAGCTTTCTTGAATGTTTCTGCAGTTGGACGGAAATCATTGCCTCCAGGCTGATGTTCAATTTATTAGGATTCACCGATGCGTGAAATCCTTCCAAGACCTCTTGTTCGCGAAGTCGTTTCACTCGCTCAAGACAGCTAGACGGAGCCAGCCCAACCTGCGCCGCAAGTTCTTTGTTCGATGTGCGTGCGTCGGCTTGCAGAATTTGGAGGATCTTGTGGTCAATTTCATCGAGTTTCATGGATTGGCCCATATCCCAAATAAATTCGAAAAGTAAGATGTTGTCATGTTTTTTTGCGACATGATTCGGTCAATAGGGTAGGTAGTGCTAATAAATTAGGTTAGGGCGCGACAGGACGGAGGTAATTCTTGTGGGGTTCGTTTTTTTATCAAGCGTATTATGGGCCCTATTGGACTTTTTGAGAAAGAAATTGGTGATGACTTCAGAACCTCACGAGGTGGTTTTGGGGCTTCATTTATGGCAATTTCCTTTTTTCTTTTTGTTGGCCTTACTGCCTTATTTGGGGGTGGAAACCCAGGCTGTTGCCCTTGATTTTGGTCTTCCACGGGATTGGGGGACCTATTGGGCGAATGCCATTCCTTCGGTTGTCCTAAATGTTGTGGCGAATTTGATGTTGCTTTGGGGGTTGCGGTTGGCGGATTTGGGTGCCGGTATTCCTATGTTGGCCCTGGTCCCAGTTTTTAGCGCAATTTTGAGTTGGTTTTGGTTGGGGGAGGTTTTAGAGCTTGAGCAATGGTTTGGGGTGGGGTTGGTTGTTTTGGGTGCTCTAGTCCTGGGGGTAAGTTCGGGGAAGGGGAGGTTTTCCCTTGAACGAGGTGTGGTGCTGGTGATGTGGGTCGCTTGTCTTTGGAGTGTCACCATTGTTCTCGACAAAGTGGCGGTTCAGGTGAGTTCTCCCCTTTGGCATAGTGGGGTCATAGCGGTGGGGATTACATTGGGGGTTTGGCTTTGTTATTGGAGGAGCGTACTTCCTCTTCTGGCCAAGGGAATCTTATCTCGCCATATGCTCTTAGGTGCTTTTATTGCACTGCTCGCCCAGTGGGTTCAACTGATTGCCCTCGAGCTCGTTGCAGTGGCCTACTTGGAGTGCGGAAAAAGGGCATTGGGGGCTGTGGTGGCTGTGGGGCTTGGGGGCTGGTTTTTTGCTGAGGGACGTCTTTTCTTTAAGTTTGCGATGGTTTTACTCATGAGTTTGGGCTTGGTGCTGGTACTTCTTTAGGTTCAGAGATCATAATTAGCTTGGTTTCACCGGGTAAACATTGACAAGTCCGGACGATTTCATTACTAGCGCCTGACCAGTTGCAGTGGCGTAGTTGTGTCTTAGTTATGACATGAAAGCCGAAGAGCAATGAGCTAATTCAGGTGTAAGGAGTTCCCTCATGGCGCGATACCGTGGACCACGGCTAAAAATTATTCGTCGTTTTCAACAGCACCTTCCAGGGCTGACCCGTAAGACAGCTGAGCGTCGCCCCTATCCGCCGGGACAGCACGGTACGTCTCGAAGCGGTAAGCGTTCTGAATATCGGATCCGTTTAGAAGAGAAACAGAAGCTTCGTCTTAATTATGGCCTTTCTGAGAAGCAACTTCGAAGTTACTTCAAGCGGGCAATGGCATTTAAGGGTGATACTGGTTTTCGGCTGCTTCAGTTGGTGGAATCCCGTCTTGACAATGCGGTCTTCCGTTGTGGTTATGCACCCACCATTCCTGCTGCAAGACAATTGGTGACTCACGGACACATTCAGATCGACGGTAAACGTGTGAACATTCCCAGTTACCACCTCGTTGGCGGTGAGACAGTGTCTGTTCGTGAGAAGAGCCGAAAAATTCCGTTGGTTGAGGCTACAACTCAGAATCCAGTTCTGGAATCACCAAGCTACTTAGACATTGATGCAGCTAAATTCGAAGCAATGTGTAAAGGTGAGCCCGTCCGTGAGGACATTCCTGTCGATTTACAAGAGAACCTCATTGTCGAATTCTATTCTCAAATCGTTTGATGGATTCTTGGTCTTCGGATAGTTCTCCTCACACCGATTAAGTGGGTTTTCCTGCCCGCAAACCAACGATATCTATAGTCGCAAGCTTCTTTCCGTGACCAATCGTCTTTCATTCCCAAGATTGTCCTGTATTGTTTCGCTTTGTACTTTTGAATAAAAAATCGATGCCACCGAAGCTCCGTCTCTCTCGATATTTCTCTGCTTGGGTAATCTTTTGGCAATGAAAGAACAACGATCGATGGAAATCTCAATTGTATTCATTGATGGTGTCAACTGACTTGACCCTAGGCGACTGCTTCTCGTCTAATGGTAGGGTGAGCGAAGTTCAACCTGGAAATTTCGTTATCATCCATTACCGAGGTTGGTTGGATGATATGACCGAGTTCTGCAATACTTATGAGAATAATGAACCCGTTGGACTATGGGTTGGAAAGCATGAATACCTTCCCGCTCTTGAGGGTGCTTTGATTGGAATGAAAC
This sequence comes from Myxococcota bacterium, assembly GCA_036339465.1. GTDB lineage: Bacteria > Myxococcota > XYA12-FULL-58-9 > XYA12-FULL-58-9 > JABJBS01 > JAYZAY01. The sequence continues at coordinate 37,187 of JAYZAY010000095.1, read as the reverse complement.
CAGGAGAGGTTAAGCAGCTGCGATTGAATGCGGACCAGGCTTATGGGCGCTACGTGCCACAACTTGTTTTCACTGTACCGATTGAGAAAGTGCCGCCAGGATCACTGCCAGAGCTTGGAGAAAAGAGAAGGGTTGTTGTAAATGAGGATGATGGTGTTGAGGTAACGGTGATACGCACCACCCGAGCAATGGTGGTGGTGGATGGCAATCACCCCCTGGTTGACCGTTCTTTAAATTTTAAATTAGAAGTATTAGAAACCCACAAACCAGATTCCTGATTTTGTGTGTTGCAATGGGCTAGAGGTAGCCCAAGATCCGTTTCGGATAGTCCGTGATGATTCCTAGATTGCCTAGGTTACGCAATTGAATGGCCCTTTGGGGTTGATTCACTGTCCAGCTTAATATCCGTCGATTTTGTTGGGCCTGTTTGTGCAATAGGGAAGGGGTGACCAATGATTCGTGGGGGCAGAAAAACGTGGGCTTGATATATCGGTCTAGCCATTGAGATTGAACCACCAGCTTGTGGAGGAAAGTAACATCTGTGTCAAAAAGTGAAGTCCTCAGTATTCCCCGCGGGATTTCAGGAACCACCTGATAGAGCCTGGCGAGAATGAATGGATTGAACGATGTGCAAATGACTTTGTCGATGACACCTGCGTTGTTGATTGTATCAAGGATTGTATCAATTATCTCCGGAATGTCTTTGGAAGAACCCGGCGATTTAATCTCGATGTTGAACCAGGGTATCCTTTTGAATTCCATCAAAACTTCGCTAAGAAGTGGAATTTTTTGGGGTTTGAATCCACCTGGAAAATGAACCGATGCATTCATAGACTTGAGTTTTTGAAGTGAGAGTGAGCGAACTTGGCCGACACCGTCAGTTGTTCTGTCAACACTTCTATCATGAATGACAACAGGCTCACCTGATGCGCATAACATGGTGTCAAATTCGATGGGTATGCCGAGCTTATCGGCCATGGCGAACCCCGCCATTGTATGTTCGGGCGCTTCTCCTCGCGCCCCTCGATGCCCCACGACAAAAAAATCTTTCTGGAAAAATGGCTGTGCCTTCATTATTTTGCTTTTCCGGTTGATTCTCTTTTTTTCTGAGCCTCCCGATCAGTCTTCTAGGTAGGTGTAGCCCTGTAACCCTTCCTGATAGCGTTTTAGGATTTCAGCGCATTCTTCAAGTGAAAGCGCACCCGACCGTACGGCCTTTTCAGCATTGAGCCTAAAACATCTTAGAAGCTCGGACTGATCATATTCTACATAACTCAGGACTTCGCCAACACTATCCCCAATGACTACATGCTCTAGGGAGTAGTTACCTTTTGAGTCCACAGATACATGGACCGCGTTGGTGTCTCCAAATAGATTATGAAGATCTCCTAGGGTTTCTTGGTAGGCTCCCACAAGAAATACGCCAATATAATAGGGGGCTTCGGTGAAGGGATGTAATTGTAGGGTCTTTCTTTCACCGTGGACATTGATAAACTTATCGATTTTTCCATCTGAGTCGCAGGTTAAATCAGCGATGATCCCTAAACGGGTGGGCTCTTGGTTGAGCCTGTGAATCGGTAGGGTTGGAAATAGGTGGTCCACAGCCCACGAATCGGGTAGAGATTGAAAAACCGAAAAATTCCCATAATAAGTATCACTCAAGAGACTATCCATGCCCCCGAAGTCGTCTGGTATATATTCTAGTTCTGGGATCATTCGATGAATCTTGTTTACCGTGGCCCAGAATAGGTCCTCCGATCGTGACCGTGTGACGAGGTCGATCACGCCGTGACTAAAAAGTGTTGAAGCTTCCTCTTTAAGAGCCAGTACATCGTTATAAATCTCTTGGAGGTTTTCTATGTGAATGGTGCTGTATGCTTCCCAAAAATCAAAAAGTATGTGGTGGCTGTTCGGGCTCGGTTTCTTGACATTGGCGTCGCTGCAATCAGGAAAGGTGTGGACGCCGAGGATGTTGAAAACGAGAACAGAATGGTGGGCTGCGAGGGCACGTCCGGATTCGGAAAAAATCGTTGGGGGGGGGACCTCATTCATGTCACAAATAGCGGCCATGGAGGAAACAACATCGTTGGCGTATTCTTGGACGGTATAATTCTTAGATGATGGAACATTCGACATGCTGCCATCGTAGTCTACCGCCAGTCCGCCACCTACGTCGACGCAGGAGAGGTTTGTGGCACCCAGTTCTCGAAGTTGGCAATATAGATAGCCAGCTTCACGGACAGCTTTCTTGACGGAGCGAATTGCTGTAATTTGTGAGCCTATATGGAAATGGAGTAATTGTAGTCCTTCTAGAAGTTGTTCTTCTTTGAGTACTTCAACGAGCTGAACAAGCTCGCTGGCCGATAAACCAAATTTGCTCCGATCCCCAGACGATTGTTCCCATCTGCCGCTTCCCCGCGTGGTTAATTTGGCTCTTACGCCGATGAAAGGAATGATATTGTTTTTTCGGCCCAATTCGATTATTTGGAAAAGTTCAGCGAAACGGTCGATGACCAGAAAAGGTTTTAGCCCCAACTTTTGGGCATCGAGGGCGGTTTGGATATATTCGTTGTCCTTATAACCATTACAAATAATCAAGGGATTTTGCTCATCTAGCATAGAGATCGCGGCGAGCAATTCAGGTTTTGAACCGGCTTCTAGTCCCAATTTATAGGGTAGGTCCTTCCTGAGTAACTCTTGGACCACGTGGCGCTGTTGATTTACTTTAATGGGTAAGACACTTTGATATCCGTTTGGGTAATTATAAACCTCAATGCTATTACCGAAGGCTTCGCCAATATATTCGAGGCGGGCGTGAAGGATGTCGTTAAATCGAATGAGAAGTGGCGGGTGTATACCCCGTCGACAAAGGTCCTTGATTAGAAAGTTTAGGTCAAGTGTTCCATTTTTCTTGGGGTTGGGGGTAACGGAAACATTGCCTTCAGCATTGATGTCAAAAAATGGCCGACCCCACCGGGCGATATGATACAAATTTCGACTGTCGGTGATGGTCCACTTTTTTTTGGTCATTCATTTACCTTCGTCGAGAGCAAGCGATTGGCCTGCTTCGATATGATCATTTCTAGGGCACGGTCAAATAGCAAGTTCATGGGAAAGTGGCTCGATGGTCATAAATGTAATGTTCTCTCTAGGTAGCCGTTGTGGAAGCTGTTATCGCATTTATTGCCCGATACGTTGGGTCAAACCAGATGAGACCAATGATGCCTACTATTGCTATGGATAGATTTACTTATATGGTGCCTCAAGGTGAGGCTTTGGTTCAAGAGTTGAGTTGGACTTCTGTGGAGATCTTCCAAAAGGTTAAAAGAGCAGAATCTTTTTTGTTGCGGCTGGGCTTTAGGTCTGGAGACCGTATTGTCTTGGGTTTTCGGGGGAACTCACCTGTAGAGGTGTTTTTAAGGGAAGCCTGCCGAAACCTAGAGGTCTGTTTTTCGCCCCTAAACCTTCAGGCCGATGGTCCGGAGCGGATTACTTACAAGATTGAATTGTTGAAGCCCAAAGCAATATTACTTGCGGAGGATTTAGTGGGTGACTCGCTTTTTCAGCGAGTTCCCTTGCCCGTAGTACCGATTACATCGGATTTCATACTACCAGAGAGAAAAATTCCTGAAACCAGCTCAGGCTCTCCGCATGGGGAGACTATCTTATTTACGTCGGGAACAACATCCCAGCCGAAAGGTGTCTTATTGTCGAAGGGGGCTTATGATGCCAATGAATTGGCCCTGAGAGATTTGATTTCATGTGATGACCAGCAGGCCCTAAGAATTATCCTGACAAACCCCCTTTATCACGCCAATTCTACAGCGATGCAGCGTTTTAGTTTTCGTCGGAAAAATACGCATCTGGAACTTTGGGATAAATTCTCAAATAGGGTATGGAATCGAGTTGTTCATGTGTTGGAGACCACATCCGACCGAATTGTGATGCCCTTGGTGGCCAGGCATATCGATTTCCTTTTTACCGAAACGAATGGTGTCGTGAGAAAAAAGTTGATGGAGCGTAGCGATACTTCTGAACGAATTATGTGGCTGTTGGGATCAGCTCCAGTGGGACCTCAAACGGTAGAGCGTATCGTTAAGGTTATTGGGCGTCCTCCGTTGGTTCGGTTTGGCTCCACGGAGCTATGCTTGCAAGCCATTGGTATCCAAAGTTCCCAACCCATTGATGAAATATTTTCAGCCTTTAAAAAAGGCTATGACCATGTTTGGAAGGGACGAGCTTCTAAGGGGTACTATATCGGCCAGCCCCATGACGGAGTGACGCAGGTTGAGATTGTTCGATCGATTGAACCTGACCACGTACAATTTATGGAAGCGGCCGATGAAGGAGAACCGGGCCATTTGGTGGTTCGAAGCAAGGCTGCAATGACAGGTTATGTCAATGTTACGAACCAACCATTTGTTGATGGGTGGTATACGAATCTGGGGGATATTGGTTATTTCCTCCAATCTGGTAGTCGGCGGGCGTTTTATTGGATGACCCGAAGTGCAGGTCTTTTGATTCGAGGTGGCGTCAATTATTCTTGTGCACAGTTGGGGGATGAAATATCCCGACATTTGTTACGAAGGGATGTGTCTCTTGCGGAGGAGAGCTTAGAACTCACAGTGGTTGGCGTCAAAATCAGAAGTGAACACGACGATGATTGTTGTGTGCTTGTTGAATTAGATGGCGCCGACCAATCTGAGCGGCAAGAGAGGATCCGCTCGCTTTTAGAAGGGGATTTTCGGAGTGAATTGAGCAAGGGAGCGCGGCCGGATCATGTCCTTTTTGGGCAGATACCTCGTAACTTTAAGGGGGCCGTGCGTTTTTCCTCGGTTCGCGATATGTTTAGGCAATCAAAGACAGCGGAGTAGTTTGTATGACCGAGAAGAATTCTCGTCGCAGACCAGGACGACAGGGGTTTCGGCGAACGGCTCGAACTCTCAAGAATGCAATTCGAATGGCCACGGGACAACGATTCACCGTACCTTATGAGGCTGCGTATGACGTTGTTCATCGAGCCGATTTCACGCGGTTACGACATTATCCCGAAATGATAGGCGTTTCCAAGCTTGACTGCGGCCCAATCCTATTGGTGCCGCCCTTGATGGTCACTGCTCAGGTTTATGATATTTCACCGCCTCTTTCCGCTGTGGAACTATTACGGAACGAAGGTCATGATGTGTGGCTTTGTGATTTTGGTATTCCCGAAAGAGAACGGGGCGGTATGCGTCGAACTCTTGATCAGCATATCGTGGCGATTTCGGAGACCATCGATTTTATTAAAGAGTCGACAGGTAAAGATGTTCATGTTGCAGGCTATTCCCAAGGCGGCCTTTTTGTCTATTTGGCGGTTGCATATCGCGGCTCTAAGAATGTGAAGTCGATTATTACTTTTGGCAGCCCGGTGGATTTTCAGAGAAACTTGCCCAAGGATTTCGACCGAGAATTAACCGAAAATATATTACAGGGCATGAGAGGACTGGCGAGCACGCCCCTTGATAATTTAACCGGTTTGCCCGGCGCTTTTACGAGTTTGGCTTTCAAGGCTGTAAGTCCAAAGAAGGAAGTGCAGTATTTTCGCATGATGCTTGGTCTTTTGGATGACCGGGAGGCTTTGAGCAAGCTTGAGCCCATGAGAAGGTTCCTTGGAGGTGAGGGGTTTGTTGCCTGGCCTGGCCCAGCGTTTCGGTCATTTGTCGACAATGTCGTGGTGAGTAATCGGTTGGTGACCGGAGGGTTTGTCGTGGCCGATCGAACGCTTTCTCTTAGTGACCTTACCTGCCCAATCCTTTATTTTGTGGGAACCCACGATGAATTTGCCCGACCCAAATCAGTGCGGGCTATTGGTCGAGTGGCGCGTACAAAGGAAATATATGAATTGGAACTGGCGTGTGGGCATTTTGGATTGGTGGTTGGTTCTAGGGCCAAGCAACATGTTTGGCCTACGGTTTCTGAGTGGGTGAAGCACCATGCAGGTAAGGCAGATAGACCTCAGTCGATTGTCAAGGTGGATGGTGGAGAGCGGACCGGTGTGAGGGAGTATGCTACCCCAACTAAATATCGCGATTCAATTGGAGAACTCCTGACCGAGTTAATGAATGATTCGTGGAAGACATCGGGTGAGTTACTTCGAGACTGGAGCGCCGCAGTTGAATGGGGGGGGGCGCAGCTTCCCCGTTTCTTACGTCTTCTACGATTTTATGAGCCCGACCGATTTAAGCCATGGGCCATTTTACGAGACAGGGTAGCGAAAAGTCCAGGGCAGACATTCTTTCTTTGGGACGGTAAAGCATACTCTTATGGCGACTCAGCCAGTCGGATCGAGCAGCTTTGCGAGGAGCTACGGAAAAGGGGAGTTACTCGGGGAGTTTCGGTGGGGGTTTTTATGGATACCCACCCAGATGTTCTCACCTCGGCCATGGCGATCAATGCTTTGGACGGTGTTACGGTTTTGTTAAATCCAGATGTGAAACGAGAGGTACTAAATCACGCCTTAATCCAAGGGAAGGTCGAATTTCTTTTGGTGGATCAAAAGCATTTGGAAGTTGCCAAGAACGTTATGTCGAGGGAAAGAATTGCGGTTATTAAGGAAATAGGACAGCGCTCTACTCCTCTTATGGATTGTGCTGAGCCTGATATGTCCTTTTCGTCTTTGTCGTTTGATGCTCATTTTTCGGAGGAGAAGGACCTCGCTTTTCTCATGTTTACTTCAGGAACGACAGGACTACCTAAGGCGGCTAAAATTTCGAACCTTCGGTGGTTTATGGCAGCGATGGCTGCCGCAGCTGGAGCTGGACTAACGGCGAAAGATACCGTTTATTGTTGCTTGCCCTTACACCATGCTACTGGATTTTTATTGGGGGTTGGGTCGAGTTTGGTTGGGGGTGCGCGGCTTTCGCTCAGTCGAAAATTTTCTGTAAGTCGTTTTTGGGATGAAGTAAATAACACAGGTGTGACAGTGGTCTTTTATGTGGGAGAGCTTTGTCGATATCTCGTGAATACAGAACAAAAATCCGACGAAAAGAATCATTCAATCCGGTTGTTTATCGGAAATGGCCTTCGTGCCGATGTTTGGAATAAACTAAAATACCGTTTTGGGAATATCAGTGTTCTGGAATTCTACGGTGCGACTGAGGGGAATCTTGTTTTCGTAAACCTCAGAGGAGAGAAAATAGGATCTGTTGGGCGGGTTCCATTTAATCTCGTTGATTGTGAAGTCGTTCAATATGACTCGTCAAATCAGGCAATCATTCGTGATGGAAGCCAGAGGGCGGTCGCTTGTGGCCCCCATGAGAAAGGGGTGCTTCTTGCCCGCATAGATCCGAGGAAGTGGTATTCACGTTTTGAGGGTTATACGGATCGGACCGCCAGTGATGCCAAGGTTTTAAGGAATGTATTTGAGGAGGGTGATTCCTGGTTTTTTAGCGGGGACCTCTTTGAATATGACGAAGATGGAGATTTCTGGTTCGTTGACCGAGTTGGAGATACTTTTCGTTGGAAAGGAGAGAATGTTTCCACTGAGGAAGTCTCTCAAGTTGTCGCAAAGTTGGACTTTGTTCATTCCGTTAATGTTTATGGAGTGGAAATTCCGGGTCGCGAAGGCCGTGCAGGGGTTGCGGCTATATCATTGGTCTCAGGGCGACAGTTTGAAGGTAAAAAATTATACGCCGTTCTTCAAGACTACCTCGCATCACCAGCTCGCCCACTATTTGTACGGGTTGTGGCGGAAATGGAGACTACTTCAACCTTTAAGTTTCTGAAAACCCAACTTCAAGAAGAGGGCGTAGATCCTTCGATGGTGCGGGAACAGCTCTATTGGCTAAGTGGTAATGATTATTTACCACTTAAAAAGAAAGAGTATAAGAAGATTCTTGCCGGATTCTAGGGCAGTTTACACCCTATGGATCCGCTTTTAGAGCACTGGCGGCTACCCATCCTTTGCGTCCGTTTTCGGCTTCCATCCAAACATAAGAACCGGTGGATTCATCGCTAACCATGACCTTGGTATCTTTGGCCAGGTTGCCCTCGGGAGGCCGTCCCTGTTGGGGGCTGGTTGCGTAATAGGGCGTCTCATCCTGGACGGTATGAGTTGGGTTAAATGGGGTTGTGTCTGCAGGGGTGATTTTCATGTTTATTTTGTCACTCGTGTCAGTAGATTGCTCGTTTACCGCTTCAGGTGGGGTACTTTGAGGGCCAGTGGTTGGCATACAACTTGTTGTTATGATTAACGCAATGATGCGTATAACTTCTCTAAACATGGTTTGTAACTTATCATAAGGTTGCAATGGGTCAAAGTACATTGGCAAGGTGTTACTGAAGGATCCCTTATCGCTGCACTTTTCTTACACTCAATAGAAAATGGTATTGCTGCAAAGCAGTCCTTGTGGATGGTCTTTTCACTGCGGGCGCTTGCTTTTGGACCAGGCTTGCTCCGAAAAGATTGAATCGCTAATCTGAATGGTTTTGGGTGGCGGGGCATTAGACTGGTATAAGGTGATAGAAATTACGGAGAACGATTCAAAATGGGCCTATGCAACTCAACCAGGTAAAAGCCTCGGTGTTTGTGGCTAATTAGTCGATGGGCAAAGTTAATACGACTTTCGTGCCACCTAGCTTGAGTGATTGTGCCAAGTTGATGGTGCCGCCGTGATCCGCCATCACAGCTTGAGAGATTGCGAGGCCTTGTCCTGAATGCCCCTCCCTTTCTGTAGTAGAATATGCCATGGTACAACTTTCCAACTTGTCTTCGCCGATACCCCCGCCATTGTCTTCGATGGCGATAGAAACATGGTTTGGGTTTTCCACATGAATTTCTGCACTTAGTCGTATCACACCATCGAAGAACGCTCGGCGGTCTTTGTGCTGACTACGGACTGAGTCCAGGGCATCAATGGCATTTTCGAGAATGGCAATAACTGTGAATGTAAGATTGGCGGGATTACCGTGGATGAGTGGGACCTTTTCGGTGGTGAGAACGACCTTGAAGGGTTTGAGTCTTGCGTGCACCACAGAGATGGCGTTTTGAAGTAAGGCATTGAGATCTATGGGTTCATGAGAATCGGGGTTTGTTGCTATGTAGGATTTGTAGGAATCTATGGTTGAATTAATTTTCTGTAGGTTTGAATCAACTTTTTCCACCTGGCTTCGGAGATGCTGTAATCCATGTGAGAGATGAAGCGATTCCCCGTGATTTTCGAACTGGCGCAAAAGTTCATCCAGAGCCCGAGACTCCTCCTCTATGGATTCGGCCGCAGCGCCAATTTGCTCTAAGGGGTGTCCAAAATCTTTCATGACCGGAAGCATCAGCCGGCCTAAGGAGATCAGTTTTTCGTGGGCGATTTGTTCACATTGATGGTCGTGATCTTGATTAAATAGGCATCGTTGTAGAGTGAGGATTTTTGCTCTAGCATCGTCGTTGGTTGCGGATTGAGATTGGGGGTCTTCTACTGCCAGAATCTTGTTTCTTTCGATTTCTTCTGCGTGTTTTTCGTACCAACGACTGCGCCATTCGAATTGTTTTAGGCGCTCCTCTTGAATTTTGTCTTTGTCTTCTTGGATTTGTCGAACCCAGTGGCTCAAGGCGAATTTTAATATGACCACCAGGGCAAGGATTGCGAGGCCGATGCCCCGTTGGGTCCAGATACTGTGTGGGATGGTACCAAGCATACTGAGGCCCAGGATAAGCGTTCCGGATGCTAAAGAAAGCGCGCCTGTTAGGTACCACCAGGCGCCGACTCGATTAGCTCGAATACTCTTGACCCCTACGAAAATGAAGGAGGCTGAACATAGGCCCCCTAGCAATGAAGCAACTTTGTTGACGGCGTTGTTACTGGCAAGGAAGACGCAAATTGAACCTATGAGGGCGATCTTTATAAGGTGTTTGTAGAAGTTGTCTGTACTGGGAGTCCACACATCCAGATGAAGATATGCTCTTGTGAACGCACACGCTGTTGCGGATAGAGAAAAAATACTCAGAGGAACGATGAATCCGTTGAGGCTGGGGAAACTTGGCCATGCGAATGCGGCTCCGATGCCACTGAAGGAAAACTGGAAGCAGAGAAGCGAAGCGACGATTCCGACGTAGTAGAGATAAGAGACGTTGCGCGTGAAGGTATAGAGAAAAAGGTTGTAGAAGATTAGGAAGAGCAGGATCCCACCGAAGGCACCTAGAAAGATTAAGTTACCTTGGTCGCGACTTCGCAGTATTTCTGGTTTCCATATCTTGAGGGGAACTTGAAGCGATCCTTGGGAGCGAACCTTTAAGAATAGTGAGTAGTCTTGATTGGGGTCTAGGACCAGTGGAAATAGAATATTTCGGTGAGCGATGGGCCGGTTTTCATAGGGTACGGAGCCACCGCTCTTGAAATGTCGGACAAGGCCGATTTCCTTGGACACAATAAAAACCTCTACATGATCCAGGAGGGGATAGCCTATTTCGAGAAACCATTTATGGGTTGCTTTGGAACGACTGTGGATTTCTGTGCGGAACCAAAATTCACTAGAGTCATATCCGAAATGTGGCACTTTTTCCGAAAGTTTCTTAAATTGAATCTTGTCTAAGGCCGAATATAGGCCTTCGAAAGTGAGGCTGCCGTCCATGACTCGGAGATAACTGATTGCGTTATCAAAATTGGCAATTTCTGTGGACGGGTTTAAGACGATGGCCCGATTCTTTTGGGCAAGACCGGGACTCGAAAAAGAGCATAGAAAACCAATCAAGAGCCATAGAGAAGCTCGGTGAGTTAAGCTGTTCACACTTTTGGGTTTGCGCCGTCTACATGGAGCCACTTTAAGTTTCCGGGTCATTGGATTTTCATTTCTCGTTACCTTACATATCGTAGCGGATCGCAGACTTGGTTCAAAACCCGGAGTGTATTATTTACAGAGACAAAATAGTCTCGCACTCATACTTTAGAATCTGTAAACTGAAGAGATGGCAGGGGCTTGATATGCAATGGCAGCGCGCGTCGGAAATAAGCTTGGCCGAAGAGAGCTTAAACCTTTTTGCGCCTTTGTCAGACCACACTGACCCTTTTTGTTCCACCGGACTTTGGCAGATTTCAGCCCACGAGGCGTTTAATCCGGACCGTGCGCTCTGGGGCAATGTAGGCGAAACGGGTGCCTTGGTGTTTGCTCTACAGGAGCAAAATTCAGGGATGACCGTATTGGAGCCTCTTGAACCTATGTGGCTTTTAGGGTGTCCACTGGTGGGGCCCGAGCCAGGATTACTCATGGAAGAGCTCGAAGAAGCGCTCGGTAAGGAGACGGGGTGGGATGCCTTGATTCTCTCTGGATTAAGGGTTTCTGAGACGATTCTAAGGGCTTTAGCCCAGTTGCATCGACGTTATCGAGTTTGTTTAGGACCAGCGACGGGCAGATGTGTGGCGTCTTTGGAAGGAGGGCTGGATGGTTTCTTAGCACGGCGAAGCGGGAATCTTCGGAAAGCTTTAAGGCGTTGCGCTCGCAAGGCCAGAGACCTGGGAATCGAATTTGAGCCAGCTGTTGCATCCGATGTCCGAGAGTTGGAATTGATGATGGACCGAATATTCAGAGTTGAGAGTGAAAGCTGGAAAGGATTGGGGGGCGTTGGTGTGGACCAAGGCGAAATGCGGACGTTTTATTCGGTCATGTTGCCCCGTCTTTTGGAGGCGGATGGACTGAAGCTCACCTTCGCTCTTTGGGAGGGCAAAGATATTGGGTTTATCTTAGGGGGGGTTTTAGGAGACACTTACCGGGGTCTGCAATTCAGTTTTCACCAAGGATACAATGAACTTGGTCTGGGTAATCTACTGCAGCTTCAGCATATTCTAGAACTTTCGGAGCAGGGAATCAGCTACTACGATCTGGGTACGGATATGGCCTATAAGCGGCGTTGGGCTGAGCGCGTCATGGAAACGATGACCTTTGTTCTCTACAAAAATTCCTGATTTTAAGGAAGAAAGTTCGGAAAACGTTACTTTTTGTGCCGATTCCGTGCCGATTCCGTGCCGATTCTGTGCCGATTCTGTGTGCCCCGAGGATTTTTGGCCGCTGTGGATTAGAGCTATTGGTTGATCGGTCAAAGCGAGTAGGCGGTTATTGGTGGTTTCTGCCATGAGAGATACCACGGGTCGACTGTGTGTGGACTGGTCCAGAGTCTCGACAGTGTGCACATTACACAACATAATCTTCGTCTCTTGGTTACGCGCGAACAACTTCTTGACCTTTTGGAGCTGGGTTCGTACTTGCCCAGTTATGAAGGATTTTAGGGATGGTTAGATGGATTTAGGTAAAAAAAGATTCAAAACCCTCTTGGAAAATGAAGCTGGGATTGCTCTGGTTAGAGCATCCTATGACGGCGAATCCCTTCTTGGTCTGTCTTTTCTATTGCCTTCCCTAGAATCAATTTATCTCGACCTAAGCCACAAAGAGACAGACTCTTTGCTGGGAGAAGTCCAGGCAATTTGCGACGAAGAAACGAGAGCGGTTTTTGCTTACGTCGGCTCTGTTGATTGGCACAAACCAGCCAGTATTCCGGCCGTCGACTGCCCGGGGAAACTTCCTTTGGGCGTTGGCAGTGCTCTTTTGAATTTCTTAGCGAGTCAGGCTCATAAAGCGCACAAAAATAGCATGGTTTATCGCGGTCCCTATCCCACCGCGAATTTATTTGAAACCCTCATGCAATCTTTCGATTGTGACGCAGAGATGGGAGACTGTTTACTCGCATTTACGTCCGGAGTTGAAGAGAATTCTCTTACCGGTGTGGTGGCGGAAAAATCACTGGAGTTTATACCCAACCCCTTTCATTGGCGATGGCCCCAAAAGGATGTGTGTGTTCAAAGCCGTAAGCAGATTGAGAAAGTTTATTTGAATGGAAGAAGCTATACTTCAGGACGTTTTTTGCGCCAGGGGTGCCGCCAACTACATTTACAAGGGACTGAGATGATTGCAGCTCTGACCTTTGCAAATGAACCCGTGGTGGAAATGGCGAGATTCACCACGGATGGCGAGGTAGTCAATTGTAACCTCAATTCTCCCGCGTTGGCGGAGAATGCGTTGAATGGGGCGCCTTTACATCCCGAATTTCTTCGAGCCGTGCGAGATCTGGTTTTGGAACATGTTCCTGAGTTGATGAAGAATGCGCTGGGTTTGGTGTGGGATAAAGTCCCATTTCAATGGGGGGATGCTGGGGATGACTGGGCACGCTTTGATGGAGGGGTCATTGTGGTTCACAGCCTTTTGGGGGAGGCTCTAAAGGGTCTTTCCAGAGAGTCGCAACTAAATCATTTGTTAAACGCATTAGATCTGCCAACCCAGTATCTCGCCCAATCGATTTTAGCGCGGTCCCATCAGAAGCGCGCAGAAGAAACGTTAATATCTTAGATACATTGATATGAGTGCCGTGCTTTTGTTACCCTCATGGGCGAGGGGAAGAGTGATACATGTCGTTGGCACAACGCGAACTTGAGTTTTTGACGGAGAGTACTCGACTAAAGTTTCTTGAGTCTCCTTTGGTGAGAGCGCGTAAGGGAATCCAGCGTTTTCGCAATATTCCAACCATACCCTACGAGGCTCTAGGTGAACCGAATCCCAATATTGGCTATGCGGGTGTCTTGACCCAGCTAAAGTTACTTGCCAAAGGGCGTCAGCCACTCGAACTCGATGATATTCCCAAATGGCAAAAACAGATTGTCAACGAACATAAAGAGTATGGTTTTGCATGCGACCCAAGTGGCGTTGGAAAGTTTAGAAGCGAGGACGTTGACTATTCAGATCCGAAACATGGTTATCTACCCGCAGAGGATGTTCGCGGTGCACTAAACTCCTGGATCCGAGACATGAATCATGCGTCATTGCAGGGCATGCTTGCACCTACCTTCGAAAGACCCAAAGTTTTTGTTCAGTTTATGACCCCGCTCTATTTTCGATTTGAGAATATTTCTCCGTTTATCGGTGGGAATGGTTGCCTGGGGCGTCTTTTTCTTAATTATGGTGCATTGTTGATGGATATGCCGCTCTTAATTTTTCGAATCGAGGATAGGGAAAAATTCGAGCAAGTATCTAGGAATCAAAGGCAGTTTCAAAAGTTTGTTGGCCATAACATCAGAAGCACCGAACGCTGCACTTCATGCAATCAATTTGTTCCTTGGAAACAGGAGACTGGCGGAGTGGATTATTATGCCTGCCAACAATGCAGGAATATTATATCGGTTCCACGGCATTCTATGCTTCATTCACTTCGATAGGTTCTTAGTAGAAGGGGTCTCATTGGTCTATGGTTGCCCCCCCCTTTTTGTGTCGGCAGCGAAGAACAATATTGAATGTATTTCTTGACACTATTTTGATGTGAATTGGTCTTCTTTGTCTTGGAATAAGACATTGAAGGTGGTGAGACTGCCATAGGCTTTGGATACATATTGCTGCATCTCTATTTTCGATGCTTGGTCTAGGTCTTTGCTGGCATTCAATTTTGCCTCCAGCACCCTGAGGCGGTCGCGGACCATGACAATTTTGTGGAAAAATGTTTCGATGGCTATTTCTTTAGGTTGTAGATCGGAATTGGCGGGCTTCATGAGCACCGTTCCACCCTGCCATTTTTTTCCCAGCTCTACAAAGCCGTACATGGTTTCTTCTTCTAATATTTCGCGAAGTACTTGCTTAAGTCCATCTCGATCCACGGTAATTTCTCCTTCGGTGTTGCCTGTGGTTGGATTTTTCAGAGTTGCGTATTCTGGCCACGGGTTTTCATCGTCATTGGTTTTAGAGCTGCCCCTGGGGCGAGCGACAGGTCTTTTTTTTGGTACCTGCACTTTTCCTCTTCGACTTTTCCTCATGTGAAATTTTGAACAGATATTAAAAGTGTCGGGGATCGTCCGTAGTTCGGGACGAAATTGACATCTTCCTAAGGTTACGTCGTCTTCTCGTTTTTCAATAATGAACGCGAGACAATCGCCACAGCTTGCTTCTGGTCCAGATTGGGTCATGCTGCACCATAGGCTGGTCTAAGGTTTAGAGCAATAGACTCTTTGCAGCCCCGCCACGGCGTGGATCTCCAATGACTTCACCGGTAGAGGAAGTGGCATGGACGCCACCAAAAAACATATTCGGTTTTTCGAAGCGAACAGTTTCTAGGCCAAAATGACAAATTATCTTTTCATCCTCCGGGCTTAGAGGTGAGTCAGGACCGGTGGCTTCATAGTAAATGGGACCACCTTCAAAATGAAGGCGGGGAGCCTCGACCGCTTGGGTGAGGCCGATTTTTTGGTAAATTATTCTTGAGAGTACCTGGAGGAGCACGGTGCGGATCCGATTGCTGCCCCCCGTGCCGAGGACTGCAAAGGGTTTATCTGCCTTAAACACGAGACACGGAGACATCATGGTATTGAGTCGGGTTTTCTGAGGATATTGATGAAACCCAAATGGGTGAAGATCTTGCTCTCCCAAGAAATTATTCGCGAAAAGGGAGGTGCCGGGGATGATATGGCCGCAGCCCTCTCCATTGCTGGAAGTGATGGAGACCATCCAGTCATTGGAGTCCACAATACTTAGGTGGGTGGTTTCTCCGAAGGACGGAGGGTCGTGCATGAGGGGGTGGGGATTTTTGAGCCAATTGTGTGTCCAGTTAAGGTAGAAGCCCCAATCTATTGTCTCTAAAAGGTCCGTCTCTTCGAATGAATTGGGGTCGAATTTCAATCGGGGAATGATCTCTTTTTGTCTGAAATATTGAGTGGTCGCCATGACGCCAATATGCAATTGGGTGATCGAGAGTCGCTTTGAGATCTCTTGTTGGAGCCTTCGCAGGAGTTCCAGGCCAAAAGTGATGAGAATACCTCCGATGGACGGGTAGGAAGGAAGGAATATCTCGAAGGCATCGAGTTTTACGCTATAGCTTTGCTGGTGCACCAACTTCTGAGTCCGGCAATCGGATTCACCGATGAGACCGTCTGGAGCCGCAAAATGTTGGTATAGGAGGTTTTCTCCCGAGGTTTTAGGCGATTGGAGTTCACGAATGAATTTTTCAAGCTCTGGCAGTAGGAGTCGATCTCCGGTCCTTAAGATGGAACCCCGTGGGGCGTAGATGGAGCGTCCTTGTGTGGTCATGGTGAGAATGGGTGTTAGGATTTGAAGTATGTTTGAGAGAGCCGGCGTTAGAATTTGACCATCTTTTGCTCTTTTTACTGCGGGTTCTAAGGCCTGTTTTCGTGATAAATTCCCTTTTTCTGCATGGATATCTAGGAGTCCTTGGAGGAGGTGAGACACAGCGACAGAGCCCTTGCCACAATAAAATTCTTGGTCGGCGGCTCCAAAGGAAACAGTGATGGGGTGGAAATCGGTGCGGGAAGAAAATGTCTTCGAGGGTACGCTGGCAAACATGGGTAGTGTTTGAGGCACCCTTTGTCCCGGTTCGTGCAATTGCATGATGCCCCCCCCGAAGGGGCTCGTTAACAAGGGCTCGACGGCAAATGCAGTGGTCATCGCTGCGAGAGTTGCATCGATGGCGTTACCGCCGGCTTCATAAACTTCACAGGCTGCTCTGCAGGTTTCCGGATGGCCCGCAGCCACGTGGGCGTATGAAAGCGTTTTTTGGGTCATCCTTGTCATTTGTATTCTATACTCCGCCGGCATCTAACTGCGAAGGGTTTATCCTAGGGGTGGGCAATCTTCTTCGAGAACTGAATCGTTTGCGTATGGCCAAGCGTCGTTCTACCTCATCGTCACACTATCGGTTTTTCGGGGGAGTTATCGCGTACCACTCACTCATCCCAAAGCCAGCAAATTTGAGTCGGTCTCTTTCATCTCAAAGAAAGTCGATTTAAGGTAGCTAAAACATTTGGGAAATGTGCCTACTTGGAGGATGGTGATGTTCATAGGAGAGAATCGACATAGCTTAAAGCTAGGCTTGCCAAAGGGGCGTATGCACGAGGGGATCGTGAAGCTCATGGAAGACGCGGGGATCCTATTGAAGGGAACGGAGCGAGGGTATCGACCAAGCATCAACTTCCCGGATACCGAGGTCAAGATCCTAAAACCACAAAACGTTGTCGAGATGTTAGATGTGGGCTCAAGAGATCTTGGGTTTGCGGGATACGACTGGGTTTGTGAACTCCAGGTGGATTTGGTGGAAATTCTCGATACGGGCATGGACCCTGTGAGGGTTGTTGCTGCTGCTCCCCATGATATTTTGGTAGATGGCCACCTGCCCAATCAGGAATTGTTGATTGCTTCTGAGTATCAAACACTCACTGAAAAATGGATTGCTGAGGAGGGGCTCAATGCTCGGTTTGTTCGTTCCTATGGAGCGACAGAGGTTTTCCCACCGGAAGATGCAGATTGTATCGTCGATAATACGGCCACCGGCGCTACTTTGGGGGCAAATAATTTGGCGATTGTTCACGAAGTGATGCGTTCATCAACCCGACTTTTTGCCAACCGGAGGGCTTATGAGAATCCCAAAAAACGAGCACTTATCGACCAATTCGCCATGCTCTTAGGTTCGGCGATTGAGGGCCGCCGCCGTGTGATGGTGGAAGTAAATGTGGCGAACGAATTTCTCGATGCGGTGGTGGATGCAATGCCTTGCATGCGAGGGGCCACGGTGTCTCATTTACGGGATAATTCGGGGTTTGCGGTGAAAGCGGCGGTTCCGAGGGCCATTCTTCCTGAAGTTATTCCCAAGATTAAGTCCTTGGGAGGGACCGACATTGCGGTTTCAAGAATCTCTCAGCTCATTCCCTAAGGAGATTGGATATGGAAGTGTCCCCGGCCAAACTTCAAGGGAATCCTGCGTTTGTGGGAAAGAGTGGCTATAAAATCCCCCCCATGGGTGGAAAAATCGACCTTCCACTTGGAAACACCGAGCGGGCGACCTTGAGTGACGCTGAGAAAACGCTACTTCGACGGGGCTTGGCTGAAATTGAGTTGTCCAATGTGGTTCGTTACCCCAAGGCCGGTGAGCTCGAAAGTGCCTTGGGAGAGCATTTTGGTATTGGTGCAGACAAGGTTTTAGTGACTGCGGGGGCTGATGAAGGGATTGAGCGGGCTTGTCGTGCCGTTTTATGGGGTGGTCGCAAGTTGGTGATGCCGATTCCAACTTTTGAGATGATTCCGCAATATGCTCGAATGACCGGTGCTGAACTATGTTCGGTCCTTTGGGATGGGGCTTTTCCGTGGGAGGAATTGGAAAAGTCTCTCGATGATTCGGTGGGGTTGGTCACCATTGTTTCTCCTAACAATCCAACGGGTCAGGTGGTGGAGCCGAGGAAGATCATCACCATGGCTGAGAAATACCCGGGCATTTTATGGCTTGTGGATTTTGCCTATGTGGAGTTTGCGGATAATGATCCAACGAAGGATTTTTTGGGCACTCCCAACATTGTCGTGATGCGCACTTTTTCCAAGGCATGGGGACTCCCGGGCTTAAGGTTGGGGTATGCTTTGGGTGGTGTCGAGGTCATTGACTGGATGCGGGCGGCAAGTGGTCCGTATTCGGTGTCACAGGTCTCTCTCTCTTTGGGGAAGTTGTGGCTACGGGAAGCGAAAGAAACCACAGACGCGTATATCGAGACGATCCGGAATCAGCGGCGCCAATTACAATCGTGTTTGCGAGAGTTCAATTTCAAAACGCCAGAATCTCAGGCGAATTTTGTTTTAGGCTATTTTGAGAATAGAGAATTTGTTCAGCGAGGGATGGAGGCATTGGGGATAGGGCTACGTGCTTTTAGCAACAATGAGCGCCTCGACCGAGCTCTGCGAATTTCGTGTCCTGGACGAGATGATTTAATGAAACGGTTGGACCGCTCCCTTAGAACCGTGTTTTCGCCGGAAGGTATCCTTTTCGATATGGACGGCGTTTTGGTGGATGTTAGTGGATCTTATAGGCAAGCAATGATTCAAACAGGGGCTTGTTTTGGGGTGAATATTTCACTTGAGGATATCGCCACGATTAAGGCTGAGGGTAACGCCAACAACGACTGGGATGTGACGCATCGATTGATTTTGGCCAAAGGAACCGAAGTCTGTTTTGAGGAGGTTCGACACAAATTTGAAGCGTTTTATCATGGTACTGAAGAGCAGCCAGGGTTGTGGCGAAATGAGACCTTGATGGTAGAACGCGAATGGCTCGTTGCCTTAAAAAAACGGTACTCTTTGGCGGTGGTTACCGGCCGGCCACGATTGGACGCCGAACGTACTTTGGAACACTTTGACCTTGGTTCCCTTTTGGAGATTTCGGTTTGTATGGAGGATGCGGCCCCGAAGCCGAGCCCTGATCCTGTTTTGCTGGCTTTGGAAAAACTCTCCATCAAGAGAGCTTGGATGTTGGGCGATACGGTCGATGATTTGGTGGCGGCGTCTGAGGCGAGAGTCATCCCCATTGGGGTGGTGGCTCCTGGTGAAAATGTTGCGTTGAAGCAGTCCCTCCTTTTTGGGGCAGGTGCGGCAGCGGTTTTGAACCACGTGGCTGAATTAGAGGAGCTATGGGTATGAGTATGAGAAGTGCGAGCGTAAATAGAACAACATCGGAGACCGATATTGTTTGTGAACTTGACCTAGATGGTGCGGGCAAAGGCGATATCGATACAGGGATTCCCTTTTTGGACCATATGCTGGGGGCTTTATCAAAACACAGTAAAATCGATCTGAAGCTACATTGTAAGGGTGATATTGAAATTGATGATCATCACACGGTTGAAGATTGTGCATTGGCGCTTGGGAGCGCGGTGAATGAGGCGCTCGGAGAACGAAAGGGTATTCGACGATTTTTTAGTGCTTATGCGCCGCTGGACGAAGCACTGGTAAGAGCGGTTGTGGATCTTTCTGGTCGGCCGCATCCAAGCATCGAGCTTTGTTTTCGAAGGGAAAAATTGGGCGACTTGGCGACCGAAAACATACCTCACTTCTTTCAGTCTATGGCCATGGCGGGCCGTCTTTGTTTACACGTCGACCAAATAAAGGGCGAAAATGACCACCATATTTCAGAGGCAGCCTTCAAGGCGGTCGCGCTGGCATTGAGGGGGGCGGTCGGTCTCGATTCTCGATCAAAAGATGTCCCAAGCACTAAGGGAGTGCTTGTATGAGTGTCCCTTTTGTCTCTATTCTACGAACGGGATTGGCCAATTTGGCTTCGGTGTGTGCTGCGTTTGAAAGGCTAAATGTCGGTTGGAAAGTGATCGAGGTCGAAGAGGAAATCCTGGATTCGGACTACCTTGTCCTACCTGGAGTGGGTAGTTTTGGTGCCTGCATGGAAGGTTTGGAGAAGCGGGCACTGGTTTCACCACTCAGAGAGCGGTTTTCGGTGGGTAAGCCGCTGCTTAGTATTTGCTTGGGTATGCAACTTGCTGGACAGGAAAGTGAAGAATCTCCAGGTTCCGAGGGGTTGGGGGTGGTTGCTGGGCCTGTCATTCGCTTACCTGATACTTATTCGGTGCCCCAGATTGGCTGGAATAAGGTTATTTCGTCCCCAAACCATCGATATATTAGGGATGGCTATGCTTATTTTGCCAACTCCTATGCCTTTGGAGCGACGGTGGTTGGTTGGGACGTGGCGACGTTTGACTATGGTGGTGAATACGTTGCGGCTATGGAACGAGGACCTCAGTTGATTTGTCAATTCCACCCGGAACTGTCGGGGGAATGGGGCGAAACTCTTTTAAAGCGTTGGCTCGGTTTGGGGGTGGCTTGATGTTGACCACACGAATTATTCCTTGTTTGGATTGTCGCGATGGTCGAGTGGTGAAGGGGGTGCAATTCCAAAATCTACGTGATGCGGGCAATCCTGTGGAATTGTCGAAGGCTTACGAGAAGCAGGGTGCTGACGAACTTATCATCCTCGATGTATCCGCCACTCCTGAAGGGCGTGGGCATCAGGTCGACACGGTGAAAGCTGTCCGGAAGAGACTTCGGATCCCACTGACCTGTGGAGGAGGGGTGCGCAGGTTAGAGGACGCTTCTAGGCTTCTCGATGCGGGTGCAGATAAGGTGAGTGTCAATACCGCGGCAGTCATCAATCCTTTGATAATCGATGAGATGGCCAAGCAGTTTGGTTCTCAATGCACGATTTTAGCCATCGATGCGGCTTGGAACAACGACCTAGGTAGTTGGGAAGTGATTGTTCGATCGGGTACCGAAAGGTTACCCAAAAAAGCCACGGATTGGGCTCGAGAAGCCCAGGAACGTGGTTGCGGTGAAATTCTTCTTACCAGTTGGGACCGAGATGGCACCCGCTCTGGTTATGATTTGAAGATGCTCACGGCGATTCGTGCGGTGGTGGGTATTCCCATTATTGCATCCGGTGGAGCTAACTCACCTCAACACATGAAAGATGCGATTGATGTGGGGGTGGATGCTGTGTTGGCAGCGTCTATTTTTCATGATGGGGATTATACCGTGGATCGGCTGAAAAAAGAACTTCGAGAATTGGGCGGCGAGGTCAGATTATGATCATACCTTCGGTGGATATTCAAAATGGTAATGCGGTTCAGCTGATTGGTGGCAAAAAGCTCGAAATCAATGCCGGTGATCCGGTGCCTCTCGCGCGGAATTTTGGGCGAACGGGTGAAGTCGCTGTGATCGATTTAGATGCCGCAATGGGCCATGGCGATAACACAGAGGTTATCAACGCCCTTCTTAAGGTGGCGCCCTGTCGGGTAGGAGGTGGCATTCGTTCCTATGAAAAAGCCATGAATTGGCTTGACCGTGGAGCATCTAAAATCATTTTGGGAACCGCTGCCAAACCTGAACTTTTGCAACAACTTCCTAAGGGTCGCCTCATTGCGGCTTTGGACGGCGTGGACGGCGAGGTCGTGGTGCATGGTTGGAAGACTAAAACCGGTCTTTCGGTTCTCGATCGCTTGAGGGAGCTTTCCCCCTACGTTTTTGGGTTCTTGGTTACCTTTGTGGAGCGGGAGGGGCGATTGGTGGGAATTGATTTTGACCATGTGCAGAAATTGAAAGAAGCTGCAGGTGAGGCACAGCTCACGGTGGCGGGGGGGATTGCTACCCCAGCTGAAATTGCAAAGCTTCATGATATGGGCATCGATGCGCAGGTGGGGATGGCTCTTTATAAAGGGCATTTTGATGTGGCCGATGTACTCGCGGAGATGCTGAACACCGACCGGGCTGACGGACTTTTTACCACAGTGGTGGTGGATGAATGGGACCGAGCTTTGGGTTTGGTTTACTCCACTGCCGAAAGTTTGAAAGAGGCACTCAAAACGGGAACTGGTGTCTATTATAGTCGTTCGCGTAAAGAGATTTGGCGTAAAGGTTCTACCTCGGGGGCCATTCAAGAACTTTTGGACGTGCGTCTTGATTGTGATGCGGACGCATTGCTTTTTCGGGTGAAACAGGCCGGTCGTGGATTTTGTCATTTAGAACGATTTTCTTGCTGGGACGAGGGCCGGGGATTGAAATACTTGGAATCGACGTTATTGAACCGAAAGGCCACCGCTCCTGAGGGGTCTTACACGGCGCGATTGTATCGAGAACCTGATTTGTTGGCGGCGAAGATCCGCGAAGAAGTGGATGAATTGGTCGCGGCTGAAGGCACATCGAATGTCGTACATGAAGCGGCGGATTTGCTCTATTTTACCATGGTTCGATTGGCTGCTGAGGGTATTTCTTTTTCGGATGTGGTCGGTGAACTTGATCGCCGCAGTCGTAAGGTAAGTCGACGTGGTGGTGATGCGAAACCAGGGTATCTTAAGACTTAGAATGGGTAGGAGTCTGAAATGGCGGAACACTTATTGCGAAGATGCTCGTCGCAGAATGCAAAGAAAAAGGTGTCGGCGGCTCTTGAAGAGGATACCTTGGCCCGGGTTGCGGAGATCCTCAAAGAAATTAAAACAGAGGGGCGGCCTGCTCTCGAGCGATGGGCAAGAAACTTGGGGGATTGGGATGGTGAGAGCTCACTCATTCTTGGTCCCGTGGAGTTGGCTCGTGTCTTTGAGTCCTTGGATGAATCGGAAAAAGCACTTCTTGTTCGAACAAAAGAGCGAATTGAGAATTTCGCTCGATGCCAAATGAGTAGTATTCGACCCTTTGCCATGGATATTCCTGGGGGGCGCGCTGGCCAGGATATTGTGCCTTTAGAAATTGCTGGTTGTTATGTGCCGGGTGGTCGATTCCCCTTGCCTTCGACGATGCTGATGACTGCGGTGACAGCTCGAACGGCCGGTGTTGAATGTGTTTACGCTGCTTCTCCGAAACCGACACTTCTCACTTTGGGAGCTTCCCATGTTGCGGGGGTTGACGCAGTGATTGCTGTTGGCGGTGCCCAGGCGATTGGTGCGTTTACGTGGGGGGTGGAAGGCGTTCTTCAACCTTGCGATATAATTGTCGGCCCCGGCAATCGATATGTGACCGCCGCGAAAAAATTGGTTGCAGGCGAGGTGGCAATCGATATGTTGGCGGGACCGTCTGAATTATTGGTGATCGCTGATGCCAGCGCTTCACCGGCGCTGGTGGCGGCCGACCTATTAGCGCAGGCAGAGCATGACACCGATGCCATTCCTCTTTTAGTTGCCTTGGACGAGGAGCTGGCGGATGCGGTGGAAGTTGAATTGAATAAACAGTTGGCCGATTTACCCACGTCGGAAGTGGCGAGGGGGGCGTTGAAGAATGGGTGGTGCGCGGTGGTTAGTAGTCTGGAGGAGGCTGCATCGGTGGCCAACGCAGCAGTCCCCGAGCATCTCGAGGTGCAGGTCGGGGAACCTAAGTTAATGGTTCCACTTTTGAAGCATTATGGGGCTATTTTTATTGGGGCTGGGGCGGCTGAGGTTTTTGGTGACTATGGGGCGGGCCCCAATCATGTTTTACCGACGGGGCGGGTGGGACGGTTTAGCGGGGGGCTTTCGGTTCACAATTTTCTGCGGATCCGGACGTGGATGAGAAGTGATGGTTGTCTTTCGGAAGAAGTTATTGATGATACGATGATGTTGGCAGAACGGGAAGGACTGATGGGGCATCGGCATGCGGCCAAATTGAGAAAGGTCTAATGAGCGGTGGACGGGAATCATCTTGAGGATTTGGCCCCAAAATGGTCTTGTTGTGTTATGTCTCTATCTATTCGTTATGATTTTCGACGATTCTCTTTGTAGGATTTAATCCTATCTAAGAACTTTGATTGCGTCTTTTGCAGGCGAAAAATCCAGCAAAGATGAATGCAACCACTTCTTGGGGTGTATCGAAAGTCCTAAAAAAGCTTCATTTGGAATGGCTCATGCTTTGGGGGCAGGGATTTGTTGCCGGAAAAAAAAGCCAATGACCGCCGAGTTTCAAGTTAGTCTTTTGGGACTCCCATCTTGAGAACTCGATATAGCCATCTTGTTCTGTGGGCGGGGTGGTTGTGGCGGGTTGTGACAACCAACGGTCTCGAAGACAAAAATATGGATGCTCATATCCATCAAGATGGTTGTGAAGAATGATAAGGTTCCCTGCAACGGTGGTTGAGATACCTGTGCTGGGTTTATCAGAGGAAGTGCCGCTAGCAGCAACGTCTAACTTGTGGCTTTTGGTTCCCTAGGTTGTTTGTGTGGAAGTAGGTATAGGCGGATAAGCACTGGTCTTTTTGTCGATGAACCGGTCAAACCTTTTTGTAATTTAGAGAGGTAGAGGGTAGAGGCACCAAAATGAGTCGTTTTTTGGCGGAATGGAAAGCACGAGAGCAGTGAATGGACGGTAAGGAATCCATGGCGGAAGCCCTAAGACGCATATGGTCTGGCTATCAGAGGATGGTTGCGCCGAAGTTTGTTATTTCTCCGTGGTTGTTTGGCGTGCTTCTCGTCTTAGCGATGCTTTTCTCCACTTCCATTCGGCAGCAACAATATTTAGCGTGGACTGATAAAGCGGAAACGCACTTTGTGGGGGAAACGCCCATGGTTTCCACCGCCGATGCTTTTCTGTGGGTAAGGTGGGCTAGGGAGTATGAGGTAGGGGGGTATTCCCAGAAAAACCCCAAGGCATTTTTTCCCGAGGGGGAATTCTATAAGCAACCAAAAGTACCGTTGTTGAGTTTTCTTATTGCGAAGGCAGCTTCGTATTTTGATGGTGATTTTTACCTGGCGGGAACGGCACTTCTTTTCTTATTTTCGAGTCTTTTTATGATTCCCTTAGGGGTCTACTTCTATGTGGCGGGATACCCTGGTGTTGGATTGCTCTCAGGGATGATGGGAGCCTTCGCGCCGGAATATTTGTTGAGAACGTCCATGGGGCGCATCGATACGGATATGCTTAATCTGTTTTTCCCCTGTATGGCGTCACTTTTTATATTTTTGGGAGCCCGTAGCAAAATGATATGGGCTACTTTGGGTAACGCGGTTTTGGCTGGTGGCAGTATGTGGCTCTTTACTTGGTGGTACAATCGCCCTGGGTTTATCTTGGCTTATTTTCTCGTCTTGGTTACGACCTACACTCTTTACGGAAAAAACTTGAAAAAGGTGGTGGGTAGCGGATTGGTCTTTGTCTTGGCGTGCCCCTTGGGCAATTTTCTTGTGGCCAGTGGTTCAGTGCAAGACTTCCTGCAAAAGTATTGGGCGATTCCCTCCTTGGTGAGCGAGGCCAAGGCCAATGCGTATTCTCCACCTGAAGAAGAGGGTTTTCGTTTAGGGATACCAAAACTTCCAAAAGACCGAATAGGCGATGAAGCGCCCCGGTTTAATAACACCTATATGACCATCCAGGAAACGAAGAAACTGGAATGGAGAAATGCTCTTAAGCGCGTTCATGATTCTCCTGGATTGGTTTTATTCTCACTCTTGGGATTTGTCATTTTCGGTATTTCACAATTCCGCTTGGCTGTTCCTTGGCTTCCCTTGCTCGCCCTTGGACTGATGACATTCCAGTCCTCCCGAAGGTTTGCCATGTATTTAGGCCCCTTCATGGGGATGGGGATTGGTTTTTGGTTTTGTTTGGGTATGGGTGCATTGGAGACTTTAAAGGGAAGAGATTTCGGTTTTCTTTCGTTCATGGTGAGTCGGGATTGGTCTTGTCCTGCCCGGCAGTCCATTTTTTCTCTCACTGTCGTTGTTTTGGGTGGTTTATTGGTGCCTCAAGAAAGCCTAAAGCACATGCCTTTCCCTAATATTAATGCCCAGCGATTCCGTGATTTTACTCGGTTGGCGTCGTTATTGCCCGAGGACGCAGCCATCTTTGCATGGTGGGATTATGGCGCGGCCCTGACCACAGTCGCGGATAAAGCGACCTTTCACGACCCGAGTTCCCAGGTTTCTGAGAAGACCCCCTTGGTGGCAAGTGCGCTTTCTTCGTCGGATCCCGGTGAATTGGTGGCCATCGCAAATTTCCTTGCCCGTGACGGCCTACAGGGCATCAAAGACAATGGCCAGTCGCGAACAACCTTATGGCAGGCGATTCTCGATCCAGTGGTCGAGTCAGCCAAGATTCCCCTTTACCTATACTTGTCTATGGATTTAGCTTTTAAATATCACTCGATTGCTGCACTGGCTGAAGGTGGCTCAACCAACGCAAGGCCACGGGGTTTCAAACCATTGGGCTGCAATCGGATAGCGGGTGGTATCCTTTATTGTGGTGTGTTGAAGTTTCATCTTTCGGTGGGGAAGACTGAGTCAGGTAGCCGGTTGCGGAGGATTACTGTGATTCGCCATGGGAAAGTGGTGGATGAACGAATTTTTTCTTCCGATGAAAGTAAGGAGACTCTCTTGATGGTTGAGACTGGTCCGCGGAAATTGAGTCATGCATTTCTTGTGAATGAAACTGTTTATCGTTCCAATTTCACTCAACTTTTCATGCTG
The DNA here is from genome assembly GCA_036339465.1 of Myxococcota bacterium. Lineage (GTDB taxonomy): Bacteria > Myxococcota > XYA12-FULL-58-9 > XYA12-FULL-58-9 > JABJBS01 > JAYZAY01. The sequence continues at coordinate 10,440 of JAYZAY010000095.1, read as the reverse complement.
GGGCGGTTTGATTCTGAGAAATTCGAGGAGGTGCTGAATACCTTTCCACAATCCCGGGTCTTTCGACTGAAGAAAAGACCAGCGAAAAAAACAGTGGCCAAAGAAGTAAGTCAGAAAGAAGTAAGTCAGATGAATTAGCCACGGGGGCGTACGCGTCGTTTGAATGGTTTTTAGGCTAGGTTTGGATCTTCAAACCAGCGCGCCACATGTGGATAGATTTCCTTGCGGGCATTTCGGGCCAGAACAAGATCAATATGCCCGTAGTCTAGTTCGAAGCCATTGTCTTTTCCACAAATCACGAGTTCTTTACGGTGTGCACCGATTGCTTCGCAAGTGCGTTCTATTTCTTTGAGTGGGGTCAAATAGTCTTTTGTTCCGGCGATGAGCATGGTGGGGCAAGTGATTTTATCTAGGTGATTCCAGTAAAGAAACTTGCTGCTGTTTGAACCAGACTGAATTTCGTGCCCGTAGTTGGCAAGCTGAACCAATAGGGTTGTTTCTATGGGCTCCAGTGCCATGGATGCCAGGCCATAGACATCTTCTTTTGAGATGTTTTGACCGTGGCTAGAGAATTTTGCCGTAACATACCGAAAAAGTCGAGGTGTGTACTTGGCAATGAAGGCGGCACCGGTGATTGGAAGTCGTGGGATGAACCTTGCCAAGGGTTTGGTTTTCGCGGCTAACTGGAGGATTACGGGCAACGGACTGCCAAGACTCGGTGCTCCGAAGGTGACAAGGCGTTTGATGTGGTCTCCTAGACCGTTGAGGATGTATCCATAAGCCACCATGCCCCCCAAGGAATGTCCGGCCCAGTGTATTTCCGGAGAATGTGTTTGTTGGCATACGAATTCGATGCCTGCAGGCGCATCGTAAAAGACATGGTCATCGAAGCTATGTCGAGGTTTTTGGCGATGTTTGCCCACATGTTTGGCTCGATGTGTTCCGCGCATCTCTAAAAGCCACACATGGTGTCCACGAATGCTCAAATACTCAGCGAGGTTTGCCTCGTAGGTCGGTGAGGCCATGTTGTAGGCGTTTGCCCCCAGCCCATGGACCAAGATTAAGGGGCGAAAAGGTGAGGGGAGTATTTCTGGGCTGAATTCATAGATCGAGAGTTCACGGTGATCCCGTGTCGTTATACGGTGTTCTACGCTTCTTGATGGGGGAGGTCTCACGGTATGAGCCTAGCAGCTCATTGGGTAAGGCCAAAATAAATACCCTTATTGAGTGCACGGCTACTTTGGGGATTGGGGGGAACAGAAAGCCTAACACGTCCAGTAGGTGGGGGGACCTAAAGCCGGAGTGCGCACTCAACAAGGGTCTGAAAGAGCCAGTAAAAGCCCTTTTTCAGTCGAGGGGCGTCTAATATACCGTTGCTAAAGCTTCAAGCCTTATTTATGCCTCCAACCATTTTTTTGATGGTCTAGATAGAAAAGAGGGATACCCCGATCTAAGTTTGAATCAGTGCATTCACCCCTGACAACTGTTACCCTTGGGAAGAGCATTATTCATTCATCAAGGCAATTACGTTCACGGTAGTTGATTGGGACAGTGGCAGTTTCCATGACCGACGAAGTATTTCGGGAGATAGCGAGTTTCTTACCACCTCCGGTGGTTCGTTATTATCATGAGGCCCTTGACCGAGAGCTAGAGCCCAAAAGAGTTCGAACAAAGGGGGGCACCCTTTTTCTTGATATGTCTGGATTCACAGCCCTTACAGAGAAGTTGGCCGCCGAGGGGACGGTCGGAGCCGAGAAAATAAGTACGGTTTTGAATCAGCATTATGAAGAGCTTCTAAAAATTATCGATTCATTTGGTGGAGAGGTGGTTAAATTTGCCGGGGATGCCTTGGTTGCGATTTGGCCTTGTCCTGAGGTGATCCCCAGTTTGGACCGAGCAGCCGAATTGGTTCTTGTATGTGCCACCAACATTGCAAAATTACAGGCGGTTCTTGAGAAAAAGTTAGGGGAAGTCCTGAAGTTTAAGCAGGGTTTGGCCGTGGGTGATCTCGATTTAGTTTATGTGGGTGGTGTTGACGAAAAATGGGAATTTCTGATCAAAGGTGAGGCACTTGAGCATGCTGTTTTTGCTGAGGGTTGTGCGAGTCCTGGTGATATAATTTTGTCGCCCAAGCTATTTAAACTCATTGCTACAAGAGTGGTGGCGAAATCCCTTTCGTCGGGGTGCTATCTACTTCGAGATAAGAAGTTTAATGTTCGCAAGCATGTGACCCATCCCATAGAATTGAACGGCGAGGTGTTGACCAAGCTCCGATCTTTTTTGCCACCGACCGTCACAAACAAGATCGATGCGCGTCAGCTGCAGTATATGGGCGAGTTGCGTTCGGTTAGTGTTCTCTTCCTCAATTTACCCGATATTCATTCGCGAGCACCCCTGGACCGGGACCAAACTGTTTTTCAATTGGTCCAAGATGTTGTGTATTCCTTTGATGGTGAGGTCAACAAACTGAGTGTGGATGACAAAGGGGTGTCGGTCATTGCGGTTTGGGGGATCCCGCCTCGTATTGCGGAGGGTGGAGGGGAGCGAGCCGTAAGGGCTGCTATGGGGATCCAGAATAAACTTTCAGAACTTCGTTTACGGCTTGCTGCGGGTGTTACCACAGGGGGGGCTTTTTGCGGGGTTATCGGGGGTGAAATTAGACGAGAATATACCGTGATTGGCGATGTGGTAAATCTTGCCGCGAGATTGATGCAGGCTGCGAGTGAAGGGATCCTTGTGGATTCGACAACCCATGGGTTGACCCTAAAAAATCTTACTTATGAGCGAGGACAAAAACTTCGTGTTAAGGGAAAAAGCCAGCCTGTTGAGGCATTTAGACTCAAGGGAACCAGTCGGTCTAAGCGCTCGTCGGTAGCGCGTATCTTTTTTGTGGGTCGTAAAGAAGAACGCGGCCACATTGAAAATGACATGTCTTGTATTGAGCAGACAGAGATGTGCCGGGTGGTGTTGGTTCGTGGTGATGCTGGAATGGGGAAATCCCATTTGGTCGCAAAGTCAATGCAGTTTGCTAGAAGCAAAGGAATCTCAGCTTATCGTATTGAAATTTCTTCTTTTGATACAGGAAGCGCGTTTTTTGCTTGGCAAAGTATTCTTCAGGATATCCTGTCGCAATCTATCCAGAATACTTCGATGACGATGCAATCATGCGTTGAGCACCACTTGGCTGATGGATCGGAGCTCTTGGATTATGTTTCAGTCCTTAATGATGTCTTGGGCCTTGAGTGGCCCGAGTCTGCTTTATCGAAGAAACTTACGGGGATGTCGCGTACGGTCAAGATTGCTGAGGTTATTGGATATCTGCTGACCAAACTTGCTGCGTCGAAGAAAATTGTTGTTGTGATTGAGAATCTTCATTGGTTGGATGGTGTTTCCGGAGAATTGACGGCAGATTTGATGAAACAAGTAAAGGGGGTCGTTTTTATCCTCAATAGTCGAGCAGTTCCTCTTCCACCGCCGCGTTGGTTTACGCGGATATACAACCATTCCCGGACGAAGAGTTTTGTGCTGAAGCCGTTAAATGCAGGTGATTGTTCCGAATTGATTGGCCACTGCTTGGGTATTAAGCTCGTTGAAGACGGTTTGGTTGATATGGTTATGGATTATTCCCGTGGTAATCCTCTATTTATTAAAGAACTGACCATGTCGCTTGAGGACCGAGGCTTAGTGAAGGTGCAAAATGGGAAATTGGTCGTAGACGAGAAACTTTTGGATGGTTTTGCTCGTATGAATGTTCCCAATAATATCCACTCTTTGATTATGTCTCGTTTGGATTCTCTTAGCCCGGCTCGGCAGTTGGTGTTGAAAACAGCGAGTGTCATCGGGAAAACATTTACGATTAGAATGTTGAGGGAAGTCTACCCCGTTTTGGAGGATAAACCGAACGTCCGCCAGTATCTCGATGCTCTTTGCTCGTTGGGATTTCTCAAGCAAGAAAGTAACAGTGGCGAGTTGAACTACTCCTTCTCGCACGTTTTGATTAGGGACGCTGTTTATGAGTCGATGCTCATGGAGCAACGTAAATGGCTGCATAAGGTCGTGGCTCAATGGCTGAATGAAAATACGACAAAGAAAACCACTGCGGTTTTGAGTAGCATGGCAGAACACCTATTGCACGCAGGTGAAAAGCGGACGGCTTGTGCGTTTTTCGAGATTGCCGCCACCAAGTTCCTTGAGGCGGGTGCCTATGACGAAGCGGCCCGGCAGTTTCGATTGGCAATGCCTATTTTGGAGGAGATGGTTGAGAAAAAGGAAACTCCGGATTTAAAGTTGCGTCTTGCTTCCGGATATCGAAAGTGGGCTGAGACTTTGCTATGTCTCGACCAACTTAATGAAGCACGGGCTAAGGCTTTGACTTCCATCGACATTATTGGGGAATCTCGCCCTGTAGAGATTCTTTCGCGTTTCAGGAATTTCGATGGTGGTCGATTGGAGCATTACTGGTTGACTGCGGGTCGTTTGTTGGTGGGAGAGGAGAAGGGCGCGAACTTAGAGTCGATCCGAGGAGAGCGAGCTTTGGCCGCGTTTGTTTTGGCTATGATCGAGCTACTCGCTTTAGACCCGAAGTCAGCGAGAGCGTATGCTTTTGACTCTTTTCTCTACTCGAACCATTCAAGCGATGTTTTAGAACGCAGTAAGCTCCTAGCGGTGAATGGATTGGTTGCCGGTTGGTTGGGTAAAGCGAGCGAAGCTCAGAAGTTTTTTCAAAGAGCGGGTGAAGCCCACACCGATGAAACTAAGGCTAACTCATTGATCTTTTGTTCGATGTTTGAAGCAGAGAACCTTCTCATGGAGGGGAACGTGGAAGACTCGCGCAAGAAAATCAAAGATACGATGGAGGTAGCGCTGGTTTATGCCGATGATCGCCAAATTGAATCACTTCTCAGTTTGAGTGCAGATGTTTGCTACTTTAGTGGTCAGCTGCCCAAATCAATGGGGGAGGCGGATAAACTTCGAAAAATGGCCGTACGAAATCGCCACCTTTCTTTTCAACTCGATGCACTTAATCAACTTCTTAAGATACAATTGGTGGTTGGGGGGAAGCGCTGGTCACCGCGAGTGTACGAATCTTACAATCGATTTCTGCGGGACCATAAAAACACCGAAGGCTATTTTTCTAGCTTGGTGATTCGAGGAAATTATCAATTGATGAATGGGGATATGCGAAAAGGCATTGCTCATTTACACGAGGCGTTGGTCTGGGTAGAGGAATACCCGATGGTGGGACGGGTGGGAGGTTATGCATGTGAGAAATTAGCCGATGCTTATCTCCATTTATACCGGAGAGCGTTTCAAGAAGAAAGCGCGATTCAGGGATCTTTCAGGGACTGTTACCTACGGACCATGGGTGCAATGAAAAAGCTCAAGCAGCGATTGGTTCTTTTTGACCCCGCATATCATCTTCTCCTGGGTCGTTTCTATTTGGTAGAACAAAAGCTGCAGGGGGCGGCAAAGCAATTTAAGGGAGCAATGGAGTTGGGTCGCCAAATGGGGGTTATGCCGGTGGAAGCACAAGCGATGTACCACCTAGCCAACCATTCGCAATTGACAGATAGCTTGCGGCGTCATTATCTACAGGATGCACAGCAACTCTTTTGGCGGATGGGTTGTCGTAGCACGCACAAACTCATCACCGGCGAGTTGGAGGCAGGCCCATAATGTTTCTTGTTCAATCGATGACGCTGTTGACTTTACTAATCTCTTCACAACCCGCAGACAACTTAAATACCAATGCTGCATGGGAAATTGTCAAAGAAGAGAATGGGATCACTGTGAGCCAGCGTGCGGTACCGGGCCGTAGCATGCCGGTTTTTCGAGGTGAGGGTGAGATTGAGGCGGGGATTTTCGAACTTCTGGCGGTTCTCCAGGACGTCAATGTAAATCCAGAGTGGATGCATGCTTGCCGGGAAGCTGCGCTTTTGGAGAAGTATAATGAGAAGGAACATTTGGTTTATAATCGCAGTGCAGCGCCATGGCCCATCAGCGATAGAGATGTTGTGGTTAAAACCAAGGCAATTATTAATCGGGCGGAAAGTTGGGTTCGGGTGGTGATTAAATCCACCCAATCAACTCTAAAACCACCGGTTGATGGTGTGGTTAGAATGCCGAGGATGAATGGGGAATTCTATTTTGCTATTAAGACCGATACTCTAACCCAAGTGCGCTATACCATTGATGCAGATCCTGGAGGGTGGCTGCCGGTCTGGCTTGCTAGAATGGCCAGTCGAAACATTCCTTTGAGGACCTTGGAGAATTTCCGAAAACGCGTCAAACAAACCAATGAGTCGGGAATTTATCGAAAACATATAAAACGCCTCAAAGACTTGAACTGGTTTAAATTAAATTTTGAGACCGTGAGATTGTACTGACGGGTGGGGCGCTTGAAATGCAGAAAGCTCATTGAGATTTGTTTTGATCTTTTGTTGATTTTCGAAGGCGCCCATATCAATCCCGAAACGGCTTGTGTGATAAATTTGTGGTCTAGGTATAAATCTTAAATAGACACTGTGTCCTCTGTTCTGTTGGTTTTGATGTTTCGTGAACGGCGGTCTCAAGGGCACGCAAGCCCCGTTGAATCCAATGCTTTGCTCAGGCTAGCACTGGCTTCCTGTTGCGGTTGTGCCGGTTTTTCAGATCTTGCAGGATGCCAAGGTTTTGATGGAGGAAGATACTGCTATTCATAATGTCTGCGAGCTGGATGGCTTGGGTCCGTTTCGAGGGGGGGGCTGGTTAAAATGGTGGGTGTAGGTGTTTGGCCTCAAGGTAGTAAAGGATAGCCATGCTTTGCGTGAGCCAGATCTCTCCGGGCCAGAGCGCCGGTACTCGTTCCATAGATTTTAATTTTTGTTCGGAGTTTTAGCGTTGCTCATCACCACTCTGGGTCAGGCGAACCTACTCTGTTACAAATTAAATTTCTTTGAACTGCTATAGGAAGTGAAGCCCTTTGGAAGATATGCCAAAATGAGATTATTGTGAGGAAAACCGTTACATCGCATCACGAGGTGAATACATTTTTCCGCGTACTTTACTTGGGCCTTGAGGAACGTCATCGAACACGACGGTAATTCCTCTCTCAACCTGACTCGCTTCATCGCTACTCGATTTTTGTTATTTTGTGTCTGGATGAGTCAGATAGCGTCGTTCTCGACTTGTGTCGAATTGATAATTAGGAGGGATTGTCATCTGCAATCTGTTTGTGCGCCTGAGTATCGGGCGAAAAACCTTGTGTTTCAGAAAGTTTGGGCACCGTCATGGTTTTGGCGGTTATCAACCTCTTTCGATTTGCCGGCAATTGCTTGTGATGTGGCATTCAAGGTATGAGATTTTGTAACCTGTTTGTGGAGTGGGTAAATGATTTATGAGCTGAATTTAGAAGTGAGGGCGGACATTGTTGAGGATTTTAGAGCCTGTCTCGATTTCCTTATTCTCAAAGTATTGAGCGCCCCAGGTTTTCTAAGGGCAACTTGGTTTGAATTGGAGGGTGAGACGTCGGCGGAACAAACCAATTTTGTGGTTCATTATCACGTGGATAGTTGTAGGGATTTGAACGCTTTTTTAAAGGAGTGTGCAGAAAAAGAGCGCGCGGATGGATTGGAGAAATTTGGAGATCGTTATAAGGCGCGGCGTCGAATACTCAAACCTTTGAAGCTTTATGGGGGTTAAGCGTATGGACACTTTTGGTGGCTTGGTTTGGCGAGCAAAGAAATTAAGGCTAATCGGTGGTGGGTGGCGGTCTCTTAGAACGCAATTTCTGGAGACGAATTCGAAGCTGCGTCATTGGAATCAGTTTAGACAAAGTCTTTTGGTTGTTATTGGATGCAGCATGGCTTGTGCCAGCCCGCCGCTCAAGGTTTCACCGTCGCCAGAGACTAAAAATGATGAACTGATTGTGATAAAGCAGTTAGAAGAATTGAGGGCGGTGTTTAGGGGGGCGCATACGCCGCCCACCAAAGGTTTTTCTCCAGAGTTATTGAATCCAAAGACGCTTAAGAATGCCCAGGACATTGTCCGGAGTGACCATCTGGGACTTTATAAGGGTGCAGATGCCATTTTTAAGGCCCATTTAAGGAAATATCCGAGAGATGTCACGAATCTTACCTGGCGTGCTCAGCTTTATCTGGTTTGGGTAGAAGGTCTTTATGAGTCGATTAATCTGCATGAATTATTTTTGTCCCTCGCACAGGAGCGATTTGATGTATTTGCCGAGGGATTAATTTGGGGGACGTTGACCGCTTCTCAAGAAAAAGCGGCTCGGCGCTATACCGATGATTTCGAAATATTACGTTATGAAGTTCAGCAAGCAATTAATGCGATGGAGCAAGAGCTTGAGGATAAATTGGTAATGGTAGCAGAGCTGAAAGTCAAATTACTGAGGAAGTCGCTTGGGAGGTATGAGGGGCACCGCATTGCCGCAGATCATTTTCGACTCACCGGTGAGTCGGAGGATTTTGCTCGCTCCCTGAAGAAAATTGAGGATTTGAACCCAGATAGTAACGGTCTACGTTTCCTTAAGGCCATGAAATCTATGTCTGACAATAATATTGTTGGTGCCATCGATTACTTACATCAGGCCCTCGAAAGGGAACCAAAATTTGTGAAAGCACAATTTTGGCTGGGCGTGTTTTTGTATCAATATGGACAGAAGCGTGCAGGTTTGGATGCCATGCACAAGGTTCTTTTAATGAGCCCAGGCCATGGGTTGGCCTATGGATATAAAATATTTATCTCCTGGGCTCTGTAGCGGTGTGGAGCTTGAAGGGGCGTCAGATCATGTTGAATGGTTCAATCAATCGGGGAAATAATTGGATTTGTATCATTTTGATGGGGACCATCTTCCTGGGAATACCCATATCGGTTTCAGCGGCGAGCTTTAAGGTTGGGGATAGTTGCACCCTTAAGGCGCGGATCAATATTTTCTATAAGCCTAAATTGAAAAAGGTAAAAAAGAAACTTCGAGTTGGCGAGAAAGTAAGATTCTTAGAAGTGTATCAAAAACGTTACTTCTTGAGTGTGAAGGCAGATAGGGGTTGGGTGACAAGGATTGGTCTGGACAGGGTTTGTAAACCTGTTGGTGTGAAGGCTACTTTGGTTGGGGAGGGAGAAAAACTGGATAAGAGAATTAAAGTACAAGTCCAGAAAAAGAAGAACAGCAAGAAAGGAGGCGCTTCTGCAAAGGATGTGGGACCGGCGCCTAAAACTCCAAATCAAAATGTGGCCCAGGGTCTTGCTGAAGGGGCGCCTAAAACCATTGAGAAACCCCATGAAAAACTTTTTAAGGTACTTGGAATAGCTGGCAGGTTACGTGTTCTATTTGCACGTCTGAAGGAGGTTTTGGGCAGGCGTGGCCAATTCAAAACAGACCTAGCCACTTCGGGAGATTCGAAGAGTAGAGTCGACGATTCCCGTGAGGCAGAAGCGCGGTTGATGGCCTTCGAGCAAAAGGTTTCAAGGTGCTTAAGTGTCGATAAACATATTTCAAGGTATCGAGAGTCCTACAAAAAACATCTCTCGTCTGTCGAGGCCCAGGCATTTTATAGAATCGCAGCGGGTACGGAGTTTCGTCGGGCTTCCCAGGCGGAAAGGGCCGTGTCAACTGTGGATGGTCGGCTTAAAGCGGTGGCATTTTTTAAGGGAAATTTTGAACAATTAACGGCTAAGCGACAAGACCTTCTCTATCGGTTGATTGCGGTGACGCGTTATTTGGAGAGACGCAACGAACAAACGAAAGTATTACTTCCGGCGACAGGAAAGCTTCAGGGGAAGAGGTTTACCGGTTATGAAATAAAGGAAATCTTGCTTAAGAATCAAGATAATTATGTGGCTGAGGGATTGGCGGTGATGACTTATGCTCTGAGGGATTTTTCCGATGAAGAACTGCTCGCTCTTGTTGAACTTTATCGTGCGGTTCCCGCTCAAGCTTTTGTCCGTGCGGATCTCAAAGCTCAAATACCGGTTGCCAAAAATGTTGCTGGGTGCTTTTCCAATGCGATTAAATCTTTTCTCTGAAAGTGTGGGGATAGGTTTAAGGTTCAACCACGTCAACGGAATAGGCTTTGCTGATGGCGAGTCGATGTTGTCGTAAAATGGGTACGATTGGTTCTGGGGTTTCCGTTAGGGGTTGTTGGCATGTCTTTAATTGAGATACCCAATGCTCTTTTGAGGTACTTCCTAGCAGGGTAAGGTCAATTTTTGGGTAGAAGTTCGTCAGGTTGAGGGCGATGGACTCGAGTGATGGCGAATTGGTCAATTTTGTTTTAAGGGCCAACTCGAGACCTTTTAGGTATGTTTTCTGTTCTTCTTCGAAAAGTGTTTCGAGGCCCTGAAAACACTGTGTGATCTCCTCAATATAGGGTCGAGATTGCTCCATCCACCAAGAATGGGTTTGCCCAGTGAGAACCTGATTTAATAATCGGGTCACATGAT
>JAYZAY010000094.1:0-20785 GCA_036339465.1 Myxococcota bacterium | reverse complement strand
TAAAAATAATGACTTTTTTGTCTTGAACGACGCGGCGAATCTCTTCGTATATTTCGGCTGTCTCGACGGAGTCAAGAATAGTATTTCTTTGTTTTGAGTGTTGGAGAATATTTTGGAAGCCGTGATTTAGTTTGTCCAGGTTCTGCCTAAGTGCTTGCGGATTTTTTGGGATCGAATTGGTATGCAATGTGGAAGCCAGGCTTTGGAGTAATGGGCTTGGGTAGGGGAGCTTAAAGCTCTCGCTGAAGGGGTTGTTATTCGGGCGATTTAAGAGCCTGCTCCATAGGGTTCCGAGTGCCCAACGGATAAATTGGCGCTTTTCCCTTAAACTTCCTCTAATGAAAAATCGCTTAAAATGTCGGTAGCCGACGTAAACTTTCCATGCAGGATCTCGCTCAATTTGATGTAAGTAATCGGAGAGATTGTCCACGTGATTGGTCAGTGGCTCTTGGAGTGAATTTAGGTGTTCTAGTAGAGTGAGGGTTGACTCATAAAGCTGCGGTGGTGCGGAGTCTTCAGTCTTGTTGGGGTGTGTCTTTTCTTGAGGGGGGACCATGAGAATCCGGGTTAGTTTTTTGTGTTCTTGGAAGTGGGGTTCAAGTAGCTGCGAATCTCAGCGACAATTCGGTCAGATGCCTTACCATCGCCATAGGGATTTTTAACTTTCGCCATGGCTTCATACGCATCGCGGTCTTCCAACAGTTGGGTTGTCGTTTCGACGATGTTGTTGAAGTCGGTTCCCACAAGCTTGACGGTTCCAGCTTCGACTCCTTCGGGACGTTCGGTGGTTTCCCGCATCACGAGTACTGGTTTTCCTAGGCTGGGACCTTCTTCTTGAACGCCACCTGAATCGGTCAACAAAAGAGTGGAGCGTTGCATCATCATAACAAAAGGTTCGTACTCGAGTGGATTAATTAGGTGGATGTTTTGGTTTGCTGTATTGCCAAGGATATCAAAAACCGGTTTTCGCACATTCGGATTCAAGTGTACGGGGTAAACAAAGTGAGTGTCGGGGTGTCGCTCAGACAGTTTGACGATGGCGTTGCAGATATCTTTAAATCCATCTCCAAAGCTTTCGCGGCGATGACCGGTGATAAGGACTAGTTGTTCATTCCCCTTTAGAACCTCCGAAGGAATTCCGTCAATTGTAAGCTCTTGGCTTTGCAGTTTTTCCTGCACGTAAAGAAGCGCGTCGATAACCGTATTACCGGTGACGATGATGTCTTTATCGGCGATGTTTTCCTGGCGTAGGTTGTTGGCACTCCATTGAGTCGGGGCAAAATGAAGTTGTGCGAGCCGACCGATCAGGCTTCGGTTTCCCTCCTCCGGCCACGGAGAGTGGAGGTTATGGGTTCGTAATCCAGCCTCGACGTGGGCGACTGGGATCTTGTGGTAGAATGCTGCTAGCGCTCCGGTAAAAGCGGTTGTCGTATCGCCCTGAACGACTACAATATCGGGTTTTTCTTCTTGGAAGAGTTGGGAGAGGGTCGTGAGCGCCCGCGAGGTTAGACCTGTGAGTGTCTGGTTTTGTTGCATTAGGCCCAGGTCGAAATCAGGTTCGATATCGAATATCTTAAACACTTGTTCCAACATTTGCTTATGTTGTCCCGTACTGCAGACAATTCCTTTGAGATCTTCGGCTTGTTCAAGTTTTTTGACCAGTGGCGCTAGTTTGATAGCTTCCGGTCGTGTGCCCATCACCAATGCAACTTTAGACATTTTTTCTCCGAATTTCTCTTGGGTGCTGGTGAGTCTGATATGTCAACAGTTTGTCATCTTCAAGGCTAAAGACACCACTCGATATGCGATTGTTTAGTGAAATCCAGCTGGTAGGTTAAATTGGGTTTGTGGCTCAAGTTGGCTTATCTGGGTTTTTGGGGAGTATTCTAGGGGGCGTTGGTAACAAGTGTCCTTCTTGTAAGCGTGATTGGAACTCTGGTGGCCCGAGCTCTCCCCTGGTAGTAAGGCACTTATTTTCTTTTTAGTGTGCCTCGTAAATTCCCGATACAATACGGATTCTCCTAATAATTCATACAGGCATTGATGGCGTGGTTGGGGTCTAGGGCGTTGGACCCCTCAAAAACCTTCAAAACCTTCCGGTCCTTACCGATCACAAAGGTGATGCGTTTGGCCACCGTAAAGAGTGGGTATTTGACGTCAAAGAGCTTGAGGAGCTGGCCCTCTGGATCGGCGATAAACGGATAATCGGCCGTAAGGGAAGCTTTGAACTTTTTCATGGTATCCAATTTGTCGCCCGAAATGGCGAGAACTTGGCCCTTTAACTTTTGAATTTGCGCGTAACCAGCCTGGTACGCCTTGAGTTCTTTCGTTCAGCCGCCGGTAAAAGCTTTGGGGAAAAATGCCAGGATTACAGGACCTTCACGCACCATCTTAGAGAGCTGGTGGGACAGGCCCGCCGTATCACTGATGGTGAAATCGGGTGCAGTATCGCCAATCTTAGGCGCTGTGAAAAGGACCGATGTGAGCAAAACCGATGGTATCATCATTTATCTCCTCCCTAGAGCCCATTTGCCCATGGTCTGTGTGGAATGCAATGGATTATGGTTCGTAGTGGTCTCGGTAGCCTAAGACCACCAGCAAACACGCCCCGCCTGCGATCACATTGATGCCGTGGGCCTGACAAATTTCCAGGCACCGGGGGCTCTCCGCACCGGGTTGTAGCCAAATATTTCGAATATGGCCCTGTGCCGCTTCTTGGATGACCTCTTCACTGATGTGGGGTGGGGTAATCAGAGACAGGCTCTGGATTTCGGGCGGCAACCCACGCACATTTTCAAAGGTCGGTTGTTTTTCGATTCTACCCCCTCGGGGATTGATAGCGACCACCGAGTGCCCGTGCTGGAGATAACAGCGCAGAACTTTATTGCCGTATTTGGTGCGGTCTTGGGATGCACCGACCACGCCGAAGCTTGGACTCTTGAGAAATTGCGCAATTTGTTCTGCTTCATGGTCCATTTTCTTGGGGCTCCGGTTTGGGGATAGGCCGAATTTGTGTTCGTAAGAAATGAACAATATCCTGAGATTCATAAAGTGGCTTGCCATTAATGAAGAGGCAGGGAACTTGGTTTTTCCCACCCACACGGTTGAGTTCCATGCGGGCTTCCTTGTCGCGCAGGGTGTCTTTTTGGGATATCTGATAGTTTAGGTCGCGGAGGGCGGACTGAACCATTCGGCAAAATGGGCAGCTGGCATACTGATAAAGCACCAAGTGGATGGGGTTTCCTTCGAGGTCAGAAAAATCTGTGATGGGTGGTGGTTGCACTGTTTTGGTCCTTCGTTGCTTGAGCCAATTTATCATATCTGAGACAAAACCTTAAGGGTTGGGCCAGAGAAGGGCTGCACCCCGCACGCCACTGGAATCCCCATGGACGTTTTTAACGATGGGGGTTCGTATTTCGTCGTTGAAGATATATTTGGCGGCAGCCGCTGGTGCTTTTTCATAGATCTCATCGATGTTTGAGAGTCCTCCGCCTAAGACGACCACATCTGGGTCCAGAATATTGAGAACCACCGAAAGGGCTTTCCCAAAACGGTCGATCCATTCATCGAAGGTCTTGATGGCCAGCCCATTGCCGTTGCGCATATCCTCGACCAAGTTGTGAGAAGTGGAGCCTTCCGGGGCGCCGTGGCCCACATACTCACGGGCTAGGGCACCGCCGCAGAGAAAGGATTCCACACAACCCGGGCGCCCATCAAACCACATGGGGCCCTTGGGGTCCAATTCGTTGTGGCCCCATTCACCCCCGATGCCGTGGAGGCCTTCGATGACCTGTTGGTTGATGACGATGCCGCCCCCGACACCGGTTCCCAAAATGATACCGAAGACCACGCTCTTACCCTTAGCGGCCCCATCAATGGCCTCTGAAAGCACAAAACAATTGGCGTCATTGGCCATTTTTATCTTGCGGTTTAGCGCTGATTCGAGGTCCTCTTTGAGGGGTTGGTCATTGAGGACTAGGGTATTGCTGTTTTTCATGCGGCCTGTGACTTGAGACAGAGCGCCAGGCGTGCCGATCCCAATGTGACATGGCTGGCCGGCTCTGGAATCCAACTCGCCTATTAATTCGATGATGGTTCTAAGGATGGCTGGGTAGCCTTCAGTGTTGGGGGTGGGTTTTCGAATGCGTTCCAATATTTCCAATTGGTCGTTAACGAGAATACCTTCGACTTTGGTCCCACCTAAATCAACCCCAATTCTCATGATGGTTGCTCCTATTCTATTATAAAGGGGTGGTGTGTCGCTTTGTGGATATCCTCGGCGCCGGTTTTTCGCAAGGGATAGCAAAACGGGGAGTTCGCATTTTCTCGACGGGGCGTGTTATAAAGTAAGTAAGCGATGAATGCACAGACCAATCATTCTCCTCCGCCGTTTTTTCAGGCTTTGCTCGAAGCCCGGGCTCCCATGGATTATTTGCAGATGCGGCTTGTGGCCCGTGGACTGAGGCTTTTAGGGGAGAAGGGTCTGGGGCAACCCGTTTGGGTTCTGCCTGGGATGGGCACGGTGGATTATCATACGCGTCCCCTAAGAAGATTACTGGAATCAAGCGGTTACAAGGTTTTCCGTTGGGAACGAGGTCCGAATTTTGGTTTCTTGCCGGGCATTAAGGAGGCCATGCATATTCGTTTGCGCGAAATGCACCAGCAAGGGGAAGGTAAACGGGTGACTTTGATTGGCTGGAGCTTGGGTGGTGTGATGGCCCGAACCCTGGCTGCTGAAGCACCTGATTTGGTAGAACGGGTTATCATGTTGGCAAGCCCAATTCATGGGATGCAGACTTCGACGCGGGTGGGATGGCTGTATCATGGGGTACGGGCCATGCGCGGTGTAGCGAAGTCCAGCTCCAACCGCATCCCCAGACTGACTCGTGTGGCGGTGCCGATTACTTCGGTGGTTTGTCGGTGGGACGGTATCGTGAATTGGTGGGATTGTTTGGAATTTGAATCCGTGCAACCTGAAAACTGGATGGTGCCAGGGACGCACTTGGCCCTATGCGCGAATCCTTGGGTGGCTTGGTTGATTCTCGAGCGGCTGGCGAGTGGGGCCAATGGGGCTTTTTTCACGGTTCCCAAAGGGTTGTCTCACTTTTTTCGGGAGGTGAGTGGTGAGGTGGATATGGCTTATAGAAGCCCGACGGAGAAAAAAATCATTTGAGACATCGGTCGTTTGGGCACAAGTTAGACGGCCCTGTTCTCGTTTTGACCATAGGATTGAGCGAGACCTGCTGAAAAATGGGTGAATGCTTCTTGGGGGGATCGACCGAAGGCAATGACGCCGTCTTCATGTCCGCCCATCAATAGGAGCTTGCGGGTGGGGAGGTCTGTGTTGCGGTAGAGCCTTCGCACGGCCTGACACATGGCAGTGGTGCCATAAGCGACGTGCTCAGGTGTGGTGGGCCACTGGTTGTTGATGCCAAATCGCCACAAGTTTGGAATGTGGCCGTGGATAACAGATTGAATTCGAAAATCCAGGTCGTAGATCGTTGCATGGGTGAGAGATTCCGATGAGGGGCGACAGGGGCCCATACTGACCACGGCGTTTTTCGCGGTTGAGTATTTAAGTACCGCACACACCGCATCAGGGTTAATCCGTCTGGGGCCACTGGTTTGTGTGCAAGTTACTAGGAACGAACGTTTGCCCGTTTCCCGATAGGCGGGAGGAATTCGAATGGAGAAGTTTCCGTAGCCTAAACCTTGGTAACGATTGGGATCTATACCGATTGCTCCAAGGTCGAAGGCCACGGTTCTCCAGCCAAGTAACTTCTGGAGTTGTGAATTCCAAGTTGTGGGAATGGGGGCGGTCTTGTGTTGGCTCGAAAATTTTGTCACGCCTTCCTTTTCGGGGTCGGCATGCAATTGAGTGGCGTTGTGGTTCATGGATTCAAGACTCGCAGCTTGGTTGATATTTGGGTTCCTAAGGCGCCTCGATCCCTAACCGCGCAATATACGTTTGTCACGAATTAATTGGGATTAAGGGCCCACAGGACTCTTGCATTGTGAAGGTGTTCATTGCGATCATGGTGTAGCAATCAGCAGGAAGCCCAGTCGGAGGAGAGAATATGCGGTTGGCCGCAATGATAAAAGAGTGGCAATTACGTGGGAAAACAGGGAAAGACCGTCGTCTCGCCGAACGCGCTCAGATTAAGCATGTTCCCTTCAGCTTGATGGTGGGGCAGAAGCGGTTTATCGGCATGGTGGATGATTTATCCATGCATGGCGCGCTGCTGGAGGTGGAGCAAGGGGAGGGGTTGGCCGGTGAGCTGGTGGGAGCAAAAGCGGGTCTTCAAATGATGTTTCCCAATGGTGAATTCGAAAGCGATTGCGAGGTTATGCGCGTGGAATTTTGCAGCCTTTACTATCCCAGGAACCGTATTGCGGTTTGTTTTCGTGAGCACATTGAATCTGATTCTTGTGGAATTCTCAGGGATTATCTCCAGACCCAACTTGGAAAAGTATGAGTTCCAAGTGTTTTTAGGTGAATTGTTTGGGTTGCTGGGATGGGACCTGGATGAGTTGTCCCGAAGGAAACCAGCAGGCTGAGAGTTGTGCTCCGTAGAGACATCCGGTGTCGAGCCCAATGGTTGATTTACGAACCGTTAGGCCTTTTCTAGCCCAGTGTCCGTAGAATATCTTTCCATTTTGTGTCTTCGTATGCTGGTAGTGATACCAAGGGCGATAGCCTGAGGGAATTGAGTGAAGATCGCCGGACCATTTTTTTGGATAGGCGCCCATTTTATCACAGACCCTCACGGTTAAAAGGAATTTGGCGGGCGTTTTTTCGGGGGGCAGCTGAGGGTGGACCCCCGCATGGACCGCGAGCCATCCCCGTCCCGAAATTGACAATGGCCAAGTTGAGATCCAGTCGACCCATCGGCTTGGATTTTTGGTGCGGTGGAGCTCTTGGATAAATGTTTGATCCCTTAGCCAGGCAGCACTTTTTTCACCGCTGAGTGCCTTGAGAAGAAAATACTCATGATTCCCTAGGATAGGCTCCGCGCCGGCGATTTGTAGGGTTTTTAGTACGCTGAGACTTTTGGGGCCTCGGTTAATCGTGTCTCCGAGGGGAATGAGTTGATGTTTGTCGGGATTGAAGTTGGCTTTTTGTAGGAGCGCACGCAGTTCATTGGCACAACCCTGAATATCGCCGACAAAAAGCACCGAATCGGCTGGTTCCGATAGTTTCATTAAAAGCCTTCATAATCCAAAAAGCGTTCCTATCGCAATGATTACCACAGGATAGGACAAGCTTGGGATCCCGCGTGACTCGTTTTTTGAGCCAGGTTCAAAGCCTCGCTAAGTTCAGGCCGCTCTCTCCTCTCCAGCCTGTGAATTTTCGGTTCAAGGGGCGGAGGGATTGGTTGCGGGGCAGAGGTTTCGATGCTACGGCCCTCTTCGAATTCTCGGTGGTTGCTCAACGGTTTTGTAGAGGAGGGAAGTATGAGTGAGGTCAATGCAGGTGGCGTCGTAGCTGAGTCTGAGTCTGAGTCTGAGTCTGAGGGAAGCGAAAAGGCACCTTCGAATTTCCTTCGGCAAATCGTGGAATCGGATTTATCTTCTGGTAAGCACAGTGGTCGCGTTGTGACGCGGTTTCCGCCCGAACCCAATGGTTATCTTCACATTGGTCATGCAAAATCCATTTGCCTGAATTTCGGTTTGGCTAGGGACTACCATGGCATCTGTCATCTTCGTATGGATGATACGAATCCATTGGCCGAAGACAGCGAATATGTGGATTCCATTCAGCGGGACGTGAAGTGGTTGGGGTTTGATTGGGGAGAGAAGCTTTTCTATGCTTCGGATTATTTTGAGAAACTCTATGGTTTTGCGGTGACTCTGATCAAGAAGGGGAAGGCCTACGTTTGCAGTCTTAGTGAGGAGGATATCCGAATTTACCGGGGAACAGTTAAGGAAGCTGGTAAACCAAGCCCTTACCGCTCTCGGAGTGTGGAGGAGAATCTTCAGCTATTTGAAGAGATGCGGGAAGGGAAATACGCCGACGGCGAACATGTGCTTAGGGCGAACATAGACATGAACGCTGCCAATATGAAAATGCGGGACCCACTCTTGTACCGCATTCGTCATGCCCATCATCACCGAAGTGGGGACGCTTGGTGTATTTACCCTATGTACGATTTTGCGCATTGTCTTTCTGATTCCATCGAAGGCATCACCCACTCTATTTGCACGCTCGAATTTGAGAATAACCGAGATATCTATGATTGGTTGGTCCATGAAGCTGAGGTTGATTGTGAGCCGCCCCCGCAGCAATTTGAATTTGCGAGATTGAATCTCAGTTATACCGTGATGAGCAAAAGGAAGTTGCGGGCTTTGGTTGAAAATGGGGATGTGGCGGGGTGGGATGACCCACGTATGCCTACCATCGCGGGTATGAGGCGAAGGGGCTACACATCGGCAGCAATTCAAGATTTCTGCGAGCGGGTTGGGGTGGCAAAGGCCAATAGCCTGGTGGACATGGCACAGTTAGAATTCAGTGTGCGCAATGATTTGAATCAATTGGCCCCACGTCGCATGTGTGTTTTAGAGCCCTTAAAGATAACCCTCGATAATTATCCGGCGGAAAAGGTGGAGTGGTTGGAAGGTCCTTCTTTTCCCCACGACGTGCCAAAGGAAGGCTCCCGCAAGCTTCCCTTTGGAAAGACACTCTACATCGACCGCAATGATTTTATGGAAGATGCCCCCAAAAAATTCTTCAGGCTCGCGCCGCAAAAAGAGGTTCGGCTGCGCTACGGCTACGTTATAAAATGCGAGGAAGTGATTAAGGACGAAGAGGGGAACATTGTTGAGCTCAAATGTAGCTACGACGTAGATACTTTGGGCAAGAAACCAGAGGGGCGCAAGGTGAAGGGGGTGATTCATTGGGTTTCGGCCGAGCATGGTTTGCCCGTTGAGGTTCGGCTGTACGACCGGCTCTTCGATGTGGAGCAACCTGATGTCGCTATGGAAGCAAAGAGCTTCACCGATTTCCTGAATACTGACTCTCTTCAAGTGGTGAAAGCGTTCATCGAGCCAAGTGTCGCAGATGATGATGCCGAAAGCTGCTATCAATTTGAACGGGTAGGTTATTTTGTCTCCGATTCCGTGGATTCAAAACCAGGGGCTTTGGTTTTTAACCGTACTGTTGCGCTCAAAGACTCATGGGGCAAAAAGCATCCATAGGTCGTTTGGGTTGTTGTGGGCTTAGACCCACTTGAGTGTATGGAGCAATCACAATGGTATCACCGGTGTATGCAGCCGCAGTCATCCTATTACGAGAATCAAAAGATAAATCTGAGTTGGAATATCTCCTCATTCAGAGGCCCCACACCCAGCGGTTTATGGGGGGGGCTTATGCGTTTCCCGGTGGCAAGGTCGCCGCTGAGGATGCAGATCCGGAGGGAGTTTATGATGATATTTTCACGGGATTATTTCGGCGGGCCTTGATTGGCCGGGACGAACGGGTCGTTTTGGACCACTCTCTTTGGAGATGTGCTTTGCGGGAGATGGAAGAAGAGGTTGGGATTAAAGTGTCGGACTTGGTGGATTTAGTCTCCGGGGAATCGGTGGGTGAAACAGAGGCTTCAGTCTTGTCTCTCTTTAGCCATTGGATTACCCCGTCAGCGGAACGTCGGCGCTATGACACTTGGTTTTTCATCGGTTTAGTTGGAGATTTGGGGCTTGAGATTTGTCCTTCTGAAAGGGAAGTGGCCAATTGGCGCTGGGCTTCGGCGGCGGTTTGGTTAAGGGAGGCTCAGGAGAGGGAATTGGTGTTGGCCCCGCCTACGCTCTGGATGCTTGGGGAATTGTCGCAATTTCCCGGGTTGGGTGAACTTGTAACTCATCTTGGTAACCGAAAGGTCTTTCCTTTGATGCCCAAGTTTTCAAAGGCCGGGGTGACTCCTTTTTCGATTTTGATGCCGTGGCATTCTCGTTATGACGAAACTGAGGGTGAAGGCTTGAAGAAAGCCGATTGGGAGTGGGCTGAGATGGGGTTGGGTGACAGAATCTCGTTGTGCGACGATGTTTGGGAGATTCAAGGAAATAACATTTGTAGGGAGTAGAGCATGGGATTAAGTGCTGAGCGCAAAAACGATTTTATCGAGTTTATGTTAGAAGCTGATGTCCTTCGGTTGGGGACTTTTACCACCAAAAGTGGTCGTGAGAGTCCCTATTTTATTAATTCAGGGCGGTACCGTTCTGGGGCAATGCTTAAGAAATTAGGTGACTTTTTTGCCGAGTTAATGGTTTCTGAATTTGGGAATGAGTTTGATGGACTCTATGGCCCAGCTTATAAAGGGATCCCTTTGGCAAGTGCTGCGGCTGTGAGTTTGAGTACAGGTTTTGCCCGTGACGTCAGCGTGACGTTCAATCGCAAAGAGGTAAAAGATCATGGAGAGGGGGGGGCTTTAATTGGGGAGACGTTTTCTTCTGAAAGTGGCCCCAAACCAAAGGTTGTTATCATTGAGGATGTGATTACCGCAGGCACTTCAGTACGGGAAACATTGGAGATTCTCAAAGGGAAACACGTGGATCTTGTGGGGCTGGTCGTGTCTGTGGACCGAATGGAAAAAGGTGATGGGAATCAAGGGGCTATGGTGGAGGTGCAGGAGAAATACGGCCTTAAGGCAGCGTCGTTAATTTCGATAAAAGACCTAATAGCATGGCTTTCAGAGGAGTCTAAGCAGGAAACCTATGACCCGACGGGTGAGCATCTGGCGAAAATCAACCGATATTATCGTGAATATGGGGCTGCGTAAAGGCGTGTCAAAAATTGCAGAATTGTGAAAACAGAAAGCGATTTTAGTGTGTTGGAGGGCTTTCCCATAAGTCATGTCGTGAGAACCCTCAAATTTTTCACCCTATCGATCTATAATGTACGTCGCCGTACGTTGCGATACATTACGTTGCCAATTCTCGTTGACCTGTTAGGGGTGGTGATTTAACAATTAAAGGGTCGGCAGGAAGTTGCAGCCCGCAATGACGCTGAGTCGGATAGGAATTTTGGAATACATAGACGGGCTTAACTGACACAGGCGATTGCAATAGCGCAACTGTGGGATTGGCGACAATAAGGGTTTTTCTGACACCGGTGGTGGCAGGAGACTGAATATCTCGATTTCATTTAATAAATGATTAGACATTCAATAGTGTTCTCGCAGACTTGCGTGGGTCTGCTGGGGCCGGGTGCAACGTCATTGGAAGATTGATCGAAAAAGCGATTAAAAATGGAAGTCGGAGGGGGCAATGCTCAGGTTTGAAACGAAAAAAGTACCAGCGGGTGACCAAAAGGCATCGAGCGAGGCAAATAGCGCAGGGTACGAAGGGTCGCAGGGTTCTGACGAAACTCGACCAGCCTCCGGGAGAAAAAGGCGAATGCAAGTAAGAAAGCGAAACGGTGATTTAGAGCCGGTTGATTTAAATAAAATTGTTAAGGCGATTACACGATGTTCAGGAGGCCTGACGGATGTTGATCCGATTCGGATCGCCACCAAAACCATCAGTGGGCTTTATGATGGGGCAACAACGAAGGAACTCGACCAGTTGTCGATTCAGACGGCGGCTTCGATGATGGCTGAGGAGCCCGAGTATTCACTCTTGGCCAGTCAGCTTCTGGGAACATTTATCGATAAGGAAGTTCGTAATCAGGAGATCCATGCCTTTTCCCAATCCGTTCGCACTGGCTATGAATTGGGATTGGTGGCTGGGCGGACCTACGAATTCATCATGGAGAATAACCGGAAGCTAAACGATGCGGTGGATCATGGACGCAATGAACTCTTTCAGTATTTTGGTTTGCGGACGCTTTACGACCGTTATTTGCTGAAGCATCCTGAGAATCGAGATGTGATTGAATCGCCCCAATATTTTTTGATGCGGGTCGCCTGTGGCCTGTCGGAAAATCCAACGGAGGCCATCGAATTTTATAATATCCTTTCACAGCTGCGGTATTTACCGAGTTCGCCGACCCTATTTAACTCGGGCACTCGGCACCCACAGATGTCATCCTGTTATCTTCTTGATTCGCCCATGGACGATTTAGAATCGATTTACGGCCGGTATACAGAGATTGCTAAGCTTTCGAAGCATGCCGGGGGCATTGGTTTGGCCTATCACCGAGTGAGAAGTGAGGGGTCTCTGATTCGTGGCACCAATGGTCAATCCTCAGGCATCGTTCCCTTTCTAAATACCCTTGACGCGTCGGTGGCTGCGGTGAACCAGGGTGGTCGAAGAAAAGGGGCTTGTTGTGTTTATCTTGAAACATGGCATGCGGATATCGAATCGTTTTTAGAGTTGCGGGACAATACAGGCGACGAAGGGAGACGGACCCATAACCTGAATCTTGCGAACTGGATCCCCGATCTATTCATGAAGCGTGTGGAAGGAGACGAACAATGGTCTCTTTTTGACCCTAAGCGGGTACCTGAACTCATTGATACCTACGGGGAGGAATTCGAGGGCCACTACGTCCGAGCGGAGAAAGAAGAGAAATATGTCAAGCAGGTTCCCGCGCGGGAGCTCTATCTGCGAATGATGAGGACCTTAGCGCAAACCGGCAATGGGTGGATGACCTTTAAGGATCCCTGTAATAGCAAGAGTAATCAGACCGGTAAACCTGGGAATATGGTGCATTCTTCTAATTTGTGTACGGAGATTATTGAGGTTACTTCCGAGGGAGAGACCGCGGTTTGTAATTTGGGATCTTTGAATCTTTCTAAATTTGTAAAAGGCACAGACCTCGACTATGCGGCCATTCGGGAAACGGTAACCACGGCAGTGATTTATTTGGATCGAGTGGTTGATATTAACTACTATCCAACGCAAGCAGCGCTCAGCTCAAATCAGAAATGGCGGCCGGTAGGCATGGGGTTAATGGGGCTTCAGGATGTGTTTTTCAAATTGAAAATCCCATTTGATTCTCCTCGTGCCAGAGAAATATCTAGGAAGGTCCAGGAGGAAATTCTCTATGCGGCCATGCATTGTTCCTGTGAGCTTGCGAAGAAGAAAGGTGCCCATGAGTCTTTCAATGAGACCCGGGCGGCCAAAGGAAATCTCTGCTTCGACCTATGGGATGTGAAGCCAGAAGACTCAGACAGGTGGGGGGCGCTCCGTAGGGACATCATGAAACATGGTCTGCGTAATTCCTTGGTGATTGCCATTGCACCGACGGCGACCATTGCAACCATCGCTGGGGTTTACGAGTGTACCGAGCCACAAGTAGCCAATCTTTTTAAGCGGGAAACACTCTCCGGAGATTTTATCCAGATCAATCATTATTTGATTCATGAATTGAAGGAACGGGGATTGTGGACACCTCAGATTCAGGAAAAGGTGAAGTTGGCTGAGGGCTCCATTCAGGGTATCCAAGAAATCCCAGAAGAGCTCCGTGAGATTTACCGGACAGTGTGGGAAATCCCCATGCGTTCACTGATCGATATGGCCGCTGAACGTTCTCCGTTCATCGATCAAAGTCAGTCACTGAATCTATTTATGGAAACGCCCACCATAGGGAAGCTCTCATCCATGTATCTCTATGCCTGGAAACGCGGGATCAAGACCACGTATTACCTTCGTTCACGGCCGGCGACAAAGATTGCGAAAACCACGGTTGCAAACGAGAAAGCCTATAAGGATGAGGAAGCGTTGGCCTGCTCCTTGGAAAACCCAGAATCCTGTGAAGCTTGCCAATAACTGAAAGGGAACGAGGAAGAAGATGTTATTACAACCAGGCTTAAATTTGACCCTACGCCCGATGCAGTACCCCGAATTTTATGAGATGTATCGCGATGCCATTAAGAATACGTGGACTGTGGAAGAAGTGGATTTTTCCACAGATGTTCGGGATCTGAAGCACAAGCTTAGTCCGGCGGAACATCATTTGATCAATCGCTTGGTGGCATTTTTTGCAACCGGTGATTCCATTGTCGCCAACAATCTGGTGCTCAATCTATACAAACATGTGAATTCGCCTGAGGCACGGATGTATTTATCCCGTCAGCTTTACGAGGAAGCGTTGCATGTGCAGTTTTATCTCACTTTGCTGGACACGTATATCCCCGATCATAAAGAGCGAGAGATGGCATTCTCGGCCATCCACAATATTCCATCCATTAAGAGAAAAGCGGAGTTTTGTTTTAAGTGGATGGATTCGATCAACGACTTGGAATCCTTAAAGACAGTTGAAGAGAAACGTAGATTCATCCTGAATATGGTTTGCTTTGGGGCGTGTATCGAGGGTCTCTTTTTCTTTGCTGCTTTTGCCTACGTCTATTTTCTAAGAAGCAAAGGATTGTTGCATGGCTTGGCGTCGGGTACCAATTGGGTTTTTCGAGATGAGAGTTGTCACATGCGCTTTGCATTTGAAGTGATCGACACCGTACGCCAAGAGGAACCTGAAATTTTCACGGTGGAACTTGAAGACCAGATATATGCAATGATGAAGGAAGCGGTGGATGTTGAGATGGCATTCGCTGACGACATTCTCTCCGAAGGTATTTCAGGATTGTCATTGACGAATATGCGACAATACCTCGAGTATGTTTCGGACCAGCGGTTAGGGAATTTAGGTTTTCCGCCCCAGTTTAAATCTAAGAATCCATTTTCATTTATGGATTTGCAGGATGTTCAAGAATTGACCAATTTCTTCGAACGTCGAGTTTCGGCATATCAAGTTGCGATTGAAGGAGATGTTGTCTTCGACGAAGCCTTCTAACTGCGCTCTCAT
The DNA here is from genome assembly GCA_036339465.1 of Myxococcota bacterium. GTDB lineage: Bacteria > Myxococcota > XYA12-FULL-58-9 > XYA12-FULL-58-9 > JABJBS01 > JAYZAY01. The sequence continues at coordinate 6,048 of JAYZAY010000094.1, read as the reverse complement.
CTAGGAAAGCAGCCAAGGGGCACCACCTCGAATGGGTTGGTGCCCCTTTTTTATGGCGTTTTTCACCCCAGAACCATCCCCTATTTATAATCTTCGCTTCAATTATTTGGATACGAGAATAATCTTCTGGAAAAGAAATGCCCCCATGGCCAGTGAGGAAATAGGAGGCTGCTTATTCGGCCCATATTACTTTTTGCTTGGTGTTGTACCACCCTTCCACCTTGGGTTCGCATGCTTGCTCAATTGCGGAGCGCCGAATCTTCATGGTGGGGGTTAGGAAGCCATTGGCGGTGGTCCATTCCTGGCTAACCACGGTGATAAATTGCAGCTGTTCATGGTGCTCTATTTTGGCATTGACCCTGGAAAGAAGGGACTCCAGGGCGGAATGGACTTCATCCTTTAGATTGCCTTCGTTGATTTTCCCTCGGAGGTCTTCAGCTAAAACCACTTGAGCGTAGGGTTGGGGTTGCCCGGATCCCGTGACGATGCTGAGCTCTACATGCTCATCGTTGTTGATAATATTTTCAATGGGTGCGGGGGCCACATATTTTCCCTTGGAGGTCTTAAAAATCTCTTTGACCCGACCGGTGATTTTCAAGAGCCCATCGGGTTTTCGCTCACCTCGGTCCCCGGTTTTGAAATAGCCATCGTCGGTGAAGCATTCAGCGCTCATGGCTTCTTCTCTATAATAGCCTTGCATCTTCCCGGGGGACTTGATGAGGATTTCCCCGGCGTCGCTGATTTTTACCTGAACTTCAGGATAGGGGACGCCCACGTAGCCAGGCTCGTTATGGGTCTCGGTGGACAAATGCGAATAGGCAAAGTCCTCACTCATGGCGTAGCCTTCCAGTAACATTAGGCCTAATTTACGATACCAAGCGATGAGCTCGGCGGGAATGGGGGCCGAACCACTGCCGGCGAGGCGAACGTGGTTGAGTCCTAGTTTCGTAAGAATCTTCTTTTTAACGACGCCGGAAAGAATCGGGACTTTAAGGAGAAATTCGAGTTTTTCCTTGGGCATGTTTTTGAAGACGCCCAGTTGAAATTTGAGCCATAAGCGTGGCACGGAAATAAAGATGGTGGGTCGAGCTCTTTGTAGGTCAGCGACAAAGGTATCGAGGCTTTCCGCAAAGTAGACATGGCTTCTGGCGATAAGCGAGGTGCATTGAATGTAGGCCCGTTCAAATACATGGGCCAAAGGAAGGTAGGATAGGCACCGGTCTTGTGGTCCAATCTTTAATTCTCGCACCATACCTTGTGCGGATATCGCCATGGGTCCAAATCCGTGGGCCACGCCCTTGGGTTTTCCGGTGGAGCCCGAGGTATAGATAATAATAGCGCGTTCCGAAGATTTTCTTGCCGGGTTACCTTCAATGGGTGCAGCCTTGGCAACGATATCGTCCCATTTCTCATAGGTGTTGGTGGGGGCTAGGCCGTAGGCCACGCATGGAAGGGTAGCGGGCACACCCTGCTGAATTTCTGTCCAATCAGGAAGGTCGAGCTTGCCTACAAAGAGCAGTTTTAATTCGGAATGCTCGATAATATAGGCAGCAGTCTGTTGGTTCACGGTTGGGAAAATGGCCACCGTACAATGGCCTGCCATCCAGATCGCGAGCTCTGAGATCATAAAATGCGCGCAATTCTTTGACAAGATCCCAATATTGCTACCTGGCTCATAACCCAATGATTTCAAGTGATTGGCCATGCGGCGGGCTTCGCTCATTGCTTCTGCCCAGGTGTAGGTTTTGGCTTGACCATTGCCTAAGGGCTGGGTGAGCCAGATTTTGGTGCTGTGGGTGGCTTCATTTTCATAAACATAATCCAATAAAATTTTATCCGCGCTCATAGCCGTCCTCATTTAAGGGGTCTCTAAAAAATTTGCAGCCCAATAGACGATAATTTGGGTCAGTGCGTCAAGCATCATTCTGAAAACTTTTACCAAGTTGGTGTTGCCAAAGCGAATTTATGGGGCGAACTTTAGGCCTTTTTTAGGCTCTATTTTCTGGGGCCATCTAGGTGCCGTGCTTTTGGCACTTGGGTTTATGGGCCGTGGGGGATTTTTCTTAGACCGATTACTCCATGATTGGCTTCAATGGTTCTCCATAAAATTTTGGCGAATCGTTTCAATCTTGTTCGGGTCCTCATACCCGGAGGTTTGATGTCTGAACACTCAATCGATACCCGACGAACCATAGGTCTGCGTGAGGCCACCACCATTGGTGTGGGCGCGATTGTGGGGGGGGGGATTTTAGTCTTGGCGGGGGTGGCATTTCAGGCGACAGGCCCCAGCGCTCTTTTGGCTTTTCTTCTGAATGGGATGGTCGCGGTTCTGACTGCCCTAAGTTTTGCGGAGATTTCGACCACTTTTTCTGAATCAGGTGGGGTTTACACGTTTGCGAAGAAAGTTCTTTCGGTGCGTGTGGCCTTTGTGATGGGTTGGTTTATTTGGTTCGCTTATATTGTGGCGGGGGTGCTCTATGGTTTGGGCTTTGCGGCGTATGGTAGCCTTCTGATTAAGAGTCTTTGGCCCTTGCTCTTGGGAGGCCCATACCCGGCATGGTTGGACAGTCGATCGACTGTCCTGGTCTTGGCGATTGTGCCTTCGTTGGTCTATGCCCTTTCGTTGACTCGGAAAAACACAGGGGGAGGGGAAATTCCCACCTATGGAAAAGTCGCCCTTTTTATTGTCCTCATTGTTTCTGGGGTGCTGGCTTTGGTGGTCAAACCTCTGGGAGAAACTTCTGCAGCCTTGGACCCATTTTTTTCCCAAGGGGCGATGGGGCTCTTCACTGCCATGGGTTTTACCTTTATTGCGTTGCAAGGATTTGATTTGATTGCCACGGTGGCCGGTGAGGTGAAAAATCCAAAATCTGTGATTCCGCGCTCCATGCTGCTCTCTTTGGGAATTGCTCTGATTATTTATATTCCACTTTTGTTTTTGGTGTCGACGGTGGGGACTCAACCCGGGGTCAATATTTCCGAGATGGCTGCGGCAGATCCCGAGACAGTGGTGGCGTTGGCGGTCAAGATTTACATGGGAGACTTTGGCTACTGGATGGTGATTCTTGCGGCCATCATGGCGACGCTTTCCGCGCTTCGAGCCAATCTCATGGCTGCCTCGAGGGTGGCGCTATCGATGGCCAATGACAGAACGTTGCCCAGAGTATTTTCTCAACTTCATCCCAAAAGACAAACGCCGGTTATGGCTATTTACGTAACGACGCTAACCCTGGTGGCCATTGTGCTGATGGTACCTGATTTAGCGGGAGCGGGTGCGGCGGCCAGTTTGGTGTTTTTGCTCTCATTTGCATTGACCCACGGCGCGACCTACTTGGCGAGGAAACGAATCGGGCCCCAGGAACACGCATTTCTAACCCCATGGTTCCCTTTGGTTCCTGTGGTTGGGGGGGGGGCCTGTTTCGCCTTGGCTATTTTTCAAGCGGTTTCAGTTCCGGGAGCAGGGCTGATTCTCGTATTGTGGTTGGGGCTAGGGGGGATACTCTATTTTTCTCTTTTTGCCGAAGGGGCGGAGCTTGTAGATGCCTCGGCGGAGGGATGGGATCTCACTTTGATTCAGCTCCGGGGACGGAGCCCGTTTGTGTTATTGCCAGTGGCAAATCCGACTCAAGCTGGAGCCATGGTTGGCATTGCCAATGCTTTGGCTCCCAGTGAAGTGGGTCGAGTGTTGGTGCTCAGTGTGGTGACTGACCACGATGAACATGAGATGGAAATGCGACTTCACAATGCCCAGGCGGTGATTCGTGCGGCTTTGGCTGAGTCGTATGCTCGAGGTTATACGCCCGAGGCACTGATTACCCGCGCGGCGCAGCCCTGGGAGGAAATTCGAAGAGTGGCAAAGATTCATCGGTGTGAAAGCCTTCTTTTGGGATTGGGGCAACTGGCTCAGTGGACCAAGAATTACGATGTCCATTCGCTGATCGAAGAAATTGGGTGCGACGTGGCCTTGATGAAAAGTCCACCGAACTGGGAGCTTTCGAAAATCCGACGGATTTTGGTGCCCGTTGCTGGCCGGGGCAAGGAACATGAGCTGAGAGCGCGCTTTTTGGCGAGCTTGTGTCGGGAGGTGAATCCAGAAATCACTTTTCTCTCCCTCGTGCCTGACGCGGCCACAAATCAGCAGGTTGATTCGGTGGTAGAGAGTATTAATCGTTTGGCGGATGTGAAAACATGGAGTCGAAGCACGGTGCAGGTGCGTCGTAGTCAAACCCCACCGGAGACGATTTTGGAATGTTGCAAGGATTATGATTTGGTCATTTTGGGACTTGGCCGCTTGATGTATCAAGACCTTCTGGATAACCCAGCGATACGAGTGGCCTATGAGTGTGAATGTGCCTCTATTATATTGAGCCGAAAACCCAAAGCCTTGCGTTAGAATCTCAAATCTTTAGGTTTTTTCGACCGGAAGTCGCCGTAGACTTTGGGATAACCAGATCCAATGGCCCCTTTAAATCCAGTTGCCTTTCCGGGTTGAGTGTGACCGGTTGGTTAGGGGATGAGTCTTATTGTTCGGTGTCGGTTTGGTTACCCTTGCTTAAAAGGGTTTTGCGAAAAAGTACATTGCCTTCATTGCCGATGTATTGGACCTCAAGATTATGGGTTATGGGATCGGCTTCAAAGAGCACGTAATTCCATTTTGCAATAAGATGCGGGTATTGGTCACCGGGTTCAATTAGGTTCGAGGAAACTAAGGGAAGCACTGGGCTGCCTACGGGGCCGACAATGATTTCCCAGTTATTCGCACCGGGCTCCCCTTCAGGAGAAAGGTGGCTCATCATCCCAAAATGGAGATCCCCTGCCAACCAATAGATACCTGATATCTTGTTGTTGTCGATGTGTTCGAGGATTTCTTGTCTTTGAGTCGGGTAGCCTTGCCACCGGTCTTTCGCATAAAATTCCCCCACCAGATCTCCCATGTCCGTGACCGGTACACTAGAGAGAATGAGTTTGAAGTTGGCAGCACTGTTGCTGAGTTCCACTTTGAGCCAATCCATTTGTTCTTTGGATATGTAATCGTTGTTGGAACGTTCGCTTCGGCTGTCTAAGATGAACATCTCAACTTGGTCGCCCCATGTGTAGGAACGCCATAGGCTTATGCCCGAGCGTTTTTTTCGCCAAGGTAGGGCTTCGAAGAATGCTTGACTGGCCCATTCGAGACGTTCAGGGGTTGCGGCATTATTCAGGGGCCAGTTGTTGACGATTTCGTGGTCGTCCCAGGTGGCATAGAGGGAGGTCGAACTGGCCAAGTTACGGAAGCCGGGCACACTTTGGGTATAGCTCCAGAAGTCCCGATAGCCTTGAAGGTTTTGGGATTGGTCAGCATAGACGGTGTCACCGAGTAAGAGGAAGAAATCGAGGTTTTGGGCGGCAGCATGGTTAAGCGGTGCCCAGGGGCGATTATTGCTTCCGAAGCAACTCGTGGCGCCGAAGCGGATCAGTCGAGTGGTACCGCTATCGATGGGTGTCCGGAAAAACGTGATCGAGGTCCGGCGGGTGTGATCGATACTCAATGCGTAACTTGCATAGGCTGTGTTGGGTTTCAGGTCCTTAAGGTCGTAGTATGAAAACCCGGAGTCGGAAATTGAGATGTTTTGTTCGGTGTGTTTTTCCCATTGATTGTCGGTATTTTCTAAAACCACCAACGAGGCGGTTTTTTCGGTGGTGAAAAGGGATAAGTATGCATCTTGGGTGGTTAATTCTGTAATGTGAATTGCGGTGGGAAAACCGCTGAGATCTTCGGTGCTGGTGAGGTTAAGTTGAGGGTATTGGGGAATTGGAATTTGGGATACGCTGCGGTCTGAGCCTGTGCAGGCGCTCAAAATAATGAAGACGAGAAAGGTGGGGATGAAACACGGGTGCTTAAGAATACAAGGATGCATAGGTTTTTCCTTGGATGACTGAGAAGGGCTATAACCTTGTTGGGGCAAGGTCACAATCAAAATGCATGTCGCAGTCAGAAGTGGAATCGAGTTTGGAGCGATCTGTTCCCAGAGGAGAGGTGCAAGACCCTCTAAGTGCCTACTGCTTAGG
>JAYZAY010000093.1:0-10658 GCA_036339465.1 Myxococcota bacterium | reverse complement strand
AATCCTATGGTCTTTGGCGAAAAACTAAGTGCTTTCATCCTTGACAAAGGGTTTGATTAATCCACGTTTTTTATTTCATTGAACTCAAGTGCGTGAGGTAGCCTCCCAATAGTTTTTCTTTTTTGCGAACCCATCCATGGTCAAGTATCTCGACCATTTGATGCAATGTCGATTTTTTGAACTTTTGTAAGGCTGGGTGATATTTTGATTGCATGCCGGCTTTTCGTAAGTCTGTCCGAAATTCGGAACTAATCTCTGCCATCTTCAATACTAAGCTATCATTGTGGTATGGGATTTTATCGATTCTATCAAGAGTTTTGGTTGTTGCCCAATCACCGACTTTGGAATTGTAAGCCGTTAGACTGATTAATAATTTGGCAACTTTTTCATGTCGGTCTTCTGAGATCTCTACTTCAAGATCGTCGAGGAGGTAATTCATCGCTTCCAGGTAGGTGGATTCCGGTTTGATTTGGTGTACTTCAATTTTGGCAATGATGGCAGCTGAATCCACCACATCGATTCGATTATATAGACTCCAGCGGTCGGATTGTTTCAGTAGCACTTGTAGTATGGAATCACGGGATAATTTCGCAACGAGGCTTACTCGTTGCGCCGAATACATCCCGTTGGTACGAAGTGCAGGGTCAACCAGAAGGTCGGGCTTTGTCTCTTCTATTTGGGCTATCTCTTCGGACTTAATAAATACTTGCTCACTGGGTTTTGGGCTGATGGATTGCTCAATGAGATGGAAGGTGAAAGCACCTAGAAGTGCAATTCCTAGGCAGAAAATAAATCCAAATCCGAAAATGCTACTCGATGAATATCTTCTGGCTAATTTGTCGAATTGATGTTGCCAGAAAGGTTTTTGGGGAGAGACATACTTACTTTGAACTAATTTCTTTTTCTTGGGGTCCAGCTTCGCTGACCCTGTGCCCACATAATCCAAAGATTCTACTTTTGTTGATTCTCTGAAAGTGAACTCTGAATTAAACTTCAGAGCGCTCCCATCCTCCGATTCGTCGGCTAGGAACATTTCATCGATGGTTTCTGCGAATTCCATACAGGCAATGATCCGAGTGCTATGGGTAGGGGTGTGAAGGCATCTGAGTACTTGGTGCTCAGGAGGAAGTCGGCCCCACCGATGAATCACCGATTTTAGATTCCAAGTTACCAAAGGAGCTTGATGAGTCCGGAAATTGTCGAGCGCTTGAGTTAGAATTGAGGGTGATATTTTTGCGAGAAAAGGCACCAGGGAGGCCGCAGTCAACACTTCTCCAAATCTTAATCGATCGCAAATAATTTTCATATTGGCGTGTTTTCCAGGGAAGCGGGGGCCACCATGGAAGAGTGAAATAACTGCCCCCTGGCTCCTTAGTATGGGGTGTTTTGAGTTCATCCATGACTGCGCCAAGTCTGAGATGTATTGCTCAGGCCGGCGTAACAAGATAAATAGTAACTCCTGCCTGTGTGCCTGTCCGAGTTCTGGTGAGGTTAACTTTTCTGCTATCTCAGTTGTTGCTTCCTTGTGATCCCAAAAAGAGTTTCGAAGGGCTGTTTCCATTGTTGTCTGTGAGGCTTCTGATGACCATTGATTCCACCATATAGGGGCGTACAATGATGGGAGCTTGCAGGCACCTGCTGTTTTGATAATGATGTTACCGACGCCGTTATCTCGAAGCTCTTCGCGGATGGCCTCAGAAACTTGTCGTTTAGAGCGCTTAAGTGCGGCGGAAAAGAAATTGTCGAGTAACTCATTTTCACTTTCTTCTTCTTCTTCTTCTTCTGTGCTCTGAGAAACATAATTTTCAGTGCGGAGGTCGCGTTTTTTTAGATGGTATTTGGCCCAGTCAGAAACCATGACACTTTCGGATTCGCAGAGTGATGCAAGATATTCTCTGCTACCCGGCCAGTCTTGTTTAGACAGCAGGAATGTTAAGCTGCTCCTTATTTCGGGGTGTTCGATCACTATGAGTTGTTTTATGATTTTTTTGGGGACCTGAATTCTTAATTCATAGACCGTGTATATCCATTCTTTGAGATAGCTTTCCCTGAGCTGGGGCAATAGTTGAGCCAGAATCTTGGAAGCGTTGTCGAGGGGCGGGTAGTACTTATGAGATAATCTCAAAAATTTGAGGCAACCAAGTTGTAAGGCAGGGTCGGTCCAATCCGTATCGTAGAGGGCCAGCGAGTCAAGCGGGCATTCGGTTTGGGTGATCGCTTCATCGATGAGTAAAGCCTGCTGGATGGCTTCGGTTGAAGGAGCCATGTCTTTTATGATGTCTGGAAGTTGTCTGCTCATCGTTATGACATGACTGTGGGAGTATCGGAGGGGCGTCCAGGCTGATTTTGTCTCGACGCTTCCTACCTCCTACGTGTATTTCGGCTATTGCCTCTAGAGTTTCGTTTTTCGTTGCGGTCAGTTTTTCTAGAGTCTCGGCGGGTTCGGCGGTTGTTGGTGTTCACCTCTGCAGCATCTAATAGCACATCTTCTATTTCATTGATTGCTTCTTCGAGCCTCGCTTTGTTTCGGTCCAGTGTTCTGAGTTCTTTCCGGATGGCTCCAATCCTACTGTGAATGAGGCGCATGTTGTCGTCATCGATATTGGCCAATGGACTTTCTTGAGCCTTAAGACTTGGAGGTTCAGGTCTACGCTGATTGTCTTCATCTTCGTAATCGGGATTGAATCCTTGATTAAATGCTTTAGATAATTCTGGGGGTAACTTTGATTTTCCTCGCCGACGTTGTGAAATTTCATCTCCGCTGTTATCTCCACTCACCAGCAGATAAGTGATGACGCCGCCCATTCCCAAAACTGTTATGAGTAGAAGAGTCAATGCTATCCACAGTAATGGACTCCTAGTGGCACTGCGAGGTGCGTCGGACATATTTCCCCACTCGTTTCGAGTTGCATAGTGTCGTGTAGGAATTGGCGCGGGCTCAGCTTTGGGAGCCTCTTCGCGTCGGTTGCCGCCTTTACGGTTATCGCTGCGTTTGGATTTGGATCGGGGCTCAGTTGGTGAAGGAGCGTCGTGGGTGGCAATTTTTTTAAGGCGATTTTTTTCAGCCCGCGCTCTGGCTTTCGTTCGCGCTTCCTCTTCTTCAGGCGAACGACGCCGTGGTTCAGGTGCGGGAGCGGTAAATCCATCTTCGGGATATTCGTCATCCCCACCGATATGAACTTCAGGAGTTTTGAGGATGATCCCTGCATGCTCTGTGTCATTCGCAACTTGATCTTCTTCGACGTCATCGTCGTCGGAATCGAGGTCGTCGTCGGAATCGAGGTCGTCGTCGGAATCGAGGTCGTCGTCGGAATCGAGGTCGTCGTCGGAATCGAGGTCGTCGTCGGAATCGAGGTCGTCGTCGGTGTCTTCAAAATCGGTTTCGAAGTCATCGAGCCGTTCCTCATCGCCAGGATGTCGGTCTCGGTCGCCCATATATAAAGGGTCCGAAATCTTTGGCCCTATGTAAAGAGTTTTGTGAAAAAAATGAGCAGTTGCAATCTCTTAGGGAAAAACAATTGTGGTGCGCAGTGCGTTAGTTGACTTGCAACCAGCCTTGGGTTGTGGCTACATAGTCTCGTAAGGCTTTAATTGAGGCAATTCCAAGGGAGGCGAGGATGCCAGCGGATACTATCCCAGCAAGATTTATGGAGCAGGCAAAAATTCGGCCCGATTCTCCGGCGTATTATGTACGTGCAGGCGGTACATGGCGCCCAACCTCTTGGCGCAATTACGTCCGCGAGGTGAAAACTGCCGCCAGGTCCTTGTGCTCGCTGGGAGTTAAACCAGGGCAGACAATTTGTATCCTGGGATTTAATCGACCTGAATGGGTTATTATGGATATCGCGAATATGGTTGTTGGTGGTGCTCCGGCTGGCATTTACACCACGTGTTCGGCTGAGGAGGTGCAGTATATTATTGCTCATGCTGAAGCACCTTTGGTGGTTCTGGAAGATGTAGGGCAGTGGGAAAAGGTTAAGGAGCAACGGGATAACCTTCCCGAGCTGAAGCACGTGGTTATGATGCAAGGTGCTCCCAAGATCGATGACCCACTGGTTATGAGTTGGGATGAATTTTTGGCAAAGGCAGGAGATGTCGACGACGCCAAAATCGATTTACTTGTGGAAAAGCTCGACGAAACTAAGACCGCAACACTCATTTATACTTCGGGTACCACCGGTCCTCCGAAGGGGGTTATGCTGACCCATAAGAATCTCGCGTGGACTTCCCAAATTGCGCAAGGGCTGGTAGCCTTGAGATCTCAAGACTGTACTCTCTCTTATTTACCACTATCTCATATCGCAGAACAAATGTTTTCAATTCACGGGCCTATAACCGCAGGCTCCGCTGTTTATTTTGCGGAATCCATTGAAAAAGTTCCAGATAATATGAAGGAAGTTCAACCCACAGTTTTCTTTGGCGTGCCACGGATTTGGGAGAAGCTTTATGCGGGTGTCAATAACAAGCTAAAGGGGGCTGAAGGGGCGAAAGCTCACTTGGTGGCATGGGCGCGCGGGGTTGCAAATCAGGTGACCGACCTAAGGAACGCTGGTAAGAATCCGAGTGGCTTATTGGTTTTGCAATATGCTTTAGCCGACAAACTGATTTTCTCTAAGTTGAAGCCAGCTTTAGGGTTGGGGCGAGCAAGGGTCTGCGTAAGTGGTGCGGCGCCTATTGCGAAAGAGGTTCTTGAATTTTTTGCTGGGTTGGATCTTGTTGTCCATGAAGTTTATGGGCAATCGGAAGGTTCTGGACCGACTTCATTTAATCTACCGGGGCGCACGAAATATGGAACCGTAGGTCCCGCGTTGCCTGGGGCTGAGGTCAAGATTGCGGATGATGGTGAGATCTGTGTCAGAGGACCCAATGTTTTTTCTGGATATTACAAAGATCCGGTAACCTCAGGGGAGACTTTGATTGATGGTTGGCTACACTCGGGAGACCTGGGGAGTTTTGATTCCGATGGTTATCTCTCCATTACAGGCCGCAAAAAGGATATTATTATCACTGCAGGTGGTAAGAATATTACCCCTAAGAATATTGAGTCGGCTCTAAAAAATATCGATGTGGTGGGCGAAGCGGTTTTGATTGGTGACCGCCGAAAGTATATTTCAGCGCTGATAAGTTTGGACCCTGATGCGATGTCTATTTTTTCCAAAGAGAATGATATTTCGGAGGAAGATGCTCACGCGAATTCACTCTTGCTTTCTCATATCCAGCGAGGTGTCGACGGGGTGAATGATAAATTTGCTCGGGTTGAGCATGTTCGTAAGTTCAGTGTTTTGAAGCGTGCTTTAAGTGTAGAGGATGGAGAATTGACTCCAACCCTAAAGGTCAAACGCAAGATTGTTCATGAACACTTCGAAGCTGAAATCGAGGCGATGTACGCAGATTGAGACATCTTCTCCTCATTTTGTGAGGATGAGTGGGTTGGTTGACTACAATCAGCCCATCTTTTTAGAGCTCTCTAATTATTTTCTTCGTTCTTTTCTGTTAAATGCTGCCGGTTTATCGTTAGAATTGTAGGGCTGGGTCGTGTTTTCGTCCAGAGACACAACTCCTGATAAAAACTTTCGATAAAGCGACAACGGAAATTTACGAAGAGATTTGTATGGTTAATGGAATACAACTCCGTTGGATCGGCCTGAGTCGTCGCTTTAGCCTAGCGTTTACGTTCTTTTTGTTAATCGGTCCTTTGAGTTGTGGATCTCGGGGATTGGTACCTGACCAACCTTCTGAAGAGAGCGTCGTTGAAGTTGTTTATAGTGTAGAAACCTATTCTGAGAAGGAAAAAATTGAGGCAGGAACCCTTGTAACCGTCGTTTGTGTTGTCACATCCAATGAGTCGGAAAACGCAGATGTAGAGGTGTTGGTAGAATTAAGTCCAACTGTAGAGGATTTTGTTCAGAACGGTGTTGTGGCCACCTTTACGCCAAAGAAGATGGGTAATTATTCTGCCACTTGTCGTATCAAGTCAGAGGCCATCGCTGACCCGAGCCCGTTGGAGATAACCGTTGTTCCCGCGCCTCTTCATTCCATCGAGACCAAAATAGAAAAGACAATGGTCAGTGCGGGTATTGATGTAGACATCCATTGTTTAGGATTCGATGTTTTTGGGAATGAAATTTCAAATATGGGACTAATGGGAACGTATTCCGATTTGGACTTTGAGGTTTATGAAGACGTTGGCGTCGACGAAAAAGTGTTGAGTTCAAAATTGCGTTTCTCCTCCAAAACGGGAGGGCTCTTTAAAGTTCATGGAACTCAAAGGGGAGAATTCTTAGTCGGTTGTCGGTTTGGATACAAGGTAAGCGAACTTGTTGAGGCTGCAGTGCAAGTCGATGAGACCCAGCCGGTTATTACCGACCTTTCACCTTTAAGGATAACCGTTCAACCAGGTGAACCGTACCAAACAGTGACCAGTCTCGACAAATCCCTACGGCACGCAGGAGAGCCTGTTACGGTGACATGCAGGGTTAAGGATCTATTCGATAATGAGATCGCTGATGTCGACACCGAAGTGTCGGTGCTTGCTGCGGATTGGTCACACCCTGTCTTTACCGGCGCTGTCGTTAGTGGCCATGAGATTCGCATTGTTCGGAGTGGGTCTTACTATGTTTTTTGCTTTGTACCGGGCCAGATCGCTGGAGATGAGAGTCCGGAGATTCTGGAGGTTAAACCCGGGAAAATTGATTCGGTGCGAGTCGATTTATTGGATTTCGATTGCTATAAGCAAGGAGCGCGTCTTCCGCTGACGGTTTTTGCTTACGATTCATTTTCAAATTACATCGAAGCTCCCGATTATCAATGGTGTGTCAAGCAAGGCAACGGTCCTTCAACATGCGAGAGCGCCCTTAGTCATGAAACCATAGGTGTGAGTGGTCACCCAGATACGGGTTTGTATTTTACGCATCCAGGCGAATACACCATTAGGATTGAAATTCCTCTTGATGCCCAGACCCAAAATGTTGGACCCTATGAACAACTGATTACTGTAGACTCAAGTCCTCCTAATATATTACTGGAATCTGTTGGCGATTTGGAGGCAAGCAATTTACCCGATTTAGCGACCCTCGATGGTAGACGAACCGGGATTTATGTAAGACAGGGTTCTTCCGATGGTAGCAGTGGGTGTTCTTCCAGTGGGAGCGGAAGCGGTGGATGCAATATCGGATATAAAGTTCGCGTTGAAGATGGTGAAAGTGCAATCGGAAGTGTGTGGCTCGATGAAGTTCGGCAGTCGAGTGTAGTGCTTCAGGGCCAAACCGAAAACGAGAATGGGTGGGGTCTGGATTTGGTGTCGGGCCATGATTCCAGATGGGGTTTCAATTTGATTTCTGTTAGTGCTTCCGACATTTGTGGTAACAAAACCAGCCGCCGTTATCCTTTGTTGCGAAGTGCTGATTTTCGAAGTGCGTCTATTCTAACCCCAGGCCTAGAACCGGATAGTCTTTCTCCCCTAGCAGATGGGGAAATTCCTAAGGGGTTGTCAGTTCGATTGAATCAACCAGGTTTAGATGATGGCAAAAGAAAAGAATCGGATTCCTTTGGGGAGCTTGATGATATTGCGTCGATCCTTCAGTATTTGTTGCAAGGTGCCGATATAGGGACGTTGATTACAGGGCAAATCGGTCAGGAATCTTCAGGGGACGAGTTGGACTTGTTTCCCGTGACCGCAGAAGACAAGGCAAAGATTAAAAACTGCAATGAAACCAGTGGACTTTCCGGGGCTGTTGTTGCGGTAAAGATGGACCCTACAGATCCGACTAGGGCGGATGCAAGCCTCACAGGGGTGTCGGTGGATAGTTTTACCGTAGAAGATGATGGCCGAATCCATTTTGGGATTGGCCTGGGGAAATTGGAGGTCAATGTCGAAGCCCACGCCTGCTTAATGTTCGACGGTCAACCGATACTTCCTGAAGTTGTGGATGGCACCATCATTGTTCAGGGGCTAAGTTTTCAGGGGGAATTAGAGTTAAACACCAACGAGATTATGGACGCAGGGATTTTGACCGGTGAATACGAATCGTATCTTTCATTGGTGACTTCTTCTATCCTTCTTAAATGGAGTGTCGTCGATTTAAATCTGGTGTTTCAAAATAATCCTACTTTTAATGAACTCTTTGAGGGAGTTTTTGAGTCGGTCAAAGCTGCATTGGAGGCTCCTATTCAGGAAGCGTTGATTAATGTTATTGCCGACTTGATGCCTGAACTATCCAAAACGTTTCTTTCGGGTTTTTCATTTGGGACCAGCTTTGCATTACCTGAGCCTTTGAGTGGTGAGTTACTACTTGCCACAGCCTTGAGAGGTGGCGCTTTTGAAGTGATTGAATCAACGGGACTCAATATATCTTTTGACGCTCAAATTTCTCCGGGTCACAAGGCAGAACACGTCCCGAACTCGGCCCCAGGCTCGATTTATCGGCAAGCTCAAGGGGCAAGTTTTAGCAACGTCTATCCCTTTGGGGTTATGTTGATGGACAATTTGGTGAATCAAGCCCTGTGGGCACTATGGCATCAGGGTACCCTCAAAATTGACAATCTTGGCAGTTTACTTTCGACCACAGGCGAAGCGAGTTCAGAATCTTCAGTTGAGCTTACACCTTCTACCGATGTGGGCTGCCTACGACCTTTGGAGTTTAAAGATATTATTACGTTGAATTTTGAGTCTCTTCTTCCACCTCTTCTAATGCCGGGGAAGCAATCTTCGGGCATTGAATTGGGCTGGGGGGATATTATGTTGTCGGGGAATCTAAATCTCTCCCATGCGGCATCGATGGCCTTGAGCTCACAATCGTATGACTGTGACAATTCGGATTTAGAGTCGGTTCCTTTTCAACTCTTGGTTAGCTTTAAGGGAGGCGTGATAATTGAACCCAGCAGCGATTTCTCGGGTTTGGAAATGAGATTCTTGGATTCCCCGAAGGTATGGGTTGAAGTTTGGGAATTTGGGGGAGAAGGGCACAAAGACGAGGTTTCGGACCTATTTGAGAAGGCGTTGGGTCTCCTTTTGCCTCGGGTTCTTGGTGGATTTCTACAAAATATTCCCATACCCACAATTCCTCTGACGGGAGTGGGCACTGAAGAGGCTCCAGTGGATGGTCGTTTGAAGCTCGATGGTTTTAGTGTGAAGAGACTTCCCGATGGACTTCGCTTGATGGGAGGACTGGCCTTTGAATAAGCGACGTAAAATTGTGAGGACTCTTCATCTGCTTTGCTTATTCCTAATGATGGGATTTATGGCTGGGTGTTTGGGAGGCGATAAATCCACTCAGGATAGTTGTTATGAGGGGTGGGATTGCACAAATACGGATGAACAAAGTGAAGGTGAAGATTTTCCCGAGTGGGGAGATAGTGAGAGCACCGATGTCGGTACTCCATCCTCAGACAACAATAGTCAGGGTTCGGAGGAGTCTCCCACAGTCGACGAGTCAGGAGATTCACCTCCTACACAGAACCATCTTGGGACTGGGCCCGACATTTCCTTTCTCGCTCCTGAAACCCCCTATGAGTTGTATACTACCGACTTCGTTGTTCGCGTGGAGATTACCGATGAAGATGGGTTAGATAAGGACAGTTTGAGCCTTGAGGTTTTGACCGGGGGAACTTGTAATACTGCTGCCGACTGTGGTGAGGGATCTCGCTGGCTGTGTTCTCTTAGACTATGCGTTGTCCAACAAGGGCTAAGAGCAAGAGAGGATATTAGCGATTTGTACGAAGCGACTGTGGCGATACAAGACATCCAAAGTGAATACGGTTACCCACAATTGGCGATTATCGCCAAGGACATTTTAGGTGGTAAATCTCGGGAGGTGATGCCGATTACTGTTGACCGAAGCTTCAGTGTCGCTATTGAGCTGGAAAGCGCCGTAATGGTGGCGGGTGTATCCAATAATGTTCAGTGCAGTGCTTCCGGAGGACACCTCGGAGTCGAAGAGATTGAAGTTAGGCTTGAGTTTTACCCTTATGGTCCCGAGCTTCTGACGGCTGAGGGAAGAGATCCCACCACGGGTAAGTGGTCTTTTTCTTTTCAGCATGAAGCCTCTCGGGATTACAATGCTAGATGTGTCGTTGTTGGTACCGAGACGCGGGCTTCTCTATGGGAGAGTTATCATGTGAATCCGGGATCTGTTGTGGCTCTAGAAACGGATGTTGGTGGGGCCAAAACTGCCATTGCTGGTGAAGATATGTTGATTAATTGCATTGCCAAGGACGAATTTGGAAACATCATTCTAGAATCGGAGGTTATCATTGTTGCTGATTCTGGGGATGTGGTGTCGAAGCAAGTTGGAACAACGCAGTTTCTCGCTTATTCAGAAAATGCAGGTGTCATCAACCTAAAATGCGAACAGAACGTTTCCAGTGGGGAAGCCATTGTTGACCCCGTAGGCAAGGATATTCAGATTAATGCAGGCCGTCCCTACGGCGTGAATACTCTATTCTATGGCGATACTCAGACCACCATTTCTGCGGATGACCATGATAAAAGTCTTATTAAGTTTACGTGTGAGGTGACTGACGTTTATGGGAATATAATTTGTGAAAAAGGGGGGGGCTCGTTGTGTGTCGAAACGAAATTGTTTGTTTTTGATTCATGGGGGGAATTCAGTGAGCTGCCAAAATAAGCGAGGTCTTCGTGTTCCTCCTTTCAATCGAAG
>JAYZAY010000092.1:0-10856 GCA_036339465.1 Myxococcota bacterium | reverse complement strand
AAAAGCGTTTAGACCGTTTACCAATGATGCCCAGGCCCATGAGGATATCCTGGCGCGGGCGGGAGGTATCCTGACCGCTGCTATTGATGAACTTCTAGACCCAGCTTACAAGATGGACCGTTCCAGTGTGGATTCGGACAGCTATTACGCGCGGCTGCTATGAGTTGATTGCTTCTTATTTGGGGCGCTTGTCTTTTTAGGAAGGAATGCTGTATCGATGGTTATGCAAGAGCGTCTTACTATAGGCTCCATTATTGTCTCCGCGATTTTTGGTGTGTTTTTTGGCGGAGTAGCGGCGGGTTTGGTGTACCTCGTTGGCGATGATGGCACCGGTGATCAACTGACATCCTTGCAACATGGAGCTGTGGTAACGGGTTTTGTGTTGTTGAGTGGTGTTTGGATTCGATTGGCAACCGACGAGTTGAGGCAATCTTTTCGAATGGGGACCTGCTCCGGTGGTGTGGCGGTATTGCTGCTTGATGCCGTTGGCGTTCCCAATTGGGGTTTGGTTTCTGCATTTTTGCTGGTTGGGATTATTTTCTTTAAGCTCCATCGAAAGAGAAATGAGGTCGGTGATTTTGGGGATTTCTTCAATTTTACCACCAAAGAAGACTCAGCTAAAGATGAACATCAGCCGTAATGTGCTCATTTGCTTTGATCTTGGTGGTGTTCTAATCCGGATCCGAAAGAACTTCTCCGAGTTATTGGTAAAGTCGGGTGTCCGATTTTTTGAAGAGGAATTCAACCCTCAGTATTTGAATTCCTGGATTGAGATACATCAGGCTTATCAGCTAGGTCGGTGTCACTTTGATGAATATCTCGATTCATTATCGAAAGTAGAGGGTTGCTTGTGGTCTAGGGAGGAGTTGGTACGTTTGCATGATGCGATCATTGATCGCGAATATGCCGGTGTTTTCGGGACCGTTCGAACACTCAGGGAGAATGGGATTCCGCTTGCGCTACTCTCGAACACATGTAGTCGGCATTGGCCCATCCTCGAAAAATTTCCGGCTATTAGATTGATACCCCAATCATATCGTTATGCCTCATTCCAACTGGGGCTGATTAAGCCCGATCAAAAGATTTATCGCAGGGTTCAAAAAATGTCGGGTTACCAGAAAATTATATTTTTCGACGACCACCTAGAAAATATCAGGCAAGCTCGCACTTGTGGATGGGATGCTGTGCATATTCAGAATCAGTTTGCACCCCACATCGAGATTGAGTGTTCACTACGTCGACGAAGTATCCTCTAATGCTTGAGAGGGTTTTAAGACCAGAGTGATTCTAGGGAATTGACATATTGAACAGCGTCTGCACTTTCCAGGATTTGTATACCGGGTGTTTCAGTGCTCGGAGGGACCACTTTGAGTTGAAGGCAAATTTTATCGCACAGTTCTGTGAGTTCCTGAAAAAACGTAACATTTTCTTGTGCTGACGGTATAGCCCTCAGGTCGAGCACTGCTTCTTCGAAACAGTTTGCGGCAAGATCATGAAGAGCACTGTCTACTAAGCTTCTTACTGCTGAATAGTAATCCTCCAATTCTTCTTCTTCACTTCGATACTGCTCAACTTGAATAAAGGCTGCATCTGCGAACACGTGTTCGAGGATATGCGTTGATGCATTTTCAATGGCTCGAGCGATTTGCTTAGACTGAAATGGGCGGTAGAGGAATCCATCGAGGCCGTAATAGCGAGCTTTGATGGACGCATATTTTTCTTTGTGTGAGAAAAGTCCGTAAAGTAGTGCCTTACGAAATAGGCCTTTAGATTTCAGGATAATATCATTGGTTTCGATGTTGATTTGCTCACAGTCGAGGATCACGATCTCTAGCTCATCTCTTTGGATCTGCTCGATCAAACCAAAGTTTTCTAAGCTCGAATAAACCAATAACGACGTATCGGGGGGGAGGTTGTCTCTGAATGCAACTGGGATCCGTTCACCGTCATGTACTAACCCCATTTTGAAGTCATTTGGGGGAGTTTCTTCTGCGCCAGGCAAAGGAGCTACGGGTTCGCTGGAGCCTCCAACATGCAGCCGAACTTTCTTTTCGAATTCAGAATCTTGTACGGGTTTTATGATGAATTCGCTAAGGCTATAGCGCATTGCTTCGGCCAGTTGTGCTGAATCCAGCTTTTCTGCAACGAAGATAACCGGGATTTCTATATTGAGATCCCGGAGTTTTATAATGAAATCGATGCCCTGCATATCAGGAAGATGCATCTCGACCATGACGAGAGATGGTTTTTCCCTCTGAGCAAGCTCTAATCCCTGGGATCCACTTTCTGAAAAAGTGAAAGTGTAACCATAAATTCCACTTAAGTTACGGACCGTTTCCACACATTGGGTGTCTGAATCTACCAGTAATATCCTCGACATAAGAGGAGTATAGTGTGGGTAGCGAAGGACATAAAGTACCTCGGGCGACTTTGTGGAGGTTGAGTGAATATTGGGGAGTAGGTTTGTGTGGGATAGTTTTAGAGCTTGCTGGCATTTGGGTATGGGAAGATTTCGAAATGTTTCCCCTCCTCATGTGCTTCCTTAAGGTTTTTCCAAAATTCAGCCGTGAAGAGGTCGCCATGGGTTGATTGGAATATTTCCCGGTGACCAAGGGGTATTCCTATAAAACTCTGAAATTCCTCAGGAAAAACATCATTTTCTTGAACCCTAAACCAAGGTTCCGGTTCGAGTTCTTCAAAATCATACCTTGGGGGAGGAATACGGCGGAAACAACATTCAGTGATCAGGCATAATTCATCATAATCATAGAAAACAACGCGCCCATGTCGGGTGACGCCGAAATTCTTGAGGAAGAGATCGCCTGGGAAAATATTGGCTGCGGCGAGCTCCTTAATTGCGGCCCCATAATCAAGGATTGCCGCTCTCACTTTATCAAATGGCTGAGTTTTTACGTAGATATCCAGAGGTGTTACTCGACGCTCAGTGTAGACGTGTATTAAATGAACGACATTGTTTTTTACTTTTACGATGCTGGGGGCCAACTCCAATAAGTGTTCAAGAAGCTTGGGGGAGAACTTATCGCGTCGGAATTCGAGATTTCTGAATTCTTGTGCATCGACCAATCTTCCGACCCGGTCATGCTTAAATACGAGTTCATACTTCTCGGATACCTTTGCATGCGTCCCTCTTTTTGGGGGGGAAAATTTGTCTCGTATCAACTTAAAGACGAGATCAAATGAAGGCAGTGTAAAAACAACCATGACCATTCCTGGTTGTCCGGGAGCCCTAACAAATTGGTCTTTGCTTCGTGCCAGATGCCACCGAAGAATTCTGAGGAGCTCTGTTTTGGCGTGCTTGTGGTGTCCGATGGATGCGTATAATTCATCGATTCTCTTACGCGGTAAGAAGCTTTTTAGGAATTTTATTAAGTGGCGGTAATGTGGAATGTTGACGAAAAAATATGAATGAGCGAAACTGAATAGAATACTCGCCAGATTTTCATTAAGGATAATTGCGTCAATCTGGATTTGTCTGTTTCGATTCCGCAAAGAGAGTATGAAGGGTACATAGATATTGCTGCCTTGCCTTAAGCGTCCTATGAGATAAGCTCCTCCATCTCGATAAAAGGGGCTATTAAGCATTTCGATTTGAGCGGGCGCACCTATCGAACCATGTTTTTCTATAATGTTTTCAATTTGTTTTTCGATAGAGCTTTGTTGCCAACTTGAGATTTCGCAGGGAAGTTTAAATTGATAGAGATCGATCATCTCTCGAAGTATTGAACTTGTGTTTTGTTTAAATTCAAAGGTCCAAAAAGTGTTTTGCTCGGTTGTTCTTTCTTGAAAATCGAAGTCGGCATCGACGAACTCTAAACCTTCGTCAATACCTGTTTGCAGGAAAAATTTTCGAACCACGGAATTAAAAAATGTTTGTGCCAATTCCCTGTCATAGCGGATTTCGATGAGTTGAAGATAATGCTCTCTAATTTCGTACCATAGTTTCGTGTTCGTTAAACTACCCTCAAGAACGATGGCCATTTGGCTCAGGGTGGTTGCGATTGTTTTTTCATATAGTTCAAGTCGCTTCACTGCGACTAGGTGGGTTTGGGCCGATGTGGAATTTTCAAAATGGTCCGTCGCTGAGCACGTTAGTCTTACGAAATTGGATTGGAACTTTTCAAACTGGCTTTTTATAGCATTGGCTGCATCTACTGCTTCGGGTCGTGTGTGCGATACCATTGTTGAGAGAATGAAGACATGGTGAGTAATCTATGTCAACCTAATGCAAAATATTATTGAAACTAGATACTGAGTTTATGGCGGACTGACTGAAATAGGATTAGGGTGATTTCTAGTCTCTAATTTTCAAGAAGGGAAAACGTTCATGGCGGTAGAAATTACAGGTATACGGAAATCAGGACTTGATATGAGACATCGTCATGGCCCCAGTGAAGATGTCATTTATACAACTGCTCCTAAAGACAACGGCGGAACCGGTGAACATTTCTCACCGACCGATTTATTGGCGACAGCAACAGGCGCATGTATGGTCACGATTTTGTCTCTTTGGGCGAGTGAGAAGGGGATGGATTTGGGAAAAGTTGAATATCGGACGTTTAAGCATATGACTTCAGAGCGACCACGGCGGGTGGCCCGACTGGATATTGAACTACAATTCGGGCGATGTTTTGAGGCAGCAACTGTTGCCGAGATGCGTGATGTCGCGCTTAATTGCCCCGTTAAGTTGAGCCTTAGTACGGAGACAGAAGTTCTTTTGGAAATGTCGTTTGCGGGCTAGGGGCGATTTGTTTTTATAATTGAGAGAGTCGGGTTGGAAGTCTAAGTTTCCAGTCGTCTCTAAGAATATAGCCTTCTACAAGTTCTCCGAATATTTTTATTTGAGAATCGATCCAGCTTTGATCTTGTCCGAGTTCTCTCGCCATAAGTTCTGCAATTTGCGGCGCCACCTCTAAAGAGGCCTTGGCGTCGAAGAGAATTGCCCGCGTACGCCTGGCGAGGACGTCGTCGAGCGTTCTGGCCATTTCATGACGGACAGCCCAAACGATCTGTGCGAATGTGATGGGTAAGTTAGGGTGAACTTGGTTTTGAAGGTTGGGATCTTCATTGCTGAGGGCTTTCAATTTGGGGGCATCACTTCCGTAGAGGCTTAAGGGATCGGTGAAATCGAGGGATTGTTCGCTTTTTGCGCCATGTATCGGTAGGTCTTTGGTAACAGACTCTTTTTCATCAAGGCCAGCTAGGCTTGCGGCTTGATCGATCGTATCTTCACCCATTTTTCGATATGTTGTCCATTTGCCTCCTGTGATGGTGACAAGTCCTGACCGAGCAATAAAAAGGTTGTGATCGCGAGATACCGCCGAAGAATCGGAATGTTCGCTTGTGACCAGTGGGCGGAGGCCAGCAAAGACACTTAACACATCTGAATGGGTTACGTTTCGGTTTAAATAGCGAGATGCATGTTCTAAGAGAAATTCCACTTCATCCACAAATGGAAGTGGTTCCAAGGAAGCTTGTTCAAGGAGGGTGTCAGTGGTACCAACAATCGTTCTATTATGCCATGGGATAGCGAATAGAACCCGACCATCGTCGGTTTCTGGAACCATAATGGCGGTGTTACCGGGCAAGAAACTTTGGTCTAAAACAATATGAACACCTTGACTGGGCATCACCAGTCTTTTGGCGTCGGGGTCATCGATTTGTCGAATGCTATCTGAGAAAACACCCGTTGCATTGACCACAGCTTTTGCTGAGATTTTGTGTGTTGAGTTGGTTTCCTGGTCGATGAAGGTCAGTCCGGTTATCAGACCCGTCTCAGGATCCTTGTGCAGATCGACGGCTTTGGCATAGTTTAGGAGTGTGCCCCCTTGCTCAGCAAAGGTCTGGGCGATGTTGATAGCGAGGCGGGCATCATCAAATTGTCCATCAAAGTATTGTATACCACCTTTTAACCCGATTTTTTCAATGGTGGGGATTGCTTCCATTGTCTTGTCTTTTGACATCCAGGTGGATGGTCCTAAGCCCATTTTTCCGGCAAGTATATCGTAAATTTTTAATCCGATGCCGTAGAATGGTCCTTCCCACCAGTCGTAGTTCGGGACGATAAACGCGAGATCTCGTACTAGATGGGGCGCATTTTGTTTCATACGACCTCGCTCTCGAAGTGCTTCAACCACGAGCGAGATATTTCCTTGTCGTAGATATCGAACCCCGCCGTGGACAAGTTTGGTGCTCCGGCTGCTCGTTCCTTTGGCGAAGTCGCATTGTTCAAGAAGTAGGGTTTGGTAACCTCGTGAAGCAGATTCAAGGGCAGCGCCTAAACCTGTGGCGCCTCCTCCTATGACGACGATGTCCCAGGGGGCGATTTTCTCAATCACGGCTTGAATGTGTTTCTGCCTATCCATCATTTTCCTGAACCTGAACTCCAATAATATTGCCACGAAGACTGGGGTGGTCGTGAGTGGGGGAATTATCTATAAAGTTTACTCGAATTCAATCATGCGTCTGTTCTTAAGGCAACGCGTAGTTTGGCACTGCGACTACGAATATTGGTCGAAGTTTCCTTGGAATTGGCAACCATGGGTTTCTTTGTGAGAATCTTGAATTGGTGTGGCTCTTGAATTGGATTCATGAACGGATTTCCGTCGTCTTTTGGCAAGGGCTTAAAGGCGCGTTTTACCAGCCGGTCTTCAAGGGAATGGAAACTAATCATTGCAGCAAGTCCACCGGGATTAAGAATGTCTGGCAGGTCGTTTAGTAAGCTTTGAAGGGCATCGAGTTCTCTGTTGACCATGATTCTTAGGCCTTGGAATGTTCTTGTGGCGGGATGAATGCCTTTTTTGGTTCGTGGAATAATCCTAGCGATAAGTTGAGCTGCCTCCAGGGTGGTTTGGGGCTGATCTTGAATCAAAGCCCGGGCAATTTTTCTCGAATATCTCTCTTCTCCAAATTCCCAAATACCATTTGCTAGGTCTTCAGCGCTGAGGTTTTCGAGGTACCAGGTCGCGGGATGGCCCTGGGTGGGGTCCATGCGCATGTCCAATGGGCCATTTTCTCGAAATGAAAATCCGCGATTAGGTGTATCCAACTGATGAGAGGAGACGCCTAGGTCAGCTAGAATACCGTCGACCTTCTCAATGCCCAGGGCTTGGAGGTGCTCTTTGATGTTTATGAAGGAGCCGTGAACCAGCTGGACCCTGCTTTCGAAGGCTGCAAGTCGTTGTTTCGCAACTTCTATGGCGGTTGGATCTTGGTCGATGCCGATTAAATGGCAATTCGGAAGGTTCTCTAGGATTTTCTGGGTGTGTCCGGCACCGCCAAGGGTACAATCTACGACGACTTTCGGTGCGTATTCCACGAAAAAGTGGGTGATCTCGTTTTGGAGAACGGATATATGCTCAAAGGTTTCAGTCATTGCGTTTGTGGGAAGCTTTGTTCTCTTTCCTCATCTCCTGGCACCCCTAGGTTGGGGCCATAATACGCCAAAGAGCGTGCCCACTGGAATGGTATTTTCGCTCAAATTGAGTGAGGGGGATCTGGGGGCTCAGTAGTTCGAGTCGGTGTGGCTTGTTGAATAGGTGAAGGGTGAGGGAAAATTCCTCGGCGTAGATTTTCCAGTTGGTTCGAAGTTCTAGATGGGGACTTAGGGCCATGAGGGTTGGACAGATGGGGTGGCCGTGCCATCTTTGCTTAAATTGTCGCTTTTTGGGGTAGGGGTTGGGGTAGAGGAGGTAGTGTTTTTTGGGGATGATTTGATTCTGAACCAGAAGTCGCCAGAAGTCTACAAGATCTGCTCTCAAGAAAATGACATTGGATGGGATTTCAATTTCGGTGGGGATCTTACTCAGTCTGTGTGCCGAACGGTCTATGCCAAGAACCAGGTGTTTGGGATGTGTTTGAGCAATTTGAATGGAAGACAGTCCCACCCCACATCCAGAATCCAAAATAAATCCCTCTCCAGGGTTTTTCAGGCGGGTTTTGACTTGGTCAAATGCGGTTTCAGTATGTTTGGCAATCGGCTTGCGAAAATTTGTCTTTCGGTGGTGATTGACGACATCGATGAGGTTTTCGTGCACCTGATTTTGACTGGATTGTACCTGTTTTGAGTCGCCGATGCTCATTGAAGCTCGATAACCGGCTATCTCAGGGGAGTCAACTCTTGTCGCCGATGCGTTGGTTGGTTTTATGGCGCGTGTTGGAAGAGGATTAGAGCTTGGTTGCCCAGGCCACTGCAGCGCGCAATAGCTCATTGTAGTTTGAGAGATTCAATTTCTTCTTAATGTGGCTTTGGTGGGTTTCGACGGTTTTGACACTAATGTGCAGCATTTTGGCAATCTCTTTGGTCATCTTACCCTGGCCAAGCTTTTCAAAGACTTCGAGCTCCCGATCGCTCAGAACCCCTAACTGGGATGCTTGTTCTTTGGGGGCCTCACCCTGGAGGGCTTTAGTGAGTATGAATTGTGATTGTTTTTTACTGAGGACGATCTCGCTTTTCACTGTTTTTCGAATTGCTTCTAAAATTTTCTTGGGGGCTTCAGTCTTCATGACGAATCCGTGCGCACCAGCTTTGAGGGATCGCTCAGCAAAAAGGTTTTCGTCATGCATGGAAATGACTAGGACTGGGAGGCCCGGATAGGTGGCCCGGACTTTCTTGATTAAATCGAGCCCACTGGCTTCCGGTAGGGAGAGATCCGCAATTAGAAGATCCACAGCTTCTTCCTTAAGCAGCTCTAAAGCTTCCTGGCTTGTCTCTGTTTCCGATTGAACGTGGATGTCTGGTTGGTCGTCGAGGAGTTTTCTTAGGCCCAAGCGAAAGACAGGATGGTCATCCACCAACATAACGTTACAGATATCGGTCAGCGGCTCTTGCATTTAAATATTCCCTTCACGGTATCTGAGATAAAATTGGACCCTTTGATGGCTTGTTCCTATTTAACCTCGGCCTACCTCTTTAGGATATTACACGATGACGAAATAGCAAAGGGAGCGCGAAAAAATCAGTTAAATTAGATATCTAGAGTAAGGTCAAACCTTAGTCGTTGTATTTTTTAAGCACGACTCTTTCTGAAAGAAACGAGTGGCGTCGAACGGGCTCCCTCGAACCGATGATACGGTCTTTCTTAGGCTGTTTCAGTCTCTTTGCCTGTCTTGAGGTGAATATTTCTCCTCCGATACGGGCCCGAAGTGACGCCATAGGGCTACAAGCTACTGGCTGGATTCAAGAGTGGGCAAGCGATATCTTTGCTGGTTTCTACTTCGAAGTGAAGAAACCTTTGGGGAAGGTTTGTTTTAAACTCTTTTTTGGTGGAAAAAAATATGGCCTGAGTTTTTGCAACAAGTGAAAATACACCGATGTTTTTGGATAAAAAGACACTAAATGAAAATCAGGGCACCTTGGTCTTGTGCTGCAACGTGTTCGTTTCTATAATTTTAGGTATGAAGACGATTCTTATTGTGGATGATTCGAAAGTGATGCGTGACTCGTTGGAGGAGATTGTAAACAATGACCCCAATCTACAGGTTTGCGGTTTTGCTAAAGATGGCGCAGAGGCGATAAAGGCCGCTTCTAGCCTTTCTCCTGATCTGGTTCTTCTGGATATGGAAATGCCGGAGTGGGATGGCATGGGCTTTTTACGTCATTACCGCCACGAATATTCCGGCAAAGTCATCGTTTTGTCCGCTATTGTCTCAGGTGTTATGAAGCCCATAGGCTCTGCGGCGGAGAAACATGGAGCGGACGCGGTCATGCCCAAGCCCAAAGGCTCCGAGCTTGATGGCGGTGAGGGGGAACTCGGTACTCAGCTCGTGGCGAAAATTTATGAAATCCTAGGACTTTGTTGATAAATCGTGGAGATTTCTTGAATGGACGAGCGTTTTCGAAGGCTTGCCTTGGATGCTGCGTTTCTCTTACTCGAGGCCTAGACGTTCGTTTTGATAATGACCGGTTTGAATTTCTTCAATCCAGTCACGGTTGCTTAGATACCAGTCTATGGTTTTTTGGATGCCCGTCTCGAATGTTTCTTCGGGGACCCATCCCAATTTTTCCTTCAGCTTAGAGGCATCGATGGCATAACGTTGGTCATGGCCAGGTCGATCCTTAACGAATTCAATTTGGGTTTCATATTTTTCAGACTTGGGTTGACGCTGGTCTAGGATTTTGCAGATGGTTCTGACGATGTCTATGTTGGTCCACTCATTGTGTCCGCCAACATTGTAAGTTTCTCCCAGGGTCCCGTATCGAACGATTTGGTCGATGGCCACACAGTGGTCGTGGACATAGAGCCAGTCTCTGATATTCTTGCCGTCGCCATAGACAGGAAGTGATTGTCCTTTGAGGGCTCTAACGACCATCAGTGGAATCAATTTTTCCGGAAATTGATAGGGGCCATAATTATTTGAGCAATTGGAGATGGTAATGGGTAAGCTGAATGTTCGTCCCCAAGCTCTCACCAAGTGGTCGGATGCTGCTTTTGCAGCACTGTAGGGGCTGGATGGGTCATAGGGTGTCGTTTCAAGAAAGTACCCCGTTTCGCCCAGGGAGCCATAAACTTCATCGGTCGAAACGTGGTGAAATCGGACGTCTTGACGTTTCTTCCAAGTGGCTCTGGCAACCTCGAGTAGATTGAAAGTGCCAGTGACATTGGTTTGAATGAACGCTTCGGGGCCGTCGATGGAACGGTCGACATGACTTTCCGCGGCTAAATGGATTACCGTATCAATAGAATATTGTGCGAAGAGCTGAGAAACTAAGGGCTTGTCGCAGATATTGCCTTGAATGAAGTGATGGCGCTTGGATTCAGAGGCGGCTAAGCTTTTGTGGTTGCTCGGGTTTCCCGCGTAGGTTAGGGCATCCAGATTTATCACGGCTATTTCCGAGT
>JAYZAY010000091.1:0-18467 GCA_036339465.1 Myxococcota bacterium | reverse complement strand
GTTTTCTTTCTGGGCCTAAGAATTCATGGAAAGTCTCGGTGCATTTATCTCCCCCCCCCCCAGCGAATTTGCGACAAAATCGAAAAGTGCATATGCTCTGACCAAGTAGCTATTGGAGAGGGCAAACGCATACCAAACTGCTTAGGTGCAGTACATTGTAGCACCCCTATGACAGCGGTGGCTGAAGGCAGTAACAAAGAGGTTGGGTACCGAGTTTAAAATAGGAGCTTTGCGTGATATACAAAGAACGCCGTCAGAACAGCAGGATTCATCTCAACACTGTTAACATCACCGGCCGTTTACATCGTGGTCGTGAGCGATACAAATGTCGCTTCTATCTCCGAGATTTCTGCCGGGATGGAATCGGCCTTTGGACACTCGAGCCGCTGAATATCGATAGTTTCACCTGCATCCGTCTCGACAAAATGGATATACTTTATGGGCAGAAAACAGAGGCGTTCCCAAAAACGACCGCAAAACAATTTCAGTTCGAGGCAGACAATTTTCGGTTGGCGGGATTCATCCAGTGGAGTCAGAAACAAATGACCAGCCACGGATTCCACTCCGGAATCAAAATCTCGGACCACTGGGCAACGTCCAAGCTCTTCAATACGATTGCCCAAAGTGCCGCTACGTTTGAAAGTCCAGCACTCTCCTAGGTTCTGGAGCTCGTTTTCTCGATTTTACGTTTTATTAAATGCCAACCCTGCTACCACCGATGCGATTATACGCTCATCGCTTACTCCCCGTGTTGAGCGACCAATCAGAAGCCAAACGGGAGCCCTGCAGCAACACTCTACCTTTTGAATGTCGCCGGCGCTCACCGGCTGCATCGCCCTTTCCTATAAGCGGTTTGCTTACACACTTACTCCGCTTTGGCTTCGGGTAGCATTTCGAAAACTTCGTTAAGCAACTCGGAAGGCTCAAACGGTTTGACAAAAACACGATCAGCGCCAAACCGAGCAGACCAAGCCAGCATTGCTTCAGGCGTAGTTCCAACCTGTCCCCGCCCCCCTCCTGTGCGAGGTGTACCACCGGACATCGCAATGATCCGCACTTCGAGGTCCATTCGTTTAATTTCTGTAATGGTCTGGTAACCATGCTGACCTGGCATGATGAGGTCACAAATAACTAAATCGGGGCGAATCTTGCGAAAAAGAGACACACCCTCCGCCCCATCAGCCGCGCCATGAACATCTAACCCTCGCGACTTGAGCAGGATGCACAAAGACTCGCGAATACCCTGATCGTCATCTATAACAAGAACAACATTTTTTTTCGTCACTCATCGACCTCTCAAGTATATCTCCGCTCATATTATCACTCCAATCTAGTGGAGTGCAAAGATTGCGAAATCTTTATCTACATGAATGACGTCCCCAACGGTATGTGCTTCGACCGAGCTATCCCGCTCCCAAAGTTAAGATTCGATGTCTCCTCATTACTCTCCAACTATTCCGTTTCGTTTATTGACTATGCGGCAACCTCCAACCCAACTCTTATGCATCGACGGCGAAACGCCACCCGACAAGGAGAATGGATTAAGGACCTTTTGTCTAAGTGTCTTCGTGTGGATTGCTTGCCCCTGAGCGCTGCGACCATCGAGCGAAACCGGCGTGCCCCAATCCACCTAAATTAGGTCACCCCGCGCCCTCTTGATCTAGAAAGCGGGGAAGGTAACACCGGTATTTGCATTTCAACCACCAAGAACGACGACCAGGAAATCATGCCCCTATGCCCGATAATATAGGTTATGATAAAACTGTCGAATAGGGAGGTGCGTGAGGGTTCAGTAAGGGAAAGACGATCCCGCTCGTCTTTTCGATGGAAAGCCCGTGGTCGTGGGTGCAACTTGCTTGAGAAGAGCCGAAGTAGGGAAACGAAAATGGGAAACAATCAATCTGGGATTTCAGCACGGTAGATCCTCGGAGCGAAGGTTACCATTGTGAACCCGTGGCACTGAGTATACGGATTCGACCATTTCGTCTTTACCGGCCAATCGGAGGAGTTATTGCGTAAAACTGACTCGGGAGTCGCCGATTGCCTCATCCATTGCAACTAGAGAAGGTCCATGTCATCAATTTAATCAAGTCGGGTCAAATAGGGAAAATCTCGCTTCTAAAAATGCTTCCTTACTTCGACCCAAAAAGGAGGCAGCATGACCCATCGACCTACTCTCCCAAACTTTGTATATGGAACAGCGTGGAAAGAAGACCAGACAGAGCCACTGACCCTTCAAGCACTTCGTGCTGGATTCCGAGCCATCGATACCGCCAATCAGAGGCGCCATTATTTCGAAACGGGGGTGGGAACAGCGTTAACCAAAATTTTCCAGGAAGGCTTGCTTAAGCGCGAAGACCTTTTCCTGCAAACAAAATTCACATACCAACGAGGCCAAGACCACCGTCTTCCCTACGACCCAAACGCTGATATCCCTACCCAAATCCGCCAATCCTTCGCCAGTTCTTTGGAGCATCTCCAGACCGATTATTTGGATTCCTACCTGCTCCATGGCCCTGCGAGTTCTTCGAGTCTTACCGCATCCGACTGGGAGGTCTGGAGAACGCTCGAGGAGCTTCAAAGGGCTGGTAGGGTAAAGTATATTGGCGTTAGTAATGTCAATTGCCAACAGCTACGGTCGCTCGTCAGCAAGGCCAAGGTCTTCCCTACTTTTGTTCAAAATAGATGCTACGCGAAATACCGATGGGATCGAGAAATTAGAGGCATTTGCTTAGAGCACGGAATTGTTTACCAGGGTTTCTCTCTACTCACTGCCAACCCTGAGGTTTTCGGGCATCCCGACTTTAAGGAAATATGTCTGCGTACGCAGGCTCAACCGGCTCAGGTGGTATTCAATTTTTGTCGCCGTCTCCAGATGCTTCCTCTCACCGGCACCACCAACCCAAATCATATGAATTTGGATCTACGTGCCTTCGACTTTGAGCTTCTTGACGAAGAGATCCGTACCCTTGAGGTCATCAGCTTGGCCCGCATCTAAAAACATGGGCGGTTATCCAGACGGTGGCCTTTTTGGAACAAAAAAAATGCCCTCAACAAGTTCGAGAGCGTTGTTTCGCCGAGAAGTTTCTTCACCCCGTCATATGAAAACCGATAGGCTCTCTCCACCTCGAATTGTCGCTTTCCTGCGGCCAACTTTGTTTCTGTTTTCCGTAGTTTGACCCAAGTGGTTTTTTCGGGTCCGTTGGTTCTTCGAGCCAGCAATAAGTTTTCGAGGTTGGGGTTCGAGGTAAGCCCTTGTGGAAAGCGGAAAAACGTGAGTATTGCCACCCGAGACAAAGGGGAGAACCTGACTTCGTTACAGTTTGCGGTGATGGGATTGTCTCCTGAGACCTTAAACGTAAGACGGTTTCAAGTGCCTTGCGTTCAACGTGCTACTGAAAAGCCCATGGCGATTGGGAAAGGAAAGAAATGGCAGTGCGGACGCGATTTTGGTCAAACCATAGGGCAGGTATCATCGTTCTGTTTCTATCGTTGAGTTGGGCCTGTGATTGCGACGACAGCAGTGATACTAACGACAGCAGTGATACCAACGACAGCAGTGATACCAACGACAGCAGTGATACCAACGACAGCAGTGATACCAACGACAGCAGTGACACCAAAATAGACATTGTGAACGAAAATCCCTTCGAGACCGGGGGGATTCCAGTGGAAATTTCGGCGGAGGACGAGACGGTGGTCGTCCCTATCTCCGATGACCCTAATGCGCCTGTGATTCAAGTTCTCTTGGATGGTGAACCTTGCCCGAATGTGTTGGTGATGCAAGGTGGGAAATCGGCGCATTTTCGGACAAACGCGAATGGTTATGCCATTGTTCCCCTCTTGCCGACTATGGGAAGCGATCGCATCATCGTTGCATCGCACCCGGATGCCCGTATTGGCTTTGTGATTCATGAAGAAGGCAATCCCGGGCCCTATACCATCAAACTTTCTCGGTTTTCTAGAGAAGACAATGAATCCTACATATTCATGGACCCAGGCACGCCGGAGCTCCCCGACTACTCTTATATGTGTTCCCATTGCCATCGACCCACATACTCAGAATGGTATGGAACGGTTCATCAGAAAGCTGGGTCATCAAATCAACTTCTGGATCTCTACAGTGGTGCCGCTTCGGGCATCACCGAGCCCACTTTGTGCGAGGAACGAGGTGGGGTTTGGGTTGGTTTGAATGGTGTACACGAACGTTTTTCGGGAGAAAAGTGCTATTTTGGGGAGAATGTTTTGGATTTTTTAAATCCGGCGTGTTCGAGCCCCAATGGATGCGCTTCCACGGCCACAGAGTTTGGCCAATGTTCAAATTGTCATGTTCCAGGAATGAACGGAAAGCTAGGCTCACGAAATATTCTTCAAGCTGAAAAACGAGCCCATGATTCTGGAGTCTTTTGCGATGTTTGTCATCGGGTGGAGTCGGTGGACCTGGAAAACGAGAACCCTGGTGTCGGAGGAGCATTAAAACTTTTACGGCCATCCGACGTTATTCAAGGGGTGGTCGGTGATTCCTTAGAGCCTCTTTTCTTTGGTCCCCGACACGACGTTCCAACCAATGTGATGGGGGCAGTTCAGAGAGACCATTACCGGAATGGTAAAATTTGTGGTGGCTGTCATGAATACCATCAAACGGTGCCGGAAGCATCGAGCACAAAATGGCCAGGGAATAAACTTCCAGTCCATTCGACGTATTCGGAATGGCTTGCTGGACCGTTTGGGGGCAAGGTACATTGCAATGCATGCCATCTCCCACCAATGCCCCATAGGGTCAATGGTGCGGTTTTAAAACCAAACCAATTGGCTCTTGAAGGGCTGGCGACGGGGTTTATACGTACGCCGGGCACGATTCGTTCCCATGGTCTCGTTGGCCCTCGAACAACCACGGAAAATTTATTGGCATTGGCAGCTTCGATGTTTGTGGACAAGCAGCGAATCGGTGATGAGCTTGTGGTGAATGTCAAAATAGAAAACCGTGGCGCGGGCCATGCGATTCCCACAGGTGAACCTTCTCGTAGCATATTTTACACTGTGGATGCATTCTGCGGAGACAGCCCTATTCGTCCCAAAGGTGGGGTGACTATCCCGGGTTTTATTGGCTACCACCAAATGAAGAAGGCTGATGAGGATTGGACCCAATGGGAATCGGCGAAAATTGGGCAGGTGGTCCGGGTTGTTCGCCGGGAAGGGTCATACATCGACTATACCGGCTATGGCCCCTTTGGCGACGGACGCTTTACGGTGGCTGAAAAGGGATTGCAGCGGGAAGTTTTTGTGGGCGAGTCGACCATCCTTTCCATGGAAGGGTCGCAGGTTACTTTGGATGCGCCTCTACCAGCAGGCGAAATCGCTTATTTGGGTGATGCCTTGAGCACCGATGATACGGTGGCTTTCGAACCAGCGGGAAGGCCAGGGTTTGGGTTTGCGCGCGTCATGGTCGACCGAAATGGGAAGGAGCGGGTGTCACATTTCAGGGCAATTGATATTCGTGTGGACAATCGTCTTTTACCTGCCCAATCCTTTGAAGGAGAGCACCGTTTTGCGGGGAGCTGCGAAACACCCACGGTGCATGCGCGTCTCTGGTATCGGCGGTTTCCAGGCTGGTTAATGCGTGAGAAAATGTGGTCTATTTCGGATACCTTGATGATGGAGGTACTCAAGTGACGCGCTTATTCTTCATCTCAATTGGATGTGTTGTCGGTGTGAGTCTGTCTTGCAAAGAAGATGTTGGGATTTCTGTTTTTGACTTCTCAAAGAGTGTCCGATCCCTCACCCTCGAGGCCTTCAATCCCCCGGAAGCCGTGGATACCAACCCAAGCCCAACCCTATTTGAGACCGAGCTCGAAGCGACCCAATATTCAAAAGAAGTCAATGGTAAGATGGAGACCTTCTACCATTACAATGGGCAGGTCCCCGGGCCAACCATTCGTGTAAAAGTGGGAGATACGGTTCGTGTGCACTTAACCAATAATCTTGAGAGTGCGACCACCATCCATTGGCATGGCCTAAAAGTGCCTTATGCCATGGATGGGGTTACCTGGAAGGCAGAACCCATAGAGCCTGGGGCGTCTTTTCTTTATGAATTTACCGTGGAGCAAACCGGTACTTTTTGGTACCACCCCCACTTCGACACAGAGAAACAGCTTGACCGAGGCCTCTATGGGGTTTTGATTGTGGAGGAGGACGAAGGCCCAGATGTCCCGGAGATTGTGATGATTTTCGATGATGCGGGTGAGCATATGAATCACGACCACTATGTAGACCGTAGAGATCATCACGGTAAGGTTGCTTCTTGGTTAATCAATCAAAACGAGACCGATTTTCTAGAGCTCACCAAGGGCCAAGTTTATCGACTGAGAATATTGAACGCGAGTAATGTTCAATACCTAAACCTCCGTTGGCCCCAGATGAAGCAGATTGGAGGCGACCAGGGATTTCTTTCCGTATTGCGACACCCAGAATCGGTTTTATTTGGCCCCGGAGACCGTGCCGAATTTGAACTGGTATTGGAAGACGAGCCACTCACCCTGGAGAGTGTGCCCTATTCGCATTTGGGAGGTTTGACCTTTCAGGCTCCAGAGGTGATTTTGACGGCGCGCGCTGATGGAGAAGAAGCGGCGGATGTCGAAGTGCAATGGCCATTAGATGGCCAACCACCCAGTTTTTCAGAACAAGCTCCGGACATTATTTATACCCTTCAAGGGGACCCATGGAGTGGAAAATGGCTTTTGAGTTCCGAGTCGTTTCCAAATATAGAGCCCCGTAAGCTCCTGCAAGGGAGCACCGCAATTTTGGAGATTCGGAATATTTCGAACGCCGAACACCCTTTTCATCTTCATGGTTTGGTATTTGAAATCATTTCGCGCAATGGGATCCCTGTTACAGAGCGAGAAATGAGTGACACCATCAATATTCCCCTTTATGGCCGCGCAAGGTTGAAGGTTCACGCCGATAATCCTGGAGAATGGATGGCGCATTGTCATATTCTCCCCCATGCTTACGGTGGCATGATGACCGTGTTGGTGGTGGAGTAACCTAGCCTGTCGATAAAAGTCTTGAAAGGTCTTGTCGCCGTTTTAAGGTCGAAAGACGATACCCGAATTTCGGCACTGCCCAGAAATGATTCGCGGCAAAGCGCATTCATGGTGCATATAAATTGTGGCCACATCCCTCTCTTTCGGTTTGTCTCCCATTTCCCAAAAAAGTCAGGTGATCCTCAGGGGATTCAAATCACAAGGTTAGACTATGATAAATTTTATGGCGGTTTAACTTTTGGAAATCTCTCGTCATTGCCCAACCATCTATCACAATTTGGCTCGGTGATTGGATGGGGCCGGGCCAGTCAGCCTGGGTTAATGGGAGAGGTTCTGAGACTTCTCGGTCCTGATAAAGAAGGTCTGGCGGAGTGATTGCGGGTGTGGGTGAAGATGCGTGTGAAGTGGACAAGCTTGTGAACTGGGATGAAACCATGGAGGATACGACCTCGAAAATAGCGCCACACTAAGTTCCTTGCCCAAAAAATATTGTTGCCCGGGGTCCCTCGGAGCCCGCTGGTGCCCACAGCTTCGATAATACTCACTATCTCGATCTGGTTTTGCAAAATCATCATCATTTTGGGGATACCAGCCATGATAGGTGGCTGAGGTTGCATCTTTCTGCAGTAGTCTTGATGGAGCGGTCCTATGAAGAAATTCTGGAACTCGATGCCAATGCTCTGGAAGCTCTCTCCGAAGAGTTGGACGAATTTTCGCAAATCCATTGGGATGGTCTTGCAGAGGAGAAACGGCGGCCCCTTAGCTGTGCTTTACTTGGAGCTAGGCTGGGTGAAAAAAAAGTTCTGGGATGGTCCATCAACATCTGACGTCGTGTTTCATTCAAGACCAACGTCGGCTTATGATTTCCCAAAGTACGGCGAGTCTACTGCATTGGCGAAAGAAGCGCCTGAAACGCAAGATATCCCATGCGACGAAGGCGCCATCAATGATTTTATTTGCGAATACTTGCCGATTAAACCCACGCAAATGGCAGGGAGACAGGATTCAAATTTGGGGACTTTTCCTCAGCCGCCGGCCGATTTAGTCTTTCAGCCTCTGGCCACCACGCTTTCCTTTAGATGATGGCAGCGGAGGGTCTCTAGGCGGGCATTGAGACGAATACGGTGTGTTTCCTTGATACCTACCTCTCGCAAAGATAAGCCTCATTCTATGGACGTCATTACCCAAGGAGTCATTGGGGCGGCTGCGGCAGGAGTGCTGACCCCTAAACACAAAAATCTACCCAAGTGGGTGATGATTGGCGCTTGTGGGGGATTGGCGCCTGATCTCGATGTGTTTATCCGTTCATCTTCTGATCCACTCCTATTTCTCGATTATCACCGCCACTTTACCCATTCTATTTTTTTTATTCCCTTTGGCGCGGCTTTGGTGGCCCTGATCCTTTCGTGCTTATTTAGAACACGACTTAAGTTTAGGGATGCGATGATCCCCGCTCTGATAGGTTATGCTACCCATGGCCTTTTGGATGCGTGTACCAGCTATGGAACTTACTTATTTTGGCCGCTATCAAATCAAAGAGTTGCTTGGAACAGTATTTCCATTGTCGATCCGATTTTTACGGGGTGCTTGGTGGGTGGACTCAGTCTAACCATGGCTCGAAAGCAACAAGGGTGGTTGAGAATCGCGACGCTTTTGGCTGGATTGTATATGGCTTTTGGCTTCCTCCAACACGAGAGAGCCAAAGAGGTCCAAATCACTTTGGCAACGGAGCGAGGCCATGAGATTGTTCGAGGAGAAGTGAAACCTTCGTTCGGAAATAATTTTCTATTTCGGTCCTATTATCAGTTTTCGGGCTCTTATTACGTGGATGCGATTCGGATACCGTGGCTTGGCCAGAATCAAGTTTTTGTGGGTGAAGCAGTACCCCGAATTGTTGTGGAAGCGTTTATTGAAGCCCATTCTCTTTCAGACCTACACGCCGAAGACCTTCAGCGTTTTGCCTATTTCTCGAATCAATATTTGATCAAACACCCCCATGAGGAAAATGTGATCGGTGATCTTCGATATGCGTTCCTACCCAACGCCATCGATCCTCTCTGGGGCATAGAATGGAGCCCGCAAGGCTCGAAAGAGCATACGCCATTCCATAACTATAGAAATATGAATGCTCGGGTTAGAAAAGAATTTTTGGGGATGCTTAAGGGAGATATTCGAGGGGATTAATTCTCTTTAACAACAGAGCCTTATAGGATGTTCTACGAGAATAAATATCATGGATTTTTATGGGTTTGAGATATCTAATTTGGCCCATACAGGTAAGTGATCGGAAAGGTAGGCACAAATAATAGATTCAGGGTAAATGCCTGGGATAGGTACGTCAGTTGCTTTTTTGAGAAGTTCAATTTGGTCACGAAGTTTATGTCCTCTTTCTAAGCTCCCTCGAGCTTGCAATGAACCAATATCTTGTCCGGCGCTGCTTCAGGGGCGGCGGCTTCATCACAAATCCGTTGGTTGGGATCGGTGCTTCGGTTTTTTCGCTGAAAGGAATGAGATAGCCTATCTCGACATTGCTGGTAAGCCAACCCACAGAAAACGGTCACCATGGTAGATTGTCATGACGTGATAGGGCTTTGGAGGCGCCTACATCTGATTGGTTCCATAAATAATATCCAACATTTCCAATTTTTCGAAATCATTAAGTCATACTTTCGTCATACCCTCTACAAGCCCTAGAACAAACCTAGTGAAATATCGTAGGCTGCTTCGGTCATGATTGAACTCTTGGGTCTCTCCTCCCTGCCCAAATTTATGGGATAATGTAATGGGTCACGAAAGTGCGAATAAAAATGCCCAAGGAAAAAGTGGTACGTGAATCTAGGCAAGTATTGAGGAGAATATAGGTGAGGAAATCAAACTTCACGCAATTGACGATTCTTTCGGTTTTCTTGGTGATGATTTTCCAAAGCCCCGTTTTTGCATCAAAGGGTTTTAAGGGAGATCCCATTGCAGGCGGCACTTGGGAGAGCCTGGGACACAACGAGGGCGTCTCACTTTTTCGCAAGCGTTTGGAGGAATCCAGTATCTTCGCCGTGCGTGGCGACATCCTCATCGAGAAACCCGTGGGCGTGGTTGCTGGCGCTATTTACGATCACACGCGCTGGACAAAATGGACCGATGGACTCGCCTATTCCAAGCTTTTACACCAAGCTCGAGATGCGAAGAAAATTGTTTACCAAGCTTTTGATCTACCTGCCGTGGTCAAGGATCGTGATGTTATTTATGCTTTTTGGATCGAGCCTCGAGGAAAGGGGCTCTTGATTGAAGGTCGTACACTTCAGGAAGTAACCCAAACGCACCCTATTCAAAGCGTTGGCGTCCGTGCAGATCTGATTGTGGGTCGTTGGATCCTTACCCCAAAAACACCGACAACAACTCTTTTACGTTTAGAAGTACTGATGAATCCCAAAGGTTGGTTTCCCAACTGGTTCGTCAATATCCTACAAAAAAGATACCCTGTGACCATACTCACTGGTCTTAGAAAATACCTCCAAGAATCGAATGTGGCTCCTTTAAGTTTGCCTATAGAGCCTATGGCGACGACCAATACGATTCCCGGCCCTAGAAGTTCTGAATGACTTTTCCAGTCTTACTTAGCCCCGTTATTCGTTATTCTCCAAACTCAAAATAAGATCCTTAAGACCCTTTTCAAAGGCCCGAAAGTTCTCCATGGGTGGCACGTGAATAAAGCCCGCAGTCTTTAGGGAACTGGTTTTAACATGGTGACATCCCAAGTAGAAAACTTGGTTGCATAGAAAAGTGCCACTATGGAATGATGCCTGGATTTCAAGGCCAGCATCCAAGAAAACATCCGTCACATGGGGAATATCCATTGACGTTTCGTATGCCAAGGGAGCACCGTCCAGGATTGGACGGTTCCAGGGTTTATCACCGTGGTTGTCTCCCTGAACTGCATGTTCAACATTGATTGCCAGCACTTCTAGATCAAGGGTTGTGCGATGAGGGGCATAGCCAAGTCCAATCCAATTTTTCGGTTCCTCTTGTTTGAAGAGTTGTCGTAGTTTTGATTTCGTTTCCGAGTAGACCACGGGAAGAACTCTCCCCAAGACGGAGGGAAGGCCTTTGGATACGTTTTGCACAATTTTCTCGGTGGGATTGCTTTCAAGCTTAAGACCTTGCCCTGTGGTGTAGGGCCCAAACCCCGTAAGTAGAAGCACGTTGCTTTCCTCCATTGATTGGCCGACAATTTAGCTTTGATTCATAGGACAACCAAGCCCAAGACAAGAAAGTTCTATTTTTGCCTTGCTTATTTTGCAAACGCCCTTGCTCAAGAGAATTGAATGTCACTCGTTTTGGGACATGAGAGAGTGGGGTTCATGGTTTCTCAAAAGGTATTGGAGTAAATCAATGCGAAATTTACCGAAAATCCTTCTAAAAAAGGTTTTTATTTTATGCACCGGCCTGATTACCCTTTTCGGGGCAAGGCAATCCTATGGTCACGGTGGCCTTGGGCATATCCAAGTGACGGCGTGGGCGGCGGAGAATCTACCTCAGGGTGAACTAAGACAATTTCTGGCACATCCAGAGGTCTTCAATATCCTCCTTTTCGGGGCCGCATACCCAGATTTTGGTTATTATCCGAGTGTTCAAGAAGAAACATTGGCCCTTGAAATTGGTCAGTATAGTCATTGGGCACCCTTCATCGAGGATTTTGTGGAGTGGATACGGATTCATCACCCACCCCCATGGACCACACTAGAATCTCAAAAGCGCGTTGCTTTCCTCATGGGGTGTGCTGCCCACGGTTTTCAAGATGAAGTTTTCGATACTCTTTTCTTACCGCAAGTGCGTTATCACGATAATTCCGGGCAAAAAGAAGCAGATTCGGGTACCGATGGATTTTTGGCAATGGATGCCCTCGTCAACACGATTCCAGAGGGAGATATACCGGTGGACGTGCTCTTGGCTCTCTACAATAAGCCAGGTCTGTTTGATAAAGAGGTCACAGAAGAGCTGCTGCTGTCATGGGTTGACACAATGACTACACTATATGTCGGTGAAGGGGTGGGGAGTGCAATTTCCCAAATTGCGGCAAACCAATACCTCAATGTCCTGAAGTGGACCCGGGAAAATTACATGGAAGCGGATATTCCAGGCTCTCTTCGGGCAGAAATATTTCCTACAGCTCGTTATCTTGAAGCCCTATGGAAGCGACTCCATGGCGAATATTCCGATAAAGATGTTGTGGTCTTTTCGTATCCGGAATCGCCCCGTAGACTTCGAAGTCATTTAAGTAAGTCTCCAGATAGTTGGGTGTCTTTTATTCTCGGTTCTGGAATTAACCACCAAACTGTTGACTCGTTCTGGAAGGATAGCTCTGGAGAAAACGTCGGTTTTTCGAGGGCTGGAGTCGGTTGGGGGGGGAAAACTTATGCCCGTATTATGAAGTTGTCGCCCAAGGCTGATTTGATACCGGGGGCCCACTACTCCGTTGTGCTGAAGTCAGATGCCACAGGCACCGGAGATAAAATCTGGAAAATTGATTATGCCACAGAATTTCAGGTTGCCTGTGGGGCCGAAAACCCAAATGACTGTCCTGATTTGGGAGAGTTCCCACAGCCAAAGATCGATGGGCATGAAGCATTCAAGTCAGAATGGCCTTCTCCGGACCCAATCGTCGAAGAAGAGGTTCCTGACAACTCAGGATGTTCAAATCTTAGAGGAAATCTCACACCGCTGCTTTGTCTTGTGGTTCTTATGGGAGCGGTCAGGCGAAATGCAAAGCCCTTACCTACCCCTATTAACAAAGACCTTTTTCCTAAATAGCGCAGTTCTCCACTATAATTACCTGTAAAGCCAGGAAAAGCACATTCATTCAGGACTTTCCCATTGAGCTTCACTTTCTTCTCGCTGCTCCTAAGGCAATTGAAAATAAAAAAATTGAATCTCTGGTACCTGCAGATTGTGGTCAATCCAGATTCATTGATATGGTTGAAGGAAGCCGGTTCACCCGAAGCGATCAGTTCTCAGCTAGTTGAGAATGTTGGGCCAATCACAGCGGAGTATGTGAGATTGTTTAAACGAGTTGCTATCATTGCGCAGGGCGAGGTCGTGACTCAATTTTTGGCGGCTGCGCGCCTTTGCTCAAAGGTCGATTATCCTATCGATGTCTATTTATGTCATACGGAAGCAACCAAAGATTCATTATCCGTAAGGAATGCTCAGTACACTATCCTTATTCCATCCCGAGCATCTTCTTCATCCCAGATGGATGCTCAAGAATTAATCCTCAAGTTGAAGGAAAATAAGATCGATGCACTCTGGCCCGGATGGGGGGGCGAGGCAGAAAATCCAGAAATAGTCCAACTTTGTGAATCTAGTGGCATTACTTTTATTGGACCGTCTGCCGCAAGCATGCGCTCAGTGACAACGCGAACACATGTAAAAGAGATCGCAGAGAAATGTGGGATTCAAACCGTCAAGGGGATTGACCATTCTCTTGTGCAATTAGACGAGATTAAAGAAGCGATTATGCAATTGGGGTTGCCGGTGGTTATTAAGGCTGCCAAGAATGGCACAGGCTCCCCGGTTTCGTTTATCCGGAATGAAGATGAGCTTGATAAGAGGTTTGAAGAAGTTAAATCTCAGTTAGGTGGTAGGCCGTTTCCTGAGAAATTCTTAGTAGAGCAACTCATCCCGTTTACGAGGCATCTTGAAGTGCCGATTCTCGTGGATAGAAGTCGTAATTCCTGGGCTTTGTCCAGTCGTGATTGCTCTATTCAGAGACGGACCCGCACAATATTGGAAGAAACGCCCACGCTAAGTCTATCCAAGCAGATGCATCAAGAAATGGGACAAGCTGCCCAAGACATTGCCAAAGCGGTGAACTATACCAATGGGGGAACGGCAAAATTTCTTGTTAATTCGGAGAGCAATGCTCTCTATTTTATGGAATTCACACCCCATTTGGGAGCAACTTACAATATCACCGAAGAGCTCTTTGGGATGAATCTTCTTTTGAAGCAACTAGAGATTGCTCAAGGGATTGATTTGTCCAGTCCAACTGCTCCTGAGCCCCATGGTCATGTGGTAGAGGTCGTCCTTAGTGCAGAAAATCCTGACCAGGATTTTCATCCATCTCTGGGAAAGATTTTAGAGTTTGAGGTTCCCCAGAATCCGGGCATTCGGGTTGATAACCGCTACCAAAGTGGCAATTCCATGATTCCGGAGCTTGGTCCCCATATTGCAATCATTCTCGCCCACGGGGCCAATAGATGTGATGCCCTGACGGGTTTAATCAAAGCCCTAGAACATGCATCTGTTGATTTAGATGGCGGTTCAACGAACCAAGAGATGCTCTCCTCTATCGCCCAAACTCTATTGGATTCAAATTCGCTGGCAACGACTAAATGGCTTAAAGACTTTCTCGAAGGAAATATCACCAACAGCTATGGCCTCCAGAGCTAATAGAGCCCTTTTTAGCGGCTTAAGAGAACTTTCTCGGTAGGATTAACGAACCAACCTTATATTCGAGGTAATAGAGCCCTTTTTAGCGGCTTAAGAGAACTTTCTCGGTAGGATTAACGAACCAACTTATCAACTTGGTCTAGCGCTTGCTTCTTGAGCTTAAAGTTATCTTGGGCGTAGTCGACCAACAAGACCTTTTCTACCGCCAGTGGGTCCTCCAGAGAGCGACCCTCTACGCCCCAATCTTGGTCTTGAAGCTCAAAAATGATATTGGCTGCTTGAACCCCCAGTTGCTCATGATCCGGCAACACGGCAAAGGAACCGAACTTGATTTTGGGAGTAACCAAGCTCGAAACGTTCACCACCACAGGTGCTGAACTTCTCTTGAGGGCCGGCAACCATCCATTCGCGATAACCTCTTTTTTCAGAAGCGCGTTGTCATTTAGAATCCAGATGGCATCGACCTTCTCTTCCGTGAGTAGGTCATAAGCAGCGCGTTTAATTTGGCGCGCAACATTTCCCTCCCCGCTGATTTCAGTGCCGATGATATTGATTTCCTCTGTGGCCGCGAGCACTTTTTGTTCAGCCACAAAGCCCTTCGCCCAAGGACGATAAACAACGCCTACGTTCGCCACGGGTTGGTCTAGTAGTTGTCGCAAAGTCACAAACGACGTAATCCCCGCGATTTCGTAAATGATACCCGTCGCGTTCTTGATGCCTTTACTCGATTCCTTGAGAAACGATGTGAGCATCATGACCGCTGCAGGATAGGGCCCGGGGGTTAGTGATTGATACCTACGATAAAGTGATACCGTTGCATTGTTCATGAGCACGACAACGACTGGCTTCGCATCGCTAATATATTTAGCAAGTTGCTCAACTTTCGTCGTTTCTGCGTCCACGATTTGAGAAGACACATTGAATTCGTCGCCCAATTCCTCAGATAGCCCGTCAAAAGCACTTCTCGAAGTCTCTGATTCAGGCATCAACACGAGCACACCTTCTAGTCCTTCATCGACTTCTGTGGCTGTTTGTGCTGATGCCGTGGAAATAAATCCTACACAGAGTAAGGCCAGCATTGAGACCCAAATTGTTCCTTTGCCTTGAATTTGTAATTTCATAGCTTGTTCCACCTCTCGACGCCCATGGTCACATTGATGTCACCCTTGAGTTTCTGGGCAGCCTTCACTATCTCCTTTGACTCTTTTCCTTTCACGAATGCGATGACAGGCAATCCCACCTTCATCCCTGTTACTGGTTTTATTTGCAAATCCAACTTACTGGCTTTTTGTAACGCCTTGGCATTGCGCTCCGACACCAAGATCGCTTGGGCTAATTTAAACTGTAAAACCCGAAGGAGGTCTTCAATTCGGGTGACCCGCTTTAGCTTGGGTGCCTTGCTTGAATTTAATATTTTCGCAACGAAAGCATCCATCCTTTTACGACCCAAGAGGTCCAATATGCCGATCACTTTACCGCCAACCGTTTTTGCATCGACTTCGCCGCCGATGCTCAACAGTACATATTTTTCATCCTTGCGGCCGGCTCGTATACCCTGGACAGCGCTTGTCATACCCTTTTGCAATTCCACAACAGGACCTGGCGACAACACAGCATTGGGTGGCTTTTTCTTAATGTTTTTTTCGAAATCTCGAATTCTTCCAAAAACAGTCACTTGCACCCCTGGAAAGTGTGACTGCAGCTGCTTTTGGAAAGCAATTGGCCGGATGTCGGTGGGCAGGTAAACATACATCGAGGGGCTGTCAGCGGCCAACGACACCTCCGCTGTGATTAACAACATCAGTATGCCGAGTGCAGAAAAAGATAAGAGCTTACGCATCACACCTCCAACGCCATCCGCATGCTCAAAGAGCATTCTATTAACTGGATATCTCTCAACATTCGTATTTCTCCTCAAATTAGCTATTCTACTACATAGTCATACAAAACTTTAGGTACAGTCAAATTATAAATACTCAATTTTAGGGAAATAGACTTGTAATAAACTCTATGAGCTTTGTGGCACGTGCGCAGGAATCTTCACGACAGTGCTAAATGGACAGTATCCTTTGTCATCTCTCTCACTCAAAAGTTCGAGAGTTACTTGTCCGCCTAAGTCCTCGGCAAACTTTCGTACGGCATCCATTCCAACCCCACGTCCTGACACGTCGGTCAATTTTTCTGCGGTGGAGAAACCGGAATGAAAAATGACTTCAGCAAGGTCATCATCGGTTATTGAATCCAGCGTCAGACCGAGTTCAATCGCTTTTTCTTTCATTCGCTCCATGTTCAGGCCACGCCCGTCATCCTTCAGTT
Source organism: Myxococcota bacterium (assembly GCA_036339465.1). Taxonomy (GTDB): domain Bacteria; phylum Myxococcota; class XYA12-FULL-58-9; order XYA12-FULL-58-9; family JABJBS01; genus JAYZAY01. Next base: position 1,662 of record JAYZAY010000091.1, on the reverse strand, counting down.
CACACACAATATTGCCATTTTCTTTTTTGGCATGGATAACAATATTGCCTTCAATGGGTTTACCTTGTTTAGAACGCTCTTCTGGAGATTCAATTCCATGGTCGAGGGAATTCCGAACTAGGTGCACGAAGATATTTTGCACGGTGTCACTTATATCGTTTGGCACCATGAAATCGCTTGGCTCCAAAACAAAGTTTGGCGTGGGTTTGTTGAGCTGTTCAGCGATCAATCCAAGACTCTCAATGATTTTACCAAGAACTTGTGCTAACTTGCGACTTTTACAGATTTCGATCTGGGCGCTGATGGCCTTGGTTAAATCGGTGGCATCCAAATTGCCGTGCTCAAGTCTCTCCCGCAAATCCACCAGGTGCTCGAAGACCGCATTGACCGCGTCTTCCGCTTCCGAGTTCCCACGCCCACCCAGGCTTTCGTCGTAGACCGTTTGATACTCTTGAAGGCCTGCATTTACCACGTCTAAGTCAGCCAGTAATTTCGTTGGTTCCCAGGATTCGCTTACGCCATCCCGCATGTCTTTGTATTCCGATTCGATCTCATGGACCGTATCATTTAGGCACAAGAGACCTAGGGTTCGAGCATTTCCTTTGATCGTGTGCATATTCCGGAAGAGCTCCCCGACAATATCGGGGTTAGGCTCGCTGTTTTCTTTGATCAGGGCCATGTTTTGGGCAACAAAGGCTAGGGAACCCTCGATAAATCGAAAAAATTCGCTTTCTGAGAGTGCCAATAATTGCCCCACCATGTCTAGGCGTTTCTTTTGGTTGGCAGATTCTTCCTGTAGTATGCGGAGTTCTGTCACATCTCGCAACGTAACCATCATTTTTTCGATGGTACCGTCATCTATTTCGATTGGGTTCCAATCGACTTCCAAAACTTTCTTTGTGCCACCTTGAGATATCTTCTCGTACTCAGTCACAAAGAGATGCTCATTTAGGTAGAAATTGATTTGAGGTGTCTTCAGAGAATTGTCCATCGCGACGCCGACCATATCCAAAGCATCGGCTCCGAGCGTTGAGCCTTCGAATAGAAGGTCCATGACGTTAGCACCAGCGATGTCATCGGTTTCAAGGATCTCTTTCAGGTATGCGGAAAATTCGTGGTGTACGATGCGCCCTTCCATGACCGTGAAGATACCCTGCTGCATGTTCTGAAGCATGTTGTTGATATCATCGGTTTTAGACTTTAGTTCCGTGGTTCGCTCTTCGACTTTGTGTTCAAGGTTTTCATAGGAATCTTTGAGCTCGGCGGTCATTTGGTTGAACGAGGAAGCGAGAACTTCGAGTTCGTCTCCACTGCTGATTTCGACTCGAATACCCCGTTCTCCCTGTGCCATTCGGTTTGCTGCTGACGTAAAATCTTCGAGAGGACTGGTTATTTTCTTAGATTCCCGAAAGATCATAAAGGCCGCAATCACCCCACCTAGTATCGCGATTAATAATAGTAAGGTGATCGATTGTATGCGCTTTTCTTCTGCAGAAATACGAGCTTGAGTGAGGGTTTCCGTCATTATTTGGGTGGAGAGTCCATAACGAATGGTCCCTTTGAACTCATCTTCGATGACCAATGGAGCAGCATACTCATAGACAGTATATTTTTGTCCGTCTAGATCGACTTTACGAAAGCTGGTCTCTTCCTTGACTTCCT
>JAYZAY010000090.1:0-13205 GCA_036339465.1 Myxococcota bacterium | reverse complement strand
GTACTTAGTCGGCTAGCCCTGGAGATTGATTTTTCTTCGCATGGATTTTTGGGTGTAGGTTTGTGTGGGTTTTGCTTTGTGTCAAACTGGGAAAACAACCAGGGCGTTCGAAGTGTTTACTTGATATTGATGACCCGTTCGGTGTCTAGGGTGAGTAAAAGGCGTTTATCTAATTTATAGGCACCGAGAACCAGTTCCCGAGCACTTCGTGACAGGGTGTCAGGTGCTTTCTCAAAAAATTCATCAGGAACGCGAATAATGTCGTCAATTTGGTCCACCAAGAGACTCACAACCTCCCCATCCGATGATCTTACCACCACATTCATGGGGTGGTCGTCTGGGAAGGGTGGCATGTCCAACCGAGATCGTAAATCGATGGCAGTTGTAATCCGGCCCCGCAGATTAATAAGGCCACGGATAGCACGGGGGGCACAAGGTACGAAGGTGACTGTCTGATAGCGAAGGACTTCCTGGACGTCATCGATCGGCACGCCAAAGAGCAACTTATTGAGCAGAAATGCACAGAATTCTTGCGATTTTTCCACGTTAGAACCCCCAGTAAGGGTGGAGCGTTGATGGGCTCCCCTTCCCAACGATAGCGAAAAACCCGGAGTAAAATCAACATTGGTGCATGCAACTCCACGCCAGAGGCGTCGGGTTGGGAAAAAAATAACGAAAAGCGGTTGAGCCCAGTAGAAAATTATCCTTAGAGAAAGGGGAGATCTCTGAAAACCATGGCCGAAATGTTTTTGATTTGGCCCGATCGTATTTCTTCCGCATTCGTCCATTCTGTCAAATACAGGGACGAGCGAGATTGAATTCCCACCATAGCAGGAAGTTGTTTTCTCGTTCCTCCAGTTCTTCTTTCAACAGGGAGAAGGCTGATTGAGTTTCTTTGACGAGCCCTCGGATTTTGTCCTTGGCGCTCCGTGGGAATAAAAATGGGGGTAAATCAAATCCCCATGGCTTAATGCGAAAATGCTGAGCTGGCGTCTAGAGGATTAAAACGCCCATGAAGTGGCCTATTGTGTAGACGGTAAAGCCGGATGCCATGGTGTGACACTCAACATGCCTAGTTCCTGTCTGGCGATACCATTAGCACCACCGATGGGGCGTTTTTCGAGCTGTGGCATGAGGATGCCGTGGGGGCGCATTTGGGGTAATCATTGGTTGTGTTCATATTTTCACCTCGTTCCTTGTGTGTCTTATATTGGGATATACCATATCCAAGAGGGAGAAGAGCACCAATCTCATTGGGGTTTCATTCAAAACCCATTGTCGGGTATTGCCTTATTGGACTGCTGGGAGGTATGACTCCCTCATGAATGATTTTCGAATTCAAAAGAACGTGTGGGAGGGACCAGATGGCACGGCCTTTCAACTGGCCCAGTGGCCGACGCCCGAGCAACCCAATGGTTTTCTTTTTGTGATCCACCATGGACACGGCGAACATGCCGACCGATATACGGAGATGGCCGAACGCTTGGTGGCCCTGGGTTTTGAGGTGGTTGGTTATGATGTTCGAGGGCATGGTCAAAGTGCAGGGGCCCGGGGCGATGCAGATGGTCTCGATGGCCTTATCGATGATCTCGAATCGCTCTTGCAACTTTTCTTAACCCGTTGCGAGGCCCAAAAAATCATTCTCTTTGGACATTCCATGGGGGGCGCCACGGTGGCACGCTATCTCACCCATCGGGTACCCCATGGGAATATCGCGGGGGTGATTTTAAGTTCCCCGGCGTTGGGGGTGCACACCGATACGGCGACCAATATAAAACTCAAAGTGGGACGGGTTCTCGCGCATATTTTACCGAAGCTAACCTTAAGAACAGGGCTCGATGCCGATGGTATTTCTTCGGATCCCCGTGAAGTGGAGCGCTACTTAGCGGATCCATTGATCCACTCTTCGATCTCCACGCGATTGGGGACGAGCTTGGTCGACCAAGCCAAAGACTCTATTCGGCAGGCCAACAATGTCGTTTTACCCACTTTGGTTTATCACGGCACCAACGATTCCATTTGCGATATTGATGGTTCGCGGCGTTTTGCCGAAAATGCGACCAATTGTGATATGAGTTTTGAAAGTATTTCCGGGGGCAGCCACGAGCTTCACCATGAAGTCCCTCACATTCAAGCCCAGTGGTGGAATGTGCTCGAAAGCTGGTTGACTTCCAGGCATATGATTCGGATTGCCAGTTAACCTACGGGATATTGGCTCCTTCTGGAGAAAGACATGAAGCTGCCATCCTCCACTGGCCACCAGATCCTCGCGGGGCGAATCAAGCCCGGACGAGATCTCAAACTGACTCTCTTGGATATCGTTCAATCCCATCAATTGAGTGCGGGCTGGATGGTGAGTTGTGTGGGGAGTCTGAAGAATGCCAGGCTTCGCATGGCCGGAGGTATCGATATTCTTGAAAGGGAGGGGCCCTTTGAAATTCTATCGCTTTCTGGGACCTTAGGTCTGGAGCGATTGCATCTCCATATGACTTTATCCGACAATGAAGGACGGTGTCTTGGGGGGCATCTCTTAGATGGCTGCAAGATTTTTACCACCTGTGAAGTGGTGCTTGGGCTGAGTTCGGAGATAGCGTTTACCAGGGTTCAAGATGCAGATACTGGCTATGGAGAGTTGATGGTGGAGTCGTGTAAGGGATATAAGTCCGGGTTTGAGAAATGTCTTTCGACGATGCGGTCGAGCACTCGGTTGAGGCGTCGAAGACGACGTGGCAACTCCGACCAGCAGATGGCGGGAGAAACTTCCACTTCCTTGATGCGGTCATTCTTGGCGATGGCAAAATAGGCGTCAGGGGCATCCATGATGATACCACCGGTGATTTCATTGCAGTCGTAGCCACGATCAAGTCGCCCATAGCCGCGAATGGCCAGGTTGAGTCGATAAAGCTCACGCCGGTTTAACTGAGAGCGCCGCAATGTGGCCTCGTAGTGGTAAAATTCGGTGCTATAGAAAACCTGTCCGCGATTGCCCATGGATAAGGTTTCCACCCAATTTGGTGACGTTTCCTATGGTTGGCTTCACCGATTGAAGGAGACTAATATCTTGGTCGCTGATCGGGAATGACGTTGTTTTGATCGTCGAGGCATGGCCCCTTTGAGCCGTCGGTATTCAAACAACCACGGGTACTGCATGGATAAGGGTCGGTCCCTTGGGATTTGGGATCGAAGAACATGGGTACGATCACCCAAGGTGGACCCTCGCCATAGAGTGCGTAACACATGAGTTCTGAGTCATGGCGATCGATCACCAGGCGAAGACCTGTGGCGTCTCGGAGCATGGAGACGTCGGTGGTTGCATCACCGGCCACAAAGGCAGCGCGTTTGTCTAGGTGTGTTTGGGATGCTTCGGCGGCTTTGCCTTGGATCCCAAAAATAACTTGATTGATCCAGCAACGTTTACCCTCAATCTTGTTGATGAGTCTATTTTCGCCGTCTTGGTGGGAACCGCAGCCTTCAAAGTCGTAAGTTTGGCGCCCTTGTTGGTCGAGGAGATTTCTCAAGCCAATCACCCTTTCCCGGGGAAATGTAATAGAGTCGGCGAAGGCCTCAACCACGTATTGAGGCGATGCTGAGACAACCCACACTTCGAAGCCTGCGTGGTCCAAATCCCGCATTAGATTGCGAATCGGCTGATTTAGACGGATATATTTTCCTTTTTCTTGGGTGGATACTTTCATTTTGGCGGCGATGACTTCGGCTGCCATGGTGCGGATCTCCGCTGGGGTGTACCCGGCCAAAACCGTTGTTTGCCAAGCGGTGGTTGCGGCGTAGGTTCGGTAGTTGTATCCGGCAAAGGCGGGATTACCGTCGGTGGTGGTGGCTTTATCGGCGATGGTTCTCAAAACCTGCGCGCATCTTGGGTTTTTATGGGTGGGGAGTGGCTGTCCTGGAGGGGTTTGTGTCCCGCAGCTTTCCGTGAGTTCCCCGACAGCCTTTTGGGTGAGATAAGGATTGGCTTTTCGCCAGTCCCCTTGTGGAGGTTGCTTCACGAGCCCGTGGGTAATCGTCCAATGCACCGTGGCCCGACCAATATCGTTCTTGATGACGGTGTTGTCCCAATCAAAGATGGCAATGGGGCTGTGGCCGCCCTGTGGCCGTGGGTACTTACTGACGAATGCCTCCAATTGCCGGTGGGCTTGAGAGGGCCACCCCGCGGCGGTGACCGATGATTTTTGCGGTGGATTGGATGTGGAGGTGGAGGTACACCCAAAGAGACTGATTAAAAGCACGATCAGTGTGCGTGTGCGTACAGCTTTGTTGTTCATGAACGGTTCCCGTCTTTTTAGATGGGGGGGCGTATCATGATAGGTAGGTTCCGACCATGCTTTCTTTTCCCCAAGAGCAAAGTAATTTATGAGAATGCCGATTCCCATAACATATGTCCCACAAAACCATCTTGACCCCCAACAAAAATCCATGCAACCATATCCATGGAGGTCTAATGAAGTCAGGTTTCCCCTAGGAGCTAGACCCATGACATCGACAACACCCAACCCATCCGGCCTCACCCTAGAAGAGATCATGGGCACCGTGCCCAACCCAATTATCGCCATCGATGAAAACGACATCATCATTTTTGTAAATAAGGCTTTCTGCGACATTCTCGGCTACAAACAAGATCACGTCCTCCGAAAAGGATTTCTCTCATTTCTCGATGAAAACGATGTCATTCGTACCTTTGGAACCAAACTCTTGGAGGTCTCATCTGGTCCTATAAACATGCTTTTTTTAAGTGGCGATCAAACCTCACAAATCTACACCGTTCATTATCAAAAACTCGATGAGCCGTCACATCCCACCTTTGCTGTGATGGTGTTAACCAACTTCGAACCTCTGAAAAAACAGGTAATTTACCAAGAAGAAGCCAACCTCCAACAACAAAAAGCGAAGACAGAGGCTGCAAAACTTTTGGCCCTCCAACAAGAAAAGGGCGATTTTTTCCGAAATATCTCCCACGAATTACGAGCCCCCCTAAGCCTCATTGTCAATCCTCTCGAAGAGTTGCAACAAAAGTACCCAGACGAGGATCTGACTCTCCCGCTGCAAAGCAGTCGTCGACTTTGGAAACTGGTCAACCAACTCTTGGACTACGAAAAAATAAGTACAAATGAAAACAAACTGAAACTCACCACGATTTCCCTTGGAGATTTCCTGCAAGCATCTTCGAAATCATACCAAGAAATATGCTCCAAAAAACAGATTCAATTTGAAACATGGAGTAACACACAACAATTGGACATGGACTTCCACCGAAATATTTTCATCCACGGAGAAATTGACGCCCTAGAAAAGATTATCTTCAACTACCTTTCAAATGCGGTTAAATTCACCCCCCCCAACGGGAAAATCAGCTTAGAATTAAGCCAAAATCGCCGCCGGGCGACAATTTCGATACGAGACACAGGAGCTGGAATTTCTAAAGATGGTCAAAAATCCCTCTTCAAATTATATGGCCAAGCACCTGAACACCTGAGCTTGAAAAAAACCGGGACTGGCCTTGGACTCGCGTTAGTAAAAGCTCTAGCCAACGAAATGCACGGTGAAGTGGGCGTGGAGAGCGAAGTAGGAAAAGGGAGTGTCTTTTGGGTCGAGTTTCCCTTAACCGCCCCCCTTCTTCCCCTCTATGACGTCCTCATCTTGGAGGATGACTACCATACGGCCATGCTCCTAAAGGAGACCTTAGTAGCCAACAACCTCCGCATTTTAGTCGCCGACGGCACCGCAAAAGCGAAAGCTTTGTTGGAAGAAGCCAGATTCAAAGTGGTTCTAGCCGACAACCTACTCGGTGTGGAAAGAGGGCTTGATTTCTTAACCTATATGCGCCTCAAACAACCGGATACCATTCGCATACTGATGACCGCTGAAGCGGAGAAAGTCCCATTACCCGACCTAATCAACGATGCGCATGTCCAGCATTTCCTGTCAAAACCCTTTGACCCGATGAAAACCTCTGCAGCCATTGGTACTTGGTGCCAATCAAGCCCTTTCAACTATCAATCCGGTGAAAAATACACAGACGGGCTTTTAGATTGGGAACCGACGCTTACAGAATCGACTAAAAACACCCATCCAAGCAACCATGAACCCGGCGATGACGACACAGACACCCTTAAACTTGAACAAGAGCTAAGCCAAGAAGAATGGATAGATGAGTGGATTTTAGTGATCGATGATGTGCCTGAAATGGGCCAACTGATAGCCCGTACTCTCCGACGTTATGGCTATAAGGTGTTGGTCGTTAACAATGCTGTCGCAGCCCTCAAATTCATGGAGATAAGACAACCCAGTCTCGTGGTCACCGACTGGTTGATGCCCTATATAACCGGAACCGAATTTATCCAAATATGTCGTAAACAAAAAAGACCCATCACGCTACCGATCGTCGTTTTGAGTTCCAGAGCAGATGACGGGTCACGCCTAGAAGCAATAGAAGCGGGCGCCGATGCTTTTGTGGCCAAGCCTTATAGTGAACCAGAACTCGTCTCCCACATACGGAACCTACTCTTACTCAAAGCACGAGAAAGAGATGCGCTGGAACAAAGTCAGTTCCTGCAATTACTCTTCGATTCTCTTCCCGACGGATTTGTCATTCTTCAACAAGATGGAACCGTTATCCGGGGAAACAGCGCTTTCGCCCAACAGTTGGGAATTCCACTTGGGCAACTTATCGGCAAACCCATCTACGAATGGATAGATGAGCTGGACCTTGTGTCTCAATATGGGCTATTTAATACAACCAATCTTGGCCCCGTCAATGGCGTCCATGTGATGTTTGGCCGCAATGGCTCCCAAGAAAAGTGTCTTTGGCTCACCATGGCCAAGGTTATGACCGAACCCCAAAAGTTTGAGTGGGGCTACGTCATGATTTCTCGCCCTTCTCAACACCTCGAAGCCCAACAAGTTGCATCCAGAGTCGCTGCTGAACTTGCTCAAAACCTTACAGAGGTTCAACAGACCAAGGATTTCCTAAGCGAGACGATCGCACAACAACGTGCACTCCACGAGCAATTTGCCATGGATACCGACAAGATGGTGCAGCTTGGTAAGCTCACCTCCTCCATTGGGCATGAAGTAACCAATCCCGCCCAGGCGATCGCTCTTTGCATCACCGTGGCGCAAGAACATACTATGGAGATGACTAAACGCGTTGAAAGCTACGCACATTCCAAAACTTCAGAATCAGTGAATTTCTACGAAACCTACCACCACAATCAAAGCACCATCCTTAAAATGTTGGACCAAGCATTAGCGGCCGTCAAAGGGCTTACCGATATTACCAACGCTTTGCGGCGACAAAGTAGACAACAAGAGGACGCGCTTGAGGTGGTCGACCCCAATACACTGATCGATGAGGTCATGATTCTCTGTAAAGCCAAACTCACCCTATGCAAGCTTATATTCAATCGAGGAAACGCCGTCCCCGTGGCAGTGGTTCCCGTGCGGCTTTGTCAGGTTTTTATGAACCTCATTGCCAATGCTGTGGATGCATTGGACAGTCACTACCAAAGCCTCGAAGATCTCACAAAGTCAGTATTTGTTGGCGTTGTCGAAATTTCAACCGAAGAAAAGCACCACCAAGGGCGGCCGGGGGTCATGATTCAAGTCAAAGACAACGGCGGGGGCATTCCAGAGGCCGTGATACCACGAATTTTCGACGAGTTTTTCACCACCAAGAGCCTGCATAGTGGAACGGGAATAGGCCTTTACCTGGTGAAAAAAATCATCGAAGATTCTGATGGCCACATTACAACACGAAACGATCCAGATTTTAATGGAGCCGAATTTACAATCTGGTTGCCCGCACACACTACCAACCAACCACAGGAAGAGCATATAGAAGCTATAGAAGCTATAGAAGCTATAGAAGCTATAGAAGCTATAGAAGCTATAGCGCAATAGGAATACGCGCGTTGGTATGAAAGCCTCGTGGGCTCTTTTGCAACGGATTTATGGAATTCAAAACCAAAGCAAAAGTCGACTGGAATTGTAAGATCTTCTGTGAACCAAACCGCCGCACTAAATAAAACCTGAAGATCCCCCACCCGAAGCTTCGAGTTCAGCGAGATCGGTTCGGTATTCAACACGCCCATGGCTTGGGCGCGCATCTTTAAAACCAGTTCCGCGTGAATTTCATGGCCACAGAATAGCCAATGGCAACTCCCCGACTCACTAAAAGTGAAAATTCGCCCCTAAGGCAAAACCCATGGTGGACTGATTGTAGAGCACAGAGCTCGATGGTTGTGCATTGGGGTCAAAATTGTCACCTTCCACATAGAACACCCTCAATAACCCCAGAGAGAGCTCAATCATCTCGTTCACATCATAACTTCCACCAACGGCCACAGTTTGCGTGCTCATGCCCCAATCCAAGAGATTTCGGGACTCCCGAGTAGCGCCCGTATGGCTGAAGAGATACCCCACACTCAACCGCAGTCCTTCCACTAGGCCCGCATATTCCACCGCCAAACCAGCATCCATACCATCACGATATTCGGTTCCATTGGGCCCGCCATCGAGCGTTTTTCCCCAATTCGCACTGGTATTGAAATAATAATTAAAGGAACTCTCCAATTTCAGCTCGGGCGTTACTTGGTAGGATACACCCAGGTTGGCCACCGCGGGTAAATCCCTGCGATCTTCTTTCCAACGAAAAAACACTTGCCCCACCGGCACCTCCTTTTTTCCCCGAATCATTGCATTAAGATCTTCCTCCTTGAGTGGCTCGTCGCTACCATCCTCGTAGGTTCGCTTATAGTTGAGAGGTGTTTTGAACTGATACTGGAATGCAATACGAAGATCTTCCACCGGCATCACATTGAAACTAATGAGCGGGTTAAGCCCCAAAGCCGTAGCCGAGGTCTCCAGCATCATAGACACAGGAAGCGCCCCATTCAGCCAATAACTCGCGCTCCCTTCATAACTGCGGGTTGCGTGCACCAGCCGAAGCCCCGCCCCTAGGGAAACCCAGTCTGCCGCCTGATAAGCCAAGCCAAGGGTAGCGCCCACGGCCACGGAAGTTCCCTTAATCTTCGCCTGCCTTTCCGGTTTATCTTCAATCAAAGTCGCAGAAGTAATAGACAGACCAACTTTTTCGGTGGCTATAGGCGGGATCTTTTGCTCATAGTCCTTATAGACCGGATGGCCTTGGGAGAAATCTTTTGAACCACCGCCGCCCGGCACACCCAAATGGAGAAAAATCGCAAAATCACCAAAACCATACACGCTCGAAATGGCGGGTATGACATAAGCCCCCACCGTGGATTCATAGGTTTTACCATCCAGATAGGACAATTCATCGGTCTTAATAAAATAACTCTGGTTAGAAAGCCCAAAGTGGAAACCATCCGCTAAGGCCACCGTTCCGGCGGGATTATAAACCGCCGCATCGGTCTCGACAGACGCTCCGCGGTTTAAGGTTCGAATATATTCCGCACTAAAGTTACTGTTGTTGCCTATATTACCCGCCCAAGTAGCGGAAAAAGACAATAAACACCCCAACCCCGCAACCAAACTTACCGCATAATTTCGTAACACCATAACGTAGAATCCTTTTGAGAATTTGTGGTGCAGTCTTCTACCAAAGTCGAAACCAAAGCTAAAGGGTTGCCTACGCTTATCATTTGAAATACCCCAACAGTCCCACAGCCCAAACCCTGAAGTGTCCAAGAAACGCTGCCTTTAGCCCCAGCCCCCAAATCAAAGCGTTGACACACCACCCCGAGTCCGATAGCAATTTGGTCCTACCAAAACAACAACCAGGGAGAAAGACGGATGTCGGAGAAATACTGGGACAAAAAGGGGAAAGACGGCATCTGGGATTATATTGTCATCGGTTCCGGCATGGGCGGCATGACCGCTGCGGCGATGCTAAGTAAGCTTGGCAAAAAAGTACTCGTACTTGAGCAGCATTATGTTCCCGGCGGCTATACCCACACTTTCAAACGCAAAAATTTTCATTGGGATGTGGGCGTCCATGCCGTCGGCGAAGTCACGCGCCACTCCCTCACCGGCCGCCTTCTCGAATACCTCACAAGCGGCGATCTACAATGGGCCTCCCTCGGCCCCGTCTACGATGAATTCTATTACCCCGAAGGCTTCCGCATCGATTTTCCCGATAGCCCAAAACAGTTCCGTCAAAATCTATTGGACGCCTTTCCCGAGGAAGAAGAAGCCATCGATCGCTATCTCGCCTACGTTCGGGAAGTGGCCGGCGCCATGAAGGGCTACTACCTCGCCCGAGCCCTACCCCAAAAACTTAATTGGCTTGGGGAAGCCACTCTGGGCAAAAAAGGGCTGGCGATGTTGGAGCTAAAAACCCAAGAAGTCATCAACAGGCTCACCGATAATCCCAAATTGCAAAGCATCATGACTGCACAATGGGGATACTACGGGTCACCTCCAAGTCGTTCCTCCTTTGCCATGCAAGCCTTGGTGGTCCGTCATTTCGTCCACGGTGGCTATTACCCCGTGGGTGGCTCTGAAAAAATCGCCAATACCCTCCTAAAAACCGTGGCCGATGGTGGTGGCTGGACCCGAATCCGAGCCGATGTGGAAGAAATCATCGTCCATAAAGGAAAAGCTGTGGGCGTTCGCTTGAGAGACGGCGAAGAAATCCGCAGTAATTCCATCGTAAGTGCCGCCGGTGTCATGTCCACGGCCACCCGTCTTCTACCTGAAAACCATCGAGAAAAGAAATGGGCAAAAGAGATCAAAAGCCTCAATCCCGCGCCCTGTCATGTCTGTCTCTATTTAGGATTCAAAGGCGATATCCGTCAAGCGGGAGCCGGGTCCGCCAACAAATGGTTCTATGGCACCTGGGACCCAAATTTTAGTGATTGGATGGTGGCGCCCGACCAGAAACTTCCCGATGTTCCGGTTCTGTATTGCAGTTTCCCTTCCCTCAAGGATCCCCACTATGACCCCGGCCCAGAACAATTGCATACCGGCGAAGTCGTCACCTTTGTCCCTTGGGATATTTTTCAAGAATGGAAAGATACCCGCTGGAAAAAACGCGGGGAAAGCTACGATGCTTTTAAGGAGCGGATGGAGAAAAAGCTTCTTGAACAATTTCTCAAAAACATGCCCGAATTAGAACCGTATCTAGAGTATGTTGAGCTCTCGACCCCTCTTTCCACCGACCATTTCGTTCGGCCCATGGCGGGTTCTATCTATGGCATCGAGCCCACGCCTAAACGATTTCGAACCCAATGGCTACGCCCACAAAGTCCGATCCGTAACCTCTTTATGGCGGGATCGGAAGTGGCATCCGTGGGGGTCATTGGCGCCATGATGGGCGGCGTACTTTCCGTCTTGTCTGCCGAACCCATAGGAACCATAAAAATGCTCCGAAAAGCGGGCATGCGCACATAATCTCAATACAGGAATCCATCTTCTCCGTCGGAGACCGTCAGATAAACGATGGTGTTACTCTTGAGCTCGGAATCCATCCCCAAAAAAGCACTCTGAAGTGATTCCGCATGCTCTGCCCCATAGACGATAATATGCAAGATCTGTTTTTTCCAGTTGTCTTTCTCTGCGACATTTTCAGTGCTTTCCAAGATGCCTCCGAGCTTATTCTCAAGAAGTTCCCGAGCATGGCCCACCGTGTAGGGGGCATCACGGGGGAAAACCACGGCCCGAGTAACACTCACCCCCACCCGCTCCCCATGGATCTCCACCAATAGGTCTGTGATCTTCCCCTGCGGATCTTGATAGTTGATCTCGGTTTCTGTTTTAAGCAAAGCGGCCCCATCACAACGAGCCAGAATTTCATAGGCAAAGACCTCGGAGTAGAGAGAACTTCCCCCTGCATTGCCATCATCGATAATCTCTTGCCCCCCTTCGGTTAAGAGGTCATAATCCGCTTCATCATAGGGATCCTCTGAAAAATCAATCGCATTTTGAATCAAGACAGGTTCATCTTGACTTCGCAAATCTTCCGTAAGGACTCCACAGGCACCACTGATCACCCCAAAACCACCCACTGGCGTAGAACCCTGCGCACCTCCCGAAGATCCGGTTGGTTTGATGGCCCCCACGCCATCTAATTTCGCATCATCCTTGGATTCTGACCCTACGACACCCCCTTGACCTATATTTTCTCCAGCCTCAACCTGCGACACACCTTTCCCCTCCCCCTGAGATTGAAACTTTTCGCTACATCCGACCCCCAAGCACAACACGGCGCAAACAAGTAATTCGACGTGTCTCATCGATGGAACCTCCGTGGAGCACTTCATGGATATGCCACAAAAACCCATATCACAACCAAAATACCAAAGTCCGAGAAAGACACAATGCAAGGAAAATCCTGGAAAAATGGCAGCATAACCAATATCCCCAACCGATTCCCAAACCACCCGGACTCCCCCCCCTGCCCTGCCTAAAAAAATGCTGGCAACTCCACCCCTGAACCGGCGGATCCCCCGCCTTCCCCCCATGAGCCGCTAAACCGAAGACGCTCTAACCTAAGCGATAGGTGAATCTGCCGGAAGCAATTTCAATCGTATCCCCTGGTTCAAGTTGGTGGGTTTTAATCGCCACACCATTCACGAGTGCGCGTTTGGCACGAAGTCACTTGCGCCGAATAACATGATGGGTATCCACCCAGGTAATAATAACCCCGCTTCGACCGTCCAACCCCTGACAGGGAAGGTCGGCGGTTCCAAATTCCCATCGAACATCGCCAAGCTGATATTTTTCTCGACTTCCAAACACCAAGAGACAGGCCTCTTTTTGGCGCGTAAGTGTCTCCATCATCGCACTTACCTGTGCAGGACCCATCAAATTTGTATCATTTTGGTCCTTTGACTCTGGGGTTTCATATGAGTCAAAAACCCTATACTGATCAATTTTGGACCTTACCTCGTAGTTGAATATTTTATATCCTAGAAAAAAACGGCCAATTCTTATCTGCGCATCGTGCGTTAACACTTTTGAATCAATCTTTTCACCATTAACCACAGTACCATTAGAGCTTTGTCGATCAAGTAGAGTGACTGTTGCGTTCTTCACCTCTAAGGAAGCATGGACCCGACTCACCGAAGTATCAGCGAGAACCAGATCACAGTCACTGCTACGACCGATATGAATAATATTTCTTTTCAACTCAAAAATCTGGGTAGGATGATTCGTTTGTTGGACCAAAAAGAATCCAAAAGGGTCCGAAATTTGAACCGCTGTTTTTT
>JAYZAY010000089.1:0-74482 GCA_036339465.1 Myxococcota bacterium | reverse complement strand
CAAATACCATCGAAGCAGGCCCATGATTCGCCACAACCCAAGCGACGTCCTTTGGTGGCACAAAGTCGTTAAATATTTCACTTAGCTGAGTCAAGGCGCCCGCTGAGCCCAAAAAACAGACCACGCGCAGGTTGGCCCCCTCCTTAGCTAAGCTAGGTGAGGGTGGGTCACAGCTTTTGGTGAATGGTCTGTTTTCCATGGATAAAAACTTGTTGCGCATATTCCTTAGGGCCAGGATTTTCAGAATCTATGCTCATTACAACATCTTTTTCTGGGTTGTGGCTAGGAACGGGTGAAATTGAGTAAGTAAATAAGGCAAGGCCGGAGCAGCCCATCCAAATTGAAACGAGGTCATCACCTTGGATGCGGGTTTTAACGGTAAAGAGAAAAACGGTACCGAACTCAAATGTCAAAAAATGTCAAAACACATCGGTACACAGCCATAACCTGGTCGCTGCTATCAATCATCGAAACAAATCTAAACCAATCTCGGAGACTTTAGCTTACACAATCCCAAGCCCGAAGCTGATCATTCAGAATTCATCGCTCTAAAACGCTCCATGGCGGCAGCGCCTATCATTCGAGTTTCAGGACTGTTGATGTCGATCTGATTTTAGCCCTGGTCACCTCCCGAAGGCATCTACCAGCAACAAAATCACCTCCCAGGGCTCTACCCCATTCAGATTCAAACAACCCCTTCAAGGCCATTGCCGATGATCACCCAAAGCAATGAACTTAACTCTAGCTGAGTGATGAGGAAGGAAACATGTTTGGACGCGTTGCGTCAAGATTAGGCCAGCGTCTATTTTCGATTGATGCCGTCGGTAAAGTGCTGGGCTTAGGCCTCGCCACAGCCGCCGCAGCCCACGCCCTCAATGCCTGCTCCGAAGAATCGGAAACCACACCCGATCCTCAAATTCGAGATAGCTCAACCCAAGATACTTTCGAGACCACAGTCAAAACCAGACCGTCTATGACCACCAACTTTGGGAAAGTTCAATTGCAACCGGCCAAAAACGCAATGGCTCTTGCTGTCAAATGCAGCCAAGAAGAGCCCAAACTTGGACGTAGATCCGAAATGGCCAAACGCTCTGGCATTCAATTTCTTAGACACAAAACCGATTGTGCAAACATTCCCGCCATTCTCGAATCGGGAACCATCAAACCGGGAGTTCGTTTGAAGAAAAATAATTACGGATACCGAGAGACCGAATACCAATCCTCAGTCTACCTGGAGATGACCCACGAAAAGAGTGAAGCGGGTATTCTCGAGCCCGCGCTTTGTAAGCCCTGTACCCTCTATCTCTCCACGGGGATCTTAGACCAAAACAACTATCACCTGTCGCGAGGATGGCTATATGGCAAAAAACACGAAGGGGTTTCTGCCGAATCCAGTGAACATGGAAAAATGGAAAAGGTCATCCATAGCATCACCGAAGACCGAGACTACGTGGTCCAAAACGAAGTCGTCGTTCGAGAAACCGTAGATTTAGCGCACTATCTTCAAGCAGCCGCTTTGCCCCAAACCCCCTCCTAAAGACAACCTCGAAAATACCCCCATCTAAGTAGGGTCTTTTAAAACGAAACAACACACCATCCCCCACAACGCCCCTCAAAAGAACGCCTCCCAAAACCGCCCTTCTTCTAAAAATATGGATTCGGCGCTTTCTCCCATGGAAGGATGAAAAGATTGAGGGATGAGTGTGGAATTGGGCCACCTTTTTAAGATACAATCGCGGCATGGACGTTCCAGACTATGGGAAACAACTCCGCGAGTTTTGCAAAGATTATCATGGAGCCAGGGATCGGGCTGTTAAATATGCGCCGGAGATCTTTGAATTCTACGCGCTGCTTTTCACCCGCGGCCATCTCAACCGAGAGAATCAAGGCATTGTAACTTCGGTGTTGGCCTATTTTGTGGTGGCTGAAGATGTCTATCCAGAAAACCAACTGGGGCCTTTTGGATTGGTGGACGACCTCTATGTGGCAAGCTACGCATTTCGCCTTTTGCGCAACGAGATCCCATCCTCCGACCTCATAGCCTGCTGGAAAGGGAAAGGAGAGCTTGAGGTGGTGATGAATGAGATTTACCGCGAATGCCGCTCCGAAATGGGGAAAACAACAAAAGAAGCTCTCCGCTTGGCAGGATTAAGCTAAAATCAGACCCACCACCCGCTGGGCTTGGGAATTGTATTTCCCTACCCCCCCTTAAGAGCACCTAGGCCAATGCCTACCTTCTTCGGGTAGGCATTCACGGGAAAACTCCACGCCAACCAATCTCCCAAAACCGCTTCGACACATTCCAAGCAGAAGTTCAAAACGCAGACCACGCGACCTCAAAACTTCGTATGGTAGAAATTAGACATTGTTTTTCCCTTTCGATTTGTTTAACCCCATACCTAAATTGGGATAAGCGCCCCACGCCATTGCAGACTGCCTCTTAAAACTTGTGTATACTGCGGTCCGGTGAGAGTGTGGGGCCCGACGCCAATTTATCCTCACCCCAAGCCCATGGCAACACCGGCCAAAAAGACCGCCTTCCAGCCTACCACGAGAAAAAGGGCGGCTGGAGCGTTTTCTCTTGAGATAAGCACCCACCTCCAAATAGAAAACCGCCCACCACCCATGACACCCATACCTTCATCATCAAGAAGCATCATCCCTAAAAGAGAAAACCACAGGGTGTGGCATGAAAAATATCCGTGGTGAAAGCAACTGGTCCACCACCAAACAAACCAAACCATCCCGAAAAGGAATCAGAAGCCTCAGCCCCGTGTCACAAATCACAAAGGAAGCATCGCACCGTCAAAACATCATCACGAACTAAGAGTCGGGCTTGGATTGTTCTGTCTCAGATACCTCAAGAGCATCCTCTCTCAACCCCTTCACCAAAGCCCAACACATCACGATAATCGCAAAACAAAAAGGAAGTGCCGTGGTCAAAGATGCGGTCTGGAGCGCTTTGAGTCCACCGGCAAAAAGAAGCACCCCCGCCACCACGCCCTCAAAAACCGCCCAAAACACACGCTGGATCACCGGTGGATCCTCAACCCCGCCTGAAGCAATGGTATCCACCACCAAAGATGCCGAGTCCGAAGACGTGATAAAAAATAGGATCACGCAAACCGTGGCCACGAGCCCTGTGATTGAGGCCAAGGGATATCGGTCCAGCAATACGAATAGCGCCGTGGGAATACTTTCGTTGACCGCACTTGCAATCCCCCCTCCACCGTAGATCTCTTCAAAAAGGGCAGCATCACCAAACACCGTAAGCCACACAAAACCAGCCAAAGTAGGTGCCACTAAAACCGCCCCCATATATTCTCGAATGGTTCGCCCTCTCGAAACTCTGGCGATAAACATGCTTACAAAGGGCGTCCACGCGATCCACCATGCCCAATAAAAAATGGTCCAGTTACTCAGCCAGGTTTGTTCTTGAGGAGACGAGAAGGAACCCACCCAAAAGGAATGGCGGGGTAGATGGGTCAAATAGGACCCGATATTGTCGACAAATGCGTTTAGGATAAATGCGGTCGGTCCAGCAACAAAAACAAAGATCAAAAGTAGGACCGCTAGCCCCATATTGAGCTCGCTCAAACGACGGATCCCAACATCGAGCCCCGACACCACCGACGCGGTCGCCATCGCCGTAATACAACCAATAATCACCACCTGCATGGTTATGGATTCCGGTACCCCAAAAACATGATTCAATCCCGCATTGACCTGCATGGCCCCCAATCCCAAGGAAGTAGCCACTCCAAAGAGTGTACTCACCACGGCTAAGGTATCGACAAAATCCCCAATGGGTCCATTGATCTTATCCCCTAAGAGCGGATGAAAGGCAGAGCGAATCGACAAAGGCAGCCCTCGACGAAAACTAAAATAGGCGAAGCATAAGCCCACCACCGAATAAACCGCCCATCCATGAAGTCCCCAATGAAAAAAAGTGACACCCATGGCACCTCTAGCGCTCTCCAAGGTATTGCCTACACCACTCGGCGGGGAGCCATAATGAGACATGGGCTCAGCCACACTGAAAAAGAGGAGGCCAATGCCCATACCCGCGCTAAAGAGCATAGCAAACCAAGTGAGCATACCAAAATCGGGTTCGCAATCGTCAGGACCGAGCTTGATTCGACCAAATCTACTCTGCATGATCCAAAAAGCAAACAACAGGAATCCAGTTATGGACAAGACGTAGAGCCAGCCGAACTTTTCCATAATGACCGCTTGAATCGTATTGAAAGCTCCGGCCACCGTATCCGTGGCCACCACTGCGCCCACCAACATCAAAACAATGATCCCCACACTCGCGCCAAAGACCACCAGATTCATTTGTAACTTTTTTTGGGACTCACCATCGGCCATAATTTCTCCAATCGTCTCAAGTGTCAGCAGCTGGATCACAGAACTCAATTCCAAGACCGTAACACGGGAAACCTAGTCGTTGCGAAGAAATAGCATATCAAGAAGATAAGAGCGCTTAGAGGGCTTGCGGATCGCGGCGAAGATTTCCCTCTCAAACACCCCCTCCACCCAAGGAGCCGTAAAACCGAGACAATAGGGCGCACTCTTAAAGGGATGCAGGCTGTGCACCCCACCAACTAAAGCGTAAGATTGGTGCGCACATCCACGGTGGGCTCGGTGCGAAATACCATGGCCCAAGTGTCCCTTCAGCACATTCACTTTTCAACAGGTAAGACAAGCACACCAGTTAAGTGCAACCGAAAGCTCTTTGTTCCACCTCAAAACATCGGCGGTTGCTTAGGGAAGACGCTTCACCGCTTTGATCATCACGGGTTTCACTGGAACATCACGCTGTCCCATGCGAACGGTGGTTTCGACAGCCTTGATTTTGTCCACCACGTCCATACCCTGCACCACCTTGCCAAAAACGGCGTAACCACCACCGGCGGTATCCAAACGCTTGTTATCCTTGACATTGATAAAAAATTGACTGGTCGCGCTATGGGGGGCGTTGGTTCTGGCCATAGCCACAGAGCCACGCACGTTGGAAAGCCCCTTGCCCACTTCCAACTGAATCGGCGCTTGGGGCTTCTTCTCCTGCAAACCTGGTACCATTCCACCCCCTTGGATCATGAAATTTGAAATAACCCGATGGAAGATGGTTCCGTCGTAATAGCCGCTGTCGACATAAGAAAGAAAATTCTTGATCGTAATCGACGCCCGAGAATCGAGCTGAACGACGATATCTCCCATGGAAGTGTCGATTTGTACTTTGACACTTCCCGGTGGTTGTACCTTAGAAGTCGCCAACCCAAGTTGAGGAAAAACCAAAAGAAGACTAAAAACCAAACCCTTCATAAAAACCTCCAATGTCGCTGGTATTCACTGGGCACTGATTACCTAAATTTTTTGGTAAATTGAAGCCTATTGTTGGTATTGCCAAAATCCTTCCGAAAAACGGCGAGCCACAAAAGCCACTTCCCCATCCATTTCTCACCGATAGATCTTCCCCATCCAAACGAACTCTGACCACCAACTCAACCCTTTGACCCTTGGAAAATCGCACGGCACTCTCAAATAAAGAGACCGGTGGCCGACATTGGTGGATCGCGCTTCCTTCACTTCGCCATTCACAAACAATTCCACAGAATCTCCACATTCAAACGAGAATACTCCCGACGCTCCTCCACACCCGCTAGATAGGCAGATACCCAATCGGGGCCACAAACCTCATAGGCATTTTGCAAACCATCAGAGCCCTTGAGCTTTAACCGCTGCCGCAAATTACAGGGAAATTCATGATTGCCCTATGGACAAATCCGGTGGCGATCCCGGTTTGGCTCTCTAAGGTCGGCCGATTTTCCCCTTCGAATACTCAGTGAATCAAGGCCAACTCCGCCGGGGGCTATCCCTCCCACAACATCGACCAATGGGCATTGCTTGCATTAAGATGGTAGGAAAAAAACAGGCGTAATGCACGTGTAGGAAAGGGAGTTCACCGGAAAAGCCGAAGCGATAGGATAGGGCTGCAAAGCAAGGCTCCCTACCCCAATCCCTGTCGTAACAAAACCTCCCCTTTAGTCCCCCTTTTCACACGCCCTTTGGTTTGCGAAGCATCGCCCCGAGATAGGACAGACAGCCCGCACCTAAATCGATGTCGCCGAGGGTTTCGAAACCAAAGCGCCGGTAGAAATTTTCATTGGCCTCCTTGGTATTCTCGAGGTGAATGGGCAGCTCTTGGGCGTCACAAAGCTCTGTCATCTGGCACAGCAACTCCCCCCCCGATCCCCTTGCCCCGGTTCTTGGGATGGGAAGATAGAGAAAGGAGATACATATGGGGACTTGAATAATGAACCTTGTCCGTGGCATGAAAAGCCCGAAGAGTCTTAGTGAATATCCCCCACCCGGTGACGCCGATGAACATGGGCCAAAGACCTGCCTGCACCACCCTGGAGGTCTCTCGCTTTTCAGAAGGCAGCCACAGAGCCGCACCCACGTGGTCTTGGCGGATAACCCAATTCACTAGGTCAATCCTCCTGTGCTCCTCCAAATTAAACAGCCGCATCAACCCAACGGCTTAGCCAAAGGTTGAAAAACACACGGACACAATTTATTTTCCGAAAGTGAGAAACGTCACGACCGTCTCAAAGACACAAATCAAAGCGACTCTATTTGCTAGAAGTTCTAGAAGTTACCCCACTTCCTGAGGGTCGACACCATCATTCAACCCAGAGCATCAGGTACAATAACAAAGAGTTGAACCTTTGCCCCCCATGAAGCCTTCCGCTTGTTTTCGTAGGCTCAAGAGTATAACCCTCTCCCCAAGATGGATGATAACAAAACCAAGCTTCCCCTAGGCAGATTCTCCCGCATCACCAAACTCGCATCCGCCAGCCTCAAAACCGGCGCCGATCTCCTCTCCAAAGGACAGTCGGAAAACCGCGTCATGGATACCGTAAAACTCTTGGGTCAACTTCGCGGGGTGGCTGCCAAAATGGGGCAAATGATGAGCTATGTTGACGGCATCGTCCCCGAGGGCAAACACGAACTCTACGAAAAGACCATGGAGACCCTCCAAACTCAAGCCCCCAAATCCAACGGGGGAGAAATCCGCGCCTTGGTGGAATCGGAATTCGGCCAAACCATCACCGAAGCCTTCGCCACTTGGGAAGACGATCCCATAGCCAGTGCGTCCATCGGACAGGTGCACCGGGCAACCCTTCACGACGGACGCCAGGTGGCAGTAAAAGTGCACCACCCCGGCATCGAAGCTGCCATGGAAGCCGATTTACGCAATGCCGCGATGGTGGAAATGCCCATGCGCGCTTTTGGCATGGGAAAATTCGACTCCAAGCGACTCACCGAAGAAGTCAAGCAACGCTTCCGCGAAGAACTCGACTACCACCGAGAAGCAGAAAGCCAAATGCGCTTCCGAGAGATCCACCGAGAAAGCAGAAACGTCCATATTCCCAAAGTCATCGCCAGTCATTCTACCGCTCGGGTGCTTACCACAGAATTCGTGGAGGGGATCCCATTTAAGCAAGCCTGCCAAGCCCCCGAAAACGAACGACGGGCGTGGGCCGAAACCCTATGGCGATTCGTTTACAAAGCGTCCCTCGTGGAGGGCCTCTTCAACGCCGATCCCCATCCCGGCAATTATATCTTCCGACCCAATGGAGAAGTGGGCTTCATCGATTTTGGGTGTATCCAGCCCTTTCAGGAAAAACATCGCGCCGAAGCGGTGAAACTCCATATCGCGGCAAACCAACGAGATTGGGATAACTTCTACGCCGCTGCCCATGTCATTTTGGAAACCCACGGAGGTGCCTACGAACGCATGGTCGATAACTACATACGCTCTATTTTCCGCCCCATCACCGCCCCCCCCTTCCGCATCACCCGCAATTATGCCGCCGGCGTGGTGAAGGAATTCGGTTTGATGTGCAAAGAGTTGATGACTCAAAACAACGACCATTTCGTGCCCTTGCCTCCGGGGATTCTCTTCATCAACCGACTTCAATTTGGTTTTTTCTCCGTCCTCGCCCGCTTGAATGTGGAAGTGGACTACGCAGCCGTCGAGCGGGAATATCTCGAAACCGCCAAGAAACCCAAACCCGAACACCCCGAGATGGTCGGCCATTCCTAAGCCGACAAACCCTCCGCCATCACCTCAAACTCCGAAAGCAAAAACCACAAAAAATCTAACTCACCGCAGAGAAAACCTTGTTCAGCGCTTCTCAGACCTCGTCGAAACGGCCGCTTTTCTCAAACTTTTTAGGGAGTTTCGAGAACCAGTTTAAGCCCGGCTTAGACCCAGCCTAGGCCCAAGCTTAGACCCCGTTTAAGCCCAGTTTGCTCGGCATAATTGCCCAAAAAGATGCTCATTGATTTTGAATAAGTCGTTCGATAGAGTGTGCTTTTTTTACCCACAATCACGGTATTCAATACTTCAAATCCCAAGGGAACCCCCGTTTGGATCCCAACAAAGTCAGGGGGCTTTTTGTGAAATTCGATATCTTTTTCTCCATCAGCCACACTCCCGTGGAGGGGCAACTTCCCACGGAAGCAGAGATGTTTCACAACTTTTTCGACCAGGTGGAAGCCGCCGACCAATTGGGTTACCAAACCGCATGGTTTGCCGAAGCCCATCTCTCAAGCACCATTCAAAAGCGAAATGCGAAGCCCGTCATACCCCACTGGCAGGGAGAAGTGGGCCTCATGACCGACTTTGTCCAAGTGGCCCAAAAGGTCTTTGCCCGCACCAAGAATATCGAGTGCGGTTCCGCAGTGATGAATATTCTTTGCAACGGCGGGCCCATTGCCGCAGCAGAACGCATCGCCACCTTCGCCAACCTCCACGGACTCGATCCGGAGGAAAAGAGACGCATTCACATCGGCTTCTCCGGTGGCCGTTTCGAGTATATGAATCAACCCTTTGGCATTGTGCCCCGAAACCCGCTGGAAGAAGCGGCCTGGCCCGCCCTCAAGGGCATGGTCTTTGCCGAGGCGGCGGAGATATTGTGCAAACTCCTCCGGGGAGATGTGCTCTCGAGCCACGACATCCACCCAACCATCCTAAAACGCGAAAACTTCCGCAACCAACAAGATTGGCTGGCGGTGCAAAATGCAGCGAACACCACCGCCCACACCATCGAAATCGAGCCGCGCTTCAAGTTTGAGCCGCTACAAATTATTCCGAAACATTGGCGGCGGGAACTCCTCCAACTCATTGTGGGCAGCCATGCCCCCCAAATCCAAGAAACGCTCAATCAAATCCTCCCGGTGCAGGTCTTCAATCTATCCATCACCCAACCCGATAAGATTGAAGATACCCACCGGCGCCTTAGCGCGGTCTATCACCCCGGTGGCGGCCCTTGGAAACGCTCCTTTATGCCCCGGACAACCTTCGTGTTCATCAATGCCCAACCTCACCTAAGCCCCGAGCAACAGCGGAAAAAGGCCCATGAGGAAGCGGCGGTGGCCCTGGGCGAATACTGGAAAGCCTTGGAGGGCACCCTAGATCCTTCGCGGGTCACCAACGCCGCTAAAAACGCCCTCATCGGTAACCCTGCCGATATCATCGAGCAGGCCAGAGAGAGGTTTCATCCCCACGACCGACTCATGCTCTGGTTTGACTTCTTCAACCACAACAGCCAACGGGTCATCGACAATATGGAAGCCTTCATGGAACACGTCACTCCAAATCTTCAGGAGAAATAGCCCATGCCCAAACCCGGAACGGAATTTTATCCCAAAAGCCCCCTCGGCGAAAACATGCCTGGTATTGCCACCGGCCGGGAAGTCGAATGGGAGCCCCTCATCGACTATCGACGCAACGGCGTAAGCGAAACCACCATCCACGGCGCCGTGGCATGGGCCAGTGGGGGCAAAATCGTTCATTCCTTTGGCGGCAACGTCCTCTGCTACGGTCGAAGTATGATGAAACCCTTCATGCTCAAAGTCTTCGCCGAAGAACTCGCCCAAGACACCACCTGGCAACAGCGGGCCATCGCCGTAAGCAGCCACAACGGAGACGCCATGCACGTGGCCGCTGCCCAATCCCTGCTCAAAAAAGAAAATTGGGGATTTATGCAGACCCCCTTAGACCTGCCACTGGTGCAATTTGGTCGCCAAGTGAGACGCCCCAGGCGATGGTTCCACACCTGTTCCGGTGAGCATGCAGCCATCATTCGCGGTTGTGAAGCCAAAGGCTGGCCCTGCACAGGCTACCTCCTCCCTCACCATCCCTTCTTCAAGGCATATTTAAAGCAGGTCCAACGATTTTTGGGCGCAGACTGGCAGCCCTTGAGAATTTCAAGAGATGGTTGCGGCTTGCCAACCATCGCCAATACCGTGGGAGAATTGGCCACACTCTTCTCAGCCCTCGCCGCCACAAAAGATGAGGATTGGATCTGGGAGGCGATGATGCGCCATCCTGATCTCGTGGGCGGATTCAACAGGTTAGACAGTACCATTTTGAAATCCTGTAATGGAGCCGTGATTGCCAAGGAAGGGGCCGACGGTCTCTTGGGCATGGCCATCGTTCATCCCGACTACCCTGAGGGTTTGGGTGTGGTGGTCAAAATAGCCCATGGCTGGAATTCCCAGGCCACCTGGTACATCGCCCGTTCCATCCTAGGAACTCTGGGATTTGAATTGCGAAATCCCTATTCCCTCCACCGCCAAAAAGCCTTCATCGTTGCCAACGTAGTCCCCGAAAACCGCTTAAGCCAACTCGAAGAAATTGCCACCTGGGATGAGTGGGACCCAGACACGGATCAATACTACTTCGACCACGAAGCATTCTCCATAAACAACGACGCCCAACCAAGGAGCACGCCATGACCCGAGGCACAATCGTCTCCGGATGTTTAGCACCCCACCCACCGCACTTGGTCTACGCCACCAACCCCATCCAAAACGAACCCGAGGCCACCGGTTCAGGCGCCTGGAAGTCACTCCTTGATGGCTATGAATCCCTACGCCAAAGCCTCAACCAAAAAGACTTCGATGTGCTCATCGTCCACACTCCCCACTGGAAAACAGTGGTCGGTCATCATTTTCTAGGGGTCCCCCACTTCAAGGATCTCTCCGTAGATCCCATTTTCCCCAACCTCTTCCGTTACAACTACGAGATGGACGTGGACGTGGATTTATCCGAAGCCATCGAAGCCGAAGCCCGAGCCGAGGGTTTGGTCACCAAGATGATGCGAAACCCGGATTTTCGTGTGGATTACGGAACCATCACCAGCTGTCATCTATCGTACCCAAAATGGGACAAACCCATCGTGGTTCTTTCGTCGGCAAGCCCCTATCACTATTTCAGCAACGATGTGGGCGATGCTGAAATGCTGGCCCTCGGAAGAGCGACCCGCACGGCCATCGAAAAAACCGGGCGAAAAGCCGTGCTCTTAGCCTCCACTTCCCTCAGTCACCGACACTTCACCGAAGAACCAGAGGATCCCGAAGACCCCCGCTTCGAATATATCTACAACAAAAACCAGGCCTCGTGGGACGCACACATCTTAGACCTCATCCAAAGCGGCAAAACCCAACAGATTTTGGCCGAAATGCCTGATTTCATCGAGCAAGCCCTCTCGGAGTGCCGTGAAGGGGGCCTTACCTGGTTACTCGGCGCCTTAGGCACGCCCCAATACCCTGGCTATCTCCATGGTTACGGAAGCGTCATCGGCACAGGCAATGCCATCGTGGAATGGATCCCAGAGGAGGCACAATCATGACGTGTGAACACGTACTCGCAGGCTTTATCGCCCCAGGCAAACCCCACATCCTTCTCGCGCCGGAGAAAAATCCAAATTGGCAATCCATGCATGATTCCTTCGGCCAGGCGCGGGAAGATATTTTGGCCCTAAAGCCCGATTTACTCTTAATTTACAGCAGTCAGTGGCCCAGTATCATCGGCCATCAAATCCAAGCCGATCCCCAGCCCGAATGGCGCTTGGTGGATCAAGACTTCCACGAATTGGGCACCATGCATTACAAATTACGCATGGATTCAGATTTTGCCCACGTCTACGAAGCTGCGGCGCATGCCCGCGGTCTCACGGCACGCACCGTCGCTTACCGCGGCTTTCCCATGGACCCGGGCACCATCGTGGCCCTCAAACTACTCAATCCCCATAACGAAATCCCTGCCTGTGTGGTATCGTGCAATATGTACGCCGACCGAGCCGAAACCCTAATCTTGGGCAAGGCGGCGGTGGACGCCCTCCAAGAGAGTGGGAAAAAAGCAGTGGCCATTTCCGTGACCGCCCTCTCCAACCGCATGTGGACAGAATGGATCGATCCGGCCGACGACCGCATTCATTCCCGAAAAGACGACGAATGGAATCGCAAATTCCTCGAACTTCTAAGGGAGGGGCGCCTAGAAGACGTGAGTCAATTGGCCCGAACTTTTACCGCCCAAGCCAATGGCGACAATAAGCTTAAGGCCCTATGGTGGCTCGGAGCAGTGATGGGACAATCCAATCAATTCTCCGGTAAGATCTACGACTACCAACCCGTATGGGGATCCGGCGCCGCCTTGGTGGGACTCACCCCCGATGCCGCTCTGGGTAGCGCCCTAGAATACGACGAAGACGATTCCGATTTCTACAAAGGCGACCGAAGCGTTTTATCCACCGGAAATGACACCTAAGGGGCCTCCCTCAAAAAGCGTTTGTTTGCCCGAAAAAGGGCGACCCTTAAAACCCAAACGCCACACCTCCCTCAATCTCTTGACCCCGCGCCAACTCCCAGGCAGGAAAGGTAAGCCATGCTACACACCCCCACACATTTCTCAAAGGCCGCTGCAATGGTGGTCATCTACAACCTCATGGTTATTTTATGGGGCGCATGGGTGCGCATCACCGGTTCAGGGGCTGGCTGCGGTGACCACTGGCCTAGCTGCGGCGGCGAAATCATTCCTCGGGATCCGGGGATTGAAACCATCATTGAATTCACCCACCGACTCACCAGTGGATTCACCCTCATTTTCACTTTGCTCATCACCATCTACGCTTTTCGTTTATTTCCCAAAGACCACCCCGTCCGGAAAATGGCAGTACTCACTCTCATTTTCGTACTTTCAGAAGCCGCCCTCGGCGCCATTTTGGTATTGAAGGGACTGGTAGCCAAAGATACCTCCATTTCCCGAGCCGTGGTGGTCGCTCTTCACCTCGCCAACACCCATGGGCTCATCGCCTTTGGGACCCTAACCGCCTGGTGGTCTCATCCACGCCTTGCCATGCCGCCCCACTTAAAAACAGAGAGACGTCTTTTTGAAGGCGCCATTTTAGGACTACTCATCGTGGGCATGACCGGCGCCATCACCGCACTGGGCGACACTCTTTTTCCCATCAATCCTGCGGACACCGAAAACATTATGGCCCGGATCAGGCAAGACTTCTCCCCCACCGAACATTTCTTAGTCCGGCTACGCATCATTCACCCCTTTCTCGCCGTGGGACTCAGCCTCTTTCTCGTGGGGATCTCAACCCACGTTCAACGAAGGGCGCAAAGAGAGGGGCAAAAAGGGTTTGACCACCCTCTCACCCTAAAATTGGCCCAAGGGGTTGTATTTCTCACCTTGACTCAAGTCGGTCTGGGCATCATCAATATTTCCCTCGGCGCTCCGGGTTGGATGCAACTCATTCACCTCTTTGTCGCCGATATCCTCTGGATTGCGGTGGTGCTTAGCTGGGCGCAACTTGCCAATCCCATTGAAAACTTCCAAATGAAACTGGCAAACCCAGAATATATTGAAGGCGCTACCTAAGAAATCAGTCAGCTTGACGCGGGGTGTAGAATTGGCGGTACCACTTCCGCAGTTTCCCGATGGGTCCATCACCATCACAAAGTGCCGGTCGGTCGCGCCACATCTTGTGCTCCCAAATTGCCACATCCTCTAAAAACCCCACCCGAAGATTCTCAATATACCGCTTCGCAAAACCCGCAGTCGTCTCTTGGTCTTTGAGTATTTTGAGGGTGACCGCGAAACGTAAATCTAAGCTGTGTTCATCCACCGGGGTGTGAGCATTGACCAATCGGCTTTGGAGCACGCCGTCCATGTGAGTTAGTTGATAAGCCGGGCCATAGTAGGTTGCCGTAAGACTGTAGGGATCTTTGCCACCTCCTCGGGGATAGGTCATGCCCTTATTGATTTGCGTGGCCATATGATCCACAAATTCGTTTTCAAAAACTTCGGGATGGGTGCCGTGCACAGGAATAAAATGTGCTAAATCGGCCACGTTTTCCACAATCTCTCGAGGCTGGGTTTTAATATGTAAAATGCTGTGGTCCCACTCCAGCCATTCATCATCACCGTATTCCGGCAACTCTGGAATTTGATATTCAGGTTCACCATGCTCAAGATCATGATACATAAAAATCATGCCGTTGCGTTCCATCACCCGCCAAGATTCAATCTCTGTTCGCTTGGGCATTTTGTCTGCGTAAGGTGTACTCACGCATTGACCGTGACCATCGAAAGACCACGCGTGAAACGGACAACGAATGCTCTTGCCATCCACTTTGCCACCGTGACCCAAATGGGCACCTAGGTGAGAGCAATAGGCGTCGATCAAGCATGCTTGCCCGTCTTCTGTGCGAAAAAGCACCATGTCTCGAGCAAAATAGCGTAAGTTTTTAATTTCCCCAACCTTGAGTTCGTCGGAAAACGAAATCACAAACCAACCACGAGGATAGGTCATCAGTTTGGCTTCACCCATGCCAGCTTCCCCCTATTTTGATATTTATGGAGCACTTCAATTCTATAAGCAATGGCGTCCAACTCGACTCTACCCTTCTGAGCCCATGATGCAAGAATAGAACAGCCTGCGCCCTTTGACTCCGACAGACCACGACCATAACCGGCAAATGGGCATTCTATTTCCACCCCTTAGGACCCTGCTCCCGCGAAAGAACAGACGATGGCCGCCATCGGTGGTTTCTTTCAAGTCCGCACCAAAAACGTGCGACCCCTGTGCATCACAAGGGCCTCTTGACTAAGTGAAATCAAATCGGTAGGCGCCGTTGATTCTCCCCAATAATCACCGAGGCAAGCGATGAAACAAACACTTCCTACCCTCAACCTAGAACACTACACTCATGGTAACGCCCTTGAACGACAAAAATTCGTTCAACAACTCGGTGAAGCCCTCACCCAGCTGGGATTTTTCGCGGTATCCAATCACTCTGTAGATCTCACTTTGGTGGATAAAGCCTATAATGTGGCCGCTGCCTTCTTCCAGCAATCTAACGAAGTCAAAAACGCTTATGAAAAAAAAGAATACCTAGGCAAACGCGGTTACGTGGGGTTTGCTAAGGAACGTGCCAAAGGAATGGGAGCCGCCGACCTCAAGGAATTCTGGCATATTGGTCAGCAACTGCCAGCAGGACATCCCCTCGAGCGTGTCTACCCAAAAAACCTTTGGCCAAAATCCAATGATGCGCCACAACAATTTCGCGATGCGTTCACCAGGCTCTACAAACAATACGAAGCCTGCGCCAAAACCCTCCTCGAGGCCTGCAGTAGTTTTCTCAAACTGGGCCCCGATTTTCTTCCTAGCCTTGCGGAGCACGGAGACAGTATCCAACGCATCATCCACTACCCCCCCCTTCCGGAAACAGCTCCCAAGGGCGCGCTTCGGGCCGCGGCCCACGAGGACATCAATTTAATCACGCTCCTTTGTGAATCCACAGCCCCGGGACTCGAAATCCTACACCGAGATGGTACCTGGGTTGGTGTGCACGTTCATGCGGGGAATCTCATTGTCGACTCTGGCGACATGCTACAAAACCTCAGCAACGGTATCATCAAATCCACAACCCATAGAGTCACCAATCCCCCCGACAATCATTCAGCACGCTATTCCATGCCCTTCTTCGTCCATCCCCGTCCGGAGGTGGATCTGAGCCCCGTTCAAAAATGCATCGATGCCAGTGGCGGACAAGCCACCTATCCATCCCTGACCGCGGGCGAATACCTTGCCAACCGGCTCACAGAAAACGGACTGGCCGCATAAGGGGGAGAATAGGCCGAGAAATCATCGGCCCCCGCTTATCTTGGCGGTTCAATCAAACCCTAGAAATTTGCTCGAATCGCCCACAGATCTTCAAAAAAGGATTGGGACAAAGTCGTCAACAAATAATCAACCCCGGAACCGCCGGTTCCCTTTTTGGTACCAATGGTTCTTTGGACCATCTTGATATGGCGATAACGCCACTCCTGAAGGCCTTCATCGAGGTCCACAAAAAGTTCGCAAAGTTGGGCATTGGTGGGATCATGACGATGTACCTGAATCAGAACGTCCTGAACCTCTTCAGAGCATTGGTAGGTTTCTGTATAATCCCGATTCAATACCTCTTGCGGAATGTTGTAACCACTCCTAAACAAATGATTCAGCAGTTTGTCGTAAACACTGGGTCCCGCCACAATTGCATCTAACTGCGCTCTCCCCTTACTGCCCTCTTCATGCATATGGAGGAATTTGGGATCGGTCTTGCCCAATCGAAATTCCAAGACCCTAAATTGCAGTGACTGAAAACCGCTGGAGGTAGAAAGCCTATCTCGGAAAGAAAGAAATGAAAGTGGGGTCATGGTTTCCAAAATATCCACCTGAGCCACCAAGGTTTTAAGAATCGTCAGAATCCGCTTCAACGTCTTCTGGGCCTTGGGAATATCCGATTCGTCCAAAGCCGCCACCAAACCGTCCATTTCGTGAAGAACCTGCTGAAACCAAAGCTCATAGACCTGGTGAATGGTAATAAAGAGAAACTCATCATGCTCGGGGCCATCGGAAAGGGGCTTTTGCAGGCCCAGCAATTCATCAATTTTCAGATAACTATTGTACGTAACTTCCATGATTTACCTCAGACCCAAGCGCTTAGTGCAGAAATTCTCAGGAACGCTATCGTCCTGGCTCGTCGCAGTCAATCAATGCCCCCAAAGATCCGTAGCTTGATGGAATTGATTCCCGCCCAAGTCGAAAAGCCCCCCGAGCACGAGATGCTGGGGAAACTGCCTCCCCATAGATAGAGGGGCAAGCTTAAAAGCGGTCGGGTCTTGGAATTTATGATGATGCCTCATAGTATAGGTAACCATGGCGAAATTTATAATGGCCATCGCAGCCAGTATTTTCCTTCTCAGCGGCATCTCTAAAGCCTTACACTCCCGCGCTTTTCTAGAACAACTCCGCCTTCACCGTCTCCTGCCAGCCAAAACCCTTCCCGCCTTGGCGCTCGCAATCATCGGTCTCGAATGGGCACTGGCAATCACACTCTTCTCTGGCCACGCACCTTCCCTCACCATTCCCACTGCCATGACCCTGCTCATTGGATTCTCCCTCATCACCCTCAGGGGACACCTAAAAAATAGAATCGGTCACTGTGGTTGTTATGGACAAATTTTCTTCGTGACTCCGGCACAAAGCATCACCATTCATTTAAGCGCCGCCCTCCTCTTATGGATACCCATGATCCTGATTGAATCACTAGAGCCCAGCCACCTTTCTTGGCCACAGATTATTCTCTTCGGAGGCCTGGGCATCTTCATCGCAGGACGCTCCACCGACAAACCGCTCTTAGATTTTTCGGAAAGTAAACCCGGTAAAAACTGGAGTTCCCATTGGCTACCAAAAAGCAATCTTGAGAACCAAATTTCCGCCATCGTCGCTTTCTTACATCCCAACTGCGAACATTGTAAACGCTTTATTGAGGAACTACGCAATCTTGAAACAAGCCCCTTTCTCCAAATCCTTATCGTCACTCCACCAGACCATGACGAAAACCCAACCCTGAAATCGTGGCGAACTGAATTTACAACTCGGGAAATGGAACTCTATCGCTACCAATCTCTAACATTTAAAAGTCCGACCACCCTTTGGCTCGTGGATGGTAAGATACATAGACGCTGGGTCGGCGTGATGCCCACGAAAATGCCCGTCCTATCCGAACGCCAAGTTGCCATGGATGAAAAGCTCAATGCATTTTACGGGCTGACTTGACGAAAACATCCCAAGCAAACACAGCAGCGCAAACAAACTCAAATCAATATAGAATTTGCTGTGATTCTAAATAGGAAGCGACATGGGGCTGAAGCTGATACTGCGTACATCTATTTTGAGTTAATTGACGAGAAATCGCTCCCAGGGCATGGGCAATGCTGTGTCGTGAGTTATTTCCCAAACGATAGAAAATCGCACATCGCTTAGGAGCATCCCTCATGGTTTCGGAGTCGGTGTCAGCCTTATGAACACACCGAGCATCAAACACCAAAACATCCCCCGCCTTGGGTCCAATATAAACTTCGTCCGAACAACTCAAGTCACGGTGACTTCCCGGCCTCAAGAACAAGCCGCCCCCGTCTACATGATCTTGAAGATAAATAGCGATGGTAAAAACAGCGTAATCTGCCTTGTCGTGCAGGGATTCCGAGGCGAGATGTTTGTACTCCCCCTGAAGGTATTTCGCCTGAGTATCATCGTGGTATCGGGTAAGCATATTCATGTGTACGTCAAAATGATGAAGATACCGCAACTCCCCGTCGCAGATCCCTCGCAAAACCTGATTCAGCGTACTCAATCCAAAGACTTCACATAGGGCTTCAAGTTCCAATACGTTGATGGCATCGGGTTGAGTATAAACTCCGTCAGGACTTCGATTTCCGTGACACGAAAAGTATTCAATCATAACTCGACGATAATTGGAGACCTCGTCCTTTGAAAGGACGTTGGGAACAATCGTATAACCTAATTCCACAAGTCGTTCACGGTGACTAGAGACCGAGATAGTGCAACTACTCATACTGAGTAGGGTCGACGAAAATACAGGAAACTGTTGAAAAATCCTCAGGTCAAAAGATTTGGGCGCCTAAAAGGCTTTAAAAACCGGCGTAAAACCCCTTGAACTGCATTCCGAACAAAGCGAATCACTTGCCCCAGCGTATGATAGGCAGGGGTGGCACTGCTTTCGTTTTTCGGCTCATAGGGGCCGGTCAAATAGGGCACAAACATGGTCCGTCTCAAACTTCGCTCGCCGGTGAATTTAGACCGCGCCACCCGATGCCATAATCTACCATCGTGAATGGTCAAATCGCCCGCCTTTGTTTCGACACAAATCTCATGCCGATCTACCCCATGGCCAATGAAATGGGGTTTATACAAACACATCTTCAGAAAACCCTGCTTCTGCGTTCCCGGAATCAATCGCAAACCACCATCATCAACCGTACAATCATCGAGATGTAATCCCACATTAAGCATTTCTTGAGGCATCCGGAGATAGAAGAGGTCCCGCAAACCATCATTGTGCCATCCCAAACGCGTGCGCGTGCTCTCCGGAGTGTTTAGATAACGATTCACCACCACCCCGTCTTTTTCACGCTCCCCCACCCGGGCATCTTCCCCGAAACACTTTCGAATGGCCTCAAAGCGACCATCGGTCACGAAATCACTGATGTACGGCGAGAACATCGAAGTAAACGCCCAACGCTGAAGATAAGGTCGCTTGAGCCCGTCGCGCCCCCAAAAGAGGGGAATACCATTGACCTTCGAGCGATTTTCTTGCCTCCACTCGCCCTCGATTCGTTCCGTTTCTGAAATAATTCTAGCGACCTCTTCTTCACTGGCCACACCCTCGAAATGCAAAAAGCCATACACCTCCAAAAATTTACATTGCTTCGGAGTAAGCACTGGCCCTAATTGGAATTTTGTATTCCAGGGCAATACCTCAACCATGGTTTCCATCTTTTCATTGCTCATTAGAGCCTCCTATCGTTGCCCGACCAAAATCAGGCTGTGTACCAATTCGACCAAATGGTCCTCCACTGCTTGCAACGCCTTTTTCTCACTAAAACCGCTCATACTGGCCAACTCTTGCTCCGAACTCATGGCGTAGCGGACCAACGTGTTTACAATGGACTGGAACAAAAGCCGTGCTTTCAAAGGCTCAAAGCCAAAAAAAACTTCCAACATCCGCGCCGCGTCCACCAAAAATGGAGCCACAAACCGGTCCCTCTTTGCACAATCCACAGCTCCAGAATCGACAACCTCTCGCATCAGGAGCCGAACCGCTAAAACCTTCTTTCGCGTAAAACGGAAAGTCTCACGGACCACCGTCTCCAACATCTCTTCAAGGTTGCCATCCGGAGAAAAATCCCCCAGGAGGTGCTCTCTTAATTCACCCAGTTCTTGGTACATTGCCTCGATACAGGAATCATAGAGTGCGTCCTTACTCCCAAAATAGTGGTGAACCGTACCCAAACTAACACCGGCCTCCCCTGCGATCTGTCGCATGCTCGTTTGACCGTTGCCCTGGGCCGCAAACAACATGGCAGCGCAATTTAAAACCCGCCGACGGGTCAATTGCGCATCTGCCCCAACTGGTCGCCCCATAGCATATCCTCCAATGGACTCCCTATAATTAATCGAACGTCCGATTACAACAAAGAAAAAGCCTAAGTCTCACGGAACAAAAACGTTTGAGCCTCAAACAAACCCGTGCCAACCATTTGCCAGGCCGGAAAAACAGTCCAAGAAAAATGCGGACTCCCCCCCCATAACCTTGCTCCCCCTGGCCCTTAGAGCATGGGGTTGTGATTCACCCAAACCAGAAGCGCCACCAAAGTAGAGACACACCTTCCCAATATCCGCACATTCCCACCTAGCTCTGTGGGCCACCCGGTAATAAACGCCTCGCCCCTTCCCAAGTAGGCTCGGTGGCCGAGATAGAACCTCAATCGATTCAGCTCTACCTCACCTCTGTGATTTCAACACCAGGGGAAAAGGCGATGGTAACCCAAAAGTTCTCAACCGAGCGTGGTCAGCGGCGACACAGACCACGCCAGCCTCCTGTTCCTTTTCTTGTAAACAGATTATCCAGATTAGAAACACAGCACACAAATCCACAGCGGTGGTTTTATTTCTGGCACGACCGACACGTGGTCTAGCCTGGCTCAACGCAAAATATCGCACCGGATTCTAGAGCTATCGAAACCAACAGAGGCCATGCCACAGAGTTGTTTGCCCCTCTAAGTAATGATGGTGTGAGGCGGTCCTCCACAGGCACCACGTCCTTCTCTCCCGACCGACACCCCATGACTGGGTGCATTAAAAAAGGTTCGCCGGAATATCTGCCCATTTAGAGAAACGGTAGTGGCGGAAATAATGCAAAGCCCCAACGGAGGAAAACCATTGGGGAAATTCAGATATGATAACCGAGAGTCAGAAAAAATACTCAAAATTGCCGCTCCAATGGCAGGTTCGAACAAATATAAATCAAGACAAATCCGACAAAGCGTCTTGCAAAACTTCCAGGCTTACTTCTGGACTCAATCCCGACGTATCGATGGTTATTTGTGCTTCTGAATAAAACGGTTTGCGGCTGTCCACCAAAGTTTGAAGTTCACCCATGGCGTTAGAGCGGTTTGCGACAGGGCGATAATCCCCTTGAGCAATAACACGGTCCATATAATCCTGAGCTTTCGCCCGCAGCCAGATGGTCACACAGTCCCGTTTTATCCGGCCGAATGCTTTCCCATTTTGCACTACTCCACCCGAAAGTGCCATTACCACCGGTTCGGGGCCATCCAGCAACTCGTTCAAACATTCACTTTCCATTCTTCGATAATAACGCTCACCGTGCAGGATAAATATTTCAGTCAGGGCTAAGCCGGCTTTTTCCTCGATCTCTTCGTCCAATTCGACGAACCGAAGCCCGCGGGCACAAGCCAAAAGCGGGCCAAGGGTACTCTTCCCCGCCCCCCGAAGACCGAGCAGTGCGATAGAACGAGGAACCTCGGGCTCAAAATCCACCAAATCCGAGAGAGAAATATCCAAGGCGTGGGATAATTTCGACAAGCGCCCAATGGAGATATTGGCATGACCAGCCTCCAATTGCGCAAAAAAGCGCGGACTCAGCCCCGCCGCCTCGGCAACATTCTGGGCCGTCCGCTTTTGTTCCTTGCGCAATTCACGAACTCGCCGTCCCAATAGTAAAAGCAATTGATCCACATTTACCCTCACTCAATGCATTATAATGCTTAGTAATGCACACCACAACCATTAAATCGTTTACAACATGCATCATTCTGCATATCCTATTCGTAGAGAGCCTCGCGTCCTAAAACCACCGGAGAAATCAATGACTGTAGAACTCAATGAGAAAATTCCGAATAACGTGAATCTCAGCAGTGACAAAAAACTGCAGCGCGCGCTAGAAACCTGGCAGCCAAATTTCCTAGATTGGTGGATGGAAATGGGTCCCGAAGGTTACCAACAAGACCAGATCTATCTTCGAACCGCCGTTAGTGTTGAAGCCGGAGGATGGGCTCACTTCGATTACGTCAAGATGCCCGATTATCGTTGGGGCATATTCATGGCCCCCACAGAAGCGGACCGAACCATCCCATTCGGCGACATGTTGGGACAAAAAGCCTGGAACCAGGTTCCTGGAGACATGCGAAAAGATCTCCGACGAATCATTGTGACCCAAGCTGACACCGAGCCCGCATCCGTGGAACAACAAAAAGTTCTCGGTCATACCGCCCCCAGCCTCTACGACCTTCGTAACCTCTTCCAAGTTAACGTCGAGGAAGCACGGCACCTGTGGGCCATGGTTTACTTACTCCATTCCTATTTTGGACGAGATGGACGAGAAGAAGCTGAGGATTTATTGGGGCGCCGCTCTGGACATGAAGATTCCCCTAGAATCCTGGACGCTTTCAACAAACCCATGCAAGACTGGCTCGACTTTTTCTGTTTCGCCATGTTTGCAGACCGCGACGGAAAATATCAGCTCGCTTCCTTGGCTGAGAGTGGATTTACTCCTCTCGCACAAACCACACAGTTTATGTTGACCGAAGAAGCCCATCACCTTTTTGTCGGTGAAACCGGCCTCGGGAGAATCATCACACGAACCTGTGAATTGATGCAGCAGGCCCCCGGTGAAGATGTTCGACTAAACGGTGGCATCCCCCTAGATATCATCCAAAGGTATTTCAACGAATGGTACGCATCGTGCCTAGACCTCTTCGGTGCCGAAGACTCCTCCAATGCCGCAAGTTATTTCGGCCAGGGCCTTAAGGGGCGCTACAAAGAAACCAGCTCCAAAGACATCACCGACCATGTGGCCCTGGAAGGCTCATACCTCGTCGATAAGCCCACCGCTGACGGTAAAATCGTCCACGAGGAAATCCCCCTTCGTAGGGCCATGAACCTTCAGCTTCGTGATAGCTATGCCAAAGACTGCGAGCGTGCCTTGAAAAAATGGAATACCATCCTCAAAAAACACGGGATCGCCTACCAATTGTCACTGCCATCCACGTTTTTCTATCGCCAGCAGGGACTCTACGCCAACCTATCCTTTGCACCCAACGGAACACGCATCTCAGAGCAAGACTTCCAAAAGCGCCTCTACGAATTTATTCCTTCCACTGAAGATCGGATATACGTGAAATCTCTCATGCAACCCGTCACTAAAGCCGGACAATTTGCAAACTGGATAGCGCCACCTAAAACCGGAATCAATCGCCAACCCATTGAATTCCAATACGTTAAATTCAACGAACACGTTCGAAGTTAACTCTCCATAATGCCTTGGTAGGTGGCTCGCACAACAAAGAGCCCAAAGACCCTGAGAACCACGCCAATGACAAAAATAAAAACCTTGGAGAATCCGAGCAGATCCTGATCTTTTTTTTGCAAAACCAATTATCGCTCCGCCACCGCCCACGACGACAGGATAGAGCAACCAAAAGACTTTGGGATGAATCAAACCCCAGCAAAGGAATCATAAAACAGATAGTTCCTTAAAAGAACTCCATCTCGGTCTCGGTCGGATTTTCAAATGCGTCCTTAAACTCTTCGAAACTAAATGAGACAATCTTCTTCTCGATAATCGTTACCGCTCGGTCACGAATACGGTCCATAATCTCCTGACGCTCAGCCCCCTCGAAAAGTCGCTTGAGTTCCACCATACGGTGTTCCAACACTTGGTTCATCTCATCGTGTGAGTTCAAAGAGTGCATAATTCGACTCATCTCAAACTCGTAATCAAGGCATAAGCAAGAAGCACGTTCAACAGCAGCACCAATATCAGAGGTTGTCCCTTCCCAAGTCTGCAATGAGCAGTGCAGGAATCGATACAGCTCTTGAGCATCAATATTGATTGCTTTTTGTTCGAGTGCAGCCGCTGCCTCAAACACGAATGGTTCCACCTCGGCGTAACTTTCAAGTAACTTAAGGAGTTCAATCCCAATATCGTGAATTGCATCCATCAACCCTGCCATGAGTTCATGAATGGTACTGTAAACGCCACAAACGAGCTTCTTCAGGTCACCCAAATCCCTGCTTCGGTCATACGTTACCTCGAATTTAGCAACTTTGTTCACCTTCAGATAAAATCTCGCTGGAGCAAAACTAGGGGAAGCGAAGTCGTAAGCTAGGTCAGAGAATATTCGCCTTCTATTCTGACACTTACCCGGGCTAACCTTGAACACTAAACAATTCAGTATTCTCTCGGCTGCAGTCAAAGTGTATAGAATTGGCTCATACGATTCAAAAACACATTGAATCATTGCGCTACGGCTAGCAGGTTTCAACTTACACTCGGTCCCCAAGGATCTCGCCGCTCTATCGAAACTCGAAAATCGTGCGGCCATCTGAGAAGCTTGGTTGAGAATGGTGTGTCGCGTCAGAAAAAATTCGGACAATACATGACGAACATTAAGGTGTAAAAACGGAAGATACTCGAACAGGATACCAGCCTCCCGCCCTGAATTTTGCAAACCCGAAGTAAACCCCAGAAAATCCTCATAGGATAACTCTTTGGTCTGCCTTCGAATCGTTCGGTCCAAGAAACCTCCCATTGCTACTCGGTTCGCTGAATCAATCAATGCATCCATCAATTCGGTTTCAATATGCGAACGAAAAGGAACATCAACAGACACCACAGTTACATTATCTCCACAG
The DNA here is from genome assembly GCA_036339465.1 of Myxococcota bacterium. GTDB lineage: Bacteria > Myxococcota > XYA12-FULL-58-9 > XYA12-FULL-58-9 > JABJBS01 > JAYZAY01. The sequence continues at coordinate 49,544 of JAYZAY010000089.1, read as the reverse complement.
AACTCCGGCATCATCTCACAATACTCAATCATGACAACAGGGCATCGAAAAAACAGATATTGATACGCACTTCCTGCCTCAGACTGACTAAAATCCCGCCAGGCAATTAAGCCTTGAATATTAAGGTTTCGTAAACCAGACCAGTCGACTCCAACCATGTTACCTGATTCAGTGGGTAAAAGACTTAGAATCGAGTCGAAGGACGCATTCTCATCGAGGGTGCCTTCGCATAGGATATTCTCGCCGTCATACCCTACACTTAATTGTCCTAATTTAGTCTCAAATGGGATATCTTGTCGTTCCGAGAATCCGACATAAACACCAGACTGAATGACTTCAAAAAGTTCTCGGATGCTCTCCGGCTTTACGGGGCGCGACATCCACCCATCAACCCCGACCAATCGCTGCACTTCTCGGGCGTTCGCATCGTAGCTGTCACATAGGCAAAAAATAACGGCACTCTCAGCATTGCTAGAGCAACGAATCGAAGTACAAATATCCTTGCTAGAATAGAGAATAGGGTCAGAGTCCAAAAGGATCAAATCCGGTGGCTTGTGCTCTTCATCTAAAATGTCAAAAAGTTCAGCAGGATGTCGAAATAGCACAAGCTCAGCGCCATACTCTTCTACATACGTTTGGATACGCTTAATACATTGCTCGTCATCATCAACTAGCCATACACGTAACTTCGCCAAAACCAGACCACCTATGGTTAGCCCCTAAAAGTAGTCTATTGAATAAAGCCTAGCCATTGCAATCCTTCAATAACTTCTTGGGAAACTTGATATGCCGTAGGCATAGACATCCAGTATCGTAAGCCTTTTGGAAAAAACAAACAGAAGTGACCGACCTAGGCCTTGACCTTTTTATGGCTACCGTCACAAAAAGCACCATTCTCCGAATGCTTACAGGTACAAAGCGCATAATTTTTCTCTTTCTCTATTTTCAGACAAACCGGAGAAAAACGCGTTCCTTGGTGGGAACCGTCACAATAGGGCTGGTTCTTTGAACGACCACAGGCACACCACCAATATTCTCCTGGGCTTAGTTTTACCACCACTGGCTTGGTATCCGCTACCACAACTTCATCCATCGTATTCTCCCCCGTCTCCTAGATGTACCCCAACCCTCAAAAATCATTTTTCCATACCCATTATCATTTGACCGCTACTCAATCTCAATAAAAGAGGAAGATCATTGACAAATTTAGAGGTCTCGCCCATGACAGTCGGCGGAGGTAGGTCCAAGTGTCTGATTTTTCATACAGGTTTGGGGGAATTGGGAGACTCTTCGGTGAAAACAACCTGGAGCGACTCCGCATGGCTCACATCTGCGTGATCGGCATCGGGGGCGTGGGAAGCTGGACCGTAGAGGCATTGGCACGCACAGGTGTGGGACACCTAACCCTGATCGATCTGGATGAAGTCTGTGCAAGCAATACCAATCGCCAAGTACCTGCGACCCAACCGAACATCGGTCGGGCAAAAATTGAAGTCATGGCGGAACGGATTAAACTCATCAACCCGGACCTCAAAGTAACTCAAAAACTTGATTTCCTCACTGCCAAAACAAGAAATGGCCTCCTTACCCCGAGCTATGACGTCGTGGTTGATGCCATCGACCAACCGGAAAATAAGTGCCATATTCTAGACTGGTGTCGGCGAAATGAAATGCCTGTTGTCACCGTTGGTGGGGCTGGCGGCAAGCAAGATCCAACGCGTATTCAATCCACCGACCTAACCCAAGCCAACCATGATTCTCTTTTGAAACGTGTTCGCAAAAACCTACGACGTGAATTCGATTTCCCAAGAGGCGACAAAAGTTGGGGGATCCCCTGCGTCTTTAGCTCAGAAGCACCGGTCTTCCCTGGCAGTGATGGCGAAGTATGTGAACAACCCAAAACTGACACTTCACTCCGACTCGATTGCGCCGCTGGCTTCGGGGCCGCCACTTTCGTCACCGGGACCTTCGGATTCGTTGCAGCCAGTGAAGCCATAAAACTTTTCTGGGCCCAAAAGTCACCCTGACCGGCCCATTTCAATTGGACCATTGACCTCATCCCACCAAGCTCCATATTCACACACATACCTTAATCTGCGCACAGTGAGGAATATCACCCATCATGACATCAACGAAATCCGCCCTCATCACCGGTGCCTCCATGGGGCTCGGTTCTGAATTCGCAAAATTAGCTGCAAAATCCGGTTTCAATCCGATTCTCGTTGCTCGAAGTCAAGAAAAACTAGAGGACCTAGCTCGAGAACTCGAGACCCAATACAAAGTCGAAGTCACAGTGATCCCTCTCGATCTCACGAGCCCCACTGCCCCCCAAGAAATTCTCAGACGCATTGAAGAAAAAGGTTCTAACGTTGAAATTCTCATCAACAACGCAGGTTTTGGTACCAGCGGCCCCTTCGACAAGAGTCCTCTCGAAAAAGAACTGGGTATGGTCAACCTCAATATTTCCGCACTCGTCGCCCTCACCCACCTTTTCATCCATCACATGAAAAAACAGGGACACGGGCGAATCCTAAACATCGCCTCCGCCGCAGGATTCCAACCCGGCCCGAATATGGCGGTCTATTTTGCAACAAAAGCCTTTGTCGTTTCGTTTAGCCAGGCAATCACTCACGAATTACGCGATACAGGTATCTCAGTCACGGCCCATTGTCCGGGGGCTACGGCCACAGAATTTGCCAAAACTGCAGACATTCAAGAAGCAACCCTCTTCAAGCTCACGGTGGCCGAAAAAACCGCTGTGGCCACCCATGGGTGGAAAGCCATGCTCAAGGGAAAACCTCTCGCAATTCATGGTTCAATCAATCAATTGGGCGTGTTTCTAAACCGCTTCTCCCCCAGAAGCCTCGTTGTAAAAGTCGCGAGCCAAGTCACAGCCAAAAGATAATCCCAACCAGAGTCCAGCCCCAAGACATCGTCACTTTGAAGACAGTTTTGAGCCACGCCCCCGAGCTATCCATTTCTTTTTCCTACGGGTCCTTATGGACACTCATTTTCCTCCCTCTCACTCCTGGTCGTTGAGCTTCGACTCAAGAAAAAACAAGGCATTGGGAGTGGTGACGATATCGCGCTTCAACAGACCATAAGAGCCCCACGACAATTTCGAGGAAGATGTACCCCTTATTGGCGTGATTCGGTGGTGTGCGAGAACTGCCCTTAACTTGAGTATGATGACCGTCCTCACTCTTATGGGACGACTCAACTTTGTGGTCCAATCTTGAATGGGGTAGTGATGGAGGTCACCAGAGCCCCCACGAAGAATTTGGACAACCCTACTCCGAACCTCCAGTTTTTCCCCTTTTCAATGTCGGCAACCTGCACTATGCATTTTTAACAATTAAGGAAAACCAAGGACAACCATGGCTTTATTTCGAGTACTGGTTCCGGCTGTAAACCCAACCGGCATCGACTTTATCAAACATATTGAAGGTGAAACGTGGCTTGATGCCCTGAAAGTCGCCATCAAGAAACTCGGAGCGCTGGTCGACATCCAGCATTTGGAGTGCGTCAATTCAGATATTGGCCTCGAAATTCAAGACCCCCAAGGAGGTCGGACGTTCTACATACAGTGCCTAAGCACCGACGCCGACAGTATGAACCCTTTCCTTCCAGAAATTAAGCCCGAAACACCTAAAGCACCCCAAACTTCGTTCGAGGAAGAAACCCGAACCCATAGCCGACAAACTCACGACTCCATTGGACATCTACCCAAAATCGACGCACAAGCAAAAACGACTGAGATCAATCTGCAACAACTAAAAGCGAGCCCATCAGCCCCCGAAATAGCAACCGAAGCGACGGCGCCTGGCCATTGGAAGCGCCTCACAGAAGAGTCCAAAGCCCCCCTGGTTACCAAAGAAAAAACCAAGGGTGCCCAAAATATTTTTAACTCTATCTATGAGACCACAGAAGAGTTCACGCTTCCCAGCCACCTCATACCCCGGCATCCAGAAGATGCTGCCGAAAACCTCAACTTAACCACAACCCAACTCTTTTTTAAAACCGCGAATCTCCACATGGCCAATGACCTTCGCGAGGCCGCAAATCGAACCCTCGATTTGGCCTTGGAAAGTATCCCGGCAAATGCAGGAACAATTTATCTCGTGGAGCCAAGTCGAAAAAACCTCTGCTTCGCCGCAGTACGCGGCCCTGCCAGCGAAACCCTAGCCGGAAAAACCTTAGGCTGGGGACAAGGCTTGGCGGGATTCGCGACCGATACCGGCCTAAGCCTCCACATCCGTGATGCCCAAACAGATCCGAGATTTCGACAAGACATAGCTGAAAAACTTAACTATCAAGTTCAATCCATGCTTTGCGTGCCCATCCTATCGGACTCGGGCAACGTAGGTTGCATCCAACTTTTGAATGCTCTGTCCCCCCACGGATTTCAAGAAGAAGCCAGAGTGCAACTCGACTTCTTGGCCCAACAACTGGCACAATTCATGAGCGACCGCCAAACCTTTGCCCTTGAACCCTCTCAGGTAGATACCGCTACGGTCAAACTCAGTGACCTTCACAAAACCTAAGCCTTGTCCCCCCCACACACAATACCCCGGTAAGAGTTGACTCCTTACCGCTTTCTAGGCATTTCCTGCAATCCGGAATCAACAAAGGAACGAGCAATGAGACGGTCAATAACAGGGATTAAGCCTACTGGAATTCCCCATTTAGGAAATTTCATCGGGGCAATGCGGCCAGCTCTGCAGCTTTCCGAGACCTACGAAGCTTTCTATTTCATCGCCGACTATCATGCACTCAATGCCATCACGGATCCAAAAGCCCTCAAGCAAATGACTTACGAAGTCGCTGCAGCCTGGCTCTCCATGGGACTAAATCCCAATAAAGTCACCTTCTATCGACAATCCGACGTTCCCGAGACCTTTCAATTATTTTCCGTACTTGCAAACTCAACTGCCAAGGGCCTCATGAACCGGGCCCACGCGTATAAGGCCTCTGTCGACCGAAACATGGAACAAGACAGAAACCCTGACGACGGTATCAACATGGGACTCTTCAATTACCCGATTCTCATGGCCGCCGACATCCTCATATTCTCAGCCGATGTGGTTCCCATTGGCCACGACCAACTTCAACACCTAGAGATTACCCGTGATATCGTAGAAACCTTCAATAAAACCTATGGCAACGTGCTCACACTTCCAAAACCAGTGATCAGCCAAGAAACCAGTGTGCCCGGCCTAGATGGTCGAAAAATGAGTAAGTCCTACGACAACACCATTCCACTGCTCACTATGTCTGGTAAGAAACTCCAAAAACTCGTTCGCAAATTCAAAACAGACTCCAGCGCCGCAGATGCACCAAAAGACGCAGATAATTCAAGTGTGTTCAAGCTTTACAAGGAATTAGCCATCCCTGAAGACGCCGCATCCATTCGACTTGAGCTGATGGAAGGCAAGCTTAGCTGGGGTGGAATGAAAGACCTTCTTTATGAAACCCTTGAAAAGCTCCTTGAACAACCCCGCGCAAAATATGAACACCTCATGGCCAACCCCAAAGAAATTGAGCAAATTCTCCAAGAGGGGGCACATAAAGCAAAACCCGAAGCCCAGGCCTTAGTGTCGGCGGTGCGAAATGCCATCGGCGTGAACTGGGCCCCATAAAATAGTATTCCGACCAACAGAACTCTCCCTATTCATGCCCTCAACAACCATCCTCTCTTCATTAAACTTGGCTACAACTCTTCGAAACCACATCTCGAATTCACTTCCGCGGCCAAAAAATAGAACCGCCGGACGAACGATGCGCATCAACCCTCTTCTTTTTGTGCCTCAAGATAACTGTGGACAGTTTCCACGATGACTTGAGTTTGATGATCAATTTCAACATTGACCAACATTCCCTCTGCGAGATCACCAAAATTCGTCACCCTAAGGGTCTCGGGTATAAGGTGTAACCAAAACCGCCCCGAATCCACTTCCCCAATCGTAAGACTGCAGCCATTCAAGGCAATATAACCTTTGGAAATGATGTAGGGAGACCATTGCTCCGAGACCTGAAATTCGAGAGCGACATTGCCACCCGTCTCCTGACGACTCAGTAATACCGCGGTCACATGAATATGCCCTGAAAGCAAATGACCACCGATTTCATCTCCAAACTTGGCCGCTCGCTCAAGATTCACCAGAGAGCCCACTGTCAAGCCGCCTAGATTCGTCCGCTTTAAGCTCTCATCAATGACGTCAAAACTTACGGAGTTTTCATTGAACGCCACAACCGTCAGACAGACTCCATTAACAGCAATGCTGGCCCCAATCACCACGCCTTTATTAAAATCATTAGGCACCTCAACGACCAACCGTAGAATGCCGTCCTGCATATCCATCGCCTTCACAGGCGCCGCATGTGTTACAATCCCAGTAAACAAGTGAGTCTCCTCGGTGTTAAGCTAGTTGGAGTGAGCCAATATTCCAAATTCGGCCTAACCTAACCTTTGATTTTTTATAATTCAATCTGGTTCGAACTCTTGCCTCCTCCAAGCTCTATGGGTAGCTTGCCCGAGGAGGTGAGATGGAAGACTTGAAAACATGGCGAATAGACGCTTTCACCGGAGCATGGGGAGGGGGGAATCCAGCAGGAGTGGTTTTGGTAGACGATTTTCCAAACGATAACCAAATGCAGTCCATCGCTAAAACCCTCAACTACTCGGAAACCGCTTTCGTCCGACAAGAGGCCCCGCAAAAACAAGCCATTCGTTACTTTACCCCGACTCGGGAAGTGCCACTTTGTGGTCACGCCACCATCGCCAGCTATCACTTACTTCAGCAAGAAAGCATATTGTCCCCGGGTACCTTTGATTTAAAAACGAACGCGGGACCACAAAAAGTTGAAGTAATGAACGATGGACGGATATTCATGTCCCAAAATAAACCAGAGTTTGGAGAAGTGGTACCCAAAGTTGAATTTGCACAATGTTTCAAAAATATTGGGGAAAACGATCTAGTACACCATGGAAAACTCGTCTCCACTGGGCTCTGGAAAATATTCCTGGAAGTGGAATCCGCCAAGGCCCTTGAAACGTTAACACCCAATATTTCAGAAATAGACAAGCTCGCCCGCAAATATACCGCCTTGGGGATCTACTTGTTTGTGTACTGCAATCAGTCCCACCGGGGAGTCACACGCAATTTTGCCCCCGTAGTAGGTATTATTGAAGACAGCGCCACTGGTACTTCAGCAGCCGCACTCGCTTGCTTTTTACATCAACAAGGGCGCCTGGAAAGCAACCCGATTAAAAACCTGTGCTTTAAACAAGGCCCCAACCTCCCAGCCCCCGGCGAACTCCACGTTGAACTCCGCTGCGAAAAGAAAGAGACTCGCTCCGTGAAGGTAGGAGGATTTGCGAAGAATCACGGCTCTTCAACCATTTCTCTCAAAGAACTTTAATCATGAATCATCCCCGAAAAAAAAGAGTCGGAATTATCGGTTTTGGCAAATTAGGACAAGCCTTGTACGATCACTTCCAAGACCCTAGCAGCAATCAGTCTTATGAACTCGGATTTGTTTGGAATCGAAATCCGGACAAACTCAAAGCGTATGTCCCCGAATCTCTAATACTAGAGGATCTCGAGAACTTCGACCAATACGTACCCGACCTAATTGTGGAGGTTTGCCATCCGAATATCACCCATCAATATGGCGAAAGCTTTCTACAAAAAGCCGCCTATTTCGTGGGTTCTCCCACAGCATTCGCCCGTCCACAAACCTATGAAGCTCTCACCAACCTAACAAATCGAGAAAATGGAAAACCACTACTCATACCCCGGGGTGCCCTTCCCGCCAATGAAGAAATTAGCCGCCTCGCAGAACAGGGGCTGGTTCACAAAGCCTCAATAGCCATGGTCAAACACCCCTCATCCCTGAGGTTTAAAGGAAACACCCCCGAACTCAAACCAAGCGACGGTCCCCACAGCCTCTACGATGGTCCCCTCGACAAGCTATGTGAACTTGCCCCCAACAACGTAAATACCATGGCAGCTCTTGGACTCGCATGCGGAAAACCACTCTCGAATATCCATGCAAGTTTAGTCGCCGACGCCTCTCTCAAGCACCATTTAATTGATATTACACTCCCGGGCCCCCCTCAAAACGACGGTACCGAGCCATTTGAACTCTCCATTCACCGAAAAAGCCCTGCTCCTCCGGGGGCAGTTACAAGCAAAGCCACCGTAGCCTCGTTTATCCACAGCGTTTTGCGGGCACCAACCTCTGGACCTGGCCTGAGACTGTGCTAGGCTCAGCACAGAAGGAAATCTATGAGTAGAAGAACGAAAAAATTTCCCGTCGGGACAGCAGAGGCAATTCTGAGCGCGTTGGGTGCCCACGGATTCAACGACTTCACCAGACGCATGAAGATTGAACAAATCTGGCGAGAGGCTGTTGGTGAAACCATCGCTGGGCGTTGCCACCCAATGGGATTTTCCCGTGGCACTCTGCGCCTCAGCAGTGTATCAACGGCATGGAAGAACCAGCTAACATTCCTAAAACAGGATATAGTCCAAAAGCTAAACAATAAACTCGGAGAACCTTGGATAACCGACCTGAGATTCGCGCCAAGTTATGTAAGCCATGACGACAATCGGGAGGATGAAGTAGAAGCTCCGCCACCATGGCTGGGTCTGGCACCCCGGGGAAAAGATCTCGCCCACGTGAAAGAAACCTCCCAAAATATCGAAGACGATGATTTACGTCGTCAATTTGAGAAAACCATGGAAATAGGCATGCGTGCAGAACGTTACCGCTCTAATCGAAGAATTCTAGAGAAAGCCAAGCAATACAAATCCAATGATTCGTAACCCCCATAGCAACGAAACTCATGGCCCTGTGGCAATCGAATCCGACACAACAAAAAAAGCTCTACTCTTCTAAACAACTTTCCCTAAGCTCTGCGCCAGGCATTCTCCCCTGAAGCCACTGAACGACTTCATCACTGTAACCCTGGCTAGGCAACGGGGCGTGAACTAAGAGTTCTGTTTCAACTTTCTCGTTTTCGACAATATCCTGATTCTGAAATTCCGCCAGTACGAGCCTTACCGGATCCCCTATCCGACTGCGAACATACCGAATCCGGGACCGGACATAACCATGCTCGGTAAATAAATCCGTGAGTTCCTCTTCGCGTAGCGGCGGTATACAAAGACTTATTCGCCCTTCTAGAGAACAAGCACAAGCAGCCACATTCACAAAATCAGCCAAAGTTCCAAATCGTTCAAAACGGCCTGCGTCTCGTGAAGGGGACTGACTCACTCTGCCCGAGTCTGCTTTATAGTAGGGGGGGTTAAACACCACCGAGTCGTACTTATCTAAGTTCAAATGACGTAAATCTCCAGGCCTGACTTCTGAACTCTTCAAAAAATCATTCTCTTCGACGTTCAAAGCAATCGCCTCCAAAAGTAACTCTTGGCGCTCAACAAATGTCAATTTAGATGACTTTCCCGTTTTGAGAAGAAGGAGTCCTAACACACCACATCCGGCTCCAAGCTCAAGAGTATGCCTAGCAGGACCGGTAAAACCCGCCAACAAGACCGGATCTAAATTAAAGCGATACCCTTCTCCCTTACCGGGTTGCCAGAGAGTAAGTCGCGCCTGCAAAAGACTCGACCGACTCAGCAAGTCATTTAGAATCATTTAACCCACTCAATAAGCGTTTGATCTCTTTCTTAGAAATCGCGCCTTCCCTATAGACTCGCAAATCGCCATCCCACCCCAAAACCGTAGAAGGCTCTCCACCCATAGTTGCCCCCCCATCGATGCCGAAATCTAACGCATCCAAAAGAGAATCGGGAATGCTATCATAATGCGACACTGGAGGCTCCCCCATGAAATTTGCGCTGGTAGCGGTCATTAACCCTCCAGCTGCTCCAGCCAATATTGTGGCCTCAGTATTCGGAGAAACCCGTACTCCAACAAAACCATTTTCACCCAACAATGCATCGGGAAAATCTACCTTCGGTTTGACAACCAGTGTTAGAGGCCCCGGCCACGATACTTTCGCCAATCTCTCTAGCTCACCCGCCAGCTCAAAATGCTTCTCAACTTCCTCGTATGAATGAGCGATCAATGCGATAGGCTTATGCTGCCCCCGATTCTTAAGAGCACTAAGTCGAATCAAAGCTTCAGGGTGATAAATACTTGCGGCCAATCCATAGAAGGTTTCCGTTGGAAATACACAGAGCTGACCCTGCTCGAATCGGGCTTCGACCGCCGAAAGATTCTGCAACAGATCCTGCTTAGAATATCGTGCGTAGCACTCCCGCATGTGACCTCTACAGAAAAAAGGATAGGATGGTGGGGAAATTAATACGCATGGGGAGATTGATATCCCCCCATAACCGTTTTTAAGAGAATTTTAAAATCGAAAGACAAAGACCAATTCTCAATATAGTAAAGGTCAAAATCCAGTCTTTCCTCTATACTCGTATTGCCACGAAAACCGTTAATTTGCGCCCAACCCGTCATCCCCGCTTTCGTCTTATGACGTAATGCATAGCGAGGTATTTCAGATTTAAAGGACTCAATGAAACAAGGTCTCTCAGGCCGCGGCCCCACAAGACTCATCTCTCCTCGTATGACATTCAAGAGCTGGGGTAATTCATCGAGAGAATTTCGACGTAGAAATTTGCCGATGGGCGTACAACGTGGGTCATCAGCTCTTGCCATCTGGGCACCATCTTTTTCTGCATCACAATACATGGTTCGAAATTTAAACATCTCAAAGAGCCGGCCATCCATGCCCATCCGCACCTGTCGATAGAGTATAGGTCCATGACTTGTTGATTTAACACAAAGGGCAACCAAGCCTCCGACCAACATGACCAATGGAAAACCAACCAACACCAACATTAAGTCGAATAACCGCTTCCCAATCCCATTCCAACCCACCAAAGGAGAATCCTGGAGATTGAACATCGGCAAGCCAGCCAGTTCCTCAACACTACCACATAGTGTCACCAATTCATCGAAACCGGGCACCAGGCGAACATCCACCGTCAACTTTGATAGCCTGTCCATCACAGGTTTAGCATTGGGCAACTCCTCCACAGGTAAGGCAATGAGCACTTGTTCAATGCCCTGCTCGCCGATGACTCGCGCCATATCCGAGACTCTTCCTAGAAGTAGCCCGTCAGGTGCATCTGGAGTGGCAACTTTGTCCAACTCAAAAAAACCAGCAAAACACAATCCGAACTCAGATCGCTCGGTTAACTGCCTATGAACCCTTTGGGCCAAGGGACCCGTACCCACAATTGCAAAATGACGTAAATTATATCCCCGTTTTCGCATCGCTTGGAGAGCATACCTAAATGCCACCCTTAGAAAAGAAGTCCCTACAACTGTGAGCGCGCCCCATAGAATTAAGACCAAACGAGAATACCGAACATCCCGTACAAAATACGTGATGGTAACAACCATCAAGAAAGTAAGAACCGTGGTTCTTAAAATATTCATCCCATATGACCAGATCGGTTTGGCCCGGTAGCTGACATATAATTTTCCGGAATAAGCGATGAGAGGCCACAAAATCGTCACCAGACAACCCACAAAGCGTGTTTCCCTGAGATCAGAAATCGTTTCATAAGTCAGATTTTCAGGAAAAGAAAACCGGATGACATAAGCAGCAAGAAACGCCAATCCAACAACGAGAGTGTCGCTCAGCATCAACCCGGTTTCGAATAACTTCGCATATCGTTTCAACATAATCGCGGTCTTTTATATTTCAAGCACAGATTGAACTGCACAGCTTCACCAACAAGATTTACCTGAGAGCCCCGCTACCAAGATATGGACGAGAGTCAAGCCCAGCTCCACAAGATTGTGATAAACTGATCATATTTTTGCTATTTTCATGGTTTGCAGTACCCTGCACACCTCGTCTCGAAACCTAGCCGGCGAGAAGCGCTGGGTGTAACCATACATCCGTTCAGGAACAAAACGACCTTCCTCCTCATCTTTTCGGAATTGGTGGATGGCAGTTTCAAGGGCTGTGAGATTGGGTTCTCGAAAGAAGACCCCCGTCAAAAGATCCGGCGCGACCGATACTGTTTCTAAAGCCCCCCCTCGCGCTAAAGCGATCACCGGGCAGCCCGCGGCCATTGCTTCCAACGGGACAATACCAAAATCCTCGATACCGCAGAACAGGAGGGCCCTTGCACCTTGATAGGCTTTCACAAGCTCCACGGAGTCCAAAGCACCCACAAACTCTACCGATGGACCAGCCATAGAACGCAATCGAGCGTATTCCGACCCACTGCCCACCACCTTTAAAGACTCCCCATGCTTGGAGGCCCACGCCACCGCCAACGCATTGTTTTTGTAGGGGACCAAGGCACTTACGACCAGAAAATACGATTTTTTCGTTTGGTGGCTTGGTGGCTTGAAGCGGGTAATATCGACGGGGGGATAAACCACCGAAGCCTCACGTCCCCAACAACGCTCAATCCGCTCTGCGACAAAACCGGAGTTGGCTAGTAGGGTGGTAGGACGCTGACCGGACTTGCGATCCCATTGCCGAAGGGGAATCGTTGCTACCCTCGCCAATGGGTGTGAAACAAATTTGGGAAGCCTACCCGGTAGATAGTGGGGCATTTGATCCCAAATATATCGCATTGGCGTATGAATGTAACTTAAGTGGACCTGGTTTTGATGCGTCAATATGCCTTTAGCAACACAATGACTGGTGGAGAGAATTAGGTCATAAGAACTTAAATCAAAGGATTCTATGGCCCTTGGCATCAGCGGCAATAGCTTCCGAAAATGTTTTTCAGAAAAAGGTAGCTTCTGGAGCCAACTGGTATGTACTTCTCTAGAACTTAAAGCTGTGGGTGCCTTCTCACGATCGTAAACCAAAGTGTAAATAGGGGCTTGAGGAAATAGGGTGGCCAGTTCCATCAGAACATTCTCCCCTCCCCGATGAGCAACCAACCAGTCGTGCACCAACGCCACTTTTACGGTTTCATCATCCTGCCATAATACTTGAGCGGCCATCATAGTTCCCATTTAGCGGTTGCGCCAGCCATTATATCAAAGCCTCCCACCTGTCGACTGTCGCCATTAACCCCCTTCCGAAGCGATAAATGAAACTCCAAGAACCGACTCACGCGCATAGACAAACTACTAAAAATATATTCGTTAGGACGCTTCAAATTAAAAACGCCAGTGGTATCTTTGAAATTACGGAGATGGTAGGCCAAATAAAAATCGATGTAACGCGTGGAACGCGGCAAATATAGTTTGTCTACTTTAAAGGAAAGCATGAAATTTCGTCCTGAATAACTCTCTGATGGAGGTATTTCTCCAAAAGCATCCCCATCCTCGTAGGAGGTAACAAAACTAACCCTTCGAGAAAATCGATACACCAATTCACCATAGAAGCCCCAGCGGGATGGGTCATTTTTTAGTTCATCCAAAAGGCCTAATTTGGTAATCGGTTCAGCGTTATAATCATCTACCGGAGCGGCATAACGGGTTACGGGATAGGTCGTATCAAAATAGGATGGGATAAAATTGGGATTGCTGGCCCGAATTTCTAGACGGCCACGTAATACGTGGGTGCCTCTCCATTGTAGATTAGTGCGAATCAGGGTGCCAAAAGCTACTCCAAAACCAGTTCCTCCATCATAAACCAATCCAGATAAATCTAGATATGATTTAATATCAACGCTCTTCGTTTTCACATATTTATATTCGATGTCCACGCCGATGCCATGCAATGACCTTTTTTCATAGCTCCCATCTTCCTTCTTCACAAACGGTGCATCCATATCCAAAGCGTAAGTTGCGGCCACAGAAAATCGCTTTTTCCACTCGCTAGGAGATCCCAATAATACTGAAGGTCGAAAGAAAAAGAGGGCTCCTAAAACATGGGGTGAAATGACATCATCGATAAAAAACTCACTACCAACAGAATCTAAAAAACCATCGACGGCTGCCGAAAGTGCAGTTCGTTTGATGGTATAGTTGGGTAAATAAGATGTCCCAATATTCGGCGTATAGTAGCGCATGATTTGGCCGTGTCCCAGGCTTCCAGAGAGTGTTCTACTTAACTCGATATAGAGCTGACTCTCCTTTTGGCCAAACTGGATTTTATTGATCACCTTTGTATAATCTGACAGCTTGCCCCAACCTTCTTTAAACCGTTTTCCAAATTCGCCCTCAAATCCGGTAATGGGAATCTCTAGAGGAATACCAATACTCAGTTGAAAGGCATTCTCATGCCCAAAATAAGTGAATTCAGGTGCAATAACCAACGCAGAGACATCCTTCATCACCCCACCCGCAAATCGCAATCCCAAGGCCGTTTCTTGGGTAGATATCAGAGCTGGACCAACTTGATTAATACTTCCTTTCACGAAACCGTTGACCAGCTGGATCGGTTTTTCTCCCGGCTTATGCTCCGCCACGGTGTCACCAGACCCGTCCAATCCCAATTCATTGAGAATCGTTGCATCTTCTTTCGCATCCGCCAATTGTTTGGGGTCATCGTAGAGTCGACTCCGGCGGGCTGTCCCATCCTTGGCAGAATAGCGTCCCGGGTTGAGACTCAAAAACCGGCGTCCCCCACGGAAACGACGGCTATAGTATGATGAGGTTAAGCGGTCATAGGTCACTTCCCCTTTTCCCCGTGCGGCATGAATAAACTCGTCGTCATCAACATAAATACCCACATGCGTAATTTTTCTACGACTCGGTTCAGATGAAAAAAACACCAAATCTCCCGCTTTCAAATTCCAACGAGAAACCTTCATCCCTACCCTAAATTGTTGACGCGAGTTTCGAGGTAAATCATACCCGTTCTTTGCGTAAACTTTGTTCGTGAACCCACTACAATCGAGCCCCCCACGACCCTCACCTCCCCATAAATAGGGAACCCCTAAGTAATTCCGAGCAGTGTCTAACAAGACCTCTGGCATTGGAGATTTCTTCTTGCTGCTGACGGCCAATTGCTTAGAGCGCCAGGCCTGTCGATGTTGTTTCAATACCGACAATGATTCCCACCAAAACTCGCCAGAGCCTGTTTCATGCACTGCGGCTGACTCATCCTCGCAAAGTGCCCACAAATCCGACTCTACGTCGGCAAAAGACGTCCCCATGACCATCCAAAGTAAAAGTGCCACTTCCATGACCTAGCTCTCCACCGTCCACGTGTCTGAAAGCATATGGCCATAAACAGTTCTGACCTTTTCCGCATTGGCACGGTAGGATCTCTCCCCCACCATCGCACGGGCTTTCTCCCGCAATTTTTCCCGAAAGGCGCCGTCCCTCAGCCTTTCAATCTGCACTGCGCATTCAGCATTGTCATCAATAGGAAAGAGCAATCCGTTGATTTCATGCTGAATAAGCTCTTGAGCACCTTCTGTTTTCGAAGCAACAACAGCGACCCCTGCTGCCATAGCTTCCAAAAGTACGATGGGCTGCCCCTCCCATCGTGATGAAAGCACGAAAACATCGAGTGCTTTCAGCAGTAGGTCCACATCACTTCGCAAGCCAAGAAATGCGACATCCAAATTCAACGCCGAAGAAATTCCTTTTAGACTCTCACACTCGGGTCCATCTCCCACCACGATCCCCTTAATATCCTTTAGCCCACCCAGGGCCCGAACAAAACAATCGACCCCTTTCTGCCGAACCAGACGCCCCACCGTACCCACCAATAGAGTTTCACCCTCAATACCAATGAGCTTGCGGGCTTGCTCCTTAGATATCTGATTGAACCTCGGTAAATCGACTGAATTCGGAATATAGTAGCCACGGGTATTGAGGGATGGAACAAATACCTTGATCTCTTCTAAGTCGGTTTTCGAAACTGAAATATAGCCCTTTATCCATCGCGCCAATTCGACTTCCATTCGAAAAGCAACGGCTCGACCCATGTCATTCACGCGGGCACGGTGGGCCAACCCATGGGTGGTATAAACCCCTCTCTCTCTCACCAGCCCTGGACAGCTTAGAGTCACCAGCCACGCCGCTCGGGTCCCATGCATGTGAACAATAGACGGCGCAAAAGAGCGAATCGCCCGCCGTAACTTCATGGTCGCAGTGACAGAAAGCCTCGAGCCCATCATTTCGATTATTTCCACGGGGACACCCATCGGAGCAATATCATCACACAACGGTCCATCGGAACTCGTGACTATACCCGTGAGCAAACCCATGGCATTCTGCGCCTTCACAAGCCCCTTTAGGTGCTCAGCTCCCCCGCCGCGAGCTCCAGATGCCATTATGTGGAGCACATCCATAAAAAAGCCTTAAAGAAAACACATCAGGAAGGCAAGTTCGGTCTATTGAATTCAATATCGCTTGAGCCTTATGAGCAATTGCTTCAACAATTTCGCCTGAAAAGCACCGTGATATTTCTCCCAAAAATATATCTGACTTTGGCGATAGTGCGTTCTTGAGACTTCACGGTTTATGTTCGCGGATGCCCCACGCCAATGCTTGATAACAATCTTCGGTTCATAAATGACAGGCCCCACCTCAATTCCAAGACGCAAGCATAGATCGATATCTTCAAAAAAGAGAAAGATATTCTCATCAAAGCCATCTACCTGCCAAAAATACTCTCTCTTCACCAGCAACGAAGAACCCGCAACCCACGATATTTCCTGTCGCTTATTGAATAGCTTATGGGTTAATTCCACTACCGGTTTGATCGGATAATCAAAACAGCCTTGCAATACTTTCCGGAAAACCTCACTGCTCAATCTGGGATACCAGCCATAGGAAAGCTGATAATCACCATGCCAATCCAAATGCTTAAACCCAAAAGCTGACGCTCCTGGAACCTCAGAAAATAGCATCTCAGGACAAAACTGGCTTTCCGGCAACAAATACGTGTCGGGATTTAGAAAAAGGAGATAATCACATGTGGTATGATTCGCCCCCAGATTACATGCCCTCCCAAACCCTAGGTTTTCCGACTGTTGAAGCCAGATTCCCCGCTTAAAACCTTCCGCAAGTTCCTTGGAAGCCACATCGGTAGAAGCATTATCGACGACGACGATATCCCAGCAACTCGGCAACGAATCGATGCATTCCTTCAGTAGGTCACCACGGTTGTAGTTGACGATGATGACCGCTAAATTTGACATAGAATAGTCACAAGCTCACCGTCAGGGGATAAAACGAAGTCCAAACGAAGTTCAGAAGCTTTCAAGAAACGAAAGCCTCTGAAGTTTTCGTATCAACCAACTTTGTCTCTTCCAACTTCCCAATCCATAAATGCATCAAGCTCATGGTCACTTGCGACATGGTGCATCTTGGTCAAGCCCGAGACCTCAACCTGCCTTACCCGCTCGCGGGTAAGGTTCAATATTTCTCCGACCTCTTCCAAAGTCACCCCGCCTCGTTCCGCGATGTCCAAAGAACAAGTCTCCTCTAATTCCCATGGCTCCCTATCGGGAAAGTTAACCTTTATAGAACCCGTCTCAGGATTCACATCCAAATACAGGTGATATTTACAAGCCACAAACAGACAGGGCCTAGGGCCCACTCCACACTCCGAACGCGTTCTTGGTCTGTCATAAGAAATTATTTCGAGTAAGTCCCCTGCCTTCTCTCTTCTTTTTTTCTCCCTCATCATCTCACGGCGAGACATCGTCTTAGGCCTAGCTTGGCCCCGTGCTTTCCGAGGTTCAGAGAGCTTCGCAGAACGCGCATTCTTTGAAGCATTGCTCATCATTTGTTCCCTCCTAAAAGTTCCACCGTCCTAAAAATGGACGCGTTCCAAATATCACGTTAGATTTAACTATCAAGCTATATTGAATCTTCTCCTGGCCAAACCGTCCCTGCGACGTACACAACTAACCCCCGAACCGATACGCCAAAACTGCCTGGTCATTTATATCCTTATCTAGCATTTATTCTTGTTTCTCCCCCCCCCTCAACATCCCCTGACGTTTTCTAAAAGCGCTGTTCGTTCCAATGGCCACTCCAAATCAAGCCACAATATCTATTCATTGCTATTCGACCTAGCTTGCTTTGATTCAGCCAGTAAGTTCAGTTGAACGTTTTTCCACAATATCGCCTCACTAAAACGCTCTCTCTTATCCTGACACACAGGAATTGGCTCCGGAAATGAAAGTCCGTATACGAATCTCCAATCTATCGTTTTTGGTTCCTGCGTCGATAAAAGAGACATCTTCAATAAGTATATGGTCGTGGATCTCGGGTCAACAATATCCAGAGTATAATGGGATTAGATTATGAAGTTACGTACTTTCGATACCTTAGAAGTCGTAAGTTGAGACGGTTTTTTGCAATTGGAAACACACTTATATAAGTACTTCATGGTTTGCTAAATGAAAACGGAAAGACCACAACCTTGGGTTTTGTTTCGCGATTCAATCCCTTTGGCAATTTGAAAGAAAGGTCTAAGGCCTCCTTTTTTAGACAAGTCGTAAAGGCTCCAGGAATAAAAGGAGGCTCGATGGCCTTCGTTCCATAAATGAAACCTTCAACCTTCTCCCAATCCATGCCAAATTCCACCACAACAATACCCGATATCCCCGGATATTTACGAACCAATCTCAAATAACAACGTTCTACCTTCGGCTTAAGAGCTTGGATGGCCCTCATAACCGCCACTCGTTGTGGCATCGGCTTCTTGGGCAAGACCAGCATGCTTGCCGGTTTCTTTTTGGGCTTTTTCGACACTTGTGGCACCATTCCCCGGTCGAAAAACAAAAAC
The DNA here is from genome assembly GCA_036339465.1 of Myxococcota bacterium. Classification (GTDB taxonomy): domain Bacteria; phylum Myxococcota; class XYA12-FULL-58-9; order XYA12-FULL-58-9; family JABJBS01; genus JAYZAY01. The sequence goes on along the minus strand of JAYZAY010000089.1, from coordinate 30,826 downwards.
GATAGGCCAGCGGTGACAAGAATCGCTGCGACAATTCCAAGGGGTTTTTTTGACCCCGGTGGACCTGGTGGTTTCGCGGGTTTTTTCTTAGAGGAAGTTTTCTTCACAACCTTTTTCTTTTTCTTCGGCTGTGGAATAGACGTCGTGTATGTCGTACCAATGGAACTCACGAATGCACTATAGGCACGAGTCGTTAAACAAGTCCAAGTTTTGGCGAGGCAAAGAGCATGCAAAACCCTTCAGAAAATTTCGACCTACTCGTCGTGGGAGCTGGAAGTGGCGGTCTCGCTGGCGCTAAACGCGCCGCTCAGTTGGGCGCAAAAGTAGCCATCATCGAAAAAAGTAGAGTGGGAGGCACTTGCGTAATCCGGGGCTGCATCCCAAAAAAGCTAATGTATTATGCTGCTCAACTCGGAAAAGACATCGAACTGTCTAAAAGTTTCGGATGGACCTATTCATCTCCCTGCTTCGACTGGCCAACCCTCGTTGAAAATAGGAACACCGAAGTTGCCCGGCTAGAGACACTTCATACCAATACACTAAAAAAACTGGGTATCGAATTATTAAGAGGCCATGCTCAAATCACCACCCCACACCGCGTTCAACTAGACAACAGGACACTCACAGGAAAGCACATACTCTTGGCTCCGGGCACTGCGCCCATTTTTCCTCAAATAGAAGGCGCCCAACATGCAATCAGTAGCGATGATTTCTGGAAAATCCCGGCCCTGCCATCTGAGGCAGTCGTGGTGGGAGGCGGATATATCGCGATTGAACTCGCATCGATTCTAAACGCACTGGGGTGCCACACCACACTTATGATTCGTCGAACGATCCTACGTGGATTCGACCGGCAGATCGCTGCATTCCTAGAAAACGAACTCGTAAAAACGGGTATCTGCCTGATTAAATCCGCCTCAATAACAAACATAGAGAAAACGGCCTCGGATACGAAAATAACCTACGATACGTCCGAACTATCTGGTCGAAAACTAACCACGAAAACAGCGATTCTATTCGCAATTGGCCGAACTCCAAACACGTCCTCCCTGAGCTTTCAAAATGAAACAATTGCTTTGTGTCAACAGGGCGAAATTATCGTCAACAACCACTTCCAGACATCCATTCCAACGATATTCGCCGTAGGCGATGTTACGTTACAAGCGACATTAACGCCTGTCGCAATAAGAGCCGGCAGATTCGTAGCAGAATCTCTCTTCGGTACCCCACCCACTCAATTCAAAGGCCCCCATATACCAACCGACATTTTCTCACAGCCCCCAGTCGGTTCCGTGGGGCTTTCTGAGCAAGAAGCCGAAAAAACCTACCCTTCGAAAATAGCGGTTTACACTTCGGAATTTGGAGGACTCAAATATAGTTTTGCCCCCCCCTCACAAAAAAAACGTACATTCATGAAAATGGTTACCCACCGAGAAACCGGCGTGGTTCTGGGCTGCCATATGGTCGGCCCTGATGCCCCTGAATTGATTCAGGGATTTGCAGTCGCAGTGAACGCCCAACTCACCAAGGAGCAATTTGACCTAACCGTCGCCCTCCACCCAACCTCAGCCGAAGAATTTGTATTAATGCGATAATGCTCATCTGTGAAAACCCCACACAAGGAAGCTAGGAAAGTGGACTGTGCACATAGAGGGTCGTACCCACTTCGGGAGTGGACTCCACCGTCACAGTTCCCTTCAACAAAGCGGCTCGTTCTCGCATTCCGTGGAGTCCCAATCCTCCAGACAAGTCGACACCTTGGCTTTCACTGTCCTTAACGATACCACAGCCATCATCCTCAATAATGGCCAGCACCTCATCTTCACGTCGATCAACAACAATACTGGTCATGGTTGCACGCGCATGTTTTACCACATTGGTAAGCGCCTCTTGTAAAATCCGATAAAGCGTTGTTTCCACCACCAAAGGCAGACGATTGCCTTCCTCCATACCCCGAATGTGGACATCCACAGTAATAGGGTGGGCCTTCGAGTACACCGTTGCATAATGATGAATCGCCGCCGAAAAACCTAGATCATCTAGAATGCTGGGATGGAGTCCGCGTGCTAGACGCCCGACCTCTTCAATGGTCCGAGCAGTCAGGGCGCGCAAATGGGCCACCTGTTCACGAATTTCATTGGAAGGAATGGATTTCTCCACGGCCTTTAACCCTACCAAAACAGAGGTTAACGACTGGCTGGTCTCATCATGTAGCTCACGGGCGATTCGTCGCCGCTCTGCATCCTCGGCAGAAATAACTTTTTCAATAAAACGATTCCGTAAATCATCGGTTTGCCGGCGTTCCGTAATATCCCGAGCCGAGCCTACCACCCTCTCCAAAGCCCCACTCTTATCCACAACATGGATCCCCCGTAAACTAAAAAACCTAAAATCCCCACCACAGGATTTTAAGCGACACTCTACTTCAAAGGGAATACCACCAGTCTCTAATCGAGCCAGAGTCTCTTGGACTAAGCTCTGGTCATCAGGATGAACCAAATCTCCCACCAAATCTCGATGCACAATGGCATCGGTATCAATATACGCCAAGAGTTCCAAAAACCGCGGAGAAAAGTAACAACGACCTTGAGCTTTGTTCCATTCCCATAAACCATCATTGGCAGCACGCATGGCAAATTCATAACGACGCTCACTTTCCCTCAATGCCTGCTCTGTTTTCATTCGAGCTCGTAAATCACGGGCAACGCACACAACCGCACGTAAATTTCCACCATCATCCAATATAGGGTTACTGGAGAACTCTACGGGAATAAGGTGCCCAGACTGGTCTCGGTAATGGGTCCTAATCTGGTCATAGCCCTTTTGAGTAGACTCCCTTAGCAGGAGACCAATATCAACGTGGCCATCACCCAAAATCCCTTGGACTGGATACCCCACCAAATCTTCCACTTCATAATCTAGTAGCTTACTCAGCGCACGATTCGCAGTTTGCACTCTACCACTTCGTCCCAACACAAGGATAGACTCAGGAATATTGTTGATGATATTGTCGTACCACTCCGTAGACACGGCCGCAGTAAGAAGCTCTTGAAATCGCGTGGTAGGTAATTGCCGCAAAACATTGACTTCTACCAAAAGATTTAATCCCGACAGCACCCAGTCAAGGCGTGATTCTAAAGCAGAATCCTTACCCCGCAGGACTTCCATATCGTCTCGCCCCATCATCAATTCGTCGATCAAATTCTCAAGCGCTTTAAGCTTTACTTCAGTTACTTCGGTCACCGCTTCCCCTTTCAACTAGGTCTTTCTATGAAACCCGATCAATGATCAATCCAATCGGATAAGAAATCGCACAAATTGCAGTCGGTGCCATTTAACTAGAGGGGCCCCCCATATATCTCAAAACCATGGTCATTGCCGCTCACCCAGCCCATTTGAGTCTCGCATCCGATGCTCAAGCACCCATCCCAACACCCATCTTAAACGCACTCACTGAGGTCAATGTGGGTGACCATCCGGGATTCGAACAAGATCCCTGGTCCAGGGATGTTCACCAACTTTTTCGTCACATCTTCAAACGGTCTGATGCAGAATTGTCATTTACCAGTTCTGGAACAGGGGCGAATATCCTCGGGCTCTCCACCATCACGGCCCCCGGGGAAGCAATTATTTGTGCCGAAACTTCGCACTTATACAACGACTCCGCCGCAACAGTAGAAAGAGTTCTAGGCTCACGCCTCATTCCTGCCCCAACGCACGGTGGAAAACTCACGCCAAAAAAACTTGAACCATTCTTCGCACGCAAGGGGGATCTCCACACTCCCCAAATCAAAGTGCTCTCCTTTGCTCAACCCACGGAAGTGGGAACCCTCTACACACTGGGAGAACTTCGGACCCTCGCTGACTTTGCCCAGACCAAAGATTGCCTCATTCATATTGACGGCGCCCGCCTTCCTCTCGCGGTCATCGGGCTCGGTTGTTCATTCTCCGACATAACGCAAGCCTCCAATTGTCGGGCCTTGTCATTGGGAGGGACAAAACTCGGACTCCTAAATGCGGACGCATCAATTTGCTTCCCCCCTCTTAAACAAAGCCTGCACTTTCAACGTAAACAACTTCTGCAGCTTTGTTCCAAATCAAGATACGTCGCGGCTCAATTCCTCACACTTTTTGGTACAAACCTGTGGCGAGAACTGGGAAAACAGGCCCTTTCCTCAGCCCAAAGTGTCCAGATAGGATTACTCCAACTTGGATTTGAAGCCCCTGCATTTCCAGTGGAAAGCAACATGGTTTTCGTTGCGGTGCCCCCAAACCGAGTGAAAAAAATGCGAAAATACGCCCACTTCTATGTTTGGGACCGCGAGAAACACCTCTGTCGACTCGTCACGCACCACGGCATTTCAACCACCAAAATTTCACAACTCATGGAGCAATGGCAAAAAGAACTCGGACTCTCCACTTCCATCCTGTAGGCGATCCCCAATGAGCTATTTTCCACATGAAACAATTGTAATAAATCCCGAATCATCCTACGGCGCTCGATGGGGTTTCATCATTTAATTAGGGAGCGACTATGAAATACTTAATTCCATCTATCGGCCTGCTAATCCTAACAAATTCGGCCTGCCAACACCTAGACACCAAGCACGAACCACTCCATGTCACCCCAAGCCACCAAAACCAGCTCGAAGAGCAATTCGTGGGGAAAGCATTTGTACTTGGCACCACCCATATTGGCATCAGATTTGAGTCGGCTCCCGGTAAACTATTCCTCGATGCGCGAAGCTCAGAGATAGCAGATTTTCGAAACACAACAGGGGTCGCTGTCACGCCAAAAGCACTTCCACCACAAGTGATTCCCGCGGGATCTCCCATCACGGTCAAAAAGATTGTCTACCCTCAACAACCTTGGTACCAATTCATGCTACCCGCATCCACCGAGGATCAGTCTCCCAGCGGGCACATTTGGCTGCACGTAGAACTCGGCGATAGAACCGCCGTGTTGAAGCAACCAACAGACCTCTACTTATTACTCCCTTCAGCGAACAAAGCCCTACAAACCATCACCCGAGCGGCACGCGAAAGTCTCAAACCTTCACGCTGGGTTCTAACCTGGCTCAATCACCGCTCCCCAGAGCTTCAGCAAGCCATCTCGAGTCGACAGGTCCTGCAGGGAATGAGTAGAGCCGAGATGCTCGTATCCGTGGGTCCCCCAAAAAACCGTCGTGAAGCCACCAATGTCACTTGGACGGCAGACTATGGCGACCTCCAAGTAGAGCTGCAGGGTAATCTGGTCACCAAAATTTTCAGTCGCGTAGAGGAAGCCAAAAAACGAATCGAAGCCATGAAAACAGAAGCTCTAGCTCAAGTCGAAGCCCAAGCAGCGCAAGAAGCTCGGGAAAAAGCGAAGTCAGCGGGTGCCGACCCTCTTGCTGAACCGTCGGAATAAAAAAGACCTAAGTTCAAAGCACCCATCAGCCAATAGGCTTCCATGAACGAATTCTCTTTTCATCTCAATTGGCACTGGATCACCGAACTAGAGATCCCTGGCACGCCCACTTACGCCGATCTCGCCGAACCCCTAAAGCAAGCCTTCAACTCTAGAGGCCAAAAAATACCAGTCATCGATATAACCGTGGCACCTCTTGGCCTAAATATCGCAGGTGAACGCATCTTCGGCGTCTTCGACCAAACTCAGACCATTCAATTATCAGACACAGACACAATTGAACGGATTTTCTACAAACAAATCTTTACGGGGTCCCTTAACCTCTGCATCATCACTCGACCGAAGTATTTTCCAAATCGACTTAGGATCGCGATTTTAAGTGTCGGCCCCCCGAAGGATACATCGCCGCCCGCCGCCGGCACACCCTGGACACTCGAAGTATACTCAGAGCTAACGTTGCCCAATCGTCCATTCATCCCAGCCCCTGAGTTATCAGCCTCTCTATTATCATTACGAATGGACATGGCGCCTACCCCTATACTTTGGGTTACGGAAAGAAAGTGGGTGAAATCTGCTGAAAAAATAAGTAGGGCATTGGGGTTCGATGAAAGTCTCATCCACAACTTGTGTGAAAGCATCGAGGGCCCCCCAGTGATTTGCGAAATGTTTGCCCTAATTTCAGCCTTTGGAGATCAAAGTTCTACTTTCGTGTTGTCCTTTGCAAAGAATAATTGTAAGGGCCTGGTCTTGAAGCAAAGCATGATAACGCAGAGCGGCATAAATTCATCGCCCCACAATCAACCAAAGTAGGTTTTGATGGCATACGCACGAAGTACGAAAAATGCGTTCGGGGGGTCGCGCTCAGCAGGGGAAACTGCAGTTCGTCTGGTCTATGATCTAGAGAATTCCGGTAGAAATCAGGGCTTTCATATCCTCGCAAAGCGGGATCGCTCAACAACAGCACTTGATGAGAATGAGTTCAAAGAAATTCTACCAAACCTTCACCCTCTCGACGACGAAATAGCCAAAGAACTCAGAGCAGGCCAAGCTTTTGGTATGCTTTCAGACGTTCAAGTCGCCCGACTCATCCCACTTTTGACTCGGAGACGTACCTACTTCCAAGGCGAGAAACTTCGAATGAGCGAAGTCCAATTACAACCAAGAGCCAAAAGTGCATCCGTAGGATCGGGTCAATTGGAACTTTGTCTCATGTTCATCGATGATCAGGGCAATTGGTTATCCCCTGAAGGTGGGCGGGTCATCTCGGGCAGTCAGGCTTACTTCATTGCCAATAATAAAACCCTGAAGATCCAATCGCCAGAACCATGGCACTTAAATCTCTGGGAGCAAACACCACGCATTAAACTTAGTAAAGAGCTCACCCCCTCTAGGCGCGACCAACTCACCCGAGACCTTCTAGCCGCAGGCGTTCCGGAAGAAGATCTAGACTTACTTTCAGTCCAGCGAGGCGCTCCCGATCGGTTTATTGTCACTATCGGCAAACCTGATTTTGAAACAGAAGAACATCTTGTCCATCTGGTTTTGGATGCTTCCTATGCCGGTAAAAAGGTTTGTATTAATTCCGGTAATCACGGCTCAGCTTATATCGAAGCTTCAGGATCCGTAGAAGGACTCTTCGAAAGAGACCTAGCCGCTGAAGACGATGCTCGACGACATATTCGAATGCTCGGTTTCAAATACAGCCGAGACAATGATGTCTTCGTCGGTAAACAGGAACTGGCCCTAAAATCTTTGGATCCAGATGCTATCATCTTCCCAAGTGACTGGGAAATCATCCGTTCAGACGATATGCCCAGCTTTCACCAAGATCTTAGAATCGATACCGAGATCAAACTCATTCAAGAGTCGGGACTACTGGACCTCAAAATTAACGTATTGGCACAACCCAAAGATTGGTCCCCGGAAAATAACGAAGAAATTGTGATCACTGAGCTGATCTCCATTACGGAATTACTCAAGTGGCTACAATCCGGGCAAAAGTACCTCAAACTCAAAGATGGTACTTTCGTGGCACCCTCGGAAAAATTCCGGCGCGCATTACAAATCCTAGAAGATCTCGGTGCCGATAGTAATCGAATTCTCGTAAGTCCACTGTGCATCGGACTCCTTAAGCTTATGGATGACTCCGATGCCCTTAGGGCAGCCGATGATTCAACCAAAGCCTGGTTAGACGAGCTAGCACTTAACTGCAGTCCTCGAGAAATTGTACCACCCGCTGGACTACAAGGAACACTGCGGGAATACCAAGCACGTGGACTCGATTGGCTGGCCATGCTCCATCGTCACCGGTTAACGGGTATTTTGGCCGACGACATGGGTCTCGGAAAAACCATCCAGGCCATCGCCCTCCTACTGAAAGCACAGGAAGAAGAAGGCTCAAAGTCATCCCTGGTCGTGGCTCCCACGTCAGTCGTCACTGTTTGGCGAGACGAACTCGAGCGATTTGCCCCAAGTCTACAGCTGGTCCTGTGGCACGGTCCTCCCAAAGTACGCCATTCCCACGATATTTCTCAAGCTGATATCATTGTTACCAGTTATGGTGTTCTCAGAAGAGATGTCGAAATGCTCGCAGAGATGTCATTTAGGTACATCATCCTCGATGAAGCACAAAGTGCGAAAAACGCTGCTAGCCAGAATGCTACCGCAATTCGTGAGCTCACCAGTGAAAGACGATTGGCCCTGACCGGAACCCCCATTGAAAACCGTCCAGAGGAATTGTGGGCGACATTTGATTTCCTCGCCCCCGGTTTCCTCGGAAGTCTAAGACAATTCAGGAAGAAATACGCTCGCCCCATCGGTCGTGGTGAACAACATGCACTCGATATGTTGAGTGCTCGTGTGAGCCCACTCATTCTACGCCGGTTGAAAACAGAAGTCGCCAAAGAACTTCCAGCAAAAGTGGAAAGTGTATTACGGTGTGACCTTGGGGAAGAACAAAAGATAGTTTACCAACAGCTCATCGCGCGACTCAAACGGGAAGTGGAAGAAAAAATCACCGACATTGGTGTGGAAAGAGCGCACTTAGACATTCTTGCCGCTCTTACAAAACTTCGACAACTATGCTGCGATCCTCGTTTGGTCTCTGGGGAAGTCATGCCAGAAGGCATCTACTCGGCCAAGCTTGAACTTTTCCGAGAACTGGTAAGAGAAGCATTGGCTTCCGGACGCTCGATCATTATTTTCAGTCAGTTTGTCGAAATGCAAAAGCTCTTGATTGAAGTCATCAAGGATTTGGGTGTGGATCCACTTTGGCTCCATGGTGGTACGCGGGACAGAGATAAGGTCGTTGCCAAATTTCAAGATCCTGAAGGACCTCCGATCATCGTTGTTTCTCTTCGAGCGGGCGGGGTTGGTCTCACCCTTACTCGAGCGGATACCGTCATTCACTATGACCCATGGTGGAACCCTGCGGTAGAACGACAAGCCACAGACCGGGCACACCGCTTGGGACAAACACAAACTGTCAACGTCTATAAACTCGTTTGTGCTGAGACTATTGAAGAGCGCGTGGTTGAACTGGCCAAGCGTAAAGAAGCCATTGCCGAAAGTATCCTCACCAGTGAAGGTAGTGCGCAAGGAAAACGGATCACAACCTCTGAAGTTCTGGCTCTTCTCCAGTAATACAGACGATTTTAATCCAAATTATTCCCAACAACGGGCTTTTTATGTTGCATCATACTGAACATTTGATCAGTATCGGATATGTCGTCCTATATCGAGCTCGGAGCCAGCACAGGATTTAGTTTTCTCCAATCCACAGGAACCCCGGAAGCACTGGTTCAAAAAGCTGCGGCGCTCAATTACCCCGCTCTCGCCATCACCGATTACGGGGGATTGTATGCTATTCCCCGAGCTGCCAGAGAAGCGCAAAAACAAGGGCTCAAACTAATCATTGGAAGTATTATCCACCTTCAAGATCTGGGGTGGATAAGACTCATAGCAACCTCAAAAACTGGGTATGCAAATTTATCTCGGCTCATTACCCTGGGACGATTTCGAGGTGGCAAAGCCAAATGTCTTGTCCTCTCTCAAGAATTACGAGAATTCTCCCCTGGTCTCATCGCACTCATGGGCCCTGGCCTCCATTGTTCTTCACTCAATTTCCAAACACTCATCGACATATTTTCACGCGAAAATCTCTACCTAGAAATCAACTACCATTTAGAAAGAAACGAAATCGAAAAGGTCAAACAAGGACTGAGATATGCCCAAGAGCTTTCCCTGCAAACTGTGGCCACCAATAATGTCCGACACCTACTAAAAAACGATAAACCACTTTTAGATATCGTTACCTGTATTAAACACCATACCACCCTCGACCAAGCCGGCACCCTTCTCTACCCAAACCGGGAAAGGTATCTAAAATCTCCCCTGGAGATATCAAAAGTATTCGAAAGACTCCCCAATTTACTTCACACTTCCTACAGGATCTCCGAAAGGATTGAGTTCGAATTTGAGACACTTCCCTATGAATTCCCTAAATTCAATACACCGAAAGACTTAGAATCTAACCAATACCTCAGAACCCTCGTCTATGAAGGAGCCGCCATAAGATACAAAAAACAAACAAAAAAGATAAAGTACCAACTTGATAAAGAATTGGGCATCATCCAAAAGCTCAAATTATCTGGATATTTCTTAATTGTTTGGGACATCATACGGTATGCAAAATCCCATAATATATTGGTACAAGGAAGGGGTTCTGCTGCCAATTCAGCTGTCTGCTACTGTTTAGAAATCACTGCCATCGATCCCATTGGAATGGATTTATTATTCGAACGATTTCTTTCCGAGGAACGAGGAGAATGGCCAGATATTGACTTGGACCTCCCCTCTGGCGCGAAGAGAGAAGCGGTTATTCAATATATGTATAAAAAGTACGGTCCCCATGGAATTGCTATGACCGCAAATGTTATAACTTATCGTAATAAAAGTGCCATTCGAGAAGTTGGTAAGTGTTTGGGCATCAACACTCAACAGATAGACAAAGCCACGAAAATATGTGGGCAGTGGAGCTCACTAACCTCTATTTCTGAACTCTTAGAATCATTTTCAAACTCTGGACTGAACCTCCAAGATAAACGTCTCAAGCTATGGTGCAATCTAGCAGAGTCACTTCAAAACACTCCACGGCATCTGGGGCAACATTCGGGGGGAATGGTACTTGCGTCAGGTAGGCTAGACACCCTATGCCCCATAGAACCTGCTACAATGAAAAACAGATTCGTCGTTCAATGGGATAAGGAAGACTGTGCTGACCTGGGCTTCATTAAAGTAGACCTTTTGGGTTTGGGAATGCTCAATGCCCTTGAAAAGGCAATTCCACTACTAGAACAAACCGAAAATATTAAACTCGACTATGCACACATCCCAAAAAATGACCCCCGGGTTTATCGCCAACTTCAAAAAGCCGACACCGTGGGCGTCTTCCAATTGGAAAGCCGTGCCCAAATGAGCATGCTCCCCAGACTTAAACCCAAAAACTTCTACGATCTCGTCGTCGAAATCGCACTCATAAGGCCCGGCCCCATCGTCGGAAAAATGGTGCATCCATACCTTAAGCGTCGTAGTGCAGCAGAAGCCATTCGGTATCCCCACCCCAAACTAGAACCTATCTTAAAACGGACCTTAGGGATCCCTATTTTTCAAGAACAGCTACTAAAAATAGCCATGGCCATTGCTGACTTTAGTGGTGGCGAAGCAGAGGAGCTTCGAAGGGCCATGGGCTTCAAGCGCTCTGAAACACGCATGAGCGACATTATAAGCAAGCTTAAAAGCGGTATGACGCGAAATAATATACCTGTCGAGACCCAAAATGAACTCATACAATATATACAGTCTTTTGCCCTCTATGGATTCCCAGAAAGTCACAGTGCTTCATTTGCTTTAATTGCTTATGCTTCAGCTTACCTAAAGGTCTATTATCCCGGAGTTTTTCTTTGTGCATTGCTCAATGCCTGGCCCTTAGGCTTCTATTCACCAGCCACTTTGGTAAAAGACGCCCAAAGGCATAACGTAAAAGTTTTCCCCATCGATATTTCAAAATCATCTTGGGAATGTACCATGCCCCAAAAAAACACCGTTCGCCTTGGACTTCGATTTCTGAATCAATTGCGCCGCTCCACAGGGCAGTCGATCTTGTCGGCACGCAGCGAAGCACCATTCAAAAATTTAAACGACCTCTGTATTCGAACCACAGTGAATAAAACTGAGCGCCTAAGCTTAGCTGAGTCTGGTGCATTAGAATGCTTTGGACACTCTCGAAGAAATTCACTCTGGCAAATCAATCGTTTTCATCCTTCAAACCATGATTTATTCTCTAACCTATCGAAACCGTTGAGCAATTCTCCTCTCAAAGAAATGGATACACTGGAAAACATTTTGGCTGATTATCAACATGTTGGTTTATCGATAAAATCTCATCCCATGGCTCTGTTTCGTCCACATCTCTCATCTAGCATGGTAACCAGTCTAAAACTCGCCCAATGCCCGAATCATAGCCTGATTGAAACCGCAGGAATCGTCACCGTTAGACAACGCCCCTCCAATGCGAAAGGCTTTTTCTTTATCACCCTTGAAGATGAATTCGGCTTTATTAATCTCGTTTTAGAACCCAATTTTTTTAAAAAAAATCGGGTACTTGCAACTCAATGTGCCGCGCTCAAAGTTTTAGGGAATATCCAACAAGCAGAGGGAGTTACCCATATAAGATGTAAGTCCCTTACCCCCATTCACCTACAAGAACGCAGAAAGTAATCTCTACATCAACTATTGATTCAAAAACCAAGTACTGCGACTATAAAAGTGGGTTCAAGAAAGTCAATAATGCTCAAACGCACGAAAAAATCATGCATCTGACTCGAACCAAAACCCTAGTAGACTCCGTATTCTGTGAAGGATGGAGAAAATTGCTGTGCTACACACTTTGATTGACAATATCGACTGCTCTATGGCCAACGACAGCTCCAGCAACCCGGCACTGCAGCACAGTCACAATACCGCCGTACCCCCGCCCCCTAGAAGGCATGGCGCAACCATACCCCTTACCTGGATCCCCAGACCTTTGCCCCACTCACAGCCGCAATGTTTGCCGCGGAGACCACCGATGTCGACCCAGAAATGGTCAACCACACCATGACAAAACTTACCAATCTGACCACCGGTCAAATTAAGAGCATTCCTCAGCTTACAAATTCCCCACGACTCCCTATGAATATAGGATCGCCAAACGTCGTAAAACGCCCAGGAAGTGCTTCCAATGCTTGGGAGCACTTTCCATTAAGGGCAGGTCAGGCGAAAATACTTGTATCACTTACAACACAAACGTCAGTAGCAGAGGAGTACGTGAAATAATGAGCCGGATTCTCACCGTCGACGATAGCCGTGCCGTACGAACAATCATCGCCAAAACTCTGCGCTCAAGTTTCGAGATCCTTGAAGCAGAAGATGGCGAAAAGGGACTCGGCGTTCTTTCAGAGGAAACCGTAGACATCGTTTTGCTTGACGTTACCATGCCCGTCATGGATGGGCCGGAAATGCTCAAGCAACTGCGAGAACGGGGGGACAAGACCCCAGTCATTCTCCTCACCGCGGAATCAAAAACATCGCTCATCGGTGCAATGATGCAGCTGGGGATCAATGATTACATCCTTAAGCCGTTTAAACCCGAAGAGCTCATGGCGAAAATAACCAAGGTACTTGGACCTCAAGTTGCTGAGCCTGGACCCGCAGCTCAAACTTTTTCTGGACCCACTCCCGCCGCAGGTAAACCCTTCGTCGACGTCTTAATGATTGACGATATGGACAACGTGGCCAAAAAATTTCGCTCGATGATGCCCAAGCACATCAAAGTGAATAACGTCATGGATGGACAATCCGCCCTAGCCGCTTGTCGAGAACGCATCTTCCGAACCATTGTTGTTGATATGGTGATTCCCGATGTCAACAGCTCCGCCCTAACCTCACAGCTTCGAGTCCTTCAACCTACCGCAGCATTTATTGCTCTGTATATGAGGAACTATGAAAACCCCGGAAAGGACGCCCGAGACAGTGGCTTTGACGGCTTCCTCACCAAACCCTTTGATCCTGCACAGGTAAACGATTTTCTTTCCCAATACTACGACGCTCAAGATCTTCTCTCCCTTGAAGACAATGTCATGTCGTTGGCGGCGTTTCCCGAATCGAAAGATCGTCGCGCCCACTACGTGGGGCGGATCATGTCGCTTTCAACAGAAGCCATCGAGAAATGTGCCTCCGCTTGTTATGAAGACGTCATCATGGATCTCAGCAGCTCTCCACCCGCAGAAACCCTACCCAAAATTCTTATGGGGGCCCAGAAACGATGTTCGGAAGTCGGCTTAGCCCTGAAAATTGTAGGGGACGACGCGGTGGGCAAAACCCTCTCCAGCATTGCGGAAACTGCAGATATTCCAATCTATGGAACCGTAAAAGAAGCAATTGAAGGCAGCTGACTAAACAAGTTTGTAGCCGAAATCGTTCAGATTGATTAAGATATCTTAAGAAACAAGTTTAAGACAAACTAGCGTCGGTCGATGTTACTAGGGATTTTCTTATTGGTAAGTAGTCCGACAAAAGCCGCACCTATAAACACCGTCGGTTGATTATGGCAATCCATGACTACACAAAAATGATGGCCACTCTGAAGAAAATTTTACTCCATCGGATTGAGCAAGGCACCCTCGTACTGCCAACCCTCCCAAAAGTTGCATCGGACCTCCAACAACTCCTCGACGACCCTAAAACCGACCAAAGTAAAATCATTAAGTTGATCGATAAGGACCCCACCCTAATCGCGCACGTCATGAAAGTCTCCAACAGCTCAATGAACAGGCGCTCGGGCAAACAAGAGAGCATGAGTAAAGCAGTCAGCCAGATTGGGTTCCGAAGCCTAAAAAATATCCTCTTAACAGCGATTTCACGACAGATCTTTGTTTCCCATGACCCAAGGATTAACGCTACAATTACAGCAATATACGAACATTCTCTCGCGGTAGGCCTCCTCGCTCGTAACGTGGCCGGTATTTCAGGCTGCCGCGACGTTGAACCGGCGTTTGTCGCCGGACTCCTCCATGATATCGGTAAAATCGTCGTCGCCGCCTACCTACTCGAATTCGAAAGGGGACTTCCCACCCGTGAGGCTATGGACTGGATTGACTTGGACAGTTGGCTACACATTGTGGAAGAGCTCCAAAGAGACATCGGGAAAGCCATCATCGCCGGCTGGAATCTTCCCACTATCATCATTCGAATCATTGATGAATTTGAAGACTATGACGCATCCGACCGAATATCGCCCCTAAATTCGGTGCTATTTGCCAATGCACTCGCAAAGCGCGAGGGGTTATATGAGGGACTTACCGACCACGACGGTGTTCAATCCATGATCATGATTGGAAAATCCCTTCTGGGAATCGACGACGCGGTCATCAGCGGCTTAACGCGTGAGATCAACGACCAAATTCTCGTATAATTCCAAAAGAGCTATAGGGACTTGCCCTAAAATCCACTACACTGCCCCTTGACAGCCCGGACAATCTTTCGGCATGGAGCAACCAAATTCGTCCCTAAGGATTTTCATAATGTCCATAGGTTTGTTGGCAAAAGACCATCATGTAAATGGCCAACCACACAAAGGGCTACGCCCATCCACGCAAGACTCTTCGGTGCTCCCGAAGCAGAGAGTCCTGCAACCCAAAATCCGCCCAAGCACATCCACCGGCAACTCTGCCCCAACATTGGCCATCAATCGCTCACCCATTCCACCCAGACCTTTCAATCCCATCCTTCAATTCTAGGCTTGCCCCATGGAACAACCCAA
Organism: Myxococcota bacterium; assembly: GCA_036339465.1. Taxonomy (GTDB): domain Bacteria; phylum Myxococcota; class XYA12-FULL-58-9; order XYA12-FULL-58-9; family JABJBS01; genus JAYZAY01. The sequence goes on along the minus strand of JAYZAY010000089.1, from coordinate 15,557 downwards.
CTCTTCAGTGCCATTACCGTCGCAATTAACCGCGCCCAACAGCTTCGAAAGATGGCTGGAATCCCCCCACATCCCAGGGAGAAATTAAGATGGCCGATACCCACGATTCTCTCACCTACCAAGATTCAGGGGTAGACGTACACGGCGCAGACCAATTCGTGGACGACATCCAAGAAGCGGTGCAGGCCACCCATAAATTCGCCGATGTAGTCAAGAAAACCGCCTACGCTGGCATGGTTCGAATGCCTAAGGTTGGAGATAACCCGCTGATCGCAGCCACCTGTGACGGCGTCGGAACAAAACTACTCGTCGCCCAACAAGTCGGGGTATTTAAAGGGCTGGGTCAAGATCTCGTGGCCATGAACGTCAACGACCTTTTACCCGCCGGGGCCAAACCACTCTTCTTTCTCGACTACATCGCCACCGGAAAACTTGAGCAAGCACAACTTTCGGAGATTGTGACCGGTATCGCCGAAGCATGCGCAAAAGCAGAATGCGCACTGGTGGGAGGCGAAACCGCAGAAATGCCCGGACTCTACAAACCCGGTGACTTTGACCTAGCCGGTTTTGCCGTAGGCACCGTGGACGAAAATCGAGTTCCGGTGTCAACCGACATGGTTGAAGGCGACATCATTTTTGGATTGCCTTCCTCTGGGGTCCATTCAAACGGCCTATCTTTGGCCCGCAAAGCGCTCTTTGACCATGGGGGCTTTCGGCATGATACCGTCCCTGAAGGATGGGACAAAAGCCTGGGACTTGAGTTACTGACCCCCACAGAGCTCTACGTAAAGCCCGTCTTGAGCCTCTTGGAAAAAGTAGAAATTCGGGGTGCCGCCCACATTACAGGTGGTGGACTCCTAGGACGAGTCGACAAGCTCATCCCACCCCACCTTGGGGCAACACTAAAGCCCAACAAGCTCCCTCCTCCAAGGATTTTCAACGCAATTCAGGTAGCTGGAAATATTCGTGCTGAAGAAATGGCATCGACCTTCAACATGGGAATCGGTTTTGTCGCTATCGTGTCTTTGGAAACCGCAGCCACCGTCAGAAATGAATTTACCAATTGGACGGAAATAGGACAGGTTACCTCAAAAACAAATGGAGTTGACGTAGGTTATGGAAAACGTAACCGCCCATAACCCACGCTTTGCCATCTTTGCTTCTGGCAAGGGTTCCAATGCGGAAGTGCTGCTTAAAGCGTTTGAGGCCGGCTCTATTCCTGGCCAATGCGCTCTTGTCCTATCCAATCGAGCAAGTGCGGGTGCCTTGGCGATCGGTGAAAAATTTACCACCCCAACCCGGCTGATCCAACACCAAGGAATGACCCGAGAAGCACACGAAAAACAAATTCTCAATACCCTACGCGAATTCAAAGTCGACCATGTTCTTCTCGCGGGCTATATGCGTGTGCTAACGGCTTACTTTTTTGAAAACTTTGAAGGTGGCATCTTAAACATTCATCCTTCCTTGCTCCCTGATTATAAGGGAATGCACGCCGTAGAACGCCAAGTCGCCGATAAAGTCCGCGTCGCGGGTGCCACTGTCCATCTCGTCACCCCTGAAATTGACGATGGTCCCATTATCCTTCAAGGCTCCCTTGATGTGCGCGGTGACGAAACCCCCGAAACCTTACAAACACGCATTCAGCTCGAAGTCGAACACGCTATCTATCCGAGGGCCGTTTGGCTCTTCATCCAGCGACAGCCACAGGACAACTTTCCTAGGAGACAACCATGATCCCCACTTCGGACGCATTACTCAACGCCCCCCCAGCCAGAGGTAAAGTTACACATGCTCTGATTTCTGTTTTTGATAAAAGCAACCTGGAAACCTTAGCCAAGGGGCTTCATGAAAAGGGCGTCGTCCTTTTGTCTTCAGGGGGCACCGCGAAGCATATTGCCAATCTAGGTATCCCCGTCACCGAAGTCAGCGCCTTCACCCAGGCAGACGAAGTTTTGGGCGGTAGAGTAAAGACCCTCCATCCAAAAATTCATGCGGGTATCCTCGCAGACCGACGTGAAGAGTCCCATCTTCAAGACCTAGAGAAACGTAGTTATGTGCCAATCGATCTCGTCGTTTGTAATCTCTATCCATTTGAGCAAGCCGCAGCCACTTACACCAACGAACAACAAATCATCGAGAATATCGATATCGGCGGCCCCACGATGGTACGCGCCGCCGCAAAAAACGCCATCGGTGGCGTAAGCATCATCGTAGATCCTCAAGATTATGGGTGCGTCATGGATTCACTGGGTGAACAAGCGACCATCGATTACACATTGAGACGAGAACTGGCCAAAAAGGCATTTAGTATTATTACCCAATACGACCAAGCAATTTCTTCATGGTACCTTGGCCCAGATGAAGACAAGCCGTCGCCACTTCCCCCAAGGATCGGCGCATTCCAGAAAGCAGACGTCCTTCGTTACGGCGAAAACCCCCATCAATCGGCAGCGATTTACCAAGCTGACAACGAAAAATGGGGATGTGCCCACGGCACTCTCCACCAAGGAAAGCCGCTATCTTATAACAATTACCTAGATATGGACGCCGCATACCGAACCGTGGCGGAATTCGACGGAACCGCTTGCGCTATCGTCAAGCATACCAATACCTGTGGGTTGGCCCAGGCATCCAATCAAGCCGATGGTTTTTTGGCAGCCCTAGAGGGTGACCCTATTTCCGCCTTTGGCTCAGTCATCGGATTTAACCAACCCCTAGAAGTAAGCACCGCTCAAACCATTCTTGATAAAAAATTGTTTGTGGAATGTATTGTGGCTCCAAACTTTACCCGTGAAGCCCGTGAACTCCTGGCGAACCGTAAGAATCTTCGTCTCTTCGAAGTCTCCCTCGACCACTCCCCTCATCCGAGTTTCCACATTCAGCGAATCGGGGGAGGCGCATTGGTTCAAGAGGTAGACGCATCCATGGTCCCAAGTTCGGAGTGGAAATGCGCAACGGAAAAGACATTGAATGCCGAGGAACTCATGGAATTGGAATTCGCGATGCGCGCCTGCAAGCACCTCAAATCCAATGCCATCGCCATCACCAAAAACCGTAGACTCCTAGGCGTAGGTGCCGGACAGATGAGCCGGGTGGATGCAACCGAGCATGCCATCACCAAGGCCGGCGATAAACTCCAAGGCAGTTCACTGGCTTCAGACGCTTTCTTCCCCTTCGATGATTGCGTGCGATTGGCCGCCAAAGCTGGGGTCATAGCAATCGTTCAGCCCGGTGGCTCAAAACGCGATCAGGAAGTTATCGATGCATGTAATGAGCTCGGCCTAGCCATGTACCTCACAGGCCGAAGGCACTTCAGACACTAAGGAGTTTTTAATGAAAATCATGGTCATTGGCAATGGCGGACGCGAGCACGCTATCTGTCGAGCCCTCACCAGTGGTGACAATCCCCCCGAGCTGGTGATTGTACCAGGAAACCCTGGCACCGCTGAGTGTGGCACCAATGTGGATTGCTCCCTCGAAGACATCGACGCTTTGGTCGCTTTAGCAAGAGTGCTGGATCCTGACTTCGTGGTCGTTGGTCCCGAACAACCTCTGGTTCATGGCGTGACAGACGCCCTCCTAGAAGCGAAAATCCCTTGCTGCGGCCCCAGCCAGTCTGCTGCATTACTCGAAGGCTCTAAAGACTTCACCCGAGAAATTGCCAACCTCGCAGGCGTCCCCAGCCCGATCTATAAAGTGGTGACTTCAGAAAGTGCCCTCAGAGGTGCCATCGAAGACTGGGACGGATTGCCCGTGATCAAGGCCGACGGATTGGCCGGTGGGAAAGGCGTGTTTCTCCCTGAAACCAAAGCGGAAGGCGTCAACATCGGCCTCGGGCTTCTCGCGGGCAAACTCGGCGACGCAGGCAAAACAATCGTTCTCGAAGAACGACTCTTTGGGGTTGAAGCATCGCTGTTTTATGCCTGCGACGGTGAAAACGCCCTCCTTCTACCCCACGCAAGGGACCACAAGCGTCTCTTGGATGGCGACCAAGGGCCAAACACAGGGGGGATGGGTGCCATCAGTCCAAATCCTCTACTCGATGACAAGCTCCTCCAAGAAATACATGAAACATGTATCGTACCCACACTAGAAACACTCAAGAAGAAAGGCATCCCGTTCCGAGGCTTCCTCTTCGGTGGGTTCATGCTGACTGAAAAGGGACCAAAGCTACTCGAGTACAATGTTCGTCTTGGAGATCCCGAAACACAAGCGATTCTCCCACGCATTGAAAACGGACAATTTCTAGAATTATGTGCGCGGATCGCCAACGGAAAACTCCGAGGCTTTAAACTCGCCGAACAACCATTCTCAACCTGCGCCATCGTGGTTGCCGCGGCCGGTTATCCTGAGAAACCACGAAAAGGAGATCGGATCTCTGTTTCCATGGCAGCCAAGAGTAGCAACGAATGGCTTATTCATGCAGCTACCCGCTTAGAAAGTGGAGAGCTCCAAACCAGCGGTGGAAGGGTCTTGGCCATTGTGGCCAAGGGAACCTCACCAGAAAATGCTCGAAGCCATGCCTATAAAAGTCTTGAAAAAATTCAATTTGAGGGCATGCAATTCCGAAAAGATATCGGCGAATCCAAATACTTAGGAGTGCAATCATGAGTGATTCAAACCCAATTTTAGTCAGTATATTAATGGGCTCAACTTCCGATGCGGAGGTCTTAGCCAGTTGCAGAAAGTCACTGGACCGGCTGAAGATCTCCCACGAAGCCAAAGTACTTTCCGCCCACCGAACGCCCCATGAGTTGGTGGCATACCTTGACTCCCTCGAAGCTAGGGGCTGCCAAATTATCGTGGCAGCGGCAGGCATGGCCGCTCACTTAGGCGGGGTGGTGGCTGCACACACGCGATTACCTGTTCTAGGTGTGCCTATTCCCAGCGGTACCCTAGGTGGTATGGATGCTTTATTGGCCATTTCACAAATGCCCGGCGGGGTTCCTGTGGCTACCCTAGGCATTGGATCAGCGGGTGGTAAAAACGCAGCCTACATGGCAGCTCGAATCCTCGCTCTCCACAATCCAGAGATTAAAGCACAAATGGAAGCAGTACTTGAAGAAGACAGGGCAAAGGTATTAAACGCTAAACTCCCCGAGGAATATTGATCCAATGATTCAACGATACGAAACCCCCGAAATGCGTGGCATCTGGAACGAAGATGCCAAATTCACGCGATGGACAAAAATCGAGGTCGCTGCTTGTGCTGAGTTTGCGAAACGAGGCGACATTTCAGACGAGGAAATGGAAGCGATCCGCAGCGGCCACCATCAAAGTGCCGAACGCGTCAGCACCCATGAAAAAGAGACCAATCACGATGTCGTGGCTTTCGTGCGCTCCATGTCGGAAACCGTGGGACAACCCGCCTGCCGACACATCCACCGCGGCCTCACAAGTAGTGACATCGTGGACACCGCTCTCGCCCTAGGCATGAAAGAGAGCCTCGCGCTGCTCATCCAAGCAGTACGCACCCTCGGTGAGAGCATTCAGAAACGAGCCCTAGAATTCAAAACCACACCTTGTGCTGGTCGAACCCATGGCGTTCATGCCGAGCCAACAACGTTTGGCTTACGGCTGGCCGGTTGGTACAGCGAAGTACAGCGAAATCTTCAACGTCTCGAAGCAGCTCTAGAGGAAGTGTCCTTCGCGAAACTTTCGGGAGCCGTCGGTAATTATAGTCAAACAGACCCCGATTTTGAATTGGGGGTATTCAACCAGCTTGGCCTAAAAGTCGAACCCGTGGCAACTCAGGTCGTTCCCCGTGACCGACACGCCACCGCACTTTGCGCGCTGGCTGTTTACGGCGCCGGACTCGAACGTTTTGCCACTGAAATTCGGAACCTCCAAAGAACAGATTTACGGGAAGCAGAAGAGTATTTCGCCGAAGGTCAAACCGGATCATCGGCTATGCCCCACAAAAGAAATCCAATTACCTGCGAAAGGATTACAGGCATGGCACGACTACTTCGAGGCTACGCCGTGTCTGGGCTTGAAAATGTTGCACTCTGGCACGACCGAGATATCAGTCATTCCTCAGTGGAAAGGGTAATTGTCCCCGATGCATTTCATCTGGCTCATTACATGACCCTAAAAATGCAACGCGTCATCGACGGACTACTGGTATACCCAGAAAAGATGCTCGAAAATATGGACCGCACCAAAGGGCTTCTCTTTAGTCAAAATGTGCTGGGCGTTTTGCTCAAAGCTGGGCTAGAAAGACAACAAGCCTACCGAGCAGTTCAAAAAGCTGCTATGTCTGTTTGGAATAAAGATGAGACTGACTTCCGTACGGCTCTTGGAAAGCAGCCCCTCGTCGCAGAATCCGTGAAAGAGCAAGATCTAGATCAAGCTTTCTCCCTAAATGCATACACCCGCCACGTTGATAATATCTTTCATCGTGTAGGTTTAGAAGGTTAATTCAATGAGTGCAGTAGTCGTTGTTGGTGCCCAGTGGGGCGACGAAGGTAAAGGTAAAATCACAGACTTCCTAGCCGAAGGTGCCGATACAATTATCCGCTACCAAGGTGGAAACAATGCAGGACATACCATTGTCGTCAATGGTGAAACATTCAAGTTTCACCTCATACCATCTGGTATATTGTACCAAAATAAAACCTGTATACTTGGAAGTGGCGTGGTTATCGACCCGGAAAAACTTCTGTCTGAAATTGAGGGCCTCAAAGCCTACGGGACCGATACCAGTCGCTTGAAGATATCCGATCAGGCTCACCTGATCCTGCCGACCCATAAAATCCTCGATCAGAGTTCCGAAGAGAGGAAAGGCGAGTCGAAAATCGGAACCACAGGACGCGGTATTGGCCCCGCCTATAGCGATAAAATCAGTCGACATGGTATTCGTATGGCGGATGCCGCCTATGGGGATGTCCTTAGGAAAAAAGTAAAACAGCACCTCCAAGAGCATGCCCCTGGACTTGCCAAGAGTGATTGGACTGAAGAGTCCTTGGTACGTTTTATTCAAAAAGCTTTTGAGCAGCTAAAGAAACATTTGGTTAGCTCCCCACATCATCTGAATGATGACCTAGAAAATGGTCGTAAAGTCCTATTCGAAGGAGCCCAAGGTACCCTCCTCGATATCGACCATGGTACCTACCCATATGTGACCTCCTCCAATCCAACTGCCGGCGGTGCTTGCGCCGCCTCCGGTATTGGGCCCACAAAAATTAAGGCCGTGCTTGGTATTGCCAAAGCATATGCAACGCGCGTGGGGAGCGGACCATTTCCCACGGAACTCGAAGATGCGGTGGGGGAAAATATCCGTCAGTTAGGTGGAGAATTCGGTACCACCACAGGAAGACCTCGGCGCTGCGGTTGGTTGGATTTGGTGGCGCTACGCTATGCCGCGCGCATTAATGGCCTCACCCATATTGCACTGACCAAAATGGATGTCCTAGACACTTTTGAAAATCTGAAATTATGTGTGCGTTACCGAATCAAAGGTGAGGAAACCGTAAATTTCCCAACAGACTCTAATCTAATCGAGCAAATTGAGCCTATTTACGAGAGTATCGAAGGCTGGAATTGCTCAACTGATAACGTCGATACCTATGAAAATTTGCCACCAAATGCACGGAGTTATGTGGAGCGCATCGAAAAATTTCTTGGCGTTCCAATCTTCCTGGTAAGCGTGGGACCTGATAGAACTTCCACTCTGCTACGAGAAGATATTTGGGAATCCATATCCTAGGTTGATGTCGGCCCCAATTTATATAACCACGCCCGACAGTCCGTATCTGGAACCCTATAGGGATCTGAAAAGAAAGGGACGGTCAAACAGTTCTCTCGCCGTCATTGCAGAAGGCGAAATCGTTCTCCAACGGGCGTTTTCCAGTGATTGGTCCCTACAGTCGGTCTTGGCCACCCCTGCCAAATTTGAACGACTTAGAGCAAGTATTCCTGCAGATACACAGGTATATCTCGCCGACCAAAGGTTGCTCCAAAACTTATTGGGATTCAAATTTCATCGCGGGTGCCTGGCGTGTGTCAATCCCAAGCCCCCCCTAAATATTGAGGATTTCATCTCAAACAAATTGCCGAAATTTGTACTCGGCTTGTCCCAAGTGACCGATCCAAGAAATATTGGTAGTATCTTTAGAATTGGTGCTGCTTTTGGAGCAGATCTTATTCTCTTAGACCCTGAATGTTCAGATCCACTCAGTCGGATGGTTGCCCGAGTTTCCATGGGCACGCTCTTCCACATCCCTTTTTCTATAGCGCCATTTGAAGACAGCTTAGAAAAATTTCGAAAAAACGGTCCCAACAGACAAATGGTTGTAGCTACAACCCCCAATCCAAGCGGCATCGCCATCCATGACATAAAATGGTGCGATACCAACATTCTCATCTTTGGAAATGAAGGCCAGGGCTTAAGACCCAATATCATAGCGCAATGCGACATAGAAAGTTTTATCCCAATTTCATCGGACTTTGATTCCATCAATGTGGCCAACGCTGCTTCAATTTGCGCGTATGAAGTAAGAAAGCATTTATCTTTGACTTCAAACTGAGAAGTCACGTAGAATTATTCATAATTCTGGGAATTCAGGATAGACTATAGATATGAACGAGCACGCTACTCCAGAAGCCAATCAGTCCCCCCCTTCTGCCACTGAGGAAGAAGAGGAAAACCCAATCGCCCAATCGCCCACCCAAGCTCAAGAGCCCGCACAAAAAGCGGTGGAAGATTATCCCCCCGGTCTTACCAAAATTCTCCAGTCCGCCCTAGAGCAAGGGGCGAGCCATGTGCATTTGGAACCGCATAACGAAGATTATCGACTTCGTTTTAGGGTGGGTGGTATCCTCAATGAAATCAATCACTATTCGGAAAAAGAAGCTGGATTGATTATTCAAAGGCTATTCGTGCAAGCAAGTTTAGAGTCTGACATGAGACGACCCCAAGATGGCATCTTCAATTTTTCTTGGAAAGACGCAAAATATGCCATTAGGGTCTCTTCATATCCATGTGGAAGGGGCCCAAAAACCGTCTTAAAAATAAGTAAAGCCGCCAGCCTTTTAACATTTGAAAACTTGGGCATGAGTGCAGAACAAGTATTGGCAGTACGGCAACTCATGAGAAGACGTGGAGGCTTGATTATTGTAACTGGCCCTTGGAGCTCGGGTAAAACCGCGACTATGTACGCCATAGGGCACGAGTTTAATAAGGCCGAACTGAATGTGGCAACCATTGAGGATCCTATCGAATTGGATATTCCTGGTCTCAACCAAGGTCAGGTGGACCCTCAACATAGCTTTGGTTTTCCTGAAGCATTGCGGTCTATTCTCCATCAGGACCCAGACATTGTTTTGGTGGGTGAAATATCGGACTACGCTACGGGTAAAAGAGTCATGGATGCTTGTCTCCAGGCAGGTCACAGGGTGATCACTTCAATCCATACGGATAATGTTTTAGGCACCCTTCACTGGCTCAATAAATTGGGACTGCGCTCCGATTCCGTTGCCCACGCACTTTCGGGAATCGTGGTTCAGCGACTCGTGCGACGCGTCTGCTCCCATTGTGCAGAGACAGTAGCCCCCGGAAAACGCATCCGGGAACAAGTGGGGTTTGATATATCAACAACGGGGAAATATCGTCAGGGTAAAGGTTGCGATGCGTGCTCGCATACTGGATATTTGGGAAAAACCGGTGTGTTCGAAATCGTGCCGATTAAGCAAGAAATGAGAGATTTGATCGCTGAAAATGCACCTGACGTGAATCTCAAAAGGGCACTTAGGAAGCTAGGAATTGAATCCATTCGCAGATCTGGGATCAAGAAGGCGGAAGAGGGTATTACCACCGTTAATGAGATTGTTCGAGTCACATAATCCGCCTAAGAGGCCACATAAAAAAAACCAAAGTAAAGCCCTAAACTTGTATATCCTCGCTTTAGTCATAGACCCCCAAAAGTAGATGTTTCTGCGTCAAGTGATTGTAACCCAATCGATAAAATTTGTGTCTGACGGCGATATCATAGATATCAAAAATACGTCCAAGTTCATCAAATCCATCGGCACTCCACCAAGAGATCGAAGTTCTAAAGGGGCCAAAGCTCTTTGAGATAGTGCCATTTAACATCGTTGACCCTATGCGTTTAGGCCTTCCCAAAGAATACCCAACTCGGACTTCCACGGGAGGACGCAAACGCCGTAAACACCCCGGCGTCCCCCTTCTGTCTTCTTTATTATCAAAATGCCCCATCAAATTACCCGGTTCTTTTAAAACCCAGCTATCTTCGAGATAATCATCGCTCAAGACTGGGCATCCAACATCATTCCTCTCATAGAGTTCCCAAAGGCGACTTAAAGTACTCTGAAGCCTTTCACTCTCAACCGACGAAACATCAAAAAGCGACAACTGTTTCGTCGGCTTATAGCTAGGGACCAATTCGACAGAAACAACCTCGATGCTCTGACAAGGCAATTCAGATTCCAATTGCCTAACACAAATACGTTTCAACGTATCGAGATGACGAATAGCTTGTGGTAGAGTTATCTCTTTTTGATACTCTCCAATCCCTATATAAGAAAACTTAAAAGACACAGATAAACATGCCAGAGAATGATTTAAGAGTTCTTTCATGAGCCGTTCAACTTCAGCAAGGACTATTTTCTCTAACTGCGGAAAATCATGGATAGGCTCTTCTAACTCCACCTCAGAGAAAAAAACATGCTTTTTCTTTTCCTGCTCTAGGATTCTATCCGTCCGTGTCCCATCTAAATAGCCTCTAATTTCCAAGGCCTCGCGCCCTAAATGTTCACCCAGTCGGTTCAGTGGAAGCGTGACAAAATCATCAATCGTATGCACTCCCATGCGAATCATAAGCGTCAAAAAATCCTTTGAACAATCAAGGCAATGAATTCCTATCCCCCCACCAAGTATATCCTCTATCCTTGAAAAGAGTCCTCCTCCATTCCGTGCGACAATTTTAGCCCAATAGAGGCTAGGTGCGATCGCAACCCGTGTTTCATATCCTAAACCAGAAAAAGAACGCACAATTTTCAATTGGATTTGTTCTAAACTACCCCAAATATGGCTTAAACCACGCACATCGATATAAAACCACCCCAACTCTTTCATTTTCCCAATCTCGAAACAAGGAGATATCCCATAAATCAAACGCTCAATATCATGGATTGCTTTTAATTCGAATCTCCTATTCCGAGAAACAACACGAATTTCTTCACTGATATTGAAAGCACGCGCCACCGTCATCAGTGGTCGCGCTCCGAGGGCAAGTGCTCCTGGACCAATATATTTTATTTGTGTCCCACTATGGTATGTATCTGAATCCACCATAGCATAAAGAGAATCCCTCCAGATGGATGAGCTAATCATACAATAAGATTGCAGAGGGAAGTCTTTTAGAAAAATAGCGGCAAACATAAGACAAAGCTAAGAGTAAGAATAATCGATAAGAAACTTTTTACTTAGACATTCTTCTTGTGACCTTTCCACCACACATTCAAATTTTTTCTTCGGCCATTCCACCCTGCTACATCGAAACCGGTAAGCCGCACATGGAATCATCGGCCCTTCCACCAAAACCCAAAGAGAAACCATTGATTTCTCAATCTGGCGCATCAAGCGAAACCACCAAGCATCTTTGATATATCCCCTACGCTGCCCCAATAAATCGAGTACGACCACTTCGAACCGGTTCGATAAAATCGCAATCTCAACCGCCTTAAAACAAGATTCAATCTTCCCTTTAATGCCCAACCCCCTCACCCAAATAAAATGGGAAGTATCCACCTCAAACCCATTTAATGATGCGATATCCAATGCACCAACAGTATCCCCCCAATAAACCCATTTCCCCAAACGAGTCAGCTCCCCAAGCCAACACATAACCACACTCGTACAACCGCCTTTTTGAGCACTGTAAAATTCATGGAGGCAACCAACTTCCAAACCATAAGGCAATGCCTTTTCCACTCCTAAAACCTCAAGCCCTCGCCGTCGTTTACCACCGCGCCTCTCCGCTATTATCGTTGGACGCAATAAGGCACTATTCTTAAGCACCTCAAGCCTACCCAGTCGACTCTCAAATGACTCAGCCGAGGAATGAGACTCCCTTCCAGAATCTTTGAGAAATTCTTCTTCTTTTCGCGCTTTATCCTCCATCGCTCTATGGGATATATCACCTGAACACGCGTTCAGTCAACATCGCCCTCGCTTTAGAAAGGCCGCGATATTTAGAGCTAAACAACCGTTATTGCGCGTCTTTCGTTCCCGTTTTCTTGACAGGGCACCGACGATAAATGCTATGGCGATCGCTTCTCTCTCCTTCAAGGGAAAAGCGACCAAATGACAAATAAGCAAAACCAAAACCAACTCATTCATGAATCCAGCCCTTACCTGCAACAACATGCGAGCAATCCGGTTCATTGGTTTCCATGGAGTCACCAAGCTCTACAAATAGCCACCCAGGAAAACAAACCCATCTTCCTAAGTATAGGCTACTCTGCATGCCATTGGTGCCATGTCATGGAGGAGGAGTCATTTCGCGACCCCGAAATCGCCAACTACCTTAATCAGCATTTCATAAGTATCAAAGTGGACCGAGAAGAGCGTCCCGACATAGACGCTCTCTATATGGAAGCCACCACCCTAATGAATCATGGGCAAGGAGGGTGGCCCATGACTCTATTTTTAACCCCTGCCCAAAACCCTTTCTTTGCAGGAACCTATTTCCCCAAAGAGGACAAATATGGAAAACCCGGATTCCTACGCCTTCTGAAAAGCATCGGCTCCGCATGGTCTAAAGATCCCCACTCAGTACTCCAGAATGCCCAACGATTGACCACACAAATCCAAAGCCAACAGTTGGGCACTCAAACACGATTGAACCAACTCGATTTCAGCCCTGTCATTCAAAGGATTCAAAAACAATTCGACCCCCAATACGGTGGATTTGGCGATTCCCCAAAATTTCCCCCTACCACTACCCTTCAACTCCTCCTCGAACTCCATCAATCCCACCCTGAGTCAAACCTTATCAACATGGTAGAGCATACCCTCATTTCCATGATTCAGGGTGGTATCTATGACCAACTCCAAGGGGGGTTCTGTCGATACTCCACAGATAGATTTTGGTTAAAACCGCATTTTGAGAAAATGCTTTATGACAACGGTCAACTTCTAAAGCTCATAGCCCAAACCTATTTAATAAAGCCTCATCCCTCTTTCAAAAAAGCAATCGAAGAAACTGTCTCATTCTTAAACAACGCAATGCTAAGCGATGACCCCGCATTCTATTCAGCTCTTGATGCAGACAGTTCTGGAGCCGAAGGGCTCTTCTACACTTGGAACACGAAAGAAATTGACACAATTCTATCACCAGAAGAGTCCCTGCTGATTCATGAACATTTTGGAATTACCTCAAAAGGTAATTTTGAAGGCTCAAATATTCTATCAATATGCCTCGACATAGAAAGCTTAGCCGCAAAGAGACAACAAGACACAACTGAAATCCAAAAAACCATTGACCGTGCGAAACAAAAACTATTGACTCACCGTAGCACCCATAGAACCACCCCCAGCACAGATATCAAACGTGTCACCAGCTGGAACGCACTTACCATAGCGGGTCTCTCTTGGTGCTTTAAAGCATTCCCAGATAGACAAGACTATTTGGACCTCGCCATCAAAGTCGCACATTCACTATGGGAAAAGATGTGGGCCGACGACACTCTTGGCCGAATCTTTGATGGACACAACACCAAAGTCGCCGGTTGCCTAGAGGATTATGCCTACTTCGGTGAAGCCCTCTTGGATTTATACGAAGTAAGTGGCCAAAAAGAATTATTGGAACGCAGCCAAACCCTGACCGAATCCATCCTCAACCGATTCTGGAAGCCAAAACTTGGAGTCTTTCAATCCACAACCACGAAAGAACATGACCTCATTCTCAACCCCGTAGACTCAAAGGATGGAGCGACACCCAGTGCACATGCAACCGCTGCCTTCCTTGTCTACCGGCACGGTGAAATAAGTCGCGATGAAAAATACCGAAACATCGCCGTCAAGGCCATGGAAACATTCATAGATAAAGCCCAACAACAACCGCGGTCCCATTCTAGCCTATTGAAACTCGCACATGCATTATCCTACGAGACAGTCCACGTGGAGGTACAAGGTTCTTACCAAAATGCACGCGAACTTGGATTACTCCAAGTCGCCTGGGCATTCCCAACTCAAAACACATTGGTCAAATACAACCCCGATACCCTTCCCAATCAAACACAATCCAGAATTGTCCTTTGTTATCAAGACACATGTTCTCCGCCCATCGGGAATAAAACTCAACTCGAGCGACAAATCACCGAGAGAATAAACCAGACCCCTAGAAAAGATTTCCATTCCCGCACCTCAGGTAAAGCAACCCCAAAAGCAACTCTGGCTTGGCTCAACTCAAAGGGAATGCAAAGAAATACACGACTACTCGGAAATACCGGTTTATCTATTTCAAATTTGGGTATCGGAGGAATCAAATTAGACGACTCTTTGCCCTCCAGCCTAGAACACTTGAGGCATACAACCCAAGAACTCGGCATCAATATCATAGACACCGCCACTCAATTTGGAAATGGAAAGAGTGAAAAGAGCATTGGACGCTTTCTAGAAGAACACAAAGAAGAAGGCTGGCTCACTCGGGAATGCCTAGTCCTAATATCAAAGATAGGAGTTAGCTCAGGAACTCCTCCCCAAAAACTCCTAGAGAAAAAAACAGCGGTCCCCATCAATCAGCATCAATGGTTTTCCATGGAACCCAGCATACTACAAGAACAACTAGAGCGAACCCAATCGAATCTAGGAGTCACAACCTTAGACTTCTGCCTTTTGAGTCATCCAGAACACATGCTGACATACTTAACCCACCAAGGTAAATTAACACGCCCCGAACGAATAGCCCATTTCTACCAGTGCTTTGAAAAGGCAATTCATTTTTTCGAAACTCAAGTGCAATTGGGAAATATCCAATATTACGGAATCGCAGCCAATAAATTCTCGGTCAACCATGAGCATCCTTCTGCAGTACCGTTGCATGAAATTCTCAATGGCCTGGAAAACATAGCCGGAAAAGACCATCACTTCCGAATGATAGAGTTCCCTCTAAACATTTTGGAACCGCAAAACTTTTGTTGGCCCCCCCCAGAATTCATTAACCTCGCCCACAAACATGGCATTGCCACAGTCAGCCACCGCTCACTTAATTCCATTGTCGACGGACAATTAATCAACCTCAACACCACCCCACCCGATGAAAGTACCCTACCCTCTTTTTCAAGGGCCCTACCACTCCTCACCCATCGCGAAGAAGTTCTGAGACAAACCTTGAATTTCAGTGTCCCCATGGGCGGCGAACCTTTCGACCTCGAAAACTTATTTCATTGGAGTGAAGAACTCTACACCCTAACAACCCAAAAA
The DNA here is from genome assembly GCA_036339465.1 of Myxococcota bacterium. Taxonomy (GTDB): domain Bacteria; phylum Myxococcota; class XYA12-FULL-58-9; order XYA12-FULL-58-9; family JABJBS01; genus JAYZAY01. The sequence goes on along the minus strand of JAYZAY010000089.1, from coordinate 106 downwards.
ATGACGCTCGAAGACTGGAAAAGGTACGAACATGGGCGACTTCGACCACGACTCAATCATATGGCTCGATTCTTAAATCAGGCTCTCACCGCGCAAACCCTCTCTT
>JAYZAY010000088.1:0-8424 GCA_036339465.1 Myxococcota bacterium | reverse complement strand
AAGACCCCCCAGCCTTCAAACACATTTCCCCATTGGTTCATCTTGAAATCCCAAAGAGCGATGGCAATCACGCGGGCCTGGAAAATGCCCCGAACGCTCCGCTCAGGGAGTTTGCCATTTTCGACAAATTCTCCGAGCCATGGGTTGTCTTCATCTTCTTCTTCAAGTTCTCCACCGTCGAAGACACTGCATGTAAAATCCATAGACGGCGGGATAGATGCCGGCCCCCATAGTAGGTCACGGAGACCGGGAGCCACAGTGACATTCTCTTCTCCTGCGTAGCCCCATTGACCATCGAAATCGTCGTCCGCCAAAGATTTGACCAAATCACTAAACACGACCCTATTGACCATCAATCTTTCCGTGTGCTCCTTGGAAAGACCGTGAACGGCGGCTCCTTTACTATCCCCTTCGCTTCGAACCATTAATTTTTGGACAAAAGTCCGAATTCGCTGATTCAATTCCAATGGGGGCCGGCGTTCCACTTGGATGGAACCTGGAACGATTCCCCGTATCTGTTCCGCGCAATAATCGTCCACGACGTGAATGTTGTCCGGAAATCGTCCATGTGACCGATGATAGGTCATTAAATGGTCACCGAGGGTTTCCCAGAGGCACCTATAAGCAGCGAAAGAATAAGCCACCTCACAGGTCATGGTGGCACCGGTGTTTGTATCAAACCAAAACACCACCTCGGGGGACATTGTATCATCTTCAGACACCTTGAACGGAGAAATTCGTATCCCTCCTATCCAGGTGATTGGTTTCGTTTCATGGGACATCCGTTTCACAGAGTTTTCAGGACAGGGGGTACTCATGGAATTCTCCTCTAAAATTAACACCTTATGGCAACACGAAAAAAACCTGCCACCGCAGGTAGCACCACACGGGGGCAGGTCTGCGGTCTTCGCGGCGCCGGATAGGTCAAAGCGAAAGCAGGTTTTGTGCCAATCTTTGAGCAAGGAGGGCGCGCCTCAAAAACGTTAAGTCCGTGCCGGTAAAAACCGGGGCCACCGGCTCTTGCTCCGGTCGCGAGATTTCGTCTTTTTTTCGTCACGACTTTACTTCCAAAGCCACAAACTTCCCTTCATGCTTGCAAGCAAAGTACGACTTCTTGATTCCCATCTCGCCACCAATAAACAGCGCCATAGGTGCGTGAGAGAGCAGCGCCAACCACCGCCTCAAAAAACCATGGGAGTTTTACCTCGCTTGGCTCTACGGCGTTGCATCACCAAGGAGCCAATGGAATAACCTTGGGAGATGATGTTTTTTCTCGAAGGCTTGATTCGAAAATTTAGGAATCGTTCTGAAGAGACACGCCCCTTCCTACAACCTTGGATCATTGTTGATGCTATCGGTATTTCCTCTATCCTGGAGCTGGCCCAAGAACTTTCTAAGACTGATTTCCTCAGAGAGAGAAAACCAAAATTGAAAACATCTGACGAAACAATGCAGGCGCCTTAATAACAGCATTAGAAAGAATATCTTTGTTCACCACCGGATCGATAATGGAATTGAGTCGATAATCATGCCACCGCGCTTCTTCGTAAATAAATATCTAACTCCCCGGATAGCCCCCAAACTCCAAATATTCATCCTGGCTCATTTCTTGGATCCCATTGGATCCCTCAAAACTCCAATGGTTGAACCAAGCAAAGCCAGTTTAATGCCGAATTTGCTTACCTGGGGATCCCAAAGGGATTTGATGGTTTCAGCCCAATTATCCACCTTTTGAATTTTATCGATCACCACAAGACAGGGTTTCTTATCCCGCACTTCTTTCCATCGGTCGCGGATTCAGTTCCCAGCCGCCCCCAAAGCCGCTCATCTACAGTGGCGTAAAAACTCTGACCTCCTCATTTATCCAAAATTTGAGTCAGCCCCGTGGTCTTTCCCACTTGTCTGGGGGCCCCGCCACGGTTTGAATAAGAGGTGTTTCCTCCTCCCATCTACGCCGCAATACATTCACAAAGGGTCGGTTAAAATCCTTCCTATGGATATGGTAGCCTCTCATTTTTGATAACTGAACCTATCAATCTTAAAAACACTCTTTATTTCAATGATTTGTATCGACCTAAAAGCCAGTCTAGAGATCAAACACCCCCCGATCATTATTCTCACACCACTTACTTTTGCATTGATTGCACCACCCATCTGGATCTCCAACATCAGCATGGCTGTCTCAAATCGCCATGGAATGGGCCTGGGCCCAGCAACATTTCTTGTATTTCCGAGCACTACCGCAGGGACAAGGACCATTGCGGCCCATTTTGGGACCACTTCTTCGGTGGGTTTCGGAGAGCGGTTCTCCCATGGCCGCCTCAGAACAGCGCGTGCCCACGGGCTCTAATTCCGGAAGCCGAAAGCCCGATGGCCTCCCGTCCTTCGAAAGATTGGCTAAGATTTCCCCCTCCAAGGCGGGTCGACCGGTATGGAATAGGTCGAGTAACACCCGTTTCTCATGGGAGGTGACATCTTCGGTCTTCACAATCCAATCAAAGAAACACGCGATGGTTTCCACTGCCACACGCGCCTCCTCCTCGGACTGGAAAAACACCATCCTTCCAAAATGCTCCAGAAAGACCTCCATCTCCCTCACGCCCCAACCGTCGAACCAGCTTCTCCATTGGTGCATTTTGAAATCCCAAAGAGCGGCGATAACCACCCGCGCCTGCAAAACCCCCATGTCACTGGCATCGGGCAGTAGCGCCTCTTGAATAAACGGCTCCATCCATGGATTGTCCGCCCTGGCCTCCTGTATCTCACCACTTACTGGGTCACAGATGAACTCCAATTGAGGAAAGGGGCAAGGATCTTCCCAAAGAAGTTCACGTAGCTGCGGGGCCTCGGTGGCATTTTCCTCCAAATCAAACCAATATTTCCCCAAGCCTTCATCGTTCACCAAAGAGGCGACCAAACGCTCAAACATCGGAACATTTCTCACGAGCTTTTGTGTGCGATCCAAGGAAAAAACCGAAACCGCCGCCGTCACCTCCCCCGCCTTTTCTAGACCTTGTAGTGTCAGGAGAAAGCTCTGAACACACCGACTCAATTCATCCACCGGCCTAACTTCTAGAGCGATAGAAAGAGGCACGATTTTTCGGATCTCCTCGGCACAGAACGCATCCACCACTTGGATCGCGTCTGGAAATCGCCGATGTGACCGATAATGGGTCATTAAATGTTCGGCCAGGGTATCGGCGAGACAGCGATAGGCAGAGGTAGGCTTGGCCACTTCGCAGCTGATGGCGGCACCGCTCGTTGTATCAAACCAAAACACCACCTCGGGCAGCATTGTATCATGCTCGGACACCTTGGCGGGTGAGACCAGGGTACCACCTATCCAGGTGGCGGATGAGCCTATTTACTAACCACGCTGCTTATTTAGTATTTTTTAGTATTTTTCTAACCACGCTGCTTATTTAGTATTTTATTTAGTATTTTGATTGGGGTTTGGTGCATCTACTAACCACGCTGCTTATTTAGTATTTTTAGTATTTTTAGTATTTCTACTAACCACGCTGCTTATTTAGTATTTTAGTATTTCTCTTGCGCGGGCCGGCTTGATCCTGAAAAAGGGAGCCACGTCATAAACCAATCCTAAATCCTGAGCATTGTCCGACTCTGAGATATTGAGGGTTAGACCATCACCATAGGGGCTGGGATTCATGTCATAGGCAGGAGCCAATACCCATCCCTGAGGCACCAAAATAAATCCGTGATTCCGATGATGGTCATCGGTATTGGAGACACAAATGGAAAAGACAATTCGGCGCCACAACTGCTCTAAATCGTCGAGAAATTGTCGCGGGTAATAAACCTCGCTTCCGCAGAGGGAAACTTCTTGATAAATGCTTCCAAACCCTTGCCCGTCTTTTTTCGCCCCGACTTGACCTCCAGAGCAATTAGCTGCCCTTTATGCTTGTAAACAAAGTCAACTTCTCTATTCCCATCTCGCCACCAATAAACATCACCATAAATACGGAGGAGCGCAGCACCAACCACCGACTCAAAAACCCACGGGAGTTTCGCCTCGCTTTGCTCTACGACGTTGTAAAAACACGGAGCCAAGGGAATGACCTTGGGAGACGATGTTTTTACCTTAAAGGCTTGATTCGAAAATTTCGGAATCGCCCGGAAGAGATACGCCCCTTCATACAATCTGAGATAATTCTTGATGATATCGGTGTTTCCTCTGTCCTGAAGCTGCCCCAAGAGCTTTCTCAGACTCATTTCCTGGGAGGGATAGGAAGCCAAAATTGAAAACATCTGACGAAACAACGCCGGTTTCTTGATAAGAGCATTCGAAAGAATATCTTTATTCACCACCGGCTCGATAATAGAATTGAGTAGATAATCATGCCATCGCGCCTCATCGTGAATAAATCGATAACTTCCAGGGTATCCCCCAAACTTCAAATATTCATCCATGCTCATTTCTTGAATACGATTAGATTCCTCAAAACTCCAATGGCCCACTAGGATCTGCTCAAAGCGACCGGCAAGACTTTCCGTCAACCCCCTTTGGAGCTTGCGAGAACTTGAACCGAGCAAAACCAGTTTAATGCCCAACTCGCTAGTCTGAGAATCCCAGAGCGACTTGATGGTTTCCGCCCAATTATCCACCTTTTGAATTTCATCGATCACCAGAAGACACGGCCTCTTATCCTGTGCCTCTTGCCATCGTTCCCGAATCCAACTTCCACTGGCCCCAAGTACGTCATCAGCACTGGCATAAATACTCTGGCCTCCCCATGTATCCAAAATTTGAGTCAGCCCCGTGGTCTTTCCCACTTGCCTGGGCCCCACCACGGTTTGAATAAGAGGTGCTTCCTCCTCCAATCGACTTCGCAATACGTTCACAAAGGGTCGCTCAAAATCCTTCATACTAATAGGGTAACCTATCATTCTTGATAGCTCAACCTAGCAAATATAGAAACCTCTGTTAGTTCATATAGTTGAATATCACTAACGGTTAGCCTAGACATGGAATCCCCCCAAAAAAATAGCATTCCCAAACCACTTAGCTTTTGCATTTTTTCGCTGCCACCTGGTCCTCTCCGTCAGAATCGTTGGCTCAGGCCGCCATGGAATTGGCCTCGGCCCAACAACATTTCTTGTGTTTTCGAGCACTACCGCAAGGACAAGGCTCATTGCGACCAATTTTGGGACTCAAGCGGGCCGAAGAGGTCGTTTTGGATTCCATAGAATTGAGACTTGATTCCCCACGACACTCCTGGGGCCAGGGATCAAAATCAATCACTTCTGCAGATGAGCGTGGCATTAGGGCTTGCCTCAATCCCCCTACGCCCGCGTTAAATGTTTCGAGCACTGTCCCTGTTTGGTTTCGTTTCACGTGTTCGGTGGTAACAATCCACTGAAAAAAGCAACGAATGGTCTCTACGGCGAAATTGGCATCATCTTCGGAGAAGAATATTGCCTCATCCCCAAACCGCGCTAAGAAAACCTCCATTTCACCCCCCCCCCAACCACTAAATGAACTTCCCCAATGGCTCACTGTAAAATCCCAAAGGGCAGTGGCAATCATTTGAGCATTGAAAAGTCCGCGAGGGCTCCGCTCGGGAAGTTGGCCATTCTTTAGAAATCCTTCGAGCCATGGATTGTCCGCCGCGCCCCCCTGAATCTCCCCGCTCATAGGCTCAGAGGTGAACTCCAATTGGGGAAGAGGACAGGGATCTTCCCAAAAGAGTTCACGTAATTCCGGGGCCAGGGTGGCATTTTCCTCCAACTCAAACCAACATTGCCCCGTGACTTCATCGTTCATTAAGGAGTGGACCAAACGCTCAAACATTGGAAGATTTCTCACGAGTGTTTGGGTGCGCCCCAAAGAAAAACCCGGAATTGCCGCCGCCAGTAACCCTGCCTTTTCCCGCGCCTGGAGCGTTTGCAAAAATTTCTGAACACAGCGATTCAATTCATCCACTGGCCTAACTTCTACCGCGATAGAGAGAGGCACGATTTTTCGGATCTCTTCTGCACAAAACTCATCCACCACTTGGAGGGTGTCTGGAAATCGGCCATGTGACCGATGATAGGTCATTAAATGATCCCCCAAAGTGTCCATAAGACAGCGATAGGAAGAACTGGGCTTTGCCACCTCGCAGGTCATGACCTCGCCGCTCGTTGTATCAAACCAAAACACCACCTCGGGCAACATTGTATCGTCTTTAGACACCTTGACAGGGGAGATAAAGGTTCCACCTATCCAAGTGGCGGATTCATCTAAATCGGCGATGGTTCTGATGGGCTTAGCAAATCTGGTAGCGGGCATGTGTTTCTCCTTTAGAATCCAATGGTTATGGAAAAACATTGAAACACCACCCGCTCAAAATCGAGCTGGGCCCTGCATCAAAGCTTCACCGGCACGCTGAAGGCAGAGCAGATTTCATGCCAGGCTGGGCTCTAAGTGCTTGATTCCCACCACCAGAGTGCATAAATCCAAGCTCGACTCGAGAAGATGGATTCCAGACAACCACGGCAATTTTGCTGACAGGCGGCGCAGGTTTTATTGGCAGTCACATAGTGGTGGCGCTATTGGAAGACTGTCAGGAAGTGGTGGCGATGGTCATCGACAACCTCTCCAATGCCAATCCCGTAGTTTTCGACTGAATCCACAAAATCACCGGCAAAGAGCCGCGCTTCTACGGGGGCGATATCCGGGATGCCGCTTGCCTACAAAGGATTTTCTCCGAAAATAGCATCGACTCGGTGATTCATTTCGCGGGGCTTAAGGCGGTGGGTGAATCCACGGAAATCCCGCTGACCTATTATCAGAATAACGTGGCGGGCACGGTGACTCTCTGTGAGGAAATGGCCCGAGCTTGGATTTTCAAAATGGTGTTCAGTTCTTCCTGCGCAGTTTACAGAAATCCCGAGCAAGTGCCCATTGGTGAGGAATGCCCCACGGGCGTGCCCACCAATCCCTGCGGTCGGTCGAAATTGATGATCGAAGAAATCCTCAAGGATGTATCGAAGTCGGATCTGCTGTGGCGCTTTGTATTATTACGCTACTTCAATCCCGTGGGAGCACATCCTTCTGGCCTCTCAAGGCCTTAGAACGGATCAAGGATGAGGCTGGCGTGTTCATCTACAACCTAGGCACAGGGACCGGCTCCAGCCTGCTGGAGGTGGTCAAAGCCTTCGAAAAAGCTTGCGGCAAACAAATCCCCTATCAGATTTTGCCTAGCCGGGCTGGGGATATCGCGGAGAATTTCGCTGCTCCTGCCCTCGCCGAAAAAGAGATCGGCTGGAAAACCACCCAAAATCGAGATGAGATGATGGCCCATAGCTGGAATTGGCAAAGCAGGAATCCGAAGGGGTTTTAGCCAACGACTAAGAAAAGAAGCTCCCGCCTGTATCAGCCTATCGTCGGGCTCTTCAACTCCAAGACACCACACCCGCGAACAAGAAGCACTGTCCCGTTTTCTCCCTTTGTCTCACACCTATTTCATGGTAAGCCTTTCCCACTGCGAGTTTAATCAAAACCCAAATTCGACCGGAGTCACACACATGCAAGAGCAAAGTAAGCTCATGGATTTTTTTCGTTTCATTGGAGCCGACGCTACCGCTTGGTCCCTAAGAAGACTGCACTGCCCAACGCCAAAGGATGCACTGGTCCTAGAACTCGGTAGTGGAGGTCGACCGCATTATATCTCTAACGTTCTTTGTGATGCCTTCATGTCAGATCAACAACGCAACGGACTGAAACTCATCACCGACCGCCCTTCAGTCCTTGGTTTTGCCGAAAAACTTCCGTTCAAAGACGATAGTTTCGACTACGTCATCGCATCATACATTTTTGAACACACCACCGATCCCGACGCGTTTCTAAGCGAAATCCAACGCGTCGCCAAAGCTGGTTTTATCGAGGTCCCAATGGGTATTCGGGAACGATTCACCAACGTCCCCGTTCATACGCTCGAAATATCAAAAAATGAAGGAACGCTCTATATCACCAAAAAGAAAGGCCCCGCTCATGACCCGAGCTTTCGACAGCTACTAAATCCCAAGATAGAAACGCTCATCGAGCGAAGCATGCAGAAAAACCCCTTCTCATTCCAACTGCGCTACTATTGGTCACGTGACACAGGTGGCATCAAATACAAAATACTAAATTCCGATTACGAATTCGACTGGGAAGCCCCACTGGAAGGCTGTGATGGATACAATAATCATTCTCTCAAAGCACGCCTGAAAACCAAGTGCCTCCAAGAACTTAACAAGCGATTCGCCCCGACCAGAAAAGTCGATCTCTTCAATCTGTTGATGTGCATTCATTGTAAGAGTGAGCAACTAATACAGAACTCCGATTCATTGGCCTGCCAAGACTGCTCGGCGACCTTTCCGCTACTACCAAATGGTGCCCCAAACTTTACCGAGGTGCCCGCAAAAGCCCTGGAAAAA
>JAYZAY010000087.1:0-5449 GCA_036339465.1 Myxococcota bacterium | reverse complement strand
GAAAGCAGCTTTATGAATCATCCCAGCAAGCTCTCGCGAACCCTCCGTAGAAAGCTGATTGGCTAAATTCGCCAAATGCAATTGAATCTCACTTACTTTCTCTTCGTTTATCTGGTTCTCTACAGAAGCCAATCTCAATGCATAACGGTCATCGGTCATATCAAGATAGTATGTTTCCACCCCGGCCACCCCTTGATCCTCCAACGCATTCGCATGAACCGAAAGAAACAAGTCCGCACCTAATTGGTTTGCCAAGGCTGCTCTTTGTTCCAACGGGACAAAAACATCACTCTCTCTCGTAAGCTCCACTTTCACATTGCGGCTCCTTAATTCCTCGGCCAAAGATATTGCCAATTGCAGACAAACATCCTTCTCTTTAAGACCTTTCACACCAATCGCGCCGCTGTCTTTACCTCCATGTCCAGGGTCAATCACTACAAGTCCGAGACTGGCGTCCGCCCCATCAACAAAGTAATTTGGCTTCGGCTTTTTTTTGTTGCCCATTCTCGAAACATCAACAACCAATCGAAAAGGATTCTCCATTGGTAAAACATCGTAACTCAAATCGTCGTCAAGTAAGTCCAAAACAACACGCACTCTATCATCATTATGTTTTGCTATCCGTACCCTTTTCACGACATCATTGTTTTCAAGCTCTAGGGGACTCAAGTCCCGAGACAGAGTCGTATTCTGAAAATCGATAAAAACCCGACTCATCACCCCATTGCCCTCCACCCCGGCAAGGGTACCCACTCGAATCTCAGATTGACCATCCAAAAAAACGACGATTCTTTGATATCCCGCCCCTCCATAGCCATTCAGTTTACGGATTGTTGAAAGCGCTGATTTTGTGACCGTACCCTCGGAACTTGATCGTTCCCGTCGGCCTGAAATAAGAACATCATGATTTCTAAAGGTAGAATTCAGAGACTCTTTGGTAATACTCAATGCCAACTTCTCTGCCTCCGGGTGGTCTAGTAACCACTGACTGGCACGCTTACTCATGTCACCCTGAGGATAATCTCTTACAATAGCATGAGCATGCGCCCCCGCCTTTGACAAGTCCTTAAGCTTCTCGTAGATACCCACCAAACGCCAATGGGAATCGTCAGCCAAATCCACCGCCGAAAAACCGGCCAACAGTGCCTCATAACTCTGCGTCGCCTGAGTCAAATCATGCCGCAATCGCGAGCGCCCGTAGAGTTCACGCCAAAGTTCTCCAGCTGTAAAATGTGATTTTACGGCTTCCACACTTCTTGGATAGCGTTTAGATATTCGTTGAAACCGACTGATAACAGACAACCAATGATGTCGATATCCCTTCTGAGATTCAGAAAGCCCTTTCAAACGATAATATCGAGCACGTGCGTCTTCATACTCGTTCCGAGAAGAATCCTGTGTCGCTCCGATAAACGAGACACAGAAAACGAGGCACAGCACACAGTTCAAATATCGTTGCCGCTGTGACCAATAATGGTATTCCCCAAAAATCAAATCTAAAGCTCTCTAAAGATAACCCGAAACAATTAGATTTAACGGTGGCCCTTCCGTGCCGCCGTTAATTTTCCGTTCCTAGAAGAATCCAATTCGCCTTTCAACGAAGCCAAGAAATTTAATGCATCTAGGGGCGTAAGCTGATTGAGTTCAACCTCATATAGCCGCTTCATAAGACAGGATTTATCCTCATCTTCCCGCACAGGCAATGAAAGCCCCAGGCCTTTCTCTGTCGATTTCAATGCCTTTTCCTCGCCGCGCTTCCCTGATTCGACGGCATAATCAGAAAAGAGGACCAATTGCCCTGACCTTCGCAATTTGGGTTGAAGCGAAACCGACTCTTCCTCGGACTCCCCGGATACTTCGGTCGTATCACCCTCAAGCCCCCTAAGGATAGCCTGTGCCCGCTTCAAAACCGAGGTGGGTAAGCCGGCCAATCCCGCTACCTGAATTCCATAGCTTCGATTTGCGGGTGTATTCTTTAACTCTCGTAGAAACACAATCTCATCTCCGTCCATCTCCACTGCGACAGATGCATTGAAAACCCCCTTCCCTCCCAAAGCAAGATGGGTCATTTCATGGTAGTGCGTTGCAAATAGCGCCATACACTTAACCTCATCACGTAGAAACTCAGCCACAGACCACGCGATACTCACTCCATCAAAGGTACTTGTACCCCGCCCCACCTCATCTAGAATAACCAGACTTCGCTCAGTAGCCTCTCGTAAAATGCTACTCGTTTCTGTCATTTCGACCATAAACGTACTCTGACCTCTCCCGAGGTCATCGGATGCCCCAACCCGCGTAAAGATTCGGTCAAAAAGTCCCACCGTCGCTTCCTCAGCAGGGAGAAAGGAGCCCATGTGTGCGAGAATGACGCCAAGAGCCGTTTGTCTCATCACGGTAGATTTTCCACCCATATTCGGCCCCGTGAGGATACAAATCCTGCTACCATCGCTATCCAGCTCAATGTCATTGGGAACAAAAACTTCCCCACCAGGCATCAGACGTTCAACCACTGGGTGCCGTGATCGGGTAAGCTTAACGCCGAAATCTTGGACAATCTTGGGGCGAACATAACGCTCCTCGTCGGCAACTTGCCCCAAGGAACAGAAAACATCTGTCTGGGCGACCAACCGGGTAAGCTCACGAAAACGAGATAAATGCTCCAGAAGAAAATCATTGAGTTCTATAAACAAGTTCACTTCACGTTCCTTACGCAAAGCATCAGCATTCAAAACAGTGTCTTCAAACTCCTTAAGTCTGGGCGTCGTATACCGTTCGGCATTCACCAACGTTTGTTTACGCACATAGTCCCCAGGAACTTTGGATGAATGCGCCCGGCTCACTTCAATGAAGTAGCCAAACACCTTGTTGAAGCGGACTTTCAATTTGGGAATTCCTGTACGTTCCCGTTGTTCCGTCTCATATTCGGCTAAGAAGCCATGACCTTCGGTACTCGCATCAATAAGTCTGTCTAGGTCCTCTTTATAACCTTTCGCGAAAACCCCACCATCAGCCGGATTAACAGGAGGGTCTGCTACCAAAGCCCTATCAAGCAGTTCCCACACATCACCCATGGTGTCTATATTTCGCCAGTCCATCCCTAACGGAACTGTCAAACCAGAAGCCGCATCACGAAGTTGCGGCAACCCGAAAATGGAATCTCGTAAGACGGCCAAATCCTTGGGATTAGCTCGAGACAAGGCAACCCGGCCAACCAGCCTCTCAATATCCTTCACTGGCTGGAGATATTTCTGAAGTTCTTCGCGCAGAGCACGATTAAAAACAAGTGCCTCAACACAATCCTGCCGTTGTACGATGGTTTTTCTGTCTCGCCTCGGAAAAAGAAGCCACTGACATAGTAATCGACTCCCGGGCGCCGTGCGACACCGATCTAAGTGCCAAATAAGACTACCGCGTCGCCTTCCTTCCCGACTCGTCTGTAAAAGCTCTAAATTTCGACGTGTCGTCTCATCCAAAACCAAAGCATCGGTCACCCTATATTGTTTGGGAGCAACAAGGTGGCGCAGTGACTGCCGTTGCGTATGCTCAACAAACCTTAAACATCCAGCAATTAAAGGAGCAACATGGGGAGCTTTGACATAAAAGGCCTGACCGACTTCCCCTCCCAAAAACCGAGTCAGTTCCTCTCTCGTATCAATCTGAACCATTGACTCGGACCAATCTCTCATGGGGATCTCTCGCTGCTTTAGCTGGGTGCAAAGCGATTCGCGCTCCCCACCTAGACACAAAACCTCACGACTGTGCATACGAACGATTTCATCGATTGCTTGAGCCTCATCCTGAACTTCCGTCCAAATCAACTCGGCTGTGAGTAGATCAAAGAAAACGAGTAGATATCCGCTTTTTCCCCGTCCCATAATGGCGGCCAGATAAGCAAACCCTTGGGGATCCAGAGCATCTAGTTCACAAACTGTTCCAGGCGTAATCAGACGCGTGATCTCGCGTTTAACAATACCCTTAGTGGTCTTGGGGTCCTCTACCTGATCGCAAATCGCAACAGAAAAACCTTTATCGAGTAAACGAGAGATATAACCTTGAATCGAATGATGGGGAACACCCGCCATCGGAATAGGATCAGCCCCCTTCTCCCGCGACGTCAAAACGAGGTCGAGAGCCTCAGCAGCAATACGCGCGTCCTCGAAAAACAATTCATAAAAATCCCCCATTCGAAAAAGCAAGATTGCATTCTCAGGGCATTGCTCTTTGGCATCGACATACTGCCTCAGCATCGGCGTGAGTTTTCGTTGACTTAAACCTGCTGGTAGATCCGTAATTCCCATGAACCACTGCTAGCAAAAATCCTGCCGTCCTTCCAGATAGAGCCACCCCCATATCGTTCCTAATGAAGATCGCGTGAAAGAATCCGCCTCGAGCACCACAAAAAAAGGGGCGGTAAAACCGCCCCTTTTTATTCTATTCACCACATAGCATTCACTGCCTGGAAATAACTGCCAGGAAATAACTGCCTGGAAATCCGTTGGACCGTTTATTGTTCAGGACCGGGACTTCCTTCATCAGGCTGGAAATTCTTAAGGGCATCCCCAAGAGCCGTACCCATGACCGTGTGATCACTCATGTAAGCTCGGTAATCTGAAGTACCTTCAGCCGCTGCCTTCATAGAAAGCGAAATACGACGCTCAACAGGGTCGACATCTAGAACCATAACTTCAATGATAGTTGCTTCTTCGACGTTCTTTTTGCCGTCCTTCTCAGAAACTTCTGAAATATGACATAGACCGTCAATCCCTGGCTCAATCTCAACGAAGACTCCGTAATCAGTCAACTTCTTAATCATGCCATTAACTTTGGTCCCACGAGGAAAGCGCTTAGGAAGTGTTTCCCATGGGTCGTCGGTTAGTTGCTTAATGCCTAATGAGAACCGCTCATTCTCAACATCAATATTGAGAACAACCGCTTCTACTTCGTCAGATTTCTGGAAAAGCTCACTTGGGTGCTTCACACGGTGCGTCCAAGACATATCCGAGATATGAACAAGGCCGTCAATACCATCTTCAACACCGACAAAAACGCCAAAATCAGTGATGTTGCGAACCATGCCCTTAAGAACTGCGCCTACAGGATAACGCTCGCTTAAGAGCGTCCATGGATTAGGCTCAGCTTGCTTCATCCCAAGGGAAATTCTCTTTTGAGACAAGTCGATATCAAGAACCACTGCCACGACATCATCACCAATTTTAACCAATTGTGATGGATGCTTAACGCGCTTAGTCCAAGACATTTCAGACACATGGACAAGTCCTTCGACACCTGGCTCAATCTCAATAAATGCACCGTAATCAGTAAGGCTAACGATCTTACCTTCGACCCGCTGACTCACAGGGTACTTCTCAGCTGCATTGGCCCATGGGTCGTCAGTGATCTGCTTGTATCCGAGAGAAACTCGCTCGTTCTCCTTGTCGAATTTCAA
>JAYZAY010000086.1:0-28055 GCA_036339465.1 Myxococcota bacterium | reverse complement strand
AGGCGCTCTGTTTTTTACCCTTCTCCCCTTATTGTATTTGGATGTATAAATCTTAATGGTTGTGTAGTTGGTATTGTTTTGGGTTTTCTTAGTAAAGTCGTGTTATCTGGCTCTTGGTGAGGGGGGGGGTGAGGAAGCCGTCGTAGCCTTCTCTGAGGGCATCATTGATGGCACTGCTTTCGGAGCTAGGCAAGAGTGCATAGAGGTGGAGGCTCGCTTGAGCTTCGCGCACAAGCACAGCGATTCTACCCAGTGATTTCGCGGCATTGTTTGCGTCTACGATGATGGTATCGCAGGCAGTAACACCGCATATATCCATCAGAGTTTCTCGGTTTGGGCAGTGCTCAAGGGCGACAAAGCTTGGAACCATGTTGTTGAGTTCAGTTTGGAGTTGGTAGTTGTCGGTCATGAAAAGAGTGAGGCTTTGGTGTCCAGCCGCTTCCTCTTCTTTTTCTTCTTCAAAGGTTCCCTGCGCCTCATCTTTGTGAAGCACCGCGCTCACTTTTTGACAGAGGGCTTCGGGGTTGGTGGGTTTGACTATCATGTCCGCCACCCCGAGTTGCATGAATTTTGAAATGACGTCGGTTTGAGTGATGCTGGTGGCGAGGATGACGGGTGTTTTGAGCCCCATGGCGCGGATATGTGTTAAGGTGCGTTGCCCATCCATATCTGGCATTACGACGTCGAGAAGGATAAGGTGGATTTTCTCTTTTCCTAAGAGTTTAAGTGCTTCGACGCCGCCGGCGGCTTCGAATATAGTGTAACCGACTGTGCTGAGGATATCCTTAAAGACCCGCCTAATATTGCGACTGTCATCGATGATAAGGATTTTGTAATCGATGCGTTTCATCGGTTCCCTCAAGGTCAGCCTCGAAATTCTAGCAAGAGATAGAGATCGATGGAAGTTTATTGTGCGCGGTTTCGTGGGTCTTAGAATCTCCTGAGTTCATGCCGGCTGGTTTGTCGGTGATTTCCAAATGTGGTCTCAAATTGCTCGAATTGCTCCTCATCCAGAATTTCCTTGGCTTCTTCTTTGGTGGATATTTTGAGCATTTCGGCTTTTTGGATGGCGTTAGGCCACGGAATAGCCCCCTGTCGTGCCAGGGCAAATGCTTCTCGAATGGATTTTCTTTCGCTTTTAAGGAGAATGCTCAGGTCTTCCTGCTGAGATTCCGATAGATTTGCTGTGGAGGAGAAGTTTTGGATTTTCGTGTGTTGGTGTTTTTGGCGCCGCTCTCGCCTTTCTTCTTGGCGTTGTTCCCACCATGAATCTTGTTCTGTTCTAAAGAGTGTTCGGAGTCGGTCTTTACTTTCGTCGTCATCTAAAACCGCCTCACTTAAGAGGGAATCCAGCTGTGATTGCAGCTGGTCTAGTTTTTCTTTCGTGGTGTTTGCTTCGGAATCATCGTCGACTTGAATGTTGCCATTGTTTTCTGGGTGCATGGCTCTTTTGGGAAACGCTTCAGGTTGGGACTTGAATAAGTTGGCGATGGCTATTTTGGGATTTTCTATAGGTGGCCTCTTGGTTGCGTCCTCCTTTTCCAGTTTTATCACTTCGAGGTGCTGTTGGAGTTTTGCGATTTTTGAGTCCAGCTTTTGGATGGTGCGGTGTTGACTCAATGTGGCCATGAGGCACACGCCCACGAGACCACTAAACAATAATGATTGATTCGTCATGATATTTTTTTCCCCCTACAACCCCCTACCGCAACGGTGCCCGGTTTTTTCGGGGGTTGCAAGGGAATATCCAATACTTGGAAACGATAATTGCCGCACCGATAACCCCGGGAACCAGCATGATTCCCCCCAGGCCAGGGCAAGATGAAAGGCAAAAAACCGAGAGGCAGAAGCCTGTTAACAGACCGGTGTTGTGGCGTGCCTGGTGGAGTTTGTCTTTGAGGTTGAGATTACCTCTGGCGAGTGGGTAATCCAGGAAATCAATGCCTGTGGCTAGTCCCCGCAAGGTGAATGCCATGGGGGTGCCCAGCCATGGGATGGGTTCGAGAAGGAAGGATATGAGCCACAGAAGGATTTTGAAACCGAGGAGTTTCAGGGCTTCGGTTAAGGTTCTAAGGCTTTGCCACCAGAACTTGGGGTGCAGTAGCGATTTCGGCATGGGCCATTGGGGTGGTTTTCGGCCTAGGGTTGCTTCGCTCCTCTCACTGATTAAATCTAAGAGCGGGGATGTGAGGGCAATGTAGAATTGAACGAGGAAGAGGCTGCCTTCCACGATTCCGAGGTAGGCGAAACCCAGATAGCGCCAGTACCAAATCTCTGACTCGGGGGGGCGATAAAGCGCGATGATGCTAATGATGCTCCAGATGAGGCCAAGCCCCAAGGGGATCCAGGCGATTCCCAGAAGCTTGGGATTATCCTTGAGGAAGCGGAGCCCCAGGAAGGGAGCGGTTAGCCCAATGGTGAGGTGTTTTAGGCTTTTGTTCATGGTGACGGTCTTGTTTTAAAGGCTTTAAAGCCTTTAAACACTCTATGCGCTTTATGGAATAGCTCAATGGCTATTTTGAACTGACGCTTCGAAATTGCTTGGTGAATCCAAATAAATCAATGAAGGCGCCAAAGACCTTAAGGCTTAAATCGGTGGCGGCGACAATATTTTTTTCCGTAGTCGCGATGATTTCCTCTGGGGTCTTGCAAGAGTTGCATGATTTCATCTCTTCCACGTAGCGGGGTGTGTTGAGCCAGCGACCGATGAGGGATTGGTCCACTTCCAAGTGAAACTGAAATCCGTAGATGTTGTCTTTGTACCGAAAAGCCTGATTGGTGCAGGTTGACGTGGTGGCTAGGTGGGTTGCGCCGGGGGGAATTGAAAAAGTATCCCCATGCCACTGGAAGATGGGATGGCTCACTTCGAGGTGTTTTAGGAGGGGATCTTTTTGGCCTTCTTCGGTCAAGGTGACGTCATACCAGCCGACTTCTCTTTGTGGGTTTGGGGTGACTTTCCCCCCGAGGGCTTTGCTGAGCAGTTGTGCGCCTAAGCAGATCCCGAGGATCGGCATTTCATTGGCGATACATTTTTGGAGGACCCTAATTTCAGTGGCCAAATGGGGGTAGTCTTCAACTTGGCCTACGTTCATGGGGCCACCCAACGCGACCACGCCATCGTACTTTTCGATGGACGGATTCGCCTTAGGTTCACGGCTGAAGTTTACGTAACGGATCCGAAAACCTGCTTTTTTGAGCAAGGGGTCCAGAGTTCCCAGGGGTTCATAGGGAACATGTTGGAAAACCAAGATCCGCTTCATATTGCAAGCCTAGACAAAAGCCCTGCTTCGAACAAGTTAGGGGGTCAAGGAAAGGGTTTGAGGGTGGTGATGAAGCCGTCGGCGGTATTTAGAGCGATTTGAAAAATGTTTTGGGCACTGAGGTTTGGGTTCGCTTTGGAGTCTCGGGCGGATTTGGGTATGGCGGTGGAAACCTTTTGTTCTACCTGAACTCCGACGGTCTCATCCGGTGAACTGAGCGAGGTTTGCAGGGCTTGGTCCTCACAGCCACCCAGAAGAGAGGGAGTGAGGGTTTAGAGGGGAAGAATGTTTATGGGTGTGCTTTCGGGGCATGGTTGAGGTTTATGGCGTTATTTTGTGAGGTGGCCTAGATGACTTCGTGGGTCGTTTTTTGGTTCCCGGTTCTCGGCACGGTTTTGAGAATTTTTCACTCCTTTTTTGGGCCCTCTGTTTTTTTTCTGTAAGAGAGTTTCCGTTGAGTCGTTTCTGGAGATAGCGCTCACGAAGCGTGCGCACTTCTCGGCGTAAGGAGATTGAATTGAATTCATCGCAAGGAACTGCCTGGCACGGAGAAAAAATCCCGGAATTTGAGCCGCACTTAATACGCTACGCCTTTCATTTACTTCGGAACTCGGAGTTGGCTAGGGACGCGGTGCAAGACACCTTTGAGCGATTCTTGAAACAGTCGCAGGAAAAGGTGGAGGCGAATCTTCGGGCATGGCTTTTTACCGTCTGCCGGAACCGTTGTTTCGATTTACGTAAGAAGGAGAAAAAAATGCAGCCCATCGATACGGTTCAGGATAAGCCGCCTTTGGCCACCGGGCCATCGGCGTTTTCGGCGCTGGCAAAAAAAGAGGACCGGCAGACCCTAAGGCAATTTCTTCTCGCCCTCGCCGAGCAAGAGCAAGAAGTGGTGCGGTTGAAATTTCAGAGCGACTGTAGCTACCGGGAAATTTCAGACATTACCGGTCTAAGTCAAAGCCATGTGGGGGTTACCATCCATAGGGCCCTGACAAAAATGAGAATCGCGGCGAAGAAAAAAGGAGGGGCACAATGAATGTATCTAACCAAGACCCACGTATCACCGCCTATGCCTTAGGTGAGATGAGTGAAGAAGAACAACAGGCTTTTGAGGCCGAGCTTTCGGTCAATCCCGAACTTGTTCAGGAAATTGATGAGATCCAAGCGTTGGCCGCGGCCCTCCAAGAAGAGCTCAAGGCCGAACCTCTCCCGGAAATGAAGTCCCCCACTTCCCCCATGGCCGACGTGGTGAAACCTGATTTTGGTACCCCATCCCGGGCCTTTAAACCCTTGGCCACGGCCTTTGCGGCCTGTTTGGTGGCGGTGATTGGTGTTCGGGTGCTGGACTTGAGCGATACCGGTAGTTCGGTACCGGACCTCCATCAGGAGGAGCCCATGGTCACGCCACCGCCGTTGGTTTCCACGGTGAGCCCCCAGTCCAAAAAGGAAGAGGGGGTTGGGGTCCTGGATGTCCTGGATGAAGTCACCGTGGGGGAGAGTGAAATCACAGGAGGAGCTCGGGGCAAGTCAACCACCAAGGCGATGGCCGAAGGGAAAGCCCAGGGGATAGCGGGGGTGACCAGTGCCCGGGGTGCAGGACCAGTGCCCAAAGCAGAAAAAGTGGTGCGTAAAAAAATCCCCGCGTCGAGCCCTTTGGAGATGGCGGCAGAGGGCCAGGATCAAGCGGCGCCGGAACTCGCCTATCACTTCAAAGGACTGAACGGGACCAGTGGTGCCCTCCCTGGAGGTTTCACCATTGGTCAAAAGGCCAGGCTTGGGAAGGCCCATTCTCGGACTCGAGCCCTTAAGTCCAAGCAAATGATGATGGCGCCGCCTCCACCGGGGGAGGCGTTCAACCGAGAGGATTACGATCCACTTCCGGAGTCTGATTTTAGGAAGTCTGTGGACACACCCCTCTCCACTTTTTCCGTGGACGTAGACACTGCGGCCTATTCTAATATGCGACGATTTCTCGATCAGGGACGTCTACCTCCGAAGGATTCCGTGCGCATTGAGGAGATGGTGAATTATTTTAGGTATAATTACCCTGCTCCGCCCCCAAAGAGTGATGCGCCGTTTTCCACCAATGTGGAAATCGTCCCCTGTCCTTGGAAGGAAGGTCATTACTTGGCGCGTATTGGCTTGAGGGGTCAGGCGATCGACCTAAAAAACCGCCCGGCGGCGAATCTGGTTTTTTTATTGGATGTTTCCGGTTCCATGAATCAAGCCAATAAGCTACCTTTGCTGAAGAAATCCCTCGGACTCTTACTTGCGCAGCTCACCAGCCGCGACCGGGTGGCGATTGTTGTTTATGCGGGAGCTTCCGGTTTGGTGCTTCCTTCCACCTCCGTTTCGGAAGAGAAAAAAATCTTGGCGGCTTTGGCGCGGTTGAGCGCAGGGGGATCCACCAATGGTGGGGCGGGCATTCATTTGGCCTACGATATCGCCAAGGACCATTTCGTGAAGGATGGGATCAATCGGGTGATTTTGGCCACCGACGGCGATTTCAACGTGGGCACCTCCAGTCGCGGTGAGCTGGAGCGTCTCATTGTGGAAAAGGCCAAGTCGGGGGTGTTTCTCTCAGTGTTGGGTTTCGGTATGGGCAACTATCAGGATGCATCCCTAGAACTCTTGTCTGGCAAGGGTAACGGCAATTACGCCTACATAGATTCCATGTTGGAAGCCCAAAAGGCTTTGGTGGAGCAATTTGGTGCAACCATGGTCACCATCGCCCGGGACGTGAAAATCCAGGTGGAATTCAACCCTGCCAAAGTGGGATCCTATCGGCTCATCGGCTACGAAAATCGCCGGTTGGCGGCCCGGGATTTCAATGACGACAAAAAGGATGCCGGTGAAATCGGTGCGGGCCATACCGTGACTGCGCTCTATGAATTGGTACCCCCTGCCCTGGCGGGAAAGTCCGAGGTGGATCCGCTAAAATACCAGAAAAAGGCGAGCCCCAACACAGACGCGGGAAGTGAGGAATGGATGACGGTGAAGCTTCGCTACAAACCCGCGGTGAAACCTGCGGCAGGGCAAGCGGATGTCAGCCGTCTCTTGGAGTTTCCTGTGACGCAGTCTGTGGGGAGTTTTGCCGCAGCTTCGTCCGACACCCGCTTCGCAACCGCCGTGGCCGGCTTTGGAATGTTGCTTCGGGGCTCAACTCACAAAGGAAGTTGGAGCTATGATTCCGTGTATGACGTGGCGAGCCGGGCGGCGGGGAACGATAAAGCGGGACATCGTCGGGGTTTGATTGAATTAATTCTCAAGGCCAAACGTCTCTCTCAGCAGTAGCCTGTGGCTCCCTTGCGGGGCTCAGGATGTTGGCTTTGAATGCCGCTTAGGGTTTTATACCGAGGTAATCGCCCTAGATGCCTCGATGTAAAACACCACGCGGCAAAACCAGTCGAGCAGCGAATCTTTCTACAACTAAGCAGATTTGCCGGTGGGCCCCCCCCTGCCTGGTCGCCACCGAAATACGTTTCCAGTTATGAGAATATGAGTGGCATTGGAAATCACACACATCGTGTGTCAATAACTACTTTTCTTGCACTAAATACAGCTATTTTTCAGACGCCACCGTGGGGAAACTCTTTGTTAAAAATATTTTGGGGCGGTTTTCAATCCAGCCGAGGGCCAGCCACAACCCAAAGGGCACGTAGAAGAGCTCCACGTGGAAACCGTAATTCAGGATCCTCCCCGTGAGGGTGAAGGTTAAAAAACCGTAGCTTAAGAGGGTGGCCAGCACGTCATTATTGAGGAGTCGTTTGGACAATTGCCATAGAAGAAGGATGCTGCACCAGAGCACCACACCATGGGTAAGCACCAGAAACCAGGGGCTTTGAAAGAGGCCATGGAGGCCGGCTAGGGGCAGGAGGATATGGGAGGGGTGCATCCCATATTGATTGCAGTCGAGCATGGGACTGTACATGAAATTCTCGGCGTAGGTGTTGTGGAGGGCAAAATCAAAGACGCTGAAGTCGATGCCGTTGGTTTTGAACGCGAGGTATTGGCAGCTTAAGGCGGTGAGGAAGGCCCAGAGGCTGGCCAGACCCAATCTGAGTTGTTGCGGAGCGGTGAGCACCAGGGTTTTCCAGTCCTTGAGGTTGTCTCGGGATTTCAGGGCGAAGAGAATGCCCCCTGCGCTGAGTAGGAGTTGCCAATTGCGGGTGTTGGCCCAAGTTGGGAATATCCAGACCAGGGGCTAGGGAGGAGAAAGCTGAGGGTGATGCCCCAGAGGTAGCGGTTCCAAGATGTCTGGAGGGCCGTGGGGGGCATGGGTTAGAGTCCTCGCAGCCACTCCGGCCGAAGGGCCAATTCACCTCGGACGGCTTGCTCGATAAGGTCCACGATTCGGTCGCGGTCTTCCGGGAGATTGCCGGCTAGGGGGAGATAGTTGGAGGCGTGATTGGTGCGAAACACGGTGTGGTTGGGGTTGGCTTCCATGACCATCCATTGCAATTCCTGCAGGAGGGCGGGGATTTCGGGGACCTTGAATTTGCCCCGGGCCTCTTGTTTGGCCAGGGGGGTATTGGGCACCACGGTAACTGTGAGGGCAGAGAAAAATTCGGGGTCCATTTCGGTGATGAGTTTGCCGGTGTTGCGGGCGTGTTCTTCGGCCCGGTCGCCACCGATACCCAGAAGGGCGATGACTGAGAGTTCGATACCGGCGCGTTTCGCTTTTTGAGCGGCGTCCACGTGAGCCTGGAAATCATCCCCTTTCGCAATTTGCTTCAGGATTTTATCGTCGCCGGATTCGGGGCCGATATAGAATCGGGAAAGACCCAGTTCACGTAAGCGCGCGAGCTCGTCGTCGCTTTTTTCGAGGATATTGGGAGCCATGGCGTAGGCGGAAACCCGGCGAAGTTTGGGAAACAGTGCCCTACTCTTTTCTAGAATGGGCACCCAATGGTCCATATTCATGATGAGGGCATCGCCGTCGGCCACAAATATTTTGTCCACCGAGGGGCCGTATTTTTGGTGGGCGAGGTCGAGGTCTTCGAGACTCTCCTTCAGGGACCGAATCCGGAATTCCTTGGTTCGATACATGGCGCAGTAGGTGCATTTATTCCATGAGCACCCCAGGGTGGCCTGTAAAATATAGCTTCGGGCTTCGCTGGGAGGCCGGAACAGGGGGTTGTCGTAGCGCATCTGGGTTTATCCTTGCTTCTTCGCTTTTCTTTTAAGGGGAAGATGGCGTGCTGACAAGTCTTTTTCTCGGGGTGTACAAGTTAAAATATGGGTTACATTTTATTCTAACAACAGGGGTTAGACTTTTGGATTGATTGTTGTTCTTGGGTTTGTTGTTCGGCGCTAGTAACCAACAATCGTTTTCCGGTTTCTGTGTCTATGATTCCGGATTGTTTGTTTATAAAAGGTGAGAGCCATGTCTCTCCTTACGCCTCAAAGCTGATAAATAGGGCGCGGTGGTGCAGCCAGAGAGAAACAAAGCAAGAGAAAGAATACGGTTTATAACCCGACAACCCGCCCATCCCCCGATACTTTCGAAATCCACAGGATCCCAAAGGTTTGTTGCCCGTCCCACTGATTATGTCGGCGGCAAAGCAAGGTAAGATTCTCAGGTAAATGTTTGCCGCCCAGGGCAAAGGCGTGGATGTGGTGGTGATACTCCAATCCCCGTTTTTCCCCACACCGCCGACCAGATTTTCCCACAAAGCGACACTGAAAATGGTCGCGCAAGGCCACTTCCCGTTTGACGGCACTCGGAATATGGCGGGTGTTTTTCTGGGGAGAAGCTCGTTTTTTGCGAGGCTGCGCGACTTGTTTAAATTTTGCCTTCATTTGCGCTTCAATCAGCAGCGCCAAAGATTTAGCCAACACCTCCTGGAGAGAGTTGTGGCCATAGGGCATCAAGTCTTGAGCTTCTTGTAGCTTTTTCTGGAGGGTGTGGTCGATATCCATCTGCAGCCGAAACATGGGGGGAGCTAAGGCCACATCTTTGGCCGGAGAAGTTTCTCTGGGGGGAGTGATGGCAGGCTCTTCTTTTCTTTCTTTCCCTTTTTGCCCCTCTTTCCCTTCTTGCTTTGGGGCGAGTAACAAACAACCCTGGGTCGAATGTTCAAGGGGATTTTTCCAAGGCAAGGCCCAAACACGGGATTTATTTCTCTACCTGGAGCCCCCAAGGCCAAAGTCCCCCTGTTCAGATTCTTGCGGAGCAAGCCCGACCTATGCAAACCAAACCACCCAGCCCTTCCTCTGGAGCAAGCCAAACCAATCCTAATCACCCCAACCCCACCTCCAACTGGCGGTGGGCCTGACGGTCTTAGGTCTTTCTTTAAGTGAATCCCAAAATCGAACGTTTTCCTCATTCTGTTTGACTGGGTTTTTCCATCTGCAGGGAATGTCAGGAAGATAAGCTTCGGACCAGCCCAACATAAAAAAAAGTGGTACCTATGTCCTTAGATTATTTTGTTACCTATGTGTAACTTTGGTGCATGGATTACGTATGGCAATTTTAGGACGAAAAATAGCCGTTATTGTTATCCCTTTGCCCTCACCGACCATTTTAGTCGTTACATCCTAGCTTGTGAGGATCTGGGAAACAGCAAAAGAGCGGGTGCTGAAATGACCCTCTAGTGGGTGTTTTCCAAAGAGGGAATACCAAAGGCCATCCGCTCCGAGAATGCAAGCCCATTTGCCTCTTACAGACGTTTAGGCTTGTCTCGATTCTCGGTCCAACTCATGAGGCTCGGGATGGAAATAGAACGCATTGAACCAGGCCATCCTCAGCAAAACGGACGGCATGCATCAGAGCCCGTCGGAATGAGGGAGAAAACAACAGGAACATGGCTTGTGGCTTGTTTTATTCATGGATACGGATATTGGATATCTAGATGGAGAATCAAGACATCATCATTGATGTCAAAGACGACAACAAACAAGGCTCAAAAGTGTAAAGAAGTTCCCCCGCCTAAGTTTTGGCTTGGAGGATTTCTGAGCTGGGCTTGGTGGTTGGATGTTGCGTTTGGAGTGATTCGGGTTGGTTTAACTTGCCCCGGAGGTTGGGTTTACCTTGCTCCAGAAGAAGCTGACCCAGGGAGAACGTAAAGCAGGGCTCGGGCCGCACAGAGAACCAATCGCTATTCGATTCCCGCCGCTGTCAAGACTTCAGGTGTCACCCATTTGTTTTTCTCAGAAATGGATTTTAATTGCTTGATAGCACCTTCTTGCAGTGCATCGGAGATAACCTTGGCCGAACCATTATCTCCGGTTTGGAACTCCTGCTTAATCGCAGCCGGGGATAGTCCCTTTAAGAAATTTTCGTATTCCGTGGCAATTTCAGCAGGAGACCCACCTTGCTTTGCAATATCGATCAGTCGATGACCCAGTTGTTTACCCGCTCCTTCCGCAACTTTGATAACGATTGCCCGTCCTTCGGTGGGGAGCTCGCCGATGTCTTCGAATTTGACGTTGCCCACCACACTGTGGGCCGCTCGCATGCCGGATTTGACCACGGGGTCCACGGGGATGGTTTCCGTAATGGAATTAAACATGATCCGCTCGGCATCGTTTCCGAATCTATCGGCCATGGGGAGTTTGGTGTTGTATTCGCCGAGGATTTCGTCGGTCTTCCAGCCCTGCTTGGCCACAATCGCTTTGGCGGCGTTGTTGTCGTAGGTCCATAGGAAAGCCAAACCGAAGGTTAAAATTCTCAAGAACCATTTCCATTTTGGGTCACCACCGGACAGGAAGGTCTCTATTTTACCATCCTTGTGTAAATGGTCGAAAAAGATCCGAGTATCCGCCGCATTCATGCCCGTGACAATAGCTTCCACCAGCTTTTCGTTGTGCCGGTAGAAGACCGCATCATCAGAGATTTGAGCCGCCAACTTGGCGCGGGTTTGAGGACGTAAATCGGAAGATTTGATGAGGTTGGTCAGCCGGATGAGTTGCTTCTCGGCTACCGAATCTTTGTCGACCTTGTTGCTGATCATGTTTCCGATTTTTCGAGTCCCCTCCTGAAGCCCCATGAATCGCTTTTGCGCGCCCGAGAGTCCCAGAAGATTCTGAAGGGTGTCTCCACCTATTTTGGAAAATACCTGATCCAACCGACTGGTGCTGTTTTTGGTCCAGTCTAGTACCGCTCGACTATAGCCGAGACCCACCAGCGAGGCTTCGAATTGCTTTGGATGATTTTGGGCAATATCCAAAAGGAAACCCAAGTCTTCATTGTATCTAGGGGCGAGGGCGAGAATTTCATGGCGCACTTTGTGGGGCCGTCCGTCTGCAGCATCTGCGTCGAGATCCTTGAGGACATTTTTCACTTGCCCCTGCCGCGTTTTGGGGAGTGCCTTGATTAGAGCATCGCGCTTGTCTTTGGGCAGCTTTACAAAGAGCGCTTCAATGGTCGCGACCTTGGGCTGGTCGAACATCGGCTCAGGGCGGTAACGCCACTTTTCAGCTGCGGCCAGGAATTGCTCCAAATCCCCATTGTGTATCATGGCGGCCATTTCATTCGCGGTTTTCTCGGTGAGTTTGGGGATGCCCAACTCACCCGATGGATTCGTCGAAGCCATGGCCAATTCGGCTTCCGTCAGCATGGAAGCGGTAATGGTGCCATCGGCCAACACGGTATTACCAATAGGGAGGAAGGTTTTGGGAACGGTTCCAGAGCGTTCAAAATAGGACACAGCCGCCAGTTTCGGATTGCCCACCATGGCTTCCATTGCGTCTGCTGATTTTTTTCGGTCCCCTGAGAAATCCCGTTCGGCGGTGTGGTTGACCACCGCTTCAAAGGAGTTCGTGTTTTCATCCATCATTTCCAAACTGGTTCGGAAATCGATTTCCTGATTGGCCGCGTCTTGCAACTGCACATTGACCGCCACGACGTTTTCGAGAATTTCAGAGAGGATTTTTTGGGTGACCTCTTCGCTTTCTGTTAAATCGGCCAACGCGCCGCGATACTTACCGATGGCCTCTACTGCGGCTTGGGCGAGTTCCGGCTCGGTTTCATGTAATTCGTTGGCGAGATTGGCGGTGTTTTGAAGTAACTGTGCGGAGGAGGCCACATGCCGGTAGATGGGCATCTTGTCCATCAAGCTCTTAAATGTTGCTCTTAGAACGGTAAAATTCGGACTTTCTTCGGCCAGTTGCCTGAGAGCATTCATTCGGATCGTTGCTAGGGAAGCTCCGAAACCACCGGGAAGAACCCTTTGAATGGTTTCAACATCGGGTACCGTACTTAAAACGCCCCGCGCCAACCCCATGTCGGTCTCAATAGTATCCACGGCCTTCTGGCCTGCATTGTCTAGGGTCTGCAGCTCTTGATTGAGACTATCCATGGCTCTGGTGAGAAGATAGGTGTCTGGAGATGGGGCGCTCAGGTTGGCATTGATCTCTTTGAGGAGATTACCGATGCGTAACCGAGTTTCTAAATCAAGGAGGGACCCGAATTTCTTGAATTGGGCCATGGTGGTTGTGGCAAAACCTGTTGCCTTGAGAAGTTCTGCACTTCGGCCATCCTGAATATAGGTGAAACGAATGGGGGTTTTTTTCTTTCGAATGGAGGTAAGCCTCATTTCCACGGCGCGGTCTTCCTCGGGAACGAGCATGGCCAATGCCGCAAAGGCCGGAAGTTTGTTTTCGGTCTCGGCGAGGAAATCGCGGATTTTTTTGGCCACGGCTTCTTCTTTGGATGGGGTATCCGCCGCGTTAACGTTCTTTCGTAGCGCCATGATATTGTCGACGAGGTACCGGGCGGTAGCCAAGTCTACTTCAGTGTCGCTCACGCCGTAGGACGCGCAACTCCCGAAGAGCAACCGCAGGGGTTTTACCCCCTTGTAGAGAGTCCGATCGGAACCGGGTTTGGACCATTCTGGGATTTTGCCGTTACTTTTGGAGGTCACATTTCGAAAAGCCTCCCCCATGGCGCCGTAGAGGTCATCCTCGGTGAGATCCGCAGCGAAAATCCTCCGGAGGCCCCTTTCCCCCACCCATAGGTGCATGTGCACGGTGGTACGTCCAAATTCCTTCATTTCTGCGATGTCGCGTATCCAGTCCTCGTGGTCATTGCGGGTATCTTGGTCGTGGAATTTGCCTTGGGCCAGTGCTTGGGCACAGCGTTTTACGAGGTTGCCACCGGAGAGAGAATTGAGGACCCCCATATAGTTCTGCATCTCCTCGAAGCTGGTCCAGTTCTCCACGTGGTTTTCAACCACCAAGTCTGCGGAGAAATTTTTGTCTGCTCCCAGAAAGAGGGAGGTATCCAGTTTGTCGTGGGGTGAGTGTACTTTGATTTTCGCTTCCGCCTCTTCGGTATCCCCGAAAAAGTTCTTGTAGTCTTCGTTGAAGGCTTCGATGGCCAACCGTGTTCGACCCAGTTCCGGTGTGAATCGGTCGATGATTGTGGAGGACTTCTTGCTGTTGTTTTTATATTCAGCAAACGGGAGGTTTAATTCGAAAGTATCCGATTCAGTGGTGGTGGTCTTGGTCTTTTCTTCATTGAGGCGAACGCCACTGCCACGGATGGTGGAAAGTTGCTGTACGAGGCGCATATCACCACGGACGGCCATGTTGTAGGCAAGCTGTGAGAGACGACCCACGTTGACGCTCACAGGCTGATTGGCTCGTTTTCCATTGCGCATATCTTTGGGGAGCATATCCGCGCGGGGCAAGGTGACCATGTCATCAGAGTCTGTTCTAAAATCTATATTGGTGGTCCATTCCTGATCCACAGAGAATCCTTTTTCGCATTTTAGGGCAGCAGAAGTATAGCTCGCGGTGACTTCATTGAGTGCGGTTTGACTGGCTCCCTCAGCGACTTTACCGGCCAGAGTACTCATGTAGCCAGGGAAACAGGCGTTGATTTTTTCGGCCATGTCGTCGGGGAGAGTGCCCTTGAAATCCCCTGGAGATTGACCGGAGCTACAATGGGTGACGAATTCACCGAAGTGCTTGGAAATCGCCGTTTCATCGAGCTCAACACCGGCCATCACGTTGAGCTTGACGCCTGCACCTGCGCCCTTGCCTGTAGACAATTTTATGCGCGCCCTACCCTCACCTGGTTTTTGGATTTCCAGCTCAAACTTGCCGGAAAGGGTAGCAAACCCCCCAGCTTCTACAGTGGCGCCGGCGCTAGCAAAGCTATCCAGGGCGGGAACTTTGGCCCCGAGACCGATACCAGCATCCAATCGAAGATTTGCATTACCCGTGATTTTATAGGTGGCGCCTATCTCCATGTCGTTGATGTTTTTTGCTTTGGTGGGCAGGAGAAGCAATCTCTTGGCTTGTTCTTTGGCATCGGACATGGACTTCATATCTGGCCGAAAATACAGAAGTCGATTGACTTTGAGATTGAGGCTCTGGTCTGTGGAAAAACCGAAATTAAGCATGGCGCCGGTAGCGCCGAGGGGGATGTCGTGACCGAATTTGAAACTCAAATCCTGACCAAAATTTCCCTCGACCCATGCGGGAATTGAATTTGGGTATTTATCCCGCAATTTTTCGATGGCAATGCGCCGGGGGTCATCTGCTAGGAGATCTGATTCACGTATTTTTCTACCTTTTACACTAAATCCGAGGGCCATGTCGTTGGTAAGTGGGAATTCCTTTTCTACGCCGAATTCCTTATGGATGAGCTTTGAACCCTCTTTACCGATTTCACCCAGAATGAAATTTCCACCCTTGGCGAGGATTTTCGAGATTTGGTGTTTCTCTTTCGCTGTGGAGAAGATGGGCTTGTAGGAAGTGCCTCGGATGACACCCGCTAGGTAACCCGGTTTTTCGACTCTCTTCTTCCGTTTGGCTTCTGCGAAATCGAAGATTTGGTCGAGGTTGCGCGTGTTGCGCTTGGGGGCATCTGTTTTACTTGGGACATCCGACGCTTCGATGATGATTGGTCTATCGATAATATTGGTGGGTGCCAGTGGTTTGAGGGTGGCCGGCTTGTGGTCAGGCGTGGTGACGTGATGGGTTTCTGCGGTGTTTGTTTTGGCCAAAGACACATCTGCGGGTCTTAGGATGTTTGCTATTTTGGGATCTCCCGTGGTTCTACGGGCTTTGTCGACTTTATCGTTTAAGAGTATACGCCGTCGGAAAGCGGCATCACCCAACCTCTCGGCGAGGATATCGATCCTCTCTTTTCTTTCGGCCTTTGAAAGGCCGGCGTGGGCGTGGGTGAGCACTTTGGTCCACGTGTCATCTTTTAATTCCGTCGCGGCATCGCGCATATCTTTCCGTAAGTCTTTAAGTTCGGACCTGAAATTCGCGCTGGGGGTCTTAAGAATAGGATTACTTTCGCGTTCTTCTTCGAGTTCGCAGAGATTTAGAGCTGCTTTTTCCAATGCTTCTTTCTTGGTGGTTTCAGGCCACTCGACCCCATGACTTTTCGCGTTCTTAAAGAAGGTTCCGAGCTCATCCCGGACATTGGTGAGGGCAGTGTAAGATTTTTCGACTGCTGAATCAGTGGCTTCGGTGTCCACGATGGTTTCGGTTTTGAGTCCACGGATCAGATGAGCAAGGGTTTCCCCTAAACTTGTGGTGGTGGCAGAACTCGCTTCTGGGTTGAGTTTGGCGGCAGCTTCGATGCCTTCGGGGCTGATTGGAATAGTCCTGAAAAAATCTGTGGTAACGGTTTTTGCGGTCAATGAGGGGTCGGTGTATTTGAGGTTTTCTATTTCGGCCATCCCATCGGATTTTAGAACGATTTTTTCTGCAGCGGTGGCCTTCAAAGCAGCGCCGAGGTGACCGGGTTGAGTGCTGAGTTTAACGTTGGTGTAGGTCAAGGTTTTGCTGTCTGGAGAACACTTGATTCGAGCGAATTCCTTGATGCCAGCAGATTGATAGGATTCATCTATGATAATCGCGGCTCGGGTGAGTTTTTCTGTTTTGAGATCGCGCCCCGAAATAGGGCCGGGGACCTTAATCCTGAAGGGAATATCTGGGGGCGGATTCTTGCGCTTGATTTCAACTGTGACGGGGTTGCCTTCAAAAATTTTGTCGGGACTGAATGGGGGTTTGGGGTCTAGGATTTCCCAATATTTGAAGAAATAGAGTTCCTCGGGTTTGATATCTAAATCGGGTCTGATGGCTTCAATTTCGAAGCTCCCATCGGTTGATTTTACAGGGCTTGATTTTGAGCCAAATTCCTTTTCTAGTGGGGCCTGCCGAATGTAGGAAAGCGTATTGGTGTGG
Organism: Myxococcota bacterium; assembly: GCA_036339465.1. Lineage (GTDB taxonomy): Bacteria > Myxococcota > XYA12-FULL-58-9 > XYA12-FULL-58-9 > JABJBS01 > JAYZAY01. The sequence goes on along the minus strand of JAYZAY010000086.1, from coordinate 11,643 downwards.
GTTGGATGGGGATCCGACAATGATTCGGTGCGTAGGGTCGCGGATTTAAGCTTTGGCGGGAATGCCGTTTCTGGACTTGTGCTGCTGAGCAGGGAAACCTCTTTGTCCGATTTGGTGGTCGATGGTTTCAGTTCTGGACCCTTGATGACGTTCATGCTTTACCCCTCACAATGATAGGGGCTGGTGACCCTGCTCACGGATGATTTTGCTCTGTTCGCTTCTAGATCTCTACTTTGAGCGAGAGGCTCTAAAAGCGGATTATTCCTTGGGGGGGATTATCGGCAATGAATTGAGAATGTTGCGTCTCAGGGCTAGTTTTAGGAGCGAGTTTAAAGGGCTATGCCATAAGGCACCATTAGTTTTTGAGCGGCTTGTCGCTTGGCGACTTCGTGGGTTCGGTCGTAGCGTAGGGTCGATTGGGCCAGGGTGTGGCCCGCGAGGCGCTGCACTGCGGGAACGGATGCCCCTAACTCTAATAAATCATTGATAAAGCAGCGGCGGAGATCCTGAGGTACCACATGGCCAAGGGCTGCCATTTCGGCCCGTTTCCTGACGATGAGCATCACTGCCTGGTCCGTTAGCCGCGAGTCCGGTACGAGGTTTCCACCTTTTCGCACCCGAATAAAAAGGGCACCCGGTTCCCCTCCTCGGGCTTCGAGCCAGGCCCCAAGCGCTTTCCTGGTGCCTTCAGGGGGGTAGGCGATCCGGTCAATTCCCCCGTGCCCCCCAGGAACCGCGATGGCGCCCTCTTCTTGGTCGTAATGGTTGGTATCCAAGCATGAGAGCTCTTTTCTTCTGAGTCCACAGCCATAGAGGATCGAAAGGATGGCACAGTCTCTGATCCCCGTGGGCGACTGGTCCTCAGAGCAGGTCCTGAAAAGCTCTTTCACTTCCTCCCTACTTAACACCCGTGCCTGGGGCAATTCTGTGACGCTGACGGATTTAAAGTCGGTGGCCTCCTCATATTGTCGCTCTGTCATGAGTCGCATTAGGCGGGCCGTTTTTAGGACCCCCCGAAGGGCACTGAGATGTTTGTTGACGTTGGCCGCTTTGTAGCGTTTTTCCAATTCGTATTTCATTGCGGAGGTATGTCTACCGCGAAGAAGATGCCACGGACAACTTAAATGGGTTCCCCGCCCATTGGTCAGAATGGCTGCCATGTTATTAAGTGCGCCAATAAGCGTGCGCTGACTTCCGCCCCGAACGGTTTGCAAATAAGCGACTGCGGGGTTTTCTTCTTTAGGAAGCTCAGAGAGCTTAAGTGCTTTAAGATTCCATCCCATAAAATACCTCTTACGTTACGAGAATGTATTTTCTCATAAACTATGATTTACCCTTCAAGGGAGCGTCTAAACTCTTCCTCTGTGATGGCACCTGTGATTTCCATCAATCGTTCTTCAATATTTGCCTGAATAATCGCAGATAAGGCACTTACCGGGGTGCGGATCCCTCCCCGCGTGGCACGCAATAAACTCTCCACTTCGCCCTTAGCCTGCTCCTCAATGTCGTCTTGCTCCTTTTGATTAAGTTGACTTCGAGCTTCAGTCAACTGGCTGGCACGATACTCTTCCCACCGACCTTCGATCTCTTCGGCGGAAAGCCTTTCTTGGCGGCGTTGTGCCAATTGTTGTTTGGAATAATCTGCTAAAGCTTTCATTTCGTAGAGTTGTAACCCCTTGAAACTGAAAATAGGCGCATCATCACCTTTGGCTCTTCGATGTAATTCAACACAACGCTGAAGCATCCACCGACCTTGTTCGTCACCATAATCCTCTAGCCAGCGACCTGCTACTTCTCGATCCGCTTGGCGAAACCGCGTTACGAGGGCTTCGTCTTCCAAACCATGGGCATGCTTTTGAAAATAGAGAATGAGTTCGGCAACTGGATCTATCTCCACTGTCTCATTTTCCACCCCCTCGATTTTTTCAAATTTCAGCCGATAATCCGTCACGCTTTTATCAACCGTCATTCTCACTGTAACCCCAAGATCATTGAGCCGAGACAAAGATTTTTGCAATTGGTTCACGATATAACTGGATGCGGTACGACCACCCCGGTCGATTTTATAGCTACGCATTAAAATCTTAAACCGAGCAAAGCGTTGGCAGGATTTAACGGTTTCTACACTCTTGGTCGCAAGTTGCCGGTCTAACCAACGGTAAAAACGGAGATCTAAAGGCCTGTCGATAGAGAGCACGGTTCGGGCATCAATGGACTTGGTGTATTTGTCTTGTATGCTTTTGTAGAGTTTCTCTCCCCATTTCATTTCGAGAATCTTTGCGGAATTCGGTGATCCCGGACGAATCACCTGAACATAGTCGATGATGGCTGCATTCATGGGGGTTGTTCGGCCTAATTCTTTATCATACCAACGTTCTGAGTGAATACGTGTGTCTGCGATCCGATTGATTTCATCTTCCACACGGCGGAGTAATTGGCCTGAAGCTCGCGTATTATTAAATCGATTGGGATACATAAATCCTTCAACCAATCTGCGGAGTGAAAATCGAAGCTTCGAATTTTCGAAACTGTTTTCTTGCATGGTCAACCACATCAGTCCCAAAACAACACGTTCGGCCAACGCAGTGGGTAGATTTCCCTTGCCGCTGGCAATCAATTTTTCGCGCCCGGCAGGACCAATTTCAATGGAATGTAATTCTTTGGTTTCTTTGGAACGGGCATCTGTGAGCAATGCAAAGGGCAATTCAACCAGATTCATTTCATCGAATGCAACGCGTTCAACTTCTTCGTCTTCGAATAAATGCAATTGGCTTTCAGAACTGGGCGGAGCCAATTGGGGAACATCCTTTGACTTGTGGACTATCTGCGAGAGTTTCGTGGGAAGTTCAATGATAACAGCTTGTGATTTATGTTTCATACCTTCTCCCCCAATTCTCAATCATTATTCCGAGTCTCAGTGTGTTTGATTTGTTTAATTCATTTAGAACATTTAGCTTTCAAAACCCGTAGAAATCTTAAACACATAGACCATGAAAAATGCCATATAAGTGCTCACTTTTTGCTACATCCAGTCACTTTTTTTGCAATAACGCCTCTCGTTTAGAGCAATAAGTAATCTCTCGTAGCAATAAGGCATCTCAGGTTTCAATTCACTCTCTTTTTTGCGGAGTCTATAACCATCTGTTTTTGCTAAAAAAGATATTTCGTTTTTCGCTGGGACTTCCCCGAGGTTGGTATTGCAATAAGTTGTCACTTTTCCTGCTACATCCATTCTCACTTTAGGGGATATGCCACGCATTGCACTCCATGTATTGCAACAGATTGGTGAGATTCAAGCAAATAAAAAGGGGATATTATGCAATAATTCATCACATATTTTGCAATAAGGCGTCACAGTTCGCCCAGGAAAAAGGACGCCGCGGAATTATATTCGGCCCCCGGGAAAAGGCCGAGACGAGTCATTGCATATGTGGGCATTCATGGAGCTTTTAAGGGGGAATGCTACAATCTATCTCTGTGAAATCCATCAATTCCCAGAGCAATATGTCATCTCGCGGGGATAACATGAGGGTGATTTGATGATAGAAGTTATGAATATCAAAAGAGAATATATCGTTGATGTTGTTTTCTCGAGAGGAAGGGAAGATTTTGCTATAAAAAGGCTCGCGAAATGACGGTGGGGAGTAGCATTATTGCAAAGTGGGGTATCTCTCTCCGGTGCAATAACATTTCTCCCCAGAAAGGCGACCATTGTGATTCATTATTGCAAAATCACTTACATAAGTAATTCCTTCGCGTGAGGGGCTGATTTAGCGAGTGGTTTTATTGCAAAATAGGTGTTTGAATTCAGAACGATAGGCGAGCAATCGTTGCAATAAATCATCTCCCCATAGGGATTCCTGTGAGTCGTCTTATTGCAAAGGAGGATCGTTTTGGTGGTCGGTGAGTCGTCTTATTGCAAAGGAGGATCGTTTTGGTGGTCGGTGAGTCGTCTTATTGCAATTGCCCAGATGACGTGACGTTATTTGAGATCGTTCTATGGGTAACCACAGACGGCTTTTGTTTGGTCTTTGATGCAGCCCCACAGAGATAGGCTTTCGGCGATGGGGGCGAAGATCAGGACAGTTCGTCATGGGATTACTTCTGGGTTGTGAGGTTTGTGTGTGGGGGGGCTATCAGTTGACTCCAGTGGACGGAGGTATCCTCGGCTCGGTTAAGGCTTGATTTTATAGGCAAGATTGTTAAATTGTCCTGGGAATGATCACGCGGGGAATCAAATGCTAGAACTTGAGGAAATATCCATCACGAGTCCGCCAGAGCCGTTTGTTCTTTTTGACAATTGGTTTGATGCAGCGGCAAAATTGGAGATGGCGTATGCGGAGTCCATGGCTGTTTGCTCAGTGGATCCCCAGGGTCGACCGTCGATTCGTATGGTTCTTCTAAAAGACTATTCCGAAGATGGCTTCATCTTTTATACCAATCTAAACAGCCGGAAGAGCAAAAATTTATTAAACAATCCTAACACCGCCCTACTCTTCTATTGGGAATCATTGGAACGACAGATTCGGATTGAGGGTGTGGTGCTGCCCGTTGATTCGGATGTGGCCGATGGGTATTTTCGAAGCCGGGGCAGATTGAGTCAGGCTGGAGCTAGGGCCTCCAAGCAATCTGAATTTCTTCCGAATCGGGCCGAACTTTTGGCTCGCGTGGACCGAGTGACCCATGAGTTTGAGGGACGGGAAATTCCCCGTCCCGACCATTGGTCTGGGTTTTTGGTTCAACCCCGCTCCATTGAGTTTTGGCAGTCGAAACCCAATCGACTTCATGAACGTGTTGTCTTCGAGCGTGACGATTGCTTCAGTCCTTGGAGAGCCCAGCGTCTTTACCCCTGATTTTTCTTGTTGGCGGTTTTTTTCTGCCGGTGGAGGATTCAGGGGGCGCTATTTAAGGAAGCCATCCGAGACGAGGTGATGTACGCGTTTTTTACCACCAAAGGCTTTGGGAAAGGTCTGGGGCTTTGGGAAAGGTCTGGGGCTTTGGGTTGGCCTCACGGCGAAAATTATCAAGCTGCACTCGAGAGACATGAGCAGTGGTAGCTCGGAGCTGCTTGGTGGTTCGGAATTCAATATTTGGTTGCCCGTTTAGCAATAAGAGAACTTAGCTTAGAGGCTCATTATTTTGCAGGCTCATTATTTTGCAGGCTGATTATTTTGCAGGCTCATTATTTTGGGGATAACTCGGTCGACTCTATCGCTGAACAAAAATGGAAACCCCTTGCGGGCAAACCGACGGGCAGTGCCGTCCCAATTGAGGAAACCGCAGCCGAAGATTTTTTCGTGTGTTGGGATTTGCTTTTCTATTTCCACAGGAAAAGTGGCATACCAGCCCATCAATCCTATGTTTGAGTGTTTTTGCATATATTCAAGGGCTTTCTTGGGGCTGACCATATAGATGATTGCGAGTTTGATATCTTGGGTTTCTTGCCGATAAATTTCAATGATTTCTGTTTTGAGGGCGATGACGGCTGCTTTTTGAGTGAGGTCACGCTTTTTCAGTTCGGCTTCGATGATTCTAGAGGATGTTTGTGTGCCGCCATTGCCTGGGGTGTTTTTGTCTTCAATGAAAAGGAAGGGGGCTTTTTCACCGTAGCGATCCAGGACTTCTGCGAGGGTCGGAACTGGCGCAGTGGCTTGAATTTCGCTGGCACTGTGGTTTGCAATTTCTGCGTCAATACCAAAGACACGCTGAAGATTGCTGTCGTGATGAACCATGGGGATCCCATCGCTGCTGAGCCGAATGTCAAATTCAATGCCCGCTCCCAGTGTGACTGCGGCATCGAAGGCGGCAAAGGTATTTTCTTTGAGGGTTGGATGACAAAAGACGCCACGATGTCCGATGAATTTGGTGGTTTGTGGAAAGCTTTCTTGTTTTCCCATGGAGGAGAGATTGTAGAGGTAGTCAAAGGCCTCCTTGACATGGGTGTAAACGAAACGGTCAAAGATTTTAGTGAGGTTCATACTTCTTGGTTCTCTTCAGTCAAGTTTGGAGGCATAGCAGCATACCTAAGCTTTATAGGAAAGAGCGGTTTTGTTAAATTGACCGAATATTTTTGTTTCCGATTGTCAGATGGGTCATCAATTTCATTCATTCGGTTAGTTTCGATGAATGAAACCCCTTTAATCATCTCAGGTAAATGTTTGCCATTGGCATATTTCATACCACCTAGGGCAAAGGCCTGGAGGTGGTGATGGGCCAATCCCCGTTTTTCTCCACACTGCCGACCATATTTTCCCACAAAGCGACACTAGAAATGGTCGCGCAGGGCTACTTCCCGTTTGACAGCACTTGGAATATGGCGGGTGTTTTTCTAGGCCGAAGCTCGTTTTTTGCGAGGCTCTTCGACTTGCTTAAATTTTTCTGTCATTTGCGTTTCAATCAGCAGCGCCAAAGATTTCGCCCACACCTCCCAGAGGGATTTTTGGCCATATAGCATCAAGACTTGTGCTTCTCGTGCCTTTTTCTAGAGGGCGTGGTCCATCTCTACCTGCAGCCGAAACCTGGGGGGGAGCTAAGGCAATATCTTTGGCCGGAGAAATTTTCCTGGGGGAAGTGCAGGCAGGCTCTTTTTTTTCTTTCTTTCCCTGCTCTTTTTGGGGCGAGTAACAAACAACCCTGGGCCGAATCTTTAGGGGGATTTTTCCGAGGCAAGGCCCAAACACAGGATTTTAAGTTTCTGCTTGGAGTCCCCGCAGATTTCCCGAGCTTTTTCGCTTTCGGTGCCACGCCACTTCGCCTTTCTACGCTCCGCCGATGCGCCTAAAGGCCGCAGACTCCAAAAAGATGGAGATGTTTCACACAAAATTGAAACATCGAAAAGTAGCCCTCCGGCGCAAAGAGCTTGTGGTGGTTGATTTCGGCGGGCAGAGCCAAAAGATTCGCTTCATCTTCTCGAGTGCGGTGCATTCGAGAAAGATTGTCTTCCATCAATTCTTTATCAGAAAGTATCTTTTTCCAATCAAACGGCATCACAAATATCCATGTAGGCAATCTTTGAGCTTGTGGCGCCTTGAGAACACAATAACAACAAACAAGTTTGTATTATGGGACTTTTTACACCGCTTTTTAGTCGCTTCTCCCTGGGTGAGTTCAGCCTCTCCTCCCCCCCCCCTCAAAAAAACACACACCGCACCCAAAGGAGGAAAACTAAACTGAAGCACCCAATCAACTTTGGTGCAGGGATTATAAAGGTCATTTTAGGACGTAAAATAGGCGTTATTGTTATTCCTTCACCCTCACGGGTTATTTTGTTCGTGACATTCTAGCTTGTGAGTCCTTGGAAAACACCAAAAGTGCGGGCGCTGAAATGTCCCTCTGGTCGGTGTTTGCCAAGGAGGGAATACCAGAGGGCATCCGTTATCAGAACGGATGCCCATTTACCGCTTCCGGACGTTTAGCCTTGTCTCGACTCTCGGTAGCTCATCAGGCTCGGATTCGAAATAGAACGCATTGAGCCAGGTCACCCAGAGCAAAACGGAAAGCATGAAGGGGTGCATCTCACCCTTTTGGATTCAAGGAGAAAACAATTGGAACATGCTTGTTTCATTTATGGATACAGAGATTGCATATCTAGATGGAGAATCAAAAACCTGCATTGATATTGAAGACAACAACAAACAAGGCTTAAAAGTGTAAAGAAGGTCCCCGGTCTAAAACGTAAAGTAGGTCTCGGGTTGCACACAATTCGAATACCTATTTTATATTTTCTGCTGGTATCTTTCCCTACCATAGGCTAGCTAACTAGAACACGTTCTATCTTCACCCTGGAGGTCAGTGATGGTTTACGCCGAGAAAATACTCGAAGGTAAGGTTGCATTTGTGGCCGGGGGAACCCGTGGCTTTAACTTGGGCATCGCCAAACGCTATGCTGAGCACGGTGCCAAGGTCGCGGTGATGAGTCGTGACGAAGGCCGAGTGCGAGAGGCGGTGCAAGCCCTGGCCGAATACGGTGGTGAAACCCTAGGCTTGGCCGGCGATGTCCGTGAGTATGAGCGCATGGAAGAAATCGCCAAGACCATCGCTGAGAAACTCGGCAAGATGGATATCGTGGTGGCGGCTCAAGCGGGCAACTTCTACGCCCCAGCCATCGGGATGTCGGCCAACGGCTTTCGCTCCATCATCGATATTGATCTCATTGGAACCTACAACGTCTATCGCGCCAGTTTCGAGCATCTCAATCGTCCGGGCGCTTCGCTGATTTCCATCACCGCACCCGAAGCGGTTCGTCCCCTTCCTTTTCAAAGCCATGTTTGCTCCGCCAAAGCCGGGGTCAATATGCTCACCAAATGTCTTTCGGTGGAATGGGGTCCGGTGGGGGTTCGGGTCAATGGTCTATCACCCGGTCCCATCGAAGGTTCGTGGGGGATGGAAAATGTCATCGCCAAAGACCAGTCCATGAGAGACAAAATCACCAATGCAGTGCCCCTGAAACGATGGGGTAATAACGACGATATTGCCGATGGCGCCCTCTTTCTCGCTTCCGATGCCGCATCCTATATTAATGGCACGATCCTGGATATCGATGGGGGTGTCTCCATTGCAGCACCGGGTTCAGAGAATACAGATGCCGTGAATTTTGGGAAGAACGCCATGGTTCGTGGCCCCGGCAAGGGAGAGCGATAGGCTCGCATTTGTATTTCTCTGTCACCGCCCTCTCCTTTGAGCAAGTGATTGACCACGCCTGAAAGAACCATCCCCATTTGGAAAAAGAAGCCCTTAAGCTCCAAGAGGCCATTGACCAAGGCATCCAAAGTGCCGAGGATTGGGTGTTGAGGGCCCTCCTTTGCCTGCTTTGGCTATGGTGGTAGCTTCAACGATTTGGCGCCCGAGCAGTTTTTCAGGGGAGGTTTAGAGGCAGGGGGTGAACCGACTTTTTGGAAAACGGGAGGGCGATTCTAGGCCAGCGTATCATCCACCGATACCACGATGAACTACGAGGCCACCGAGAACGAGGTGAATCCCGCGAGGGCGGCCATGCTGGGCTTTGAGCCGAACAATTTACTCAGGCAGTCCGCTATAACTTGGAAGACCAGGGTTTCCGGGTAATACGTCCAACCCATCTTGAAAGATTCGCTGGGGGGCGGGGCTTGTCCGCCCTATGATTTGGCGGGTTAGGGTATTTGTTTGGTTGAGCATCGAGCGGTGGAAAGCCAAGATTCCTTTTTTGAAGAGCTGGCCATCAAAGAGATTCAATGGGTGGAGGCCCGCGAGCAATACCGCACCAAAACGGAACGCCCAAAACCTTATCGGCAGATGTAATTTCTCGCAGCTTTACCAAGAGTGGCTGGCTTTTTGCCTATTTGTGCGTTCTGCTTGATCAGCTCTTTCACGACTCTGAGCAGAGCGGCATTCTCGATTTACATTTCATAGGCTGTGGTGGCCTGTTTGGTGACTTGATTGAAATGGGTGTTGTGGAAAGATTTTGTAATGTCGAAAGATGCCCGCTTTGTTGATGGCGGCGATTACGTTATCGAGGGCAGTAAATTCGGTGGGTATGAGCCACGGGGTTGGGTAACTACGAAGTGCTAAAAACATTCGGTTGTTCTGATCCATAGAGTTCTTTATGTCTCAGTTCTCGCTCTAAGACTGCTCTATCGCCGGTGTAATGGTAGTTGATTTGGTTGTCGCCGTAGCGGTGTTCTTTACCCACTTCAAAGGCATCCCGAATTTTAAGCCACTTTTTCCAATTTCTTTTGGTCTCACTATACGACGCACTTCCGTTTACTTCGGCCAGTGCTTTTTTAAAGAGCTCATAGGCTTTGATTTCGTGCTTAGGTTCACAAGGATTTTTAGCGATGAACGATTCTCCCTTAATCTTTCCCGGTAATAGAACCACGGCCCTTAGGGCGAACCACGGCCCAAATGTCGGATGAATATTGAGTTGGCTTGTGCTGAGGTAGGCAAGTCCGGTGACATGTGCTAATTTTTGGGCGGGAATGCTTAGAGGCTTGTTGCGATGGGTCCAAAGGATGCTGTAGTTGGCTAGATGATTTTGGCAGCTAGTTTCGAGGCTTTTCTCCACGAAGTCCTCAAGTGGATTTGCCAGCCCTAAACGATTTGTGTCAAAACCAAGCCAACCAATGAAATGAGGCCATATTGTTTTCGTGTTGCCCACCAGCATGCCGAGCTTTGGTTCTTCTCCTTTTTCATCGATTTGAAAGAGGGTGTCTACCATCCTGTTGTAGCGGGTGAGACTAAAAGGATGAGCGATGTCGAAACCTCGATCCGTCAAGGTTTGAATAAACTCAAGAATGTGTTGATTCGAATGACCCATGACTGTGGCTCGGAATTTAAGACGGTAAGTGTGGGAATACAACGCTGCCAATCAATGCGTCCAACCAGTGCATCGATTCTCCGTGGACCCGAACTTCGCGTTCCGGCCAACTTCGAGCTTATCACCACAGAGGAAACAAAGACTCAATGCGGATAAATAACCAACTGCCTTTTAGATGCAACCATAAACTCGACGAGCCCACCCTTTTCAAGGAAGCAGCCAAGCCAAAAAATTATCCATAACAAGAAATGCCTGCGCAGGCCCAAACAAACCGAATACCAGGATTAGAACGAACCAACCCCAGTCTAAGGCTATTGATATTCCTATTTGTGTCGCAGTTTACACCGATTGACGATGCCACCAAACACGGGGCTCGAATAGCCTTGGGATCGGCTATTCGCAAGACTTCGAGATGGCTTTTAAAGCACCCAAAACGAAAAACTAGGCAGTCAAACTGCGAAGGAATCAAAATTACTGTAATCCCAGGTGATTAGAGACGTACATTTTGACACGTGGGGCCAAAGCCGACGAACGCCATTCACATAAACGCTAATATCAGAACGATAGCCCACCTAGAACGTATTTGAAAAAGACATCCCAGCGTAAGCACCAAACTATCAGTGACTTACGGACTCAGGCACCAAAAAACCTAAAGCAACTCAAACTCTCGCAATTGGAACCAGAGGAACTGAGATGATTAATCATGTTATTTCCGCATGGGATCCGATGGTTAACCTCCCCACAGAACAGCGAGAAGTAGTGTCAGTATCCCTGCATACGAATGCAGCGGAGCAGCTGCGTGAAATTTCAACATTAGAATCCTAAATTTCGTCACAGCTTAAAGCCTTGTCTAAGTTGCGGCAGGTTCGCTTCTTATTAAGTCTTGCAGTGAGGAAGCTCATTTCGTTTTTTTTCGAGCGCCTGGCGCTCGAACGCATTACGGTGCTGACACTGCAGAAAGCAACGGGCTTTTGTCCCTTAGGGCTGAAAAACCGAAAGAGGGCCTTTGGATGGACGCTGGCCCCTCTCCTATGAGGTATTCACCTATAAGCGGAGAGTATACATTCTCGACTGTTGCGTCCCCACCTGCCGGAGTGTTTTGAATACACGACTAAAATTGCATGTTGTAGCTGCATTATTTGGTTTTTTTGGTTTTTTTGGCTTTCTTTCTTTTTGTTTTCTTTGTGCTTGTTTGCGTTTTTTTTATTCGCAGAAAGAGTGCTCTTTAAGGGTGTTTTTTTTCTTTCTTTTTATGAGAACGCACCTAAGCGATGTGTGAAGATGTTGAGGCATTTCACGGTGGGTAGCCAGGGATTGGCCATAAGCAACCTCAAACTCGGGTTCTTATGTTT
>JAYZAY010000085.1:0-149478 GCA_036339465.1 Myxococcota bacterium | reverse complement strand
AAAACTCCGGCTATAGTGAAAAACTCGAGTCAACCAACGGAAAGTCTTGTCAACAATACCCGGGCCAAAATCATGAAGGCCGAACCAATCATCAATCCTTCGTCAATGGGGTATTCTCGTAGTGGAGTCGCCTATGCTCTGCTCTCAGGAATTATTTTTGCCGTGATGGGGATTACCGTCCAATTCACCCGGGGCGTCATTGAGTCACACCAGCTGGTATTTTTTAGGTGTTTATTCGGACTCTTTATCCTCGCACCATGGACCTACAAAGAAATAGGGCACCTCTTCCAAAAACAGGGGTGGGTCTTATGGCTTCGAGGTGTGGCGGGCTCCCTTGCTATGATTGCATTTTTCTGGAATCTCCAACACACCACTTATGGCACAGCGATCAGTTTGACCCTAACTGCTGGAATTTTCGTCACGCTTCTTTCGGGCTGGTTACTCAAGGAACCACTAAAAGCCTCAGAAACAATCGCAATCCTCATGGTTATCGCGGGAGCTATATCCCTCTACATTCCGGAATATCAGCGCCCTTCTTTAGAGGTTACGGTGGTCGGCATCCTGGGGGCCTTACTGGGTGCGGTCGCCCTTCTGTCTCTTCGACAAGCCGCAAAAAAATATCCACCCAGTCTCATCGTGGGGATTTTTTATCTCATGGGAATATTACTCGCTCCAATGATTGGGGGCACTGAGAACTGGGTCTACCCTTCATTGGAGAATTCTCCCAATATCGCCATCGTCGCTATTGGTGGACTCTTAGCTCAGCTCTCTATGACACGGGCCTTTCATTATCTACGCGCTCCAATTGCAGCCAGCATTGTTCTAACCCGTTTGCTTTGGGGAATATTTTTTGAATATCTCCTAACTCAACATTCTCCTGCCCCATTTGCTTGGATCGGCTACAGCCTAATCATCGCCGGTGTCATGGCACTTCAGCTCGCCTCAAGCAGGGTTTCCGTGAAGTTCTAAAATAAGACAGTGGCGATAAAAAGACAAAATCTGTTCAATCGACAAAAAGCCCCCCTCATTGAGCCCTCAAATTAACACTTGCTAGAGCACATCGCCTAAGCTATTCTAACCGGCCGCCTTCACTGAGGAGACACCACGATGGGGGTAAAGGAAAGCCATAAGACAATCCGGGGCAGGTTTTTCCTCCCTACCGACACGTTTTCATTTGACTATTTGGATGATGCGATTCTCGAAATAGGAAGCGACGGGAAAATAATCTATTCTGGCCCAGCCCAAGAGAAACACCACAACATTGCCATCACCAATCCAAAGGCCATTTGGTTTCCCGGCTTTGTGGATACCCACATTCACTATCCACAAACAAGAATTATCGGATCTGCCACCGGAGCCCTCTTAACCTGGTTGGAAAAAAGCGTTTTTCCAGAAGAGTGCAAATTCGAAGACCATCACTATGCCCAAGACGTGGCCACCGAATTCACAAAAAACCTCGCGCAATTTGGCACAACAACTGCTGCGGTCTTTGGGTCGAGTCTCCCCAGTGCCACCGATATTTTATTCGAAAAGCTCGCTCACACTGGACTGAGGGCCATCGTTGGTTTGACATTGATGAACCGCCTCGCTCCGGACCCACTTCTCATGGAAACCGCCGCCGCCATGGATGCCTGCCACATGCTTACCGAAAAGTGGCATGGGTACGACAATCATCGATTGGGATTTGCACTTACCCCCAGATTTGCATTGAGTTGCTCGCCCGGCCTTTTAAAAGCATCTTCTGATTTTGCTGCGAAAAACAAATTATTGATCCAGACCCACCTCTCCGAAAATCATATTGAAATTGAATCCACCCAAAAGGCATTTCCAAAATCCTCAGACTATGTTGGTGTCTATGATGATTTTGGTTTGGTAAACGAACGAACACTTTTTGCCCATTGCCTGTGGCTAGGAGAGCAAGAGTGGACCACACTGAAAGAGAGAAAATGCTCCATCGCCCATTGCCCAGACAGTAACTTTTTTCTCAATAGCGGAAACATGCCTTGGGCCAAAACCCGAGAACTCGGTATCAAAACAGGATTGGGTACTGATGTCGGCGCGGGAAGAAGCTTTTCTATGCGCCGTATGGTTTCAAGTGCTTTCGACAATGCCCTCCAACAGAAATCCTTCCCATTGCCTACCGAGCTTCTTTGGCATGCCACCAGAGGAGGCGCTCTCGCACTTAATTTGGGTGACTCGGTGGGACTCCTCGATGCGGGCTATCAAGCAGATATTGTGGCATTAGAAACTCCCCCCTACCTAGAATCCCCGAAGCAAATCCTCGAAACCATTGCTTTTAACCAAGAAGCCGTGACCGTACGCGAAACGAGAGTTTCCGGAAAACTCATCTATGGGAATAACCCACAGTTCTGAATTCTCAGCACAGGTACTGCCCCAAAGGCGCAGCCCAAGAGCCGTAAAACAGGATGACTGGCCCAACCCTAAGAAAAAGCGTTCAATTTTCTCCTAAAAAGCCCCAGAAGAGATGGCTTTAACCGTGGACCACGAGAAATGGCTGGGCTATATCGCCGCCATGACTTCATTGGTTCAGTACGAAAAGAAAAATGGAATCGCGGTTCTAACTCTCAACAATCCCCCAGCGAATGCGTATTCATACGCGATGATGCAAGCCTTAGATGCACGCATTCTCGAAGCACGTATGGATGCCGAAGTTCACGTCATCGTGCTCACTGGCGCCGGAGACAAATTTTTCTGTGCCGGAGCTGATATTTCAATGCTTGGAGAGGTGGACCCTGAATTCAAATATTACTTCTGCCTCCACGCCAACGAGACATTAGGCCGCCTGGAGCAGACCCCCAAACTCGTGATTGCAGCACTAAACGGTCACACCGTTGGAGGTGGCCTTGAAATCGCCATGGCGGCTGATCTTCGAATCGCTAAGACCGGTGGCGGAAAAATGGGACTGCCAGAAGTTGCCTTGGGTGTGCTCCCCGGTACGGGTGGAACGCAACGACTGATCAGATTGGTGGGCAAAGCCAAGGCCATGGAGCTCATGGTGACGGGCAAAAGCATGGATTTTAATGAAGCCAAAAACCTCGGCCTCGTACATGAACTCATGCCCGCGGAAAACTTCTTGGAAGCCGCATTGGAATACGCAACTCAATTTTGCCCACCGCACCGGGCCTCCAAAGCTGTGGGAATGATCAAGAGGGCGGTCGTTTCAGGCAATGAGATGAGCTTTACCGATGGTTTGGCCCTCGAGCGTGAGCTGCAGCAGCGCCTCTTCACCAGCCAAGATGCCAAACGCGGTATCCAAGGCTATCTCGAAAAACAAAAACCAGAATTTCAAGGCAACTAGGCAACCGGAAACAATCATGAAGCGAATCATCTTTCCCCTTCTTTTGGCCTTAGCCCTGCTCCCCACAGACGCCATGGCTCGACCCGGCTTTTATATTGGGTTCGGCACCGGCTATTCGGGCAGTGGCGGCGCTGACGTTCCTTACGATGCCATCAGTAATTCTCCAAGAATCAGCAACGGAACCCTATACACCACTCAAATGAATGGTGGACTCTTGGGCTCCTTCAAATTGGGCTTCAATGTTCTCGGTTATGGTGCCCTGGAAACAATGGCTCAATATCTCAAGCCTGGTGGAGACAATACCAACGAAGCCTGGATGGCCAACTTCCACGTAGGCGCCCGTATTTACCCTGCTTGGCACTGGCGAGGGCAACTACCGACTTACCTCCAACCTCTCGAACCCTCGATATTCATCGGCTGGGGCGCTACCTATCAAGGTTATGATGTGATCCCCAATCAGGAAGTGGCTTGGAGTAGCTTTGGTAGCTGGCGATTTGGACTGGGATTGGAATACTTTGTGGCGTCTTATTTCAAAGTTGGTATGGATTATAATCTGGCCACCGCCCCATACAGCACATTCATCTTCAATTTCCAAGACGGTGACACCTATGCAGTCAGCGATGGCGCAGCTGGCAATACCTTTCACCAATTCCTATTCCATCTGGCTTTCCATTTCGGAGTCGAGGATCTGCCTATCCAGTACGAAACCAAAAAAGCGGACACGACCGAAGGATAAATCAAGTCGACCAAATTGGTTTGGTCTCGGATTTCAACTTGGGAATATTTGATGAAACCAATGCGTTCAACTCCCGCGAGGTGCTCAAAATGATTAAGATTCAATCCCTTACCAAGAGATATAGAGACCTGACTGCGGTCAACGATATCTCTTTTGAAGTAGCCAAGGGAGAAATCGTGGGGTTTCTCGGCCCCAATGGCGCCGGCAAATCGACGACCATGAAAATGCTGACAGGATTTCTTCCGGCCACCAGTGGGACCGCAAAAGTCGCCGGGTTCGATGTTTTCGAGCGCCCCATGGAGGTAAAGCGAAATATCGGATACCTACCAGAAATTCCCCCCGTCTACCCTGATCTGACCGTTGAGGAATACCTAAACTTCGTCGCCAAACTCAAGGGCCTCAAAGGCGGGGTACTCAAAGACGAAGTCGATCGGGTGATCAAAAGGGTTTCCCTTGAAGCCGTCCATCATCGATTGATTCGAAATATCTCCAAAGGTTACCAACAGCGAACAGGTTTGGCCCAAGCTCTTTTGGGCAATCCATCGGTTCTCATTCTAGACGAACCCACCGTGGGCCTCGATCCAAGGCAAATCGGAGAAGTGAGATCCCTAATAAGGGAACTCGCCGGACAATACACCGTCATTTTATCAACACACATCCTGCAAGAAGTCACCGCAACCTGCCAAAGAGTCGTCATTATTAATCAAGGAGATATTGTAGCGGACGACCCGCTGGAAACCTTGGTCGAAAAGCATTCAACTGGAAATCAGCCCCCGTCGCTGGAGCAGATTTTTCTCTCACTCACGGAAGTATAACGTCATGGGCAATATACTCACCATCGCCAACAAAGAATTACGTATCTACCTCACCACTTGGACCAGCTATATTATTTTCGGTGCATTTGTGTTGATCAGTGCTTTCTTCTTTCAGCAGTTGGTACTCGACTATCAACTGCGTTCGCAGGAATACACACAATACCAATATAAAGACATGCTGGCCCAAATGAACCTTACAGATTGGGTCGTTGCACCGCTCCTCAGCAACGTGGTCGTCTTCTTTCTCTTTATGATGCCTATCCTGACCATGCGACTGTTCTCCGAAGAACGTAAAACCAAGACTCTTCAGCTTTTGATGACCACCCCTGTAAGGCCCGTAGAAATTGTATTGGGCAAATATGTGGCTGCTCTCTGCATCATGCTCATCATGCTGGGCCTAAGCTTCTTCTTCCCTGTTTTACTGCATATTTTTGGTGCCACCTCCGATGGAACCACCCCTTTGGATTGGAACACCATCACCATCGGCTACCTGGGTATGGCCCTCTTCGGCGCCGCATCGGTCGCCGTTGGGCTACTCACCAGTTCCCTTACTGAGTCACAAATTGTCGCTGTTATTTCTTCATTCGCAATTTTATTGATGCTCTATGTTATTGGCGCTGCCGCCAGAGGCCAAGAAGGGGTCTGGGAACAATTCTTTCAATATTTATCCATCACAACCCATCTCGAGGGTTTCCTTAGGGGCATGATACGACTTCCCGATCTCGTGTATTACCTGTCCCTTTCATTTTTCGGAATCTTCCTAACTTACCAAGTTATCGAAGCAGAACGATGGAAATAATAGGGAGATCTTAAGCATGAAAAATACCCCATCCAAATTATCCATGACCAATATAGGACGTATCGCGGGCGCGGTCGGACTTGTACTGCTCATATCCCTCCCCTTTACCTACCTACTAACCCTCGAATTTGGACCGGCGGTGCTCGGTAAATTATTCGTCGGCTTAGGAGCAATCCTACTCTATGTCGTAACCAACAAAGATTCTCTACAACAATTTTCTGGCGCCAAATCTTCGGGACTTTTCGCCCTGTCTTCTCTATCGACCCTCGCCGTCTTAACCCTTCTGGTGGCCATCAATATCGCCGCTCAACGGGATGGACGAGAATGGGACATTACCCGTGAAGGTATCCACACCCTTTCTCCACAAACCGAAAAACTATTGAGCCGGGTCAAAGAAAAAACAACGCTCTACGGATTTTATGGACCCACCGAACCACTCAAACCCGTGGCCGAAGAACTCATCAAACGCTACGCCGGCCTCAGTAAGAACATTGAACATAAAATCATAGACCCCCAAACTCGACCAGACTTGGTCGAAAGATTCTCGATTGCAGACCGCGGCCCGAGAATTGTGGTCGCCAGTGAAACCCAAGATGCCAGAGCCAAGGAAGTCACCGAGGAAGAACTCACCAATGCGCTCATACGGGTCGTGGATCAAACCACAAAAACAATTCATTTCCTCGTTGGACATGGAGAAGTCGACCTACATGATGGTGAAAACAATTTTGGCGCTCAAGTCTTTGGCGATTCCCTCAAAGCAGAAGGCTATAAACTAGCCCCCCTCTCCCTTATCGACCCATCCCAGGTCGACGCACCAGGTCCTCTAGATATCAATACTCAAGCCACACCTTCATCTGCAATCCAGATCCCCAAGGATGTGCGGTTTCTCTTGATTCTAGGCCCCGAAGGAAACCTATTGGAACCAGAAATTACCGCCATTCTCGAATTCTTAAACCGAGGTGGCAGAGTCGTGGCCATGCTTGATCGGACCCGTAGTGGAGGCTTTCATCCCATTGCCAACCAATGGAGAATTCAATTACGAGAAGACATGATCGTGGATCCGAATCCATTGAATCGTATGTTGGGACTCGGCCCTGCTGCCCCCATGGTGGTTCCCAGTGAAGCCGAGCACCCCATCACCTCTCAATTGAGCGCCGCTGTGGTGATGATGACCGCGAGAAGCTTAGGACTTGCCGCCTCTCCCAGCTTCGATGTGGAAGTCATTCCACTTTTACGAGCCGGTCAAACCGCCTGGGGCGAAACCAACCTCATTGACGGAATCGCAGAACAAGGAGATGACGATAACCTAGAAGCAACAGTTGCCTATATCAGCACCAAGAAAATCCCCAAAGCCAACCTCACACAGATCTCAGACGAAGCACGGCTCGTTACCTTCGGTGATTCCGACTGGATCACCAATAAATATTTTTCAATGCAAGGCAATGCAGACCTCAGTCTCAACACCATCCACTGGCTGACCGAAGAACAAGCGAAAATAACCATCCGCCCCAAACTGCGGGTGGCCAGTCAGCTAAACTTGGACGGTAGAGCCATCGGATATCTGAAATTCCTATCCATGGATATTTTACCCGTTCTCTTGGTGGCTTTCGGACTTGCCATCGTCCTGATTAGGCGCCAACGCTAATTTTGATTAAGAAGGAATCAAACCATGATTAAATCAAGGGTCCTTATGCTCTTAGGGCTTTTCTTAGCTCTAGGGGTCTCGCTGGTTTACCTTCGCCACCAAGATGACGAAATCTATCAGGAAAAGGTGGATAAAAGAGCCGAAAAAAAATTCCTCCGGCTACAGTCGGAAAAAATAACATCCATAACACTCAACCGTAAAAATCAGTCCATCCATTTGAACCACGATAAAATCTCCGACGGGTGGACCGTGGGCCAGAAACCGGCTTTCCCTGCCGATAAAGATATCATCACCACCATCATCCACGCCCTCCAACACTTGAGTTATAAATCGGTTTTACCTGAAAGTGCCTCCAAAGACCTCGCCCTCTTCGGTCTAAAGACTCCAAGGCTAAAGGCCATCATCGAAACAGAATCTGCCAAGAAAGTTTTTCTTCTCTTGGGCAAAGGCAACTCCTTCGATGGCTCTATTTACGTAAAGACGGAAGACTCAAATAAGGTGTATGTGGTCCAAAGCTCCTTGGAATATCAACTTGACAAAGACGTTTACGACCTACGCTCCAAAATCGTGAATTCATTTTCTGCCGAAGACATCGACACCATTCAGATAGACAACAAGCACGATAAATTCATCATTGAGCAAGGCGACCCTCCGGAACTAATCGCGCCAAAACAAGCAAGAGCCAATAAGTCACAAGTGGAGGGGCTACTGGCAGCGATGAAAAATGCAAAGGTTAAAGCATTTTCACTTCCTAATGACGCTTTTGATACGAATCTTTTGAAACGCCCTCCGCAGATCAAAGTGACCCTTCTCATGAAGGACGTCTCGAAAAAACCGTTAGAATTTCCCATTTGGCAAATTAATACAAAAACAAAGAAAATGCTGCTGATATCGAAACATCCATCCACAAAAGAAATGATTCTGCTTTTCGATGACGGAATTTTCCAGAAACTCGATCTGCGTTACGAAGTCATTCGAGACGCTAGGCTCTTTCATTTCGACCGCACACTCGTAAAGAGATTAACTCTATCGGCCAATGACGAGGCGTTGGACTTCACAAAAGTCAAAGAGCCGAACTCAGAACACTGGAAGTGGAAACTCGGTGAAAAGCGCGCCAAAGGCTCAAGTATCGAGGGTATTGTTTACTTGATCATGCAACTCGAAGGAATGAATTTCATCAAAGAACCCTGGTCACCTGAACTCCAGGAAAAACTCGGCTTAGATAGGCCGGCAATAAGCATCAAGGCGGAAACCGATACCGGCGAACTCATCTTCAACCTGATTTCGTTCGCGGGTAAGGATAAATTTCTCACCGTCAACACCGTGGAGAAAAAAGCTGCTCAATCCAATGCCGCCGAACTTCACGCCATCTCTCTCAACCCTGACAATTATCTAGAGCCCATCGAAGCTGCAGAAAAAAACTAACCCAGGTTCACAGCAACAACGATTCACGAAATCCCAATCAGTTTGCTTTCAATTTCCCAACCAAAACCTACACCCCGAAAAAGACGCTTGGCAAGTAACGTGGTATGTCCAGCAAGTCACCATAAAACCCGCAAGTACAAAACCGCCGAGTAAAAGATTACGTTCGGCAAAATGGAATGGTTTATTTTTCGAAGAAACGCTCGATTCGAGCCCCAACCGCCTGAAGCTTATTCTCTATATGTTCATAACCACGATCTAGGTGGTAAATGCGTCGAATCGTCGTAACGCCTTCAGCCACCAGACCAGCAAGAATGAGAGAGGCACTCGCGCGTAGGTCCGTCGCCATAACCGTGGTGCCAGAAAAAGACGCCACACCATCCACAATGGCTTTACCCGCTTCGACCTTTATTTGGGCCCCTAGGCGGTTGAGTTCTGCCACATGCATAAAGCGATTTTCGAATATATTCTCTGTAACCACACTGGTGCCCTTGGCCAAACAAAGCATCGTCATCACCTGGGCCTGCATATCCGTTGGGAATCCTGGGTAGGGTGTAGTTTTAAAGTGAATGCCCTTGAGTCTTTCAGGTTGTGAGAGGGTGATTGAACCAACCGCATTGTCGAAAGCTATTTCCGCCCCGGCTTGAATCAACTTATCAATGAGGGCTTTTTGATGGTCAACCCTACCACCAACGATCTCCAGACCATCTCCGGCCATGGCTCCAGCCACAAGAAACGTACCGAACTCAATACGATCTGCAACGACTTCATGCACACACGGGCCAAGCTCATCTACCCCATCAATCACAATGGTAGAAGTACCATCGCCCTTGATCTTCGCTCCCATAGAACGCAGTGCTTGTGCCAAATCAACAATTTCGGGTTCACGGGCAGCGTTGCGTAAAACGGTTTGTCCCTTGGCCAGTGATGCGGCCAGCATGAGGTTCTCGGTTCCCCCCACGGTTGGAAAATCAAAGATAATTTCCGCTCCCACAAGACGCTCAGTCACCGCCTCTACATAGCCATGCTCCAACTTGATTGAAGCCCCCATCTTAGTAAGCCCCTTTAGGTGTTGGTCAATAGGACGGGCACCAATGGCACACCCTCCGGGTAAAGAAACCCGGGCTTTCTTAAGTCTCGCCAAAAGTGGCCCCAATACCAGAATCGAAGCACGCATGGTCCGAACCAATTCATAAGAGGCCTCGTGGGACGTTAAATTCGTCGCATCCAGGAAAAGTTCAGAACATCCCCCCTCTACCTTCACCCCAAATCCCCCCAACACCGTGCCCAATGTTTGGACATCGGCCAAATCTGGCACGCGAGTCAAATGGGACCGCGAGGCACTCAATAAACTAGCCGCCATGATAGGAAGGGCCGCATTTTTTGAGCCAGATACGTTAATGGTTCCAGAGAGCGGATTACCGCCAAGAATCTTTAGTGCATCCATTACTGCCTGCCTAAATCTCGGCCTCTCGAATGTCAACGGTGGAGACCAGGAACATTGACGAAGCCTCCTAAGGAAAATACTTAGGTGACTATGACCCATAAGCCTAATATCTCAGTGCTGGGCGCCGGTAGTTTCGGAACAGCCCTCGCTGATGTTTGTTCTCACCTCGGCCACTCGGTTTTAATGTGGTCGCAGAGACCCGAAATAGCACAAAGTATTAATGCCCGGCACGAAAACCCAAAATATTTCCCGGATTTAACACTTCACAAAAACCTTCGAGCATCTACAGACTATGACGAAGCCTGCGCGTTTGGTGACTGGATCATTGTAGCCCTGCCATCACATGCTCTCAGGAAAAACTTGAAACTCATGGATTGCTCAAGCCCTAAACCACTCATCCTCGCATGCAAAGGGCTAGAAAAGGATTCGCTTTACACCATGCACGAGGTCGCTTTAGACGTCCTCGGGCCCCAATGGAGATCGAGCGTTGTCGCCCTCTCTGGACCCAGCTTTGCCCGGGAACTCCTAGAAAAAAGGCCCACGGCATTGGTGGTTGCAGGGCCAAATCAAACACTCCTCGACGAAATTTCAACCAGCCTTTTCTGCCCGTATTTCCGACTCTACACAAACCCAGACATCGTAGGAGTTGAGTTCGGGGGCGCTTTAAAGAACGTCATAGCCATTGGCGCGGGCGTCGTGAGCGGAATGGGGCTGGGTGATAATTCTCGGGCAAGCTTGGTGACCCGTGGTTTGTCGGAAATCACACGCTTGGCCACCGCCAGAGGCGCAAACCCCCTCACCTTAGGTGGGCTCGCCGGTGTCGGCGACCTCATACTCACGTGTACGGGAAAACTCTCCCGAAATCGTTATTTAGGAGAATTACTGGGTGAAGGTCTTCCTGCCGCCGAAGCATTAAGTAAAATCGGACAAGTGGTGGAGGGAGTTCATACGAGCCATGCAGCCTTCGATTTAGCCACTCGACTCAATGTCGAAACCTCTGTCATTCGAAATGTTCATGAGGTCATCTCTGGCGGAAAATCCGTAAACGATGCCCTTAGGGAACTCACGAAAAATCCCTCGGGCAAGGAATTACGCCCCCCACTCAGCGAGAGCTTGGATCCCAATTCAAGCGGACACTTAGATTAACACCCCACCAAGATTCTAATTATTATCCAGAATCTCGTCCCTACTCTGGGGTAAGATCAGAGTGGACATGGGAGGTTGAGTTGTAGATCCACTCTCCTTTGCTCCCTCTGCCTCTCGCATCTGGGCCTGGCGACGATAGCGAGATTTGCGCTCACGATAGCGCCACTGCTGATAGTGAGCCGAGCACAGGCCCCGAGCGACAGCAGGCCGCTCACATAAAGTGCAGGTCTTTCTCTGCGCTACGACCGCAGGTTGCGAAGTCTCAGGAGAAAGTTGATCCACCCTCTTTTCCAGGCGAGACAATCTTTTATCGAATTCGCCAAGACGTTGTTCTACGCTTGCGGCAACTCGCACCCGCAAATCCTCAACCAACGCTTCAAACAATTCACCAAAATTCGTCGTTCTTCTTGGTGGCATCTATTTTTCCTCCCCGGGCCTATGGGTATTTCAGGGCGTTGAAATACCTGTCAGCCGGGGCGCCTACGTCGGTTCTGAGCCGATGTCAACCAATGATTGATGAATAGTAAGCATTTGATAACTCCGGCAAGTTCTTGATTCCGATAGCAAAATAAAAAAAAGCGGGCTTAAAAAGCCCGCTTTAAATCAACATTCTTCTCTTACTCGTTGCTTAAACAAGCATTAGATCTTGCCTTGCAGTAGGAACATCAAAACCCAACCGAATAGAACCAAAGATTCAACAAAGGCGAGGGCCAGCAGCATGGGTACAAACACTTTATCTGATGCACTTGGGTTACGAGCAATTCCTTCAAGAGCTGCGGAACCGATTTTACCCTGGCCCAGTGCTCCACCGAAAACGGCCAAGCCAATACCAAGACCAAGACCGATAGCCATCATTGAAGAACCACCACTTGCTGCGCCTTCTGCCGCCTGGGCAACCCCACAAACCAAAAGTCCTGCCACCAGTGTTCCTAAGAATTTAACTACTGAATTCATTGTTTTTCCTTTTTTGTTTGGCGTTTAAGCAAGAAGCTCCCGTTTTCCGCAGCCTCTCTCTCTCTCTGTCTCACCCTAGGAGCTCAACACTTAGACGCACTTTTTATTGCTTTTAATCGCTTCGCTTATTTAGGCGTGAGCTTCCGCCCCATGATGATCATCGTGATGAGCCTCTTGAACCGCTAACCCGATATAAACCATGCTCAACAAAACAAACACCAGGGTCTGAATACAACAAACCAAAAGGCCCAGGGCTAAAAATGGAATGGGTATAAGCCAAGGAACCAGCCCCACAAAAGCCCCGAGGACCGCGTGGTCGCCAACCATATTCGTTGCCAATCGAATCCCTAGAGACAACGGGCGAGCGATATGACTCACGATTTCAATGGGAAGCATCAGAGGTGCTAAGAACCAGCCTAATGTATTACCCGCAGGATTCGCCATATGGATGATATGATCGATCCCATTCACCCTTAACCCATGGTAATTGTAATAGAGGAAAACGAATCCGCCGCAGGCAAAAGTGGTATTCCAGTTATCGGTTGGTGGCAAAAATCCCGGTATCAGTCCCAATATGTTGGAAAAGAAAATAAAGAGCGCCAAAGTTGCAATAACGGGAAAATAACGATTCGCATCCTTTCCGATGATTTGGTGCATCTGCGAGAAAAGCGCCTCAAACAAGACCTCAAACAAGTTTCGGGCATTGACACCTTCCGAAGGCACCAACCCGCCGTCACTGGCCTTTGCTAACTGCGAGCGAGCCTTCATAGAAATGAGCATCACAACCAGTACGACTAGAAGAGCAGCGACGACATGCTGAGCCACCACAGGATTCCCCAGCATTCCCTTAAGCTGAACGCCGTGCAACGCGCGCTCAAGAGCATCATAGAAAGGCAAAAAACTTAACCATGAAACACCGTGTTCCATCATTTCACTCCATTAACTTTGTCCGACCCCTTGGGGCTTGTGGAAAACCAATTGTCCAAAGCCCGAAATCATCAAGCTAATAACCAACGTAAGGAGTCCCATCAAGACCCCTGAAATCGTTTCTTCAAATACAACCAACAAAGCAGAAACCGCTCCGAGAAGCAGAATCATTTTCAATCCAAAGGCCGCCAGTAATCGTCCTGCGGAAAACTGCCCCATCGCCATCCGCTTTATCATCCACTGAAAAGCGGCTAAGTTCATCGTCATCAGAAGACCACTCAGAAATGCAGGAAGGGCCCAATCTGGGCGCAATTTCACGAGCGCTCCACACCCAACAAAGAGAAGCAAAAGGTGAATCTGAAGTGCTCTATTGACAAATTTTGCGTCCGCCATATCGCTGGGCATCTATCGCAGACAATCCGACATCGCAAGCATCTAGACGGAGGCAACCTATTATAATGCATCGGGCAAGATAAAGAAACGGCGGGTGCGCGCCCGCCGTTTCCAAGCGTCACCTAGGGAAGTCGGAGGGGGACCCCTCAGGCGACAAATCTCGGGCAAAAGCCCGAAACGTTTATCGGCTTTCTGCCCCCAGTATAGAGACTTTTTAAAGCCCCATCTAGCCTAAATGCCCCATGGGCATGGTAGTCTCGTTGTTCACACTGTACGACAGAACATTATCGGGTTAAAAAAAACGGCACGATGAAAACATCACATTCCATAGAGTCTCCTGACTCATCAACAAATGATTTAGCGGGAAGTTTGCCCCCCGGCATCGCCCTGCAATACTCCCTCAAACATTCAGAATCATTGTCTATTTACAAATTCAGATTAGACAATGGCTTAACGCTCTTAATCGCTAGGGATCTCCGAGTCCCCAATTTTTGTTATCAAAGCTGGTTTGGAGTTGGCAGTCGCCATGAAAATCCCGGCCAAACGGGCCTCGCTCATCTACTAGAACACCTCATGTTTCGAGGCACAAAGCGCTTCCCCGCCGGAGAATTAGATCGTCGATTAGAAGCCTTAGGCGCTGAAACCAATGCCGCAACTTCGCTGGATTGGACCTATTATACCCAAACCCTCGCTTCGTCAGCTGACAACCTGGAGTTAATTGGCGCCCTAGAAGCCGACCGCATGCGCAATCTTATGTTCGAACCCCAGAGTTTTGAAGCCGAACGAGAGGTCGTTCTAAACGAATATTACCTTTCGGTAGAAAACCAACCCTACAGCCAGCTCTTGTGCACTTTGAACCGTGCCGTTTTTGGGGCCCATCCGTACGGAAACCTCACCATCGGCGAAGAACAAGACATCAAAGGGTTAACACAGGAAATCACCCGCAGTTTCTACAATACATACTACACCCCTGAAAACGCGACTATCATCATCACCGGCGCACTAGATCTGGGTGAAACACTTCAAATCATGCATCAGCACTATGGAAAGATTCAAACCAAATCCCTCCAAACAAAAACGCCGATTGCCCCCCCCCGCGAACCTCAAAAAGCCCATCACCAAACAATTCAGCTCAATACCACCTCGCCCCTCGTTGCGATTGGCTATCTAGCCGTCGCCCAAACCCACGAAAACTTTGCAGCCCTTCGTCTACTCGATGAAATCCTAAACTCTGGGGAGTCAGGTCGCTTCTACCAAAGGTTTGTACTTGAAGAGCAACTTGCTGTTGACTGTGGTGGCTCGCTTCTTCCCTCAGAGGACACAGGAATTTTTGAATTTAATTTTCAAATGGCACCCGGAAAAACTCCAGAGACTCTCATTCGAGGCGTTCAAGAACTTCTAGACACCCTAGAAGACTGGCTCACAGAAAGAGATTTGGAACGCGCCCGAAACCAACTCGAAATGCAGTTTCACCTCAATTTCTTAGGCAATGATTCGATTTCGGAGATTCTAGGCCACCACGAAATGGGCTTCGGAGATTTTAGAAAGGCTTTTTCTCTACCCCAACGCCTCGCAAAGGTAGAGCACAAAGAGATTGTCCAGGTAGCCAAAAAGCTCCTCGCTCCCCACCGACAAACAAGTGTCGTGGGACTCCCCAAGCAACATGAACGAATCTGAAAGTAACGATGTTTGAAATTTCTTTAAGCCCCTCCCTAAAGCTCCATAAGCACAGTTCTTCAAGTGGAGACCTCCTGATCCTTCGGGATTCAACAGTTCCGATAATCGCGACTTCGATTCTCGTGCCGTCTGGCCTATGCCATCAGCCCCTAGAGCAAAGCGGCCAACTAAGTGCCTGCATTGAGTTACTTCTGAGAGGAAATCTCCGACATAATCGAACCCAGTTTTTCGAAGAGCTCGAAACACTGGGTTCCTATACTAGGGTCCATGCCAGCTCAAACTATTCGCTCCTTAAGCTTACTACCCTCCGAAAAAATGCAGCAAAGAGCTTTGAACTAATCGCCCAGGCGTTACACTCCCCAACCTTTGCGGCCTCAGAAGTAGAATTATACCAACACGAAAAAATGGGTTTGCTCAACACGCTTCAAGATGATGATGCCGCACTACTCGACATTTTTATGAGACAACACTTATATGGTAACGAGCACCCTCTTTCAAAATTAGCCCCTGGAACAATCAAGGACATCGCAAAGATCACACCCAATATTTGCCGAAATTACTTTGAGATTCTACTCAAGCCGTTACGCACGACAACCATCATGGTCGGTGACATCCAAGTGCCCGAAGCCCTTGAATTCTGGAAGTTACTTCAAAACTCCTCGCCGGTGCCTGAGTCACCGAAGAACCAGCAAACACACGCCCCAATCCCCAACCCCCACGAAAACCTTGATATCCAATTGGTCGATTTTCCAAATCAGGCTCAAATACAAATGGCGGTGGGTCAAATATTACCTCCTATGGATCTACAAACCCAAGAAAATCTGTGGTTGGGCATACTCGGTTTCGGAGGCACATTTGCCAGCCGATTTACTCAAGAAATCCGCGAAAATAGAGGCTGGTCTTATTCTGCAAACGCGTCCTTCTCAAGACGGTCACATAACAGGGAACCCATACTCCTGAATTCAACTCCAGAAATGGACAAAATGGTGGATTGTCTATCCTTAGAGTTGGATATGTTTCGTACTCTTCAATGCGATGGCTTGCGCATGGAAGAGTTCAACCACACCAAGAATTTCTTAATGAACTATTTAGACGTACATCTGAGTAGCCCCCACGACTGGGTTCCACAGCTTGCACGATGCGAACTACTCGGTCTGCCGGTTACCGACATCCTAGAACTCACTCAGAGGCTACAAAGCCAGCAACTACCAGAAATCAACGAGGCTCTGAGAAATAACCTAGCGCCTGAATCACTGAAAGTAACGATTGTGGGTCCCGCCAAGGCACTTTTGCCGCTATTAACCCAACAATTTCCCACTGCGACCATTAAAACCGTTGCTTACAAAAGTGCTTTCTAACGAGATTCAAGCATCCCTCAGGTGAGAATTATTCGTGAAACTCAAGGTAATCCTACGCTCTAAGATGACTCCTCGAAGAATATGCCGAGCTTTACTTCAATGAAGATTTCAACCGAGCTCTCTGTGAAAACGTCCAAAATCGTACGAGACGGGTTGGAAAAAGAGAAAAGCGACGAATTCAAGCTTCAAACCACCAATGAGCCTTCTATGTAACGCCATCTCTGGGCTGCGACCGAGATTAAGGTCTTTGATACCGGTTCTAATGGTGGAAAAAGCAATCGTATCGGAAGTAGAAGAGAGCTACGAGCGGGCGGCGGATTCTACAAGGTTTTATCCAGCCGAAAAACGCGCAAGTTAGAAACTGGCTCACTTATTTCTCTACTCTCCTCTGTAGCCGATTATCTCTTCGGATCTGTGCATTCTTGAACCGCCGCAACTCCGTCTCCGTAAGCGGTTCGACCGCAGGAACAGGAATCGGTTGGTTGTCACTATCAATGGCTACAAAAGTGAAGTAACCGCTCAAGCAATGCTCCCGTCGACGGGTTTTTCGATTTTCTCGATCCACCCTGACCCCGACCTCCATACTTGTCTTACCTGTATAATTGACACAGGCATGAATAATGACCACGTCGCCCATTTTGATAGGACGAGCAAAACAAAGGTCATCCACCGCTACAGTGACCGCTGGCTCTCGACAATGCCTAGAAGCTGCAATACCTGCGGCAACATCCATCCATTCCATAATCCTTCCACCAAAAGCATGACCAAAATGGTTCGTATCAGGTGGCAATACCTGATAGGTCGTTTGCAGAGCGGACTCGGAAGGTCGCAGAGGTTCAGTCATATCCAATTTGAGCCTAAGGAATTAATCAGAGATAGTCATAAAAAAGAATAATCGTAACACAGTGGTACTCACTGTCAGAACTCTGTGTAACACATCGATCCACAATTTTCACGCGATCTTGGTTCTGCTTGATCCAGCGCGTTATCTTATCGCCTAACTCGTCGCGCTCTTTGTGCTTCGTGGCACTGAAAACTTGTAATCCATCAAACATCGATTCCCCTCCACACACATCACTCAGCTAACTCTGCATCGATCAGTTCAGTTATCAAAGGAAAGGGTAACAAGCCAACCAACTTAATGCCATTAATAAAAATTGACGGCGTACCCTCTACCCCTAATCGTTTCCCGGCTCGAATATCATCTTTTACCGCCTCTAGGGAAGCTGCATCTGACAAACATTTATTGAACAAACCACTCTCTAAGGACAATTCCAATGCGATTTTCTTAACCGTATCTTGCCGTAACTCCCCAGAATTCTCAAATAAACGGTCGTGAAAAGGCCAAAAAAGGCCCTGTAAATCAGCACAATAAGAAGCCCGGGCCGCCAGCAAAGCCTGGGGATGATTGGGTAGGGGGAAAAAACGAAAAACGATCCGTACTTCGCTTGGATAACGCTCTCTCAATTCGCGGGCAATCAGATGCGCTTGGCGACAATAGGGACATTGGAAGTCTAGAAATTCCACAATCGTAACTGGTGCGTCAGCTGGTCCCGTGGAGGGTCGACCCGGAAATTTCATCTCGTATCTCGGAAAATCTGGAATCGGGAGCGCAATATCAACCTTATATTTCTCTCGTAGTTCTTGAAAAAATGAAATTTTAGCCAGGCGCTCACGCTCAAGTAGTATCTCTCTTTTGAGAAGTGGCTTCGCCTCTTCATATTCAACGGGAATCATGTCCTTATTCTTCTCGTAAAATTCGACCAACTCTGCTTCGGTTGGCACTTTCAACAACGCCTTAATTTCACGATTGATCAATCGCCCAGCATGAATACCTTGGGCCTCCGCCTCTTTATCGAGTAGCGCCTCTTCGATACGTTTTTCCAAATGCAGCCATAACGTAAAAAGCTCCTTTTGCGCCCATCTATTTTGAAGTTCACGCAACTCCCCATCTAGGGTTCTTGGTAAATCCCCCATGGTGATATTTCGGTCACCAACCCGTGCTAAAACAGACGTAACCGGTAGCTTCTGAGTATGGAGGCTAGACACCCGGGTCGGCGCCTTCGTAAGAAGGATAGACTCCTTTTCCCCCCACAAGCTGCAGCTGCTGAGGTAAAGAATCCCCATCGGGAGTATAGCCATCCTCAGTATTGTTTTTCTCAATCTCTTCTTTATCATCGACCTCAACTCCCTCATTGGAGAGCGTAACAACTCGCTTATCACAACCTTAAATCCCGCCGACCAAAAACCTAAATTTCGAATATGCCAAAGCAAACACATCCTTGGCCTCAAGTCACAAGTCAAACCGGGACCTCCCCTGGTATAACAACCTAAGAGACTCATTTTCTCAAGCTTTCAGAACATGAAAATTTTCGCAGGATACAACCAAATTCTTGGTCCCCTCGTTCTAGAAATTGCCCTCCATATCGAAGAATTCAAAGCGCCCTTCTAAATCCTTGTATTCTGCACCCGAAGTCTTTGAGACATAGCCAAAAACCAACATTCCTGCCACTATTTCCTCTACCTCAAACAAGCGGTACCGCACCGTTAAAACATCGATACAGTCTAGAGCATTCGAAACACTGAGAGCTTTTTCGCCAGGAAACAGCCATAAATACAGCCCCTGTGCCCACGAATCATCCATTTCACCGGTGTCATCACTTTGAAGTTTTCCCACAAACCAAGGTTCAAACACAAGGGATACGGCCACCATTGCAACAAGGATTGAATAGACCGCAAGTACACTATTTTGAACCTCGTCAACGAGTTTCGCTTCGACCTCTATCTCAATCCCCCCCCCCATTGGAATCAGCCTCCCATTCGGAGAACAGATGTCGCCTTAAATTTTGATGGCATCCCCGACATCTTTGACTCCCCCTGCCTAGAAAAAATCAGCCTAAAACCCACCTACCCCACCCTCCATAAACATCGGCAGTATCCGCCCCTTCTTGGGATCTCTTCCCAAAAAAGTGGATCTCCAAGATACTTCGTATCTGCGAAATGGGCACTCTCTTCAATTTGGGATGTTTCTCAAGCCACTTTACCCGGACGTAAAACCGCATCGTCTGATTGAATGAAGGTAGGGGGGAGGATTTGAGCGGACTTGCTCGTTGGGCAATAAATCGTAGACATACGCTCAATAACCAGCAATCGGCCCCCAAGCCGGAGTCTCGTAATTCCCTGGTTTTACAGAGATACGCTTTTGGTTCGAACCGTCCGCATTCATCAAATACAATTTCTTGCCATATTTTGGCGGCCGAGTAGAAGTGAACACAATTTGTGAGCCGTCAGGGGAATAAGAAGGGCTTTCATTGTTGCCCTGATCTTGGGTGAGTCGACCAATCTCTGTATTTTTGGGGTCGACGGTAAACAAATCGTACTTTAACAACTCATCGCGAGCAGTAAAAACAATTTTACCTCCCGGTAGGGGAGACCAATCCGGCTCTTGGTTGTAATTTCCTTTGAAAGTAATCCGACGGGGCTTACTGCCATCAGAATTCATCACGTAAATATGGGGCTGGCCTGATCTTGAACTCACAAACGTCAGCTGCGTGCCATCAAAACTCCAAGATGGGGAAATATCTTGTCCCCAATCGTCCGTTAGCCTCGTCAAACTTGAGCCGTCCACATTCATCACGTAAATCTCAGTATTGCCATCCACACTTAGGGTTAGAGCGATCTTTTTGCCATTTCGAGAAACCGATGCTCCCGTGTTTAGCCCGCGCTTGTGGGAGAGCCAATCAAACTTTTTCGTCTTAAGATTCAGACGATAGAGATCTGCGTTGCTCTTCATGAACGAAGTAAAAAGAAGATTGTTTCCATCGGGGCTCCAAGCTGGCAACAAACTTAGATTCTTAGCATCAGTCACGCGAATCTCATTTCCACCGTCCATGTCCGAGATGAAAACCGCCTTGCCTCCCGATGTTTTCCGCACATAAGCAATACGAGAAGAAAAAATCCCCGGTTTACCGGTCAAAAGTCGAATGACTTCATCCAAAAAACGGTGGACCGCTTTGGTACCCTCTTTCTTAGAAACAGAGTACGACTTTGAGAGCATCAGTTTCCGAGACACTGTGTCATAAAACCGAAAGTGGATTAATAAGAGGGTCTCTTTTAGGTCGACAGAACTCAGTAGCAATCCCGAAGCACCTACATTGAGCCAATCGGCATACTTCGGAGCCCCTGCAGCACCTTCTGTCTGTCGAAGATAACTGGCGGGAGGCACAAGCTCCAGTGGCCGCGCTAAATCCACGCATGTCTGCTGAACTGCCGTTAACTCTCGGACGAGACGCTGCTCTACTTCACCCCCCTTCTTCCCCGACCAATACACTGGCGGTACTGCTACAGGAAAGGGTCTAAACTCCGCGCCCTCAACAGACACGCGAAGTCGCTGTGCACCAACATAACCTGGAAATAGTGCGAGAAACACAGCAATGATCCCTGCACTCACAAACATTCTTTGATTGAAACCAAAGCTCATGGAATAACCCTTCCTTATGGCTTAAACAACACCTCGATACCATCCCTTGCCAACTGACGCCTAATTTCTGGCGGAGGAGCACTCAAAAACCTACATTCTTGCACCGCTCTATCCACCGCTCTATCCACCGCCTCCGAACCCGACGCCTTCTCTATACGATAACGGTCCACTCTCCCAGAGCGATCAATCCTTAACCACACCGTAGCCGAGCGCCCAGCCTGGGATAACCTCCCGACACCCTCCACCACAAAACCCCGACGTATGCAGGGCACAACGACTTCACTGGCATAGCGATTTCCGACAATTGCAAGTCGAACATCGGACACAGTACCCGCCACGCTACCCTTAGGGTCCCCCTCGGGCTCTTGACCGGAAGCAGACCTGGTTTTATTTCGCAATCGATCCAGTGCATTTCCAAGATGAGCTTCCTTCTTTAGTCTTTCCAGAGCCGACATTGTTTTCACCGGCTGTTTGGAGGATTGCTTTGCGTGCTTCTTGGTTGAAATTGGCGATTTCACCGGAATTTTTGGCGTGGGCCTAACCTTTTCTACGGCTGCCTTCGAAGGTTTGGGTGCAGAGTCGGATTTCTTCGATTTTGGGGCCGGCGGTTTCGGCTTTTGAAGTCGAGGCAGAAGATGCTCAGGTCGCTTCTTTCCCAACCGAACTAATTTGGTAATAAGAACATCTTCCGATTCGAAAGAAGGAGAATGCCCATGAGACATCGCCATAAAAAGAGCAATAATAACCACATGAGTAAGTATGGAGAAAGCGAGTACAACACGAAAACGCTTTAGTAATCTTGAAACTGGTACCCGCTCCATAGGGTCTAATCTCCACCCAACGGATCGGTCACCATGCCCAAGGTTTGAACCCCAGCTTCCTTGAGAGTCGCCATAACATCTACCACGGTACCATAAGGTAAAGTCCGGTCGGCATGGAGATAGACTTCTTTATCTAATTTGAGTTTACGGTTATGGAGTAGTTTGGGACGAAGTTCGTCGAGAGGGATCTCGGTATCTCCCACAAAAACCCGCTTATCTTTGGTCAAAGTAAGTACCATTTTCTCAGAATCTGCCTCCATGGGTTGTGCCTCCGCCGCGGGCAGATCCACTGCCACCCCCTGCTGCACAAGCGGGGCTGTCACCATAAAAATGATCATCAAAACCAACATAACATCTACCAAGGGCGTTACATTGATATCGGAAACCGGAACTCCCCGCCCACCCATGATTCCCATAATCTCTCTCCTCGACCTAGAAGAAGTGACGCTTCACGATATTGAGAAAATCTGCAGAAAAGTTATCCATCTCTGCATCTAAAACCCGAATTCGAGAAAGCAGATCGTTGTAAGCAATGACAGCAGGAATGGCAGCCACAAGTCCAAACGCAGTCGCAACCAAGGCTCCGCCAATACCGGGAGCAACCGTAGCCAGGCCTGCGCTCTTATCCATACCAATCTGTTGAAACGCCGACATAATTCCCACCACCGTCCCTAAAAGACCGATGAATGGGGAGGTTGAGCCTGTAGTGCCTAGAAATGGGACCAGAGACTCCAAATGGGTCAGCTCTGTCAATGCAGCTCGACGCATAGAACGATGGATGCTGTCGATAGAACCGAGTTGGGTATCCCCTACTTCCGACTCTTGTTCCTTCCGCTTCAATTTCGCTAATTCGATATAACCGGCCCGGAAAACCTGGGAAACAGGGCTCTCACCCAAGCCCTCTGACTCTTGATAAATAACGTCGAGGCGTTTTGATGACCAAAATGTATCCAGAAAACTCTCGGATTGGTTAAACGCCCGCCGCATCATGGCGTACTTGTAAATAATGATGGCCCAGCTAATCGCCGAAAAGCCACCCAAAATCAACATGACCACTTGCTCAAAGAAACCCGCGTTGGTGACTGCGCCCCAGAAAGTTAACTCAGTCCCTTTGGAGGCCACAAGCTCCATCACCGGAACAGGCGAGGTTTGCGCGAGAACAACCGGAATAACATTTAAACTTTCCATGATCACCGCGGTAGCATAGTTGATATCAGCTAATCAAATACTTGATTCAATGAGTCCTCGGACAGACACCTTCGATAAAACCTGCCGAGGGCGAGGGGCGAGGTTTTTATTTTGCCGTAAACGCTCAATTAATCGATAAAAATCCTCGGGGATATCGATATCAAATCCCGCAGGCCCTAAACCCTACGAAAAACCACTCTGTTTAATCGTCTTCACAGTGTCCTCGAAAGCATACCGAGACCCCATTGGCACCCGAGTAAGATCGACATTCCCTCCCTCTCCATCTCCTAACTGCCAGTATCCATCATCCTGGACCCGAGAAACCACCGCATCCACATCTTCTCGGGATCTTAAACTCATGATCAAATGCTCAACTCTAAGCTCTCGGCTGTCTGCTCCTACAGCCATGGCAAAAGTTGAATCCTTCAAAGCTCGGCTAAGCACCCTTGGTAATCGCTGCCCCAAACGCCCCAGACCTTGCTTCTCAAATCTCCCACCCTTAAGGCTACTCATCCAGTCAATTCCAGGCGATACAGTTGTAATCACTGTCCGGATATTCTTCATTTGCCTGGTGGTGCCCAAAACATCCCGATAAAAGGCCACGCCCAATTCTCGGGCCCAAACCTCTCCCGGATCTCCGGCGAGTCGCGACTTGGCTCTTCCCAATAACGGGGCCTTGAGAAAAGATACAGCAAGTAATTAACTTCATTGAAACTCTACCTAAAGAGAAACCCTTGCGCACTCCAGGCAGAAAGTCCATTAAGAGCCCATTGCTAGCTTCGTCATCACCTCAATAACGACAGCAGCCACCGGCTAAAAGGAGAGTACCTTGCACGCGACCACTGGTAACACATTGATCTTATCCAGTGTTGCTCTGGCTTTAGCCGGGGCAATACTAAGCTTTAGTGCCGGGCGTCACAATAGCCCCACGGGTACCAAATGGGGACGATGGTGCGCATACGGCTATGCGGCCACCATGGTACTCGCTAATTTAGTCATGGTGCGAGCCCTTCTTGTTGATGATTTTAGCGTCTCCTACGTAGCGCAGGTCGGTAGCCGAAGTGTCCCCACCTGGGTTAGCGTCGTCTCACTGTGGTCGTCGCTGGAAGGTTCAATTCTGTTTTGGGGCGCTATTTTGGGCTTTTATATGGTTGGTTTTTGTAAGCAGCTCGAAAATAGATATCCCAAGTTCGTACCCTACGCCAACGGTGTCTTACTCTTGAATGCTGCATTTTTCGCCATTGTCATTGCCGGTCCGGCAAACCCTTTTCAAATCATGGACCCGATTCCACTCGATGGCCCCGGCCCAAATCCCTTACTGCAAAATCACATCCTTATGGTCGTTCACCCTCCCCTCCTCTATCTAGGCTACGTAGGAATGAGTGTTCCATTTTCAATCGCCATAGCAGCCTTACTTCGTGGAGAACTCACCTC
Organism: Myxococcota bacterium; assembly: GCA_036339465.1. Taxonomy (GTDB): domain Bacteria; phylum Myxococcota; class XYA12-FULL-58-9; order XYA12-FULL-58-9; family JABJBS01; genus JAYZAY01. The sequence goes on along the minus strand of JAYZAY010000085.1, from coordinate 124,917 downwards.
GGGTTGGCTAAAACCTCTGCGCTATTGGACAATGATTCCTTGGACTTTTCTCACCTTGGGAATCATTGTGGGAGCCTGGTGGGCCTATGAAGTACTTGGTTGGGGCGGCTACTGGGCGTGGGACCCTGTTGAAAATGCTTCATTCCTCCCCTGGTTGGCAGCCACAGGCTACCTTCACTCCACTGTGGTTCAAGAGCGGAAAGGCATCCTTAAAGTATGGACCCTTACTTCAGTTATCTGCGCGTTTCTCCTGACGATTCTCGGCACCTTCATGACGCGCAGTGGCGTGTTTAATTCCGTTCACTCCTTTACTCAATCCTCCATTGGACCAATCTTTCTAGGATTCCTTGCCACAACCGCAATCTTCTCCATGGCTCTACTGGCCATGCGCTCTCATCTACTCGAGGACGAGGGCACCATTGAGTCTCCCCTAAGTCGAGAAAGTGCTTTTCTCCTCAACAACTTAATTTTCGTCGTCTTTACATTCACCGTTCTAATTGGAACCGTTTACCCGTTGATCACCGAAGCGATAAAGGGCGTAAAACTAAGCGTTGGAGAACCCTACTTCAATCAAATGGCCACGCCCATTGGTATCTTGATGGTCTTCCTGATGGGGATCGGCCCGGTACTTCCCTGGGGGCGACCTTCCTCCAAGGACGTTATTCGTGGGCTTCTTATGCCGGCCAGTATCGGGCTCCTAGGTGCCATCATGACGATTCTTTTAGAACCCTCCACCTCCACCACAACATTGCTCGCCCTCGGGGTTTGCACATTTGCGGCCACGGTCACCGCACAAGAACTCATCAATTTAGTCCGTAGTCGCCGCGCCAGACACCTTGAGCCACTCCACACCTCCATTCAAAAAACATTCGCCTCTCACCGCCGTAAGGTCGGAGGCTACATCGTACACTTTGCTATCATTGCAATTGTGGCCGCCATCGCCGGCAACAAAACCTGGAAAGAGTCGGTCGAGGCATCGCTCACCCCAGGCAAAGACTTTCAGCTGGGAGAATATACGTTCATTTATAAAGAAACCGTGGGTGAGTCTCATCCCGAAAAATTCTCAATTCTTGCTTCCTTCGAAGTCTTCCACCAGGACTCAACCCTCGGGGCTATGCAGCCCAAACTAAATTATTACAGAAGTCAGCGAGAACCCATTGGCACCCCTCACGTGAGAACGATCGGCAATCAGGACATCTACCTAAGTCTCTTGGCCTTTGAAGAGCAAGGACGGAGAGTTGTCGTCAAGGCCTATATCATGCCCATGGTCCCATGGATCTGGTGGAGCTTGCCCATTATCATGCTGGGAAGCCTCATCTCATTATGGCCCAGGCGTAAATCTAATGCACTGCACACGGGGGTTGTAGCAACATGAGCCTTCGGACAGTCATTCTCCTGGTAGGATCGGCTATCATCGTGCCTTTGATCATGATTCTAGCCAGTGGCTTTGGGAACGACCCACACGCCATACCCTTTGTCCTGCAAGGGAAGAAATTGCCCCCTCTTGAACTCCTGTCGTTGGATGGTCAAAAAATATCCTTGGGTGGTAAAAGAACAAAACCAATCGTTGTTAACTTTTGGTCAACCTGGTGTGAGCCCTGTAAGGCAGAACATATCCTGCTTCAAGAAGCCGCTAGAAACCTAAACAACAAAGTTGAATTCTACGGCGTCATCTACCAAGACACGCCCGAAAAAACACGCGAATACCTACAACAGAAAGGGTCGGAATACCCCCATCTAATAGACCCCAACTCCTCGGTCGCCATGGACTTCGGTATCACCGGCGTACCTGAAACCGTCTTTATCTCGGCCGAGGGAGTCGTTTTACACAAGCACCTCGGCGTCCTAACTCCCCCAATCCTTTTCAAACAATTGTCCGAACTGGTTCCCGGAGGATTAAACTAAAATGAAGTGGATAATTTATGTCCTCCTGTCTCTAGGAAACGCAACAATCGGAAACAGTGCCCCAGAAAACAAGGCGCCAAATATCGGCGTAATTCATGAAGACAGCACTGACCCTTCTTATCAAATCGGAAAACTCCTACGGTGCCCCGTATGCCAAGGAATGCCCATCGCCGATTCCCCTGCGGATATGGCCCAAGCCATGATGAAAAAAGTCCGGGAACTACAAGCTCAAGGAAGATCTGAAAATGAGATCTTGAAATTCTTCACAGACCGCTATGGGGATTGGGTTCTGCTACGCCCCAAAGCAGAGGGAATGAATTGGTTTATTTGGATTTTTCCGCCCATAGCTCTACTCGCGAGTTTAATTTGGGTTTTTAGGCGCTCTAAGCCCTCTCCCATGGAAACAAATGAAAAGACAGACACAAAATTGAACTCTAACAGCAATGACGACCCTTATATTAAAGCAGTTCGTCATCTCGTCGACGAGGAATAAATCCATGGACTTCTTATGGGTTCCACAAATCTTAACGGCATCCTGTCTCGGTATCATCTTGGGTACCCTAGGAATATGGCAACTTAGAAAAGAGAGAAGTGACAGCTCCCTTTCGGAAGCTCTGCATAATTCAGAAGAAAGCTTCAATCACCGAATCGCCATGCTTCGAGATTTAGAAAGCCAAAAGCAAAGACTTACGAAAGCATATTACCATACCGCAAAGACAAACCTAGAGCAGCAGGCCGCCAAGCACCTCAAAAAACGAGAAGAAATGCAAACCAAATTGGCTGAAGCTTCAGCCCGCAATCGACAAACCATCAATCAAACCACCCCCGGGTTCTTGAAGCGCACACCACAACTGGCGGGATTTTTCTGGGGTGTGGGGCTTTGTTCATTGATAGGCGGGCTTGTCTGGTCTGTGGGAGAACAAGCAGCTCCCCGTGCTCCCATGATGCAGTCCCCAACAAACTCCCCTCCTCCAAGTAATGGTGGGGGCGAAGTACAAGCTCAGCTTGAGTTCTTAAAACAAAACCCAAACGATGTAGATGCCATGGTCAAGCTCACACGAACTTTGCTACTGCAGCAAATGTTTAGTGAAGCACAGGCATTGAATCAGCGGGCACTTGAAATTAACCCCGAACACGTCGGCGCAAAAATTCAAGCAGCGGTGTTACTTGGCGCCCAAGGGGATACTGAGGGTGCACTCAATGCATTGGTCGTCATTGGAGAGGCCCACCCCGATGCCCACGATACGTGGTTTTTTCAGGGCATGTTAAAAATGCAATCTGGAGATAAAGAGGGTATGAAAATAAGCTTCCGGAAATTTGTCGAAACCGCCCCCAAAAGCCCGCGACGGGATCGAATTCAGCAGATGCTAAGCGCCATGACCGAAAGCTCAACGCCGTCGGCCACTGGAAACAATTAGTTGCTGAATATTTCGTTTTCGGAGCTCTTTGACAACATAGCCCCTACTTTTCAATGCCTTGGCATATTCTTCCGTGGCGTCTCGCAATGTTTCTCCCGCTAGAAAGAGCGATATACGAGAGCCTGAATCGCCACATTTTACGTCCGGAGCGAATAGGATTTGAGTGTCTAAGAGCGCCTGATTGAGTGCCATACCTATTTTACAAAGAGAAACATTGGTAAAACTATCCCTTGGGTTTCGCACCCCAGACCTTGCGGGGTAGCCATCTCCATCCAAATCAAATCCCAATTCGGCAATCCATGGTTGCCCCAAAAATTCACTCTGCCAGGGAACAAAATCCCCCGGATTTAGATTTTCCTTCATCGCTCCAATAAACTTCTCCAGTACTTCAGCCCTACGTAATTTTCGGTCATCGGGTTGTGGCTGGGCCAAGAGTTCATTCCACCGAGAAATGAACCATTCAACCAGCCCTGCAGCCCTCAGGTGCTTACTCTGCCGCATGCTTGCGGTATATCGCTTCACTTCCTCCTGATGCTTGTTTAATACTGAGGGAGGTAGCACCGATTTTTCTTGGTACGATTGATTCGAGGCATATTGGCTGCCTCTTTCAAGTTCTCGAATTTTATCTTGAGCCCTGCGAAGCTTTTGTTGCGAATGGTCGAGTCTATTCAATAGGTCGTCCGGCGCTTCATCTGCCATTTGGACTCCTCCCAGCATCCCCAATACTAGGCCCAGGAAAAAAATCGCGAACAACTTTAAGCGCCCAACCAAAGCGCCCCCCAACTCATCCACAAGCATATCGCCCGACTCCCTCATTGTCTCCACCACGAATTATTCAAGATTTTTTTAAATGATTAAGATGCGTGGGAATTTCCCATTCATCCAGGTTATCGTACACCTTGAATCGGCGATGATGCCAGAGCCACTGCTCCGGATAAGCCATCACCCATTTCTCCACAATCTTGTTCAACGCTTGAGTGTTATGTCGAATATTTTCGTCATCGTTATCATAGGGACACTCCAAATGGTACTCTGGCTCTAGCTCAATAATATGTTTCTGTGGCTGCCCTCGCTCTCGATAAACAAAGCCGGGCACAATGGGGGCTCCCGTGGCCAAAGCCAAGCGAACCGCCCCAGTCATGGTGGATGCCAATTGCCCTAGAAATTCACAAGCAATTCCTCGGTAAGGTGCCATATGCTGGTCGAAGGCGAACACCACCGCCATTCCCGAACCCAAACATTCCTTGATTTTCTCTTTTGAACCACGGGGAGCAATGGGCACCAACCCCATTCTATTTCGCTCCCTCGTCCAATATCGCTGAGCAGATCCCATCGATATCTCCCGATAAATAACCGCAACAGGATACCCCGCCAAGGCAAGGCCTCCGGGAAGCTCCTCAAATGGTCCCAAATGAGGACCGACCAAAATAACCCCTTTCCCCTGGGCTAAGGCCGCTTCAAAATGCGATACCCCCTTCCAATCCTTCATCGCTTCTTTAATTTTCGTGGAATTTAATAGGGGCCAGCGCAGGGATTCCAAGACTGTCATCGCCATATTAATGCAAGCACTACGAACAAGCATCCGCCGCTCACCATGCCCCAAATCCTTACCCACGTTGGTACGAGATACATTGTTAAGAGCAACCCCACACCGAATCGGTAAACAATAGAACCAGAACAAACCTATAAATTTGCTCAACATCGTCACCAAGCCTTGTGGCAGCCAACAAACGACTTTGCTCAACAATTCAACGATGCTTGAAACCTCCTAATTGAACTCGTATAACCCGTAAGAATTTGGACTTGCAACCATTTCGAACCCGCTTATCCAAGAAGAAGACTCAAGGATTTGGGCTGCTGATAATTTACCGTTAACTTTTCAGGATAAACCCACATGAAAATAACAATGATCGGCACCGGCTACGTCGGGTTGGTAACAGGTACTTGCTTGGCAGATATGGGGAATGAGGTCGCCTGCATTGATATCGACCAAAACAAGATCAAATCCCTTAAAGAAGGGCATATTCCAATCTACGAACCCGGCCTTGAGGAGCTCGTCCACCGAAATGTCGCCGAAAAACGATTGACATTTTCAACGGATCTGGCCGGTTGCCTACCGCAAACCGATGTCTGCTTTATCGCAGTTGGTACCCCACCAGACGAAGATGGTTCCGCCGATAGACGTTACGTCCTAGAAGCAGCGCGCTCCATTGGCAACCAAGCCACCCATGGATTGGTCGTCGCGATTAAATCAACGGTTCCCGTGGGTACCTGTGAGCGGGTCCAACAAGTCATTGATGAAACCCTCGCCAAGAGAAAGGTGGACGTCAAAATACCGGTCGTCTCCAATCCCGAGTTTTTAAAGGAAGGAAAAGCAGTTGAGGACTTTCTTCGCCCAGACCGGATTGTGGTGGGCATCAATGACGAAGAAGCCGGTAGAGTCATGTATCAACTCTACCAACAATTTGTCAGAAACGGACACCCCATCCTGCTGATGAAAGTAAAAGCATCAGAATTGACCAAATACGCCGCCAACGCCATGCTCGCCACCCGAATTTCATTCATGAATGAGCTGGCTCGCCTTTGCGACACCATCGGCGCCGATGTCATGGATGTTCGTCGAGGTATGGGAACCGACAGTCGAATCGGCATGAGCTTTCTATACGCAGGGATTGGCTATGGAGGCTCTTGTTTCCCCAAGGATGTGCAGGCGCTGGCCCAGGTAGCCCTTGAGTCTGATTGTAGTGCGCATATTCTCGAAGCAGTGGTGCAAGTAAACAAGCATCAAAAAATGATGCTGGCCAACCGTATTCTCAATCGTTTCAATCAAAACCTTAAAGGAAAGCACTTTGGTTTATGGGGTTTAAGTTTTAAACCAAATACCGACGATATTCGAGAAGCCCCCGCATTTACCATCATCAAAAGACTCACGGAGTGCGGTGCGACCATTGCCGCTTTCGACCCAGTGGCCATGCCCAATGCCAGAGAGGCGCTAAAGGATAACGCCCAGGTTTCTTTTGTTGAGGATCAATACGAAGCGGCGAAAAATGCCGACGCGCTCATCTTGGCGACAGAATGGCGAGCATTCAGAAACCCAAACTTAGGGCGCCTTAAGAACACAATGAAATCTCAAATAATCTTTGATGGGCGTAATCAATATGAACCCGAAGATATCTTGGCTGAGGGATTTGAATACTTTGGCATAGGGAGGGGATTGGCATGATCTATCTAGTCGCTGGTGGGGCTGGGTTCATTGGTTCACATCTCTGTGAAGAGCTTCTTAAACAAGGACAAGAAGTTATCTGTTTAGATAATTTCTTTACCGGCCGGCGGGAAAATATCCTCCACCTCAGGGATTATGATAACTTCGAAATCATCCGCCACGATGTCGTCGAACCTATCCTTCTCGAAGTCGATGCCATCTTCAATTTAGCGTGCCCAGCATCACCGGTGCACTACCAGCACAACCCTATCAAGACCGTTAAAACCAATGTGCTTGGAACAATCAATCTACTGGGACTTGCCAAGCGTGTTGGCGCGCGACTTCTGCAGGCATCTACCTCGGAAGTGTATGGAGATCCCCAGGTTCACCCCCAAACCGAAGACTATTGGGGGCACGTCAATACCATTGGCCCCCGCTCTTGTTACGACGAAGGCAAACGGGTCGCCGAAACCCTATGTTTTGACTACCGCCGTGAACATAAAATTGAGATTCGAATGGCGCGTATTTTCAATACCTACGGCCCCAAAATGCTTCCAAATGATGGCCGGGTGGTGAGCAATTTTATCGTTCAGGCGCTCACCAATCGCCCCATCACGATCTATGGTGATGGTACTCAAACACGGTCATTTTGCTATATCGAAGATCAGGTGAACGGACTGATCAAATTGATGCGCGCCGAGAATTTTACCGGGCCCGTAAACATCGGAAACCCAAACGAATATACCATTCGCGAACTTGCCGAAGAAGTTGAAAAACTCCATGGGGGCCACGTGGAAATCGAGTACCTAAAGCTTCCACAGGATGACCCCAAACGAAGGCAGCCAGATATCACCCTTGCGAAAGAAAAACTGAACTGGAGTCCCCGAGTGCCCCTAAACCATGGCTTGAGGGCGACCTACGACTACTTTAGGTTAGAGCTGCGCCGGTCCTTGGGTCTGGAAAATTAAGCCTTGATAAGACAACGTATCCGGCAGGACTTTGGCCTTCAGAAGGTAAAACAGATGCTTCGGAAGGTACGAAGGGATCTCTAAACCTTCGAAATATCTCTAAACCTCTTCACAGACTCACGATTATAGGCTATTCCAGCGGCCCTCACGAATTCGACGGAGATATCAATGGCTGCAGATGGTAAAAGAAGAAAAGTTATTCGTAAGCACAAGGCAAAAAAAGCTGGCGCAGATCGTAAAAAGCAAGTGGCAAGTTCTGGATCTACTCCAAAACTGTCTGTTCTTTTTGGTGACGAACCATCAGAAAAAACTGAACAAAATTAAACAGATCGAAGAATACTTGTCTTGTTCTAGAAAGACAGGGGCACGTTTCAATCAACCGATCGTTGCGCGCTGATTCCCTATCTTAAGCGAATGGGCCGTGGCCCATAGTCCCCATATAAATTAAAAATCCAAAATCTTTCCAGGTTGTCCGGTAGGCTCAAAACCCGGGATGGTCATGAGATTGACCGCTCAAAATCTGATTCAGCCAATAAAACTGCTGCCAATAAAACTGCTGCCAATAAAACAGTGGTTTATCATTCAACCAGAGTATGCCAGTGAGACCACTTATTCTTTTCGCCTCGGACAACCGAGCCGTAGGCGGCTTGGAGCATCGTCGTTATTTCCCCTGGGCGCCCCGCACCTATTTTCCGATGATCGATTTCTCTCACCGGAGTAACCTCAGCGGCAGTACCCGTTAAGAAGACTTCATCCGCACAATAAAGCTCGTCTCGGGTGATGGGGCCTTCTTTGGTGACCATCCCTTGGTCTTCTAGGATCGCAATCGCTGTTTCCCTAGTAATTCCGGCCAAAATCGACTGCCCGATATGGGGCGTTCGGATCTCACCGTCTTTCACCACGAATAGGTTCTCCCCCGTTCCTTCCACAGCAAAGCCTTGGTGATCGAGCATCATCGCCTCATCAAAACCCGACCTAATAGCTTCACGCTTCGCTAGAATCGACCCCACGTACTGACCATTAATCTTACCCTTGGGAGAATAAGCATCCCCAGCGGGTCGCCGATGACTAGAAACCATCATCCGAATACCGTTCTTGAGGCCTTCTTCACCAAGGTAAGCCCCCCAGCGCCACGCTGCGACGACACAATGAATAGGGTTATCAAGGGCTGCAATCCCCAGAGAGCCTGCTCCAGTGAAAACGGTCGGTCGTAGGTAACAACCATCTGAAAATCCGTTGGCTTTAATCAACTCACAACAAGCAGCAGACCATTGCTCGAGGGTAAATGGAACATCCATCATACAAATGTGGGCCGATTGAAGCAGACGTTTTAGATGGTCTTCCAAGCGGAAAATCGAGACGCCACCACGGGACTGCTCATAAGCACGGATACCCTCAAAAGCCCCGAGGCCGTAGTGTAAACCGTGAGATAAAACATGGACCTGAGCCGCATCCCAAGGTCTAAGTTCTCCATCCATCCAAATATATTCTACTTTATCCATTTTAACTGAACTCCGTCCCTTAACCTCGAGCCGCAAGAATAACTTCCATACCGACTAAAACCAATAGGCTAAGGAGTAATATCTTCATCCATTTGTTGGTGGCATGGTCATCTTCACCGCCGACGCCCGACCACATCAACTTTCGAGTTGGGGCATCCCCCTGATTGCCCAGTAACAAAAGGCTATCTGCCGATACAGGAGATAAATCCGATTCACGGGTGCTTGGCAAGATCATCACGAGAGGGCTCAACTCCGAAACCAACTCTTCACCTTTTTTTAGACCCAATTTCCAAATACCTGGGGACTGAATTTCGGGGAAGAATACACGACCAGCACTCGGACTAAAATCCGTTGGTTCTCTTCGTTGCCCCTTGGAATCCTCAATCCATGCTCCTGTAAAGCCACCGGGAAGCGCCAACTCCAAAGGTTCTCCAGCCATAGAAACAATATCTCTCATCCCCACAGGACGACCTCCCGCATAATATAAGATTTGTTGTAACCAAGGTACAAACGAAGCCCGGATGGCCAAGTCACTCATAGCCAAATCGATGGAGGTCGACAAAAGAAAACCCGGTGCCCGCCTTTCAGAAAAACCCAACTCCACTAGAGCCGCAGCACCGCTCTCATACTTAGCGATCACCGAGCTTCCACGGTTGGGTGTCAACTCTAAGTGAAAATAGCGATGGGTCTGCGACAATCTAAGAGCCTCCAATAACTCTTGGTCTGCCCCAAAAAATATGGCGTGATTCCGGTTCAAAGAAGTGAGGCCCACCCCATCGCCAAGGCTTGCGTTTGCACGAACATCGTGGAGGTCTCTTAATTTGAGCCCTAGGGCGCTTTCCCAACACGCATTAAAATGTGTTGGCTCAACTTGTTGACCCAGCGAAAAAATAAGCCCCCAACTTCCCTCCAGCAACAATTTTGCTCGGTCTCCTTCGCAAAGATGAGGGGGCGGATTGGCAATCCAAACCACATCGGGAGAAAAAGCTGAAAGCAATCTATCATCAAGCTCCTCAACACCAATGACTTGAAGTTCCATGGGTTCTACGTCTTTCACCAACCTTCCCAAAGCTTTTTCGAAAAAAAACAATTCATCCCGAATCGGTGTATTTCTGGGCTCCCCATTCAGCGCCAACACCTTCAACAATGGATAAACTTCCAAAGAAAAATCCAACTGATCATCCTGTGAATATCCATCCTCGCCTGTCCCATCGAGTAAACGCACCTCTCCCTTGTATTGCCCCTTGGTAAGTTCCGAAAACGTAAATTTCTTTTTCTTCTTTTCTCTCGCCTCAAGACTTAGAGTCCCCCGTAATGTCGCCCCTCCGTCGAGACTCACCTCCACCATAACTTCATCCAGAGACTCCTCTCCAAAATTCTGGACCTCCACCTCCACAAAGTTCCTGAACTGACCATCATATCCCTCTTCCAAATGAAACCCGGTAAGGGCCACATTAGGCAGCGCCTTGAGCGGTTCTGCACGTTCTGCGGGATCAACGAATCGTAGACTGTAATTTGGCGTCAGGCTGAAGACCTCTCCAAAGGCTGACTTGGAGAAATCACTGAACACCAAAACCTCTACGAGCGCTGACTGCTCCCCTCTATCTGCAATAAACCGCAGCGCTTCAGAGATGTTTGTTTGCCGAAGGCTCGGCTCCAAGTCTTCGAGTTTCGCAAAAAATTCTCTGGATGATTTCTTTTCGCCTTGAAAAACGAGCCTGGGAGGTACAGTCGCCTCAATCAACTCCAAGCGAATATTGGTCCCTAAATCCGAGACTGCGTTCTCAATATACGCCTTGGAAAGAGCCAATAACGACTCCCCCCCCTTAAGATAAGACATAGAGAGCGAGGTATCTAAAACAAAAATATAGGTTTCCCTAGATTCTGCTGCTGCTCCCTCCGTTGCAACAATCGGCGCAAAGGGTCGAGCCAAAAGGAAGGTGAACACCACAACCATCAACATCCGTATCGCCAGCAGAATAAATCGCCTTACTTTCTCCCAAAAAGCGGAACGTTGAACGATCTCAAAGAGAAACTCCATGGCCGGAAAAAACTCTTCCTGAGCGTTGCGTCGTCCAAAGAGATGAATGATGAGGGGGACGGCAGCAAAGAAGGCGCCTGCTAAAAGTAATGGGTTGAGAAAACTCATCTATCCCCCGACAGCATCTCTCCACATTTCAGATTGAAAACACTGGATCACTTACCGGCATGGATCAAAGGTTTTAGGTATTCAGAGTCTGCAGAAAGCAAAAGCATTGAATCTTGGTCTAGGGTTTCGCCGTAACTATCCAAACTCTTAATAAATCGATAAAAACCAGGATCTCGGTTGTGCGCGGCAGCATAAATATCTGTGGCCTTCGCATCCGCTTGCCCTTTAAGGGTTTCGGCTGTTTCGTATGCCCCAGAAGTAATACTCTTTAACTCTCGCTCTTTATCACCTCGAATCCTCGCTGCCTCTCCTGCCCCTTCAGAACGATAAGCGGCTGCAATACTTTTTCGGTCCTGAATCATTCGGCCGAAGGCCTCTTGCTTAACAGAATCCGTATAATTCACCCGCTGAAATTGAATATCCACAACTTCAATTCCATAATCTAAAAGTGCTGAGGCTGCTTTATCCAAAATTTGGGTGGTAATTTTTTCCCGCCCCGTTCCGATTTTTGGAAATTTTTCCGCCACATCAGGAGAAAGTTTCATCGAATCAATGCCGGAAACCTTACGGAATTCTCGATTACTTAAGCGAAGAACCTCAATCAAGTCATAGGAAGCAATGACGTTTCGAGTGATACTCCCGATGATGGCACTGATTCGCGAACGAGCCGTCGGTTCATTTTTTACCGTCTTTAAGAACTTGAGAGAATCAATGATCCTCCACCGGGCATAGGTGTCTACAAAAATGAAGGTCTTTTCTTTGGTGATCAGTTCGTCAGGGGTTCCGTCCCAATCGAGCCACCGCTTATCAAACCTATTGACCCTCTGCACAAACGGTATCTTAAACTTTAGTCCGGGCTCATTGATGGGTTCTCCCACCGCTTCGCCAAATTGGGTAATAAGAACCTGTTCCCATTCTGGAACGATGTAGGCTGCAGACTGCAATAGCGCCAGTAACGCCACAACTAGGACAGTAATAATAGGTAACTTCATTATTTAGCCTTCTGATTCAGGTGAATGAGGGGAAGTAGAGATTTCGCTTGAGGATCCACAATCACTTTCTGTTTCGCCTTCGCCAAGACATCGGTCATGGCTTCTAGATAAAGTCGAGTTCTCGTAACCTCCGGAGCACGGCGATAAGCGGTGTAAAGAGAATTGAATCTGGCACTATCGCCCTTGGCCATATTGATGCGTTCAACCGAGTAACCACGAGCCTTTTCAATCACCTCCAACGCCTGGCCACGGGCTTTAGGAATTTCTTTGTTGTAATCGGCGAGGGCCTCTTTCTTCATTCTCTCACGTTCTTGCTTTGCCTCTTCAACTTCACGCAGGGCTGGTTTCACCATTTCCGGTGCATTGGTATCCTCAAGATCCACACGCAGAATCGTTATCCCTGTATCATAAAGCGCATTTAGCTTAACCAACAAGGCTTTGGCTTCCATCTGAATCTCAGTTCGTCCTTCCGTCAATAATTCTTCGAAGGAATAATCACCCACGATGGTCCTCATGGTGGCCTCAGCCAGCAAGCTGAGAGTGCTCTCAACATCCCGAAATTTAAAGAGATACTTCTCTGGGCTTTCGATCTTGTATTGAATACTCCACTCGACAGTCGCTACATTGGTGTCGCCCGTGAGCATTTCTGCTTCCAAGCCAGACTCAGGGGTTCGGACCAGACCGTTAGGCCCTTCTCGGTAGCCGAAAACCATTTTTTGCATTTTCTGGACCGCAACACTTTCCACCTCATCGACACCAAACGGAATTTTATAATGCAGTCCTGGGGCGGTATTTTCTTGATGTTCGCCAAAGCGTAAAACAACCCCAACATGGCCCTCTTCAACCGTATAGAGAGCCGAAGAAAAACCATAGAGAGCAAGGAGCAATAAACCAATCCCGATAAACACAGGACGCCTCTCATGCCACAATTTTAAGAGATCTTCACCAGGGGGGCCGCTCGGGGGACGATAACCCCCGCCGCCCTGTGAAGCAGGTCGATTGAATGGATCATATGAACTCATGAATTCCTCACTTATCTCCCAACTCAGGGATAGCAATCAAAAAAAAACGCCAACAAGCTCCTAGAGAAGGTAGGCGGCCGGGTCAAGTCTAAGTGGCTATTTTGACTTTCCCGAAGATGGAGCATAAAGAGGGAAAATTTTTATGAGCAACGATTTATCATTCAATAAAAGCCAGGAAACCGCCTACTTGAGGAATGACTTTTCTCCCCTTGGGCTAACCCATAGCTACGGAGAAAATGTCGTCTTGTCACATAATCCCATTATGTGGACAGAACTCGCAAAGTTATCTCACCCAAAGACCAAAGCCCCGGAACTTCAACACCTCACAAGAAATCTCTACCGTGACTTGCTTCGGCAAGCGGCGGCAAAGCTTCTTCCCAAAACAGAGGTTAAGTTACCCACTCGAATGTCGCTGGCCCATCCTGGCTACGGCTGGAGAGGTATGGTCATTTCTCCGGAGACACGGGCAATCTCGGTAGGTGTGGCTCGAGCCGGCCTCCTTCCGGCTCAGGTTGTTTACGACGAACTAACCACAATTCTAGAACCGGCCTTAGTCAGGCAGGACTTTCTAACGATGAACCGCAAAGTTGGCACAGATGGCCGAGTGCAAGGCGTGGATTTCACCGGCGCTAAAACAGGCAAAGAAGCCCATGGAGCTGTCGTCTTTATCCCTGATCCCATGGCCGCCACCGGAAGTAGTATGCTTGAAACCGTTCAATATTACGAATCACTTGCCAGTCCGGGGCCAAAACTCTATTGCTTACTGCACTTGGTGGTAACCCCCGAGTATTTGCGGCGGATGCAGAATGAATGCGAGGCAAACATTCACATCTTCGCCGTTCGTTTAGACCGCGGACTTAGCTCTGAGGAGGTGTTGGAAACTCCCCTAGGAACGAAGTGGGCAAATGAAATTGGACTCAATGCCAATGATTACATCGTCCCCGGTGTCGGGGGATTTGGTGAAGTCCTGAGCAATTGTGATGACTAGCTTGAGGAGCCTAAAATGAATGAACAAACAAACCCAGGATGGCGAAACAACGTCAACGTTTTGTACTCAAAAGAAGAGCTGCAAACACGAATCGCCGCCCTCGGCAGCGAAATAACACAATCCTATTCACCCGATACAGAACTCATCATGATTGGGATTCTCAAGGGATGTTTTCTTTTCTACGGAGATTTAATCCGAAGCATCGATCTCCCCCTCGAATGTGAGTTCATGGGCATCTCCAGCTATGGTTCGGACACTAAAAGTAGCGGGGTAGTACAAATCACCTCCGACTTAACTCGAAGTATTGAAGGAAAAGATGTTATTGTGGTCGAAGACATCGTGGATACAGGACTCACCATGCGCTATCTTCTCGACAACTTTGAAACTCGAAGGCCAAAGTCCCTAAGAGTCTGTACTCTCTTAGACAAAAAAGCGCGCCGGACCAAGACCGTCCATGTGGATTACGTTGGTTACTCTATCCCCGACAAGTTCGTCGTTGGCTACGGCTTGGACTATGCGGGAAAATATCGAAACCTACCATTTATTGGGGTTTATCATGGAGATAAATGAGAAAGGATTGCCGCCAGCAAAGACCAAAACACGGTCCTGGTCCACGCTCCTTATCTCATTGGTTATCGCCATTCTCGTTGGACTCGTTCTCTATTTGAGAAGTGATATTAACCGTAGACAATTTAGGCTGGAATTGGTCAATCAAGAGTTCATCATCCAAAAGGGGCTCTTTTTGCCCTATGGTTTTCAGAACTACCTACCCAAGGCTGCCTCTTTGGCTGGCGTCTATGATCCCCTCAAAGCCCCAAAAACCTTCGTGTATAATACCAACGAACTCTTCGACGATCGGTCCGAACTCGATCGAGCCTTGTTCGCGATCGTTTCAGAGTGGATCAGACAAACGGTTCGTCATTCGACCGACACAGGAGAGCAGGAAGATGCCCAAAACTATCTAAGCCGCCTCAAACGATTACCTGGCATTAGTGAAGTTCAATTTCGCGAATTGGGTACTTTGGGAGCAGACCTTAGCTATCTGCAGGGCAAGCACATTCTAGAAAACATGAAGGCACAACTCAAGAATGCTGAAACCCTACTTAAAAGTGCCATTGACAAAGGTACGGCCTACCAGATGCAGAGTAAAGCTCTCCTCGAACAGGTAACAAACTACCTTGAACCTGGCCTCACGAAAGCGATTTCAGATCTTGTGGGCACTCTACCTCTGCAGGAAATACCTCCTCCCGACCCCACACTCACAGATCTAGAAGAAAACATCGTTGAATTCGCTCCTGAAGAATCTCAAGTATTGGAAGCGCGAGAACCAGAAAAAGAGACAGAGCCACAAAATCCCTGAGAAAAACGCGCGTTCCAGAGCTCGCTGACTTTTCGTGTACCTAAACAACCTACATTATTCATCTTTTTATTCAATAAAATGACTGTGGGGTTTGTCCTTGCTCCCGGAAATATGAAACCATGGGGGTGGGGGCTTAGGATCAATAGAAGTGCCCGTCTCTATGGCGAATGACGATTGAACAAATATAGGATGGACATCGTGACAGAACTTAATATTGATTGGCAAGGTCTTTACACCGCCTTCCAAGCCAATGCAGCGGAGTGTAAATGCTTTCTTAACCTCGATGATGGGATCGTCGTAAAACTCGACAATGGAGATGAGGGTTTCGATACCATTAAAAACGCCCCCGGTAAATTTCGCTCCATTGAAGTAGTGCCTTCAAGAATCCAATACCAGTGGGTAACAGAATTTGTAAAGTCCATCGAACATGAACCTATTCAATCACGCATGATGGCCGCCATTAACGGCAAAGGCGCATTTCGACGATTCAAAGACATCCTCTTAACCTTGCCCGATGAGCGGCGCCGTTGGTTTGAATTTAGAGACAAGAAAATGCGACAAAGGGTAAGTGAGTGGATCGAAGAAAATGGTATCCACCCCACCAATCCCCCTAAATGGAAAGAAATCCTCACGGGCTCCGAAGCAGATATCGAAGCCATTGAGCGCCTTAGAGCCGGAGTCGATGAAACGGTACGAAATTGGATCGTCGATCAAGGGGATTCAGTCTTTATCGGGGAGAAAGCCCGGAGCCAACTCATAGACGCGCTTTTCACTCACTTCATCATTGCGAAAAAATAGCCGAGCTCTTGGAAGATTGTTAGAGGCCCTTGCGCAGAGGCATAGGGGCAAGTAATGAGTCCACATGATTTTGAGACCATCCAAACAAATCTTGAGTATGACGTTGGCTGCCTTCTTGGTGTCAATCTTCTTTGTAAACTGTGCCACTTCCAGCCGCCTCGAAGGCTTAAAGCCGGGTAGTCCCGAATATTTATACGAAGCATCGATGGTAAATATTGACGATGGATTGTACCCAGAAGCGGTTCAAGGCTTCAGCAAACTAAAGAATAATTTTCCCTATTCAGCATTTGCTCGATTGGCCGACCTCAGGATCGGAGATACTCTCTTGGCACAGCGGAAATACCAAGAAGCCATCAGTAGCTTCAATCGTTTTATTCGATACAGCCCGAAACATGAAGCCATACCTGAAGCACTGTACAAAATCGCCGAAGCCGATTATGAAAGACGTCCCAGTGATTTTGTCTTGCTTCCGCCTGCCGCAGAAAAAGACCAAAAGCGGGTGAACGCTGCCCTGAGAGCCTATAGGCGGCTCACAGCTAGATATCCAAATTCAGAATTCAGCAGAAAAGCCGCGCAACGAATCATAGAATGTAGCAGTCGCCTTGCAGATCATGAATTTTATGTGGCAAATTTCTATTTCAAAAAAGGAAAGTTTAAGGCTGCGTTGGCCAGATCCCTGTACTTACTTGAAGAGTTTCCAGCGTCTTCGGTGGAGGACCAAGCATTGGCCATTAGTACCGAATCCTATCTGACCATGGGTGAACTTCTCAAAGCGGAAAAACAGTTGGCCATTCTTTCGAAAAAATACCCCAAGTACCCAAGTCGAAACGCTTTAGAGAAACGCCTGGAATCCCTAAAAGCCATAGAAACCCAGCAGAAACAGCCGGGAAATCCCAAATCAAAAGAACAATAAGCGGCCCTGAGGAACTCAAAATATGCAGGCACTCGGATTTCAATTTATCTCAGGGCTTTACAAAGGGCTGATCCTACCCCTGCCTTCCGAGGGTGAATTGCTCATAGGAAGATCCGAGGAACTCGATTTGGTTTTTGCCGAAGACATGGTATCTCGCAAACATGCTAAAATCCAAATCAGTGCAACAGGCCTTTCAATCACCGACTTGGGTTCGACCAATGGAATCTACGTCAACGGTGAAGAGGTACGTCGAACAGAGCTAAATCAATACGACCGCGTCTTGATCGGAACTTCTATTATCAAAATCGTTCCTCTTGAAGAGTCGGAAATTGATCAAGACCTCTTTGATATCGATACACGCAAAGCTCAAATGGAGCTGGTTTCCCAGACCAACCGAGATACAATCTTCCAACCGTATGCGATCGAGGAAATCCCTCTTCTCGACACGCTTCAGCTCCTATTAACGAGTCAGAAAGTCGGAACCTTACGCATTGAGGCAGAAGAGCTAAGCGGTAATATCTTTGTTGCCACGGGACAAATACTCGAAGCAACAATCTCTAACGACACGATAAAAGGTGAAGATGCTGCATCTGCACTATTGCGCTTGCAAAGAGGAAACTATCGTTTCACCAAGGAACCAACACCAGAGGATATCCATCAAGATCACGCACTCACGATTACTCGAATGGTGGACCTAGCCCGAGAGCATTTAGACCTACTCCCTGCGTCCCTCCCACAGGAAGCAACCGAGGAAATCGAAACCCTCCTAACTTGGTCACTACCCCTCGTTCCTAAACTCTCAGCCCTCAGCCCAAGCCAATTGGATACACTACAACTCATTCTGAACTACGAGAGCCCAGAACGGGCCATGAAACATGCCAAAACCAGCCCCGACGAATTCGAAGAAAATCTCAACGTTCTCCTTAAGCGCGGTTATCTAGAAGCAATCGAAGCAGACGACTAAATCGTTAAGTCGTGGTCGCTATGGGCAAGTTCACCTTCCAGAGCCTTGGCTGAATCCGATACGCCCAGATATTTCAGATAAACTTCGATATCTGCCACAGAAGCGACCTCTTTGAGTTTACCGACCAAAATCGTTAAATCGTCTTCACCCAATCCCGTAATCTTACTAAGATCATCGGATTCAGTTAACCCGTCATCATGCTCAATGCCCAAATGGTCGAGGGCAGCCGCCAACATCGGCCGCTTGGATAAAAGCCATACCCTCAGGATTTCTTCTACCATCTCATCATCTTGATGTTCCTTTAAGAGATTAAAAAGCCTTACGATCCGCTCGCGGGTTTTGTCACCGGGTCGACGGTGGCGACGCGAACTCTTTGCCTTAATCTGATGCCTAGCGAAATATGTCTCTTTTGCTTTACGTCCGGAGGCTTGAAAAATCTCTGTAAATTTTTCCTCAGCTAACTCGCGGACAATTTCCGTATAGTCTGTCATTTAATTTCTCCCTGGCCAATTGAGTTCACCCAGATATACTTCAAAACCAAACACCGCCATCTTGCCATGGCGAAACAGGGCTCATTTCCCCTCACGGTGCTCAGTGAAATGCCCTTTAGATGACAGAAGGCCATTGTAGCAAGGGACTAGGGCCGGAAACATGGAACTCTAATCCTCATATTAAGCCTCATACTTGCTGCGTAATAAATAGGCGACCGAATCTCGAGCACTCTCAAGGGTATAACCATGACGTGACTTTAATCTATCCAGCATGGCCTCCACTGCCTTGATCTCCTTTTCTTCCAAGACATCCCTCTCCCCAGAAGCATACTTCAAAAAATTCTGATTCAACGTTTTGAGCTCTTGGCGTTTGGATTCATAAAAAGAGTCTCGTAATTTACGAATATAGCGCTTAAAAATAATCGAATAATCCGGCTTCTTATCTGGGGTATCCAGAGCACGTGCCCCAATGGTTGCAATGATATTACCGCGAAAGTCTTTCTCTGATTCGCTCTTAGTCAATAAACTTCCTTCGATTTTCTTCATAAAGCGTTCATTGGCATTCACATATTGCCCAGAGCTCGGATCGAGCATCTTTTCGTTCTTGACCCAATGGGAAACATGCAAAACATAGTTCGAAAAGAGTGCATCATAGCTCTCCTCGGGAGCCAGCCCCATGGAATCACAGATCTCATCGTCAACCCACCTTAAATACAGGTCCATGACAATCCTTAAGGACCCCTTGTGATCGTGGTAGCCATCTCGAACCTCCTGCTTCAGAAACTCATAAACACTTGTATTTACCAGCAATTTTTCAATCTCCCGGAAAACCGCCAGTGGGCTGAGGTAACCATAGAATTCGGAATTCGCTGCATTCAAAAGAACCGTTCTGATCTCTCGGGCACTCGCCCCAACCGAACCTTCATAAAGCGACCAGCCCCCAACCTGCTTGTAAACCTCCCCAATGCAATGCGTCAGCTCCTTCGCTTGCCGAGTTGTTAACCGTTCAGGCACCTCACCAAGGTCATATAAATACAATTTTTCCAATGGCGTTAGGGACTTGATGACCTCTTGAACCCCTTCCGAAAAACCCTCTTCATTGTTCTTTCTCAACCGAGTTAATATTGCCCAAAGCGCCGCAACTTCCACCGCATGGGGAGCGATGTGCTTACCGATCACCTTCTCATTTATCGTGGCACGATAAATATCCAACTCCGATGAGTAATGCCGCAAATACGGAACCTTCACCAATTCCATACGCCCCTTAAAAGAAGAAAAATCGGGATGGTTCTTAAAGGCCTCCAAATAAGTTTCATTGGTGGAAGCTATGTAGATTAAATCGATATTCAAGATGAATGAATCCAGCGTTACCGCTGATGTTTCAACGGTCGACAATAAATACTTGAAGCTTTCAACTGGACGTTTAAGAAAATCGCTGTACTCCAAAAGCCCACGGTTGGCATCCACAATTGGCCCTGTTGGCTCAAAAAGCGACAAGTGCTGAATCGTCTTCGGAAGGGAAGCCAAAGAACGGTCTGAGGTGATTTGATGGATACGAGCATCCACAGCCATTTGAGGTTCAACGGTTGCGATGCCTGAGCGATAGCGTCGGGATAAATAATAGCGCTCTACTTGAATATGATTGAGAACCCGATCCAAATCACCATCGTAGCTCGTTAAAAGCGCATCAAAAATTTTCTTTGATTTATAAGAGAGATCTGCATTCCTAAAGTAGTCTGCCAAGGTTCGAGTCCTCGACGCACCCGGCACCTCCAGCTGACCCTCCGGGGCAAGTCGATCTAAAAGCTCCATTCGCTCTACAAAAGGAAGTAGAAATATTGGATGGTCCCGCATTTCGCAGGGTAAGCGAGCATCAATCAGGTCCGGAGGTAAATAAGCATAACTTTCTTCGTCCCCTCGCGCTATTCCAGCCCCTCCGAAACCAATGGAATCCTTAGTCGCTTTGGCAGAAGGAAAGATCCAATTAAACGAATAGAGCACACCTTCTGGTTTCCGGGAGTAAGCATCGAGCCCCATCATTAAAGCACGAACAAAAGAACTTTTCGCACTGCCATTCGGGCCATGGAGAAGAATCAGTTTATTCACTCGGCCCTCTCGAGCAAAATTGGCTAAACACCGGTAAACATCCCACTGAACCTCTTCTTGCCCTGCAACTCTCCCCTCTCCCCTCACGAACTCCATGTCAAAGACCTTGAACCTTGATACTTTCCCGGTGGGCCGAAAAACCTCTCGAGTTCCAAAATAGTCCATCATGTCGACAGCATATTGCGCTGACGAACGGAGATAACACTCTGGGGTTTCGCTCATAAGTCGGTAAAACTCTTTGAACGACATAACTGTTTTGTCGCTCTTAAAACTGCTCTTTACCGACTCATTTAAGGATCTATATCGATCATCAATTGACTGCTCACTCATCTTCTTCCCCTAACCGATACTCATGACAACCTAATCGAGGATTTCCAGACGCGATTGGCACCCGCCATAATGTCCTCTAAATCGGGATCATCAATATCCAGATAAACCGTTGCCCCTTCTGAGCGATGAATTACGGATAAAGCAAAGTCATCTCTCCGATGCCTCAACCGAAGTCCCAACAAAAACATTGGGACCAGAGAATAAAAAACACGTTTTTCGATGGGGTTCAATCGAACTCCCTTCGCACCCCTACCCAATTTGCGTTCGGTCATCATAAGAGCGACCACCACTCGCCTCATACTTTCATCCAAAGCGAGTCGAGAATCATGACGAACCATATAGGACGAATGGGCCGCTGGGTTTTCTGGATCTAGAACGACACCCAAATCTCGATAAATAAGCGCCGCTAATAAAATCATTTGGGCTGGTGGCCAAAGTTGGTGAAAAGGAGAGAAAGCATTAAAGATGTCTCGACTCAATTTTTCACAGTGTTGAATGTAGGAACTCGAAACATTGTAACTCTTTGGCAAGTGCGAAAAAATCCGGGCCCCTCCCAACTTTTGGGCGAGTAATTCATAGAGAACCTGATCCCGTAGACCGGTTCCAGGTACAAGTATTTCCTTAATATCAAAAAATTTTGCGATAGCCAGGAGGGCTATCCCCGCAGCGACAATTGAATCCGCTCTGTCTTCTCGTAGTGCGTAACGCTCCATACGCTCCGCCACAGACAACATTGAGAGGTCTACCAAAACTTTTGGTAACTTTGTCATCGATAAACTGGGAATCGGCGCCCCCGTTCCGTTGACGAGTTGCGATAAAACTCCGAGATTGCCGCCGGTTCCAATGGCGACTTCGCCCACATTACAACGCTCTAAATAGTCCCTCAATTCATCGCCTAATTTTTCTATTAAGCCCCAAAAAGCCGCTTCGGATAATGGAGCACGAAGCTCCGGGAACCCCTCTAAAAGCCGAACCGTACCAATAGGAAGAGACACCGAAAAATTCCCGTCGGCACGCTCAAGCTCCAAGGAGCCCCCTCCCAAATCCAAGAAAAGCGTATCGTTCAATACATTCCCAACCACCCGCTCCAGAGCGGAACGTGAGAGCCTTAGTTCCTCAACGCCATCAATGATTTCTAGGCGGACCGAGGTGGTAGCACAAAGAGCATCAACCACCGCATCACCATTGACTGCCTCCCGCATGGCTGAGGTAGCGACCGCTCGATAAGACAAAATATTTTGCTTCGTGATTGTTTTCGAAATCTCATCGAAAGCCAATTGGAGTTTCACAAATTTGCTCTTTGAAATAGAGCCTTCAGAGAAAACATCTGCACCGAGACGAATGGGAAACCGGTGAAACCCATGCTCAAGGGTATGTCCTAAAAGACCTACCCTCACCCAAGCGAGTCGAACCGCATTTGAACCAACATCTACAACCGCTGCGCGATACATTGTTTTCCTACAAATCAGCTATGGCCTCAAATAATGAGAACCCTGGTAGCCCCTGTTCAGACTAACAATTTAAGCTTCACCATAGGATTAAATAGGTTGTCTCTTCAAGGTGGAATCAAGCAGACTTCTTAGCCTCAAAGGATAAACATGGTTTTTCACCACGAAGAATAACCCCCTGGGTGATTCGACACTCCTTGAGCCCATCGATAAAAGGAATTTCGTACATGATGTCGAGCATAGCCGTTTCTAAGATAGCCCTAAGCCCACGGGCCCCACTTTTATTTACGATTGCCTTCTCAGCAACCGCCAAAATCGCCTCATCCTCAAATGAGAGCTGGACATGCTCCAACCCAAACAATTTTTGATATTGCTTCACCAATGCATTTTTTGGTTCGATCAGTATTCGCTGCAAATGCTCCTGTGTCAGTTCCTCAAGGGTCACGATCACCGGCAATCGACCAATAAATTCGGGAATAAGTCCGTATTGGTGGAGATCTTCTGGCTCCAACAAACGCAGTAGTTCCCCCAAGCCAGCTTCGGTCTCCATTGATATCTCTGCGCCAAACCCCAAGCCCCGGTGTCCCGTACGACGGCGAATAATACTGTCTAGACCCGTAAAACTTCCGCCACAAATAACCAAGATATTTGATGTATCCACCTGAGTAACTTCGGACTGCCCATATTTCTTGCCCCCTCGGGGGGTCACATTGGCTGTGGTTCCCTCAATAATTTTCAGGAGAGCCTGCTGAACGCCCTCCCCAGAGACATCCCGAGTCATAGACATCGATTCGGATTTCCGAGCAACCTTGTCGATCTCATCGATATAAATAATGCCCTTTTGGGCCCTCTCCACGTCGTTTTCCGCTGCCACCAGGAGATTGGAAATTATATTTTCAACATCCTCTCCGACATAGCCAGCTTCAGTCAATGTTGTAGCATCAGCAATGGTAAAGGGGACATCAAGCCGCCGTGCTAGTGTCTGAGCCAATAGAGTCTTTCCCGCTCCCGTAGGGCCCACCAGAAGAACATTGGACTTCGATATTTCCACGTCTCCGGGCTCTACCTCCGCGTTCACCCTCTTGTAATGGTTGTACACCGCAACCGACAAAACCTTCTTTGCATAATTCTGTCCGATCACATACTCGCCGAGAAACTCACTTAGCTCCTCTGGCGTGGGTAAACGGTCATCACGGGGAGGGGAGGCTTCTCCCTCTGATTCCTCGTGTATGATATCATTACACAATCTTATACACTCGTCACAAATGTACACGGTTGGCCCCGCAATTAACTTACGGACTTCTTTCTGACTCTTGCCACAAAACGAGCACGTCAGTTGAGCACTATGAAAATCTTTTCTGGCCACGCTCTCCTCTTCAACCCCCTATACATTAAGAGTAACGCACGAAACGCTTGCGAGACAAATAAAAAGTCCGTGCAAATGAACTTCAAGGATCTCTAAAACTATCTGATTTTCCTTCACCAAAACCCCAAGAGGGGTCAGAATCTGTTGACGCACCGATGAAGCATTCCTTATATGGCGCTCTATGGTTTTGGATCTTGACAAACGTGAGCGCGAAATCCTCGGCTGTCTCGTTGAACTTTACACCACAAGTGCGCATGCAGTTGGTTCAGCCGCCATCACCAAACATCTGAAAAAACACAAAATTTCGGCCGCTTCAGTTCGCACAATTCTCGTCAAATTAGAAAAATCTGGCTTGTTAATGCAACCCCACACGAGCTCAGGGAGAATCCCAACCCCACTGGGCTGGAAAATTTACCTTGCCGACTTTTCTGCCTTTAAACTTCGCCAAAGTGACAAAGTCTTTCTCGACGACATCAAGGCAGACTCTCCCGGAGAGTTTATTAGCCAACTGGGCCTAAGACTTTCTGACCTTTCAGGACAGCTCGCATGGGTGAGCGCACCAAGATTTGTGGGTACAAGCATCAAAAAATTGGGCATTATTCGCTTTAAGCCCAGGAATTTCTTTGTTTTCTGTGAAACTCCAAACGGATTTGTTCAACAAAAGCAGGTGGAACTCCGTTTCGATTTGGACCAGACAGAACTGAATAAAGTGGAAAACTTTCTAAATGCAAAGCTAACGAATCGCTCCCTTCGAGATGTTTACGGCATTATCGAAGCCGAGATCCACCAGGACTGTAACCTCTGTCACAATTTACTTGAGGCTGTCACTGCTTTAAGTACGCAGGGCCTACCCGTGGTTGAAACCGAAATCACTCTTCAAGGCCGAGGTAAGCTAGCCGCCCAGCCGGAAATAGCCCAAAGTTCCGAGCTGAGTGGGATACTCCGGATCCTAGAAAACAAAATGGTACTTCTGGAATTTATTAATCAACTGCTAATCAGCAAGGAAATCCAGGTAAGATTTGGTGCCGAAGAACATTTGGCTGGTACATTGGGCCTGAGCTGTGTAGCAGGGCCCTGGGGACAACCCACCAATCCCGGTCCCACCGGCCTTGGTGTCATCGGCCCTAGCCGAATGCCCTACAGTCGACTCATTCCCGTGGTAGACTATGCATCCCAGTTGCTTGGAAAGTTTTGGATGACAGTGTAAAAGAAAGTTTTGGATGACAGTGTGAAAGAAAGTTTTGGATGACAGTGTAAAAGAAACCGCAAATCTCGATATTCAATCTATTCTCGGAGAGCTAAAGCAAGATGAATGAAGCTAAAATCGATACAAGCACGGAAATCGAAGAGCCCTTATCAAAAACATTGAAAGCCATTGAGGCTGATGAGGCCGGTGGGGCGAGCCCTGAAAGTTCGTCTCCCGCACCTGAACCGGAAATCATCTCCCCCGACGAAGCCACCACAACTGACGACACCCCAGAAAAAGAGGCAGCGAGTCCAGTAGCTGACAATCAAAAAGAGGGTGAAGATGCTGAAGAAATCAAGAGTCACTTGCTACGAATGGCTGCAGATTTTGAGAACTATAAGAAGCGAACCCGTCAGGAAGCCGAGAATATTCGTCGCTTTGGCAATGAGCAATTGATCCGAGATATACTCCCAACCCTGGATAACCTGGCTCGGGCCCTTCAACACGCCAGCTCCGATGCCAATCAAAGCCTCGGAGAGGGCGTCAGGATGGTTCTTCAACAATTGACCAATACGCTTGAAAACTATGGGGTACTACCGATTAAGAGTGTCAATAGCCCCTTTAATCCTGAGTTTCACGAAGCCCTCGGCCAACTCGAAAATGCAGAAGTCGAACCCGGCACAGTGGTTCAAGAATACGAAAAGGGCTATACACTCAACGGCCGTCTACTTAGACCAGCAAGAGTTATGGTTGCCAAAGCCCCCGCGGCTACCCCCGCTCCCACCCCAGAGGAAGAAGCCTCTGACGCACCAGAGAGCGGCGAAATAAAATCCTAAACATAAATCTCGCCCCACCCTTGAGTTCAGCGCCCCTTCTCCAGATAATAATAGAATATTAGGATTTCTGGCATTTTTTGGCTAGGATAGGTAACTGATATGGGTCGGATCATCGGTATAGATTTAGGCACCACAAACTCCTGCGTCTCAATTGTTGAGGGCAAACAACCTGTGGTTCTAGCCAATAAAGAAGGATCGCGCACGACCCCGTCTATCGTCGCGTTTACTGAAGGCTCAAAGTGCCTCGTTGGGCAAATAGCAAAACGACAAGCCACTACAAATTCAGAGCACACCTTACATTCAGTGAAAAGACTTATGGGACGGAGGAGTGATGACCCAGTCATCGATAAATTCAGAGCAAAAATCGCCTATCAGGTCAATGACACTGAACAGGGCGGAACCTCCGTTCGAGCTAGAAACAAGGACTATTCCCCTGAACACGTATCATCCATTGTTTTAGAGCATATGCGTGGAATCGCCGAACAATATACGGGTGAAAAAATCGAGAAGGCGGTGATCACCGTACCCGCCTATTTTAACGATGCACAACGTCAGGCCACTCGAGATGCCGGACGCATTGCGAACCTAGATGTCGTGCGAATCATTAATGAACCCACCGCGGCCGCATTAGCCTACGGAATCACTTCAAATGAGTCAAAAACCATTGCTGTATATGATATGGGTGGAGGCACGTTCGATATCTCCATTTTAGAACTGTCCGCAGGCGTCTACAAAGTGCGCTCCACCAATGGAGATACTGAGTTGGGTGGAGAGGATTTTGATCACCTCCTCGTTGATTACCTCTGCGATAAGTTCGCTCAAGAATTTCAAACCGATCTCCGAACTGACCGCATGGCATTACAACGGGTTAAAGAAGCAGCCGAACAAACCAAGCGCGATCTATCCTCGGTGAAAAAATCGGATATTAATCTTCCGTTTATTGCCGCTGATGCAAGCGGCCCCTTGCACCTATCGTACAGCATCACCCGAGAAGAATTGGAAACGCTCATGGAACCTCTTGTCCTCAAGAGTTTAGAGCCCTGTAAATTAGCACTCGAAGACGCAAAGATCGGCCTGAGCAAGATCGACGAAGTTTTGATGGTAGGCGGAATGACAAGAATGCCCCTCATTCAAACTCACGTTGAAGCATTCTTCAAGCAGCCCCCAAACTATCGCCTCAATCCTGACGAAGTCGTGGCGATGGGAGCCAGTATCCAGGGCTCAGTACTATCGGGAGATCTCCAGGAAGTGCTTCTTTTGGACGTTACACCATTATCCCTCGGAGTGGAGACCGCGGGAGGCGTCTTCACGCCACTCATCTCACGAAATACAACGGTCCCCACCCGTAAGGTTCAAACTTTTACCACCGCCACCGACAATCAACCGATTGTCTATGTGCACGTGCTCCAGGGCGAGCGGCCAATGGCAAACCAAAACAAGAGTCTGGCCCGATTTGAGCTAACAGGTATCCCACCCGCTCCCAGGGGAATACCCCAAATTCAAGTTTCATTTGATATAAATTCAGACGGTATTGTAAGTGTCGGAGCAAAAGATTTAGGAACAGGTCAGTCTCAAAACGTCGTGGTCAGAGCGCAAGCAGGGCTGAGTGAGTCGGAAATCAATTCTATCATCTCTGAAGCCGAATCAAGCCGAGAACGAGACAGCCATACCAAAGACCATGCAGAGCTTAGAAATAAAGCTCAATCACTCCTATACAGCTCACGACAAGCAATAGACCTATATGGTTCCAAAGTGGCCGAAGAAATGCACCAAGAGATTTCACCCCTACTTGAGAAAGTAGAGGATATTCTTCAATCAAATGATCCTGCAGCTCTACAAACCCATACCGATGCTCTGGAGAAAGCTGCTCATAAGCTGGCATCTTCGCTCTTCGAAGCTTCGGGACCCGACAATTAATCTTAGAGAGTACCCATGAAAAACCCATATGAGGTGCTCGGACTATCTAAGGATGCCAATCAAGACCAAATCAAACAAGCGTATCGAAAAATCGCCCACCAGTTTCACCCAGACAAGAATCCAAATGATCCTGGCGCCGAGGAAAAATTTAAGGAAGCTGGAATTGCCTACCAACACCTAAGTAGTCAAAAGACCGACAAGACTTCCAAGAACTTCGGGACAAATACTTCACCAAGGCCTAACCCCAAAACCAGGTCAGAACAACCACAAAGTTCTCAGTCGGTTGGGGATATATTCAGCGAAGTCTTCGGAGATTTCCTCGGTAGAAAGAAGAAATCGGAAGAACGCCGTGGCCAAGATAAGAAACTAAAACTAAATATCGATCTAAAAATGGCCGTTCTTGGAGGAGAACGAAAAATCGACATTCCCAAAATAAAAGTTTGCGCGGATTGCCTCGGAAGAGGATTTCCACCTACTGCGATTCCTGAAATATGTGGCGCCTGTGCCGGCCGGGGAAAAATCCAAGTTCAACAGGGATTGTTCTCTATAAAGCAAGACTGCAACTATTGCGCTGGAACGGGGAAAATAGTCACGACACCATGCGAAACCTGTGCTGGCAATGGAAATCTCGAATTCTCAACCGCCCTCGTCGTTCAGATCCCACCCGGTGCGGACAGCGGAACA
Source organism: Myxococcota bacterium (assembly GCA_036339465.1). Classification (GTDB taxonomy): domain Bacteria; phylum Myxococcota; class XYA12-FULL-58-9; order XYA12-FULL-58-9; family JABJBS01; genus JAYZAY01. The sequence continues at coordinate 96,372 of JAYZAY010000085.1, read as the reverse complement.
ATCTTGAGGTATAAAGGTGAGGGTTATGCCGGGCTTAGGGGAGGACTTCCCGGTGACCTAAGGGTTGTGCTCAACGTGAGAGATGACCCCATTTTCGCACGAGACGGTCAAAACATCACCCTAACTGTACCCATATCGATTATCGATGCGTGTCTAGGCTGCGAATTCTTATTCCCAACCCTAGAAGGAAAAATGAAGCTCAACATTCCTGCCGGCACACAGTCTGGTGTTAAATTTATTTTTCCTGGACTCGGGGCACCAGAACTTCCAAATGGTGGTAATAGAGGAGATCAAATTGTGATCGTTCAAGTTGAAACTCCGAGAGATCTATCCGAAGACCAAAAGGAACTTCTAAGTTCCTTTGGCAATCGACTGCAACCCAAGAATCAACCGGAAATTAGAAGATTTAAACGTCACAGTGGAACCCTCACCGCCGAGGACTACGTTGATTGAGCTCTTGATAAACCTAGCAAAAAAACTCCGTGGTCAAACGCCCGCCAAGGAAGAAAACTCTCCCCACAACCGCAGGCGATTGCGACGTGAAGCCATTCAAGTTGACGTCAAGATACAACTCTCAGCACACGCCCTGATCATTGGAGAAGCAAAAAACCTTAGCCCAATTGGCACCTGCATCATTCTAGACCAAGAGCTTCCCATAGGGTCGAACTTAGAGCTCAACTTCGACATCCCACCGCAAGGCCAAAAGCTATCGTTGGCCGGACGTGTGGTTTGGAGAGCAACCCGCGACTCTAATCTCATCGAGCACGGTGTTGAAGTCGATACCACCCGCACAACAAAGAAAGATTTAATCGGTTTCCGGGGCTGGATCCTAGCTCTGATCCGATCCTCATCCAACGCTCCCTAAGAGTTAGGATCTTAGTACTGAGGCATGTCGCTGTCGACCTGTTTGCTCCAAGCTCGGATGCCTCCCTCTAAATTAGTCAACCGACCAAATCCTTTGCCATTTAGAATGACGTAGGCTTTCTTAGAACGACCACCCATTTTACAATAGACAACCGTTTCTTTTTGGGGGTCCAGTTCACTCAAACGTTGTTCTATTTCTCTCAAAGGAATTAAGGTCGCTCCCTGAATCCGGCAAATATCCCACTCATGAGGTTCTCTAACATCAACAAGCTGTAGTCCAACCGCAGACAAACGAGAATTCAGTTGAACCGGAGAAATATTTTCAATCCCGCCTTCTGCATTTTTCCTTTGTTCATGGCCATTGGCCGGAATTCCGCAGAATTGCTGATAATCAATAAGTTCTGTGATCGGCTTGGTCTCGGGGTCACAACGTAATTTAAACTCTTTGAATTTCATATTGAGAGCATCGTAGGTGAGAAGTCTCCCACTTAACGTTTCCCCAACCCCCAAAAGTACTTTAATTGTTTCCGTCGCCTGCAAACATCCAATAACACCAGGTAAAATACCTAAAACGCCGCCTTCGGCACATGAGGGTACCAAGCCTGGAGGGGGAGGCTCAGGATACAAGTCGCGATAATTGGGACCACCTGCATAATTAAAAACGGTACACTGACCTTCGAACTTAAAGATCGACCCATATACATTGGGCTTTCCCAGCAAGACACAAGCATCATTGACCAAATACCGTGTCGGAAAATTGTCGGTACCATCTACAACAACATCATATGGCTCCATCGTCTGGAGTGCATTCTCACTATTTAACGGCTGGTCGTACAAATCGACCTGAACAAATGGGTTGATATCGAGAATCCGTTCTTTCGCTGATTCTATCTTTTTCTTTCCAACCGACGATGTTCCATGGAGCACCTGCCGTTGTAAATTCGAAACATCAACGACATCAAAATCGACAACACCGATTCGACCCACCCCAGCCGCAGCCAAATACAGAAGTAACGGAGAACCCAGTCCTCCGGTTCCCACGCATAATACGGAACTTCCTTTCAGTTTTTCCTGCCCCGCCATTCCAACCTCTTCTAAGATAAGATGTCTCGAATAGCGCTGTATTTCAGCATTCGTCAGGTGCGTCATTTTTTCAGCCTCCAGCAATAGACGGGATAATGCTCAGCGCATCCCTCTCACCAACCTTTGTCGCCCCTTTATCGAGGAAGCGAATATCCTCGTCATTCAAATATACATTGACAAAACTTCGCAAGCTTCCGTCCTCAGAAAATAGATGTTTTCGAAGTGCAGGAAATTTTTCTGTCAAATGATCTAGGGCTTGTCCAACCGTAGTCCCATTTACTTCCACCTCTGCACTCTTATCTGCGTAGGGACGCAAGGGGGTCGGTAACGAAATAACAGCCATGAGGGCCTCCCTTATACATAAGCAAGCTACTTACTTATAATTATTCATAGAAGATTCGCAAGTTTTTAAAACAATCTGCGCCGAATAGTTTGTCGTTATACCCGTAGAACCTCGGTCCACGGGTTGTAGGCACAACCAAGGTACGCTATGGACCTTGCTCCGAAGAGGAGAATTTGAATGATTCCACGTGATGATCTCTTGGTTTGGGTCGATTTAGAGATGACGGGATTGGATCCCGAAGCCTGCGCGATCGTAGAAATAGCCGTGATCATTACGGACCGAGACCTAACCGAGGTATGTCCCGCTCTCAATTTAGTTGTGTGGCAGCCTAATTCCGTGCTGGAAACAATGGACCCCTATGTTCGTGAAATGCATCGGAAATCCTGCCTCTTAGACAAAATAAAACTCTCAAAGCTCTCGGTTGCAGATGCAGAACTCAAAGCCCTTCAACTGGTCTCCCGATACTGCTCCTTCCAAAGCGCCCCCCTCTGTGGAAATTCCATAGGACAAGACCGGCGATTCCTTGTGAAATACATGCCGGGCTTCGAGCGGTTTCTACACTACCGAAATATCGACGTCTCAACCGTCAAAGAGCTCGGTTACTGGTGGTACAAAGACAAGTATGTGAAACCCGATGAGGGTAAGCACACCGCCCTCCACGACATCCAACAGTCGGTCGCGGAACTCGCTTATCTGCGCGAGAAAATCTTCCAGAACCCCATGATTCGTTAAAACATTCACACTTCTCACTTTTCCTTAGGGATTCCTTATTGCTCCTAGCAATAGCCCAGGATATATCGGCGCGTATGCTTGATTATATGAGAAAGAAAAATGCCTCGATTTTCACCTACATCATGCTGGGTGGAATTTGCTTTGTTTTTGCCCTTAACTTCGGACCTGGATCGGGAAGCTGTACCCCGGGCGAAAACGACTACGCAGCCATTGTCAACAATGAGACTATATCACAACGTGATTTCTCGGTGGTTTACGGGCGCAGAATTGAACAGTTACGACGAACCTTCCAACAAACCGGGGGTACGTTGGATCCTGAGATGATCGCCAGGCTCGGACTTAAAACCCAAGTTATCGATGGGCTAATCGAGGGTAAATTACTCGCCCAAGAGGCAGACAGACGCGGCTTTCGGGTCTCTAATGATGCGCTTTTGGACTACGTGAACAAAAACTTCGGACTCGAGAATGTCTCCGCCGACCAATGGGAAGCGTTTGTGAACAACGTGTATCAAACCACCGCAAGGCGCTTTGAGGAAACCGTTCGCAAGGATCTTTTGGGACAAAAGCTTCGAGAATCCATCACAGACAACATCACCATTTCTGACCAAGAGCTCAAAAGCTCGTACACACGAGAATTTGATCGCGCCATGGTCAATTACGTCCGCTTCAATATGAATACCTTGGCCCAACCGGAACCCAATCCAGAAGAAATCGCCGCACTCATGGCTGAGACTGGAGATCACCTCCAAAAACGGTATGAGAAAGACATCAACCGCTACAAAACCGGTAAGCGCGTAAAGGTACGACAGATACTGAAAAAACTCCCCGGCGATGCCGATGAGAAAACCCGAAAGGAGGCAGAGGCCAAGGCGTTAGAACTCCTCAAACGACTGGATAAGGGAGAAGCCTTCGAAGCCATGGCCAAAACCGAGTCCGACGATGAACGAACCTCCGCAAAGGGCGGTGAAATGGGCACCTTTACCAGCGGACAAATGCTCAAAGGCCTTGAATTACAGGCGTTTCAGCTAAACGCTGGCGAGTATTCAAAAACGCCCATCAAAACTCGATTGGGTTACCACATCATCAAAATCGACGAGATATTACCCGAAGAAACGAAAGCACTGGAAACCGTCAAAGAGAAAGTCGCTGCCTCCATACTCCGGGAGCGTGCCGCTGAAAAAGTTGCCCAAGAAAAAGCAGACATCTTTCTCGCCGCCCTAAGGGATGGGAAATCCTTCAATGAAATGACAGTTTCCGAAGAAGAACGTCGGCAGCTTCCCCCCATGGAGGCAGTTAGTGCAATAGTCCGTAAAACCACGCCCTGGATCCTCAAAGAAGAGACTTCCATCCCTGGTATCGGAACATCTCAGGAACTGCAAAAAGCGATCTTTGAATTAAGCGAAGAAAAGAGCGTTGCCGACAAAGCCTATAGAGTCGGTAATAGTTTCTACGCCATTCATTTCGTAAACCGAGAAATTCCATCGGATGAAGACTTCGCAGGAAAGAAAGAATCTCTGCGAGAAGAAAAGTTAGCCTCTAAACGGCGACAAATATTCACAGATTGGATGGGATTTCTTAGGAAGAACGCAACAATCCAGAAAAACCCCGCCCTCTTTGGTGGTTAGGCCCCAATAATTTCAAAAAAATTTAGATTTCTTACGCGACACCTTTGTGAATCTGCCGCTACATTGCGAGAATAGGGTAGAGCTTACCTGCTCCGGTATTCTAAGGCGGTAATACGATGGTTGATAAGCCAAAGTCAGTCCCAAAGGGTGATACTCATCTTTCAATCAGGCAGCTTTCCAAACAATCCCAATTGATACCGACTCCCCCCAAGAAACCCACCGGGCCTGCAAATAGCGTTAAGATGGAGCCAATGGCAGACGTTCTAGAGCCCAAGCCCAATAAGAAATTACCTGTCCCCGAGCCAGTTCCCCCAAAAAGCGTTACCATCCATAAGGACACCAGTAAACCACACGGCCCCACTGCTGGGCCGAGGGATCCTCAGTTTCTGAGGAACGGTTTTCGGCTCAACCTCAGACCCAATGAATCCTGGCAAAATGCCGTGGCCCGTTTTTTTCGAGTCAACACAATTTCAGAACCAATTCTCAAACGTATTGCCGAAGCAAACGGATTCTCTCTTTCAGAGCCTCCCCCTCCCGCTATCACGCTCCCCACGGTTGAAACCTTATATTACGAAGTCCATCCACAAAACATCGGCAGGAAATTACCTCTCTTGGAACGCAGTACATTCTTGGTGGTCGAGCCAAACCAAAATCTTGAGGACATTATACGAAAAACCTACAGAAACTATGATGAAGACACGATCAAGACGCTGATCAGCGTCACAGCCTACACAAACAAACTCAAACCTTCTCAAAAAAATCTCGACGTTATCTACATTCCACACACCAAACATTGGAAACCAATCATCGCTCAACAAAAGCACAGAGCGGCACTCAATGTGAAACGAGCAAAAGCCCATCCTCGATTTCAACAACATGGGCCTGGCAAAAACTACCACCCAAAACAACTCTCTCGAAACGTCGTACGCCAAATCCTGGCTGACCGGGCACTCAAAGACACCCCAACACTGGGCAATCTATACCAGCCGGAACCTGGTGACGACTTACTGGAAATCGCTGACGAACTCTACGGCTCACTCATTGAAAATGCGGATGTAGATGAAAAAGAGAAAAAAGCGCTTAAGGAAAATATCCTTATTTTTCTCGCTCGCGTCAACCGACTTGACACCACCGATCTTGACGAACGACGAGAACTCCTTTTCCTCCCCACAGAAAAGCAGATTCTTCTCGCCATCGATTCGACTCAAGGGCAAGAAGCTGCCAGAAAATTTAAATCACACCAAAACCCCGTCTGGCGAGAAATCCAAGAAGCCACACAGCACAACCAAGCCAGTCGCGTTCGTTTGGCGAAACCCAAAGCTCCTGCACAACGCCAAAATGACCTAACCAAACAACTAGAACAACTAACTCGCTTGGAAGAAAAAGTTGATGACGTTGCGACAAAGGTAGAAATCGGTCGCCAAGACCAGGAAGCGACTGGAGAACTCACCACACCTGAACACAATCGTCCCCCCGTTGACAACACACATATCACCCAGGAGATTCCAACCCCTCCGAGCCAAACGCCAACCGTGGAGCCAGACACGGTTTTTGTCGAACCTGGCCAACTGGTCATACAAGAGCCCGGAGAATCCACAGATGCCTACGCCCTAAAGCTTAACAATGGTATTTTATCGAGTTCCGAGCTCCTATTCTTTCGAAAAGCTCCCGAACTCCTGCTCCCCGTTCATTTGGGACTTGTGAATCGCAATGGAGAATTCGAACCTGGGCAAAAACAACTTGTGGAAAACGCCCTAAAACGCGTGGAGCTCATTGATGCCCAAGGGAATGTGCACATTCCCGGAAAAACGGCAGAAATGATTGAACGCTTCATCATCGCCCGGATTCAAAAAGAGGCGGAGCTGCCCATCTGGCCACGCGAGGACGAATCCCTCAATAATTTCATCGCCCGGACACAACGGGAAGGGCTGGGTGGAGAGCAAGAAGAACTCATCCGCGCTCTGCTTTACTACTCTTGCGCCTCGAAACGGTGGCTCCAGCAAGTAGAAGCAGGAGACCGAAAAAGCCAAATTGGCCCCGTAACCCTGCTCGCACTCCAGGACAGCATGTCCCCTGGCAACGGGAAAACCATGGAAGAATTTTATGGAACCCCCGAAGAAAACTTAGTCCTTTTCGCCATCCTCTTTGAGATCCCTCTCGGTCAAACCGAAGAAGCCAAAAGCCAATCTACAACGGATAGAAAAGTCAATTTAACTGAATATGTGCTTCAGGACATCTTCGATCGACTCCACGCATTGGTACCCGGTATCCTCGATAACGAAGAGTTTGTAGAGCAAATGAAGCGCGCTTTCTACCAAACTCTTCGGATTGAAGAGAACCGCAGCCAGAAAGTAAAAGAACAGGTCAATGTGCTCCATAGAAGTCACCGATTGGTGGCTTCTTTGATCGCAGAAGCCGAGGAACTCGGTGAACTCATCGATCTCCCTTCATCCATGTACCAAAATTAATCCCCACAAATGAAGAGTGACTCTCCATACGTGCAATTTCCCAATAATCGGATTATTTGAGCGGTCATGCCCAAGTCGAAAACCCAATTCGTTTGTCAATCCTGCCGACACCAAGAAAGCAAGTGGCTGGGACGCTGCCCTAGCTGTGACTCTTGGGGTTCCTTAGCAGAAGAATTTATAACCAAATCCAAGGGCACTGCGCCCCTCGAACGCACCACCACGCGCCCCATACCTGTCCTGGAGATTGAAACACTTGATTGCCCTCGCCTTGCCACCGGTATCCCAGAACTTGATCAGGTTTTGGGAGGGGGACTTGTGCTTGGCTCGCTCATACTGGTGGGAGGAGATCCAGGAATAGGTAAATCGACGCTACTGCTTCAGGCAGCAGGCAACCTTGCCAACGAACTCAATAAACCTGTTCTTTACGTTACCGGTGAGGAGTCTGCGCAACAAGTTCGATTGAGAAGTGAAAGACTTACAACCCAAGCTTCCCAACTCTACATATTTCCAGAAACAAGCCTGGAGGCCATCGAACATTCCCTGGATGAATTGAATCCCGCCGTACTTATTATCGACTCCATTCAGACCATCGGGACCTCAGAAGTAGCGAGCTCGGTGGGTTCTGTTAGCCAAATTCGAGAAGTGACCAATCGACTAATGGGAATTGCGAAACAGCGAGATTTACCTACATTTGTGGTGGGGCATGTTACCAAAGAGGGCGCTATCGCCGGACCCAAACTGCTCGAACACATGGTAGACACCGTCCTCTATTTCGAAGGTGAGCGAACAGGCTCTTACCGTATACTCCGGGCACACAAAAATCGCTTTGGATCCGCCCGTGAGATTGGGGTTTTCGAAATGATGAGCGATGGTTTGAAGCCGGTCACCAATCCTTCAGAACTTTTTCTGAGCCAACGCTCAGACGGACCCGGGACGGCGGTTGTTTCCTCCTTAGAGGGATCGCGCCCTCTCCTTCTAGAAGTCCAAACCCTTGTAACCCCCGCCGTCTATGGCTCCCCAAGACGAACGACTGTCGGTGTAGACCAACAGCGAATAGCGATACTGGGGGCTGTCCTAGAAGCTCGATGTGGCCTAGAAATGGGGGGCCTAGATCTCTACGTCAACGTTGCTGGCGGTGTCAGGATTCAAGAACCCGCCGCTGATTTGGGCATTATTGCTGCTTTATCGTCTTCAATAACCCAAAACGCCATTGCTCCCAAAGCAATTTTCATAGGAGAAGTCGGCCTCTCCGGAGAAATCCGTGGGGTGACCGGCCTTGAAATCCGTCTACAAGAAGCACAATCTCTTGGGTTCAATCAATGTTACGTTCCCGCGATCGACCTTGAACGGACCTCTCTTGAATCTGAAATCCGGGCCGAAGTCATTGGAATAAGGAACGTCAACACCCTCATGGATTATCTCACTCCCTAAACCTCTCAGAAACGGTCATTGCCAAAAACAGTTACTCCCCGTTAGAATACGAAAGGGGGAAACGAATGGTAGAAAATGAACGTAGGCTAGCAAGCCGAGTCCCATTGAACCTGCTTTTGCAAATCAAGTTCGATAGCCGCGATAGTTTCGAAGCAGAATATGCCTGCAATATTTCCACCCATGGCATTTTCATAAAAACCACGACACCACATAAAATTGGCGCAATGATTTATCTCCAATTTCAATTGACTGATTCAAGTCTGCTCGAAGGATTGGGACGCGTCGTCCACATCAATCCACCTGCCAGTGAACACCCAGGAATGGGCGTAGAGTTTGTTAACCTCGATCCGGATTCAGAAACACTCATCGCCGAAATCGTTAATGAGCGCCGCAACACGTCCACATAGGATTTTTCTCTATACCTTGATACGGAATCGTGGTGGCACCATTGGTTTGGGCACATCCGATAAAGTTGGTTTGTTTTTCCCAAAAACCTTTTCTAACTTTTCCTTAAGAACTCCCAGCGCTTCATCCTTCGGTGGCGCTTCTCTTGAGGACTCTTTTGGAGAAGACTCAGAGGCTTTCCTGTCGAGCTGGGATTCTTTCTGAGATTCAACCTTTTCCTTGATCTTGTTCACAAACAAACCGGGAGAAATAAGATGGGGTAATGCGTCGGTCATACCCTGCCAAGAGACGACCTCCGGAGTCATCATCTCATCATGAAAGCAGTATTTTTCATATTGTGACAATAGGCGAGAAAGATAATGACGATTGCTAGGCACCCAATGGTCGAAAGGGCAAAGTCGAAAATAAGAGAGGGCTCTAATTTCCTCAGGTAAATTCAAATCCATTTTCGAAAGCTCACCCTCTAGAAACTCATTCGAACCGCGCCAAACAAATCCTCCTACTCCATGGGGACCGTAATCTCGCCAGAGTCCAACTTGGTGCTCCTTGAATTCCAACCCACGAACAACAGACTGCGAGTTCCGAAGAAGTTCACCTTCAAAAGTCATCCATGCCATACTTCTTCCATCTTCAATCCCATCTGCAGAAGTCCCCTCCGGCGCATCTTCGCAGCACTCACGGAGCCAACGACGATAACCGGAAACACCACCAAGAAAGTCATGATACCCCAAAACCAAGGCTGTAGAATCCAAGTTCAAAAGGCTTGATTTTTGAATTTCCCAAAATCGTCCTATACGTCTCCGAAACTTTCTCTCCAATGCCGACCACGACAATGACCTATCTGCTACCACTAAGCCCGAAATCGACTCCAGCTCATTTCGAGCCGCCAAGGACCAGCTCAGTCGGACCATCCAAGTCAAGAAGCTAGATATATCACAAAACAATAAATTTGGAGGCGAAGCCTTTGAAAACCACTCTCCCTGGGGTTGCAATCCAATAAACCACGTCCCACGATGGCAAGGAAAAAACTCCTCATGGTTTATCTTTTCATCTGGCATCGGTAACGACTGGGCTAACTCTGCCAATTCCCGCAAAGAAATGGGACTCCCCTCTAAAAGACGAAAGATCAATGACTCCAAGGGAGTAGCTTTGAAATCTTCTAGCAAATTAACATCGAAAACCATAAACACTCACTCGCATCCTGCCCATACATTGCAGCCGTTTCTAATTTATGAGATTGCCATGGGCATACGTGGCGCACAAGCCACAGAGACGCTCACATTCACGATAAAAGGCAAATGGCTAAGGATGCTTGATTTAAGTAAATTGAACGCTGCGCAACGAGAGTCCGTTCTCCATGACAATTCACCCCTCCTCGTATTGGCGGGAGCCGGCACCGGGAAAACCACAGCGATTACCTACCGGATTGCTCATTTTATTTTCGAAAACGGAGTCGCCCCCGACAAAATCTTAGCCATGACCTTTACCAACAAGGCGGCTAAAGAAATGCGGTTTCGAGTCAGCCAACTCACGGGGGTCCCTGAATACGCTCTCCATGTAAGTACTTTCCATAGCTTCTGTGGCAAAATGCTTAGAAAATTTGGTTCGCCCTTAGGATTAGATTCCCATTACGTCATCTATGATCAAGATGATCAGCTTCAGGCCATAAAACAATGCCTCATTGAGCTAAACCTAGACCATCAAGTTTTCCCCCCCCGATTAATTAGAAGCATTATTGAAAAGTGGAAAAACCAGGGCCTCAGAGCCGACTACGTCCAACCCTCACAATTTGATATGAATGAGCAGCGAGCTGCCGAAATCTACAAACTCTATGAAAAAAAACTTCGGAACTCCAATGCCGTTGATTTCGGTAGCCTACTCCTTAACGTCGTTTTTCTACTCCAATCGGATACTGAGCTGAGGCGCTTTGCGAACCTCGCCTGGTCTCATCTCTTAGTCGACGAATATCAAGACACAAATCCAGTGCAGTACCAACTCCTCAAATATCTAGCCGAAGGCGGTAAAAGTCTCACCGTTGTCGGAGATGATGACCAGTCTATCTACCGCTGGCGGGGAGCCGATATTCAAAATATCCTGCGTTTTGAGGAAGACTATACCGGCTCCAAAGTCGTTCGATTGGAAGAAAATTACCGCTCAACTCCAATCATTCTCAAAGCAGCCAATGCAGTTATAGCCAACAATCAAGCCAGAAAAGGTAAAACGCTATACACAAAACTCCCAAAAGGCTCGAAAATTGACTTCAGAGTTTTTGCTACGGAAAGAGAAGAAGCTGATGCCATCGCTCTTGATATTCACAACCGACTCAATGCCGGCGAGTGTGCCACCAGCATCGCTATCCTCTACAGAACAAACGCACAAAGTCGCCCCCTTGAAGATGCCCTTCGGCGCTTAAAGATTAACTACGCCATCTACGGAGGAATTCGCTTCTATGACCGAAAAGAAATTAAAGATGCTTTGGCCTATTTGAGACTGCTCCTAAACCCGAAATCAGACATGGATTTCCTAAGAATCATCAATGTTCCCGCTCGTGGTATTGGCAAAACATCCCTGCAAAAACTCCAGGCTTATGCCTCTGGTGCAGATAGCTCTCTCCTTGAAGCGTCCAAAGCATTTGCGGAGGGCGCCGGCGAAGTTCAAAGTAGGCTGCGGACCAAATTACGAGATTTTCTTGCCTGTTTTGAAAAACATCAGGAGCAATCACAACAGGAAAACCCAGGCGACCTAGCCGAAAACATGCTTCGAGACTTCGGCTACTTAGACAGCCTTAAAGAGCAAGACAATGAAGAAGCAACAGAACGCCTTGAAAACGTATCCGAACTTTTAGCCGCACTTCACGAGTACTGCGATATCGTCGAAGAACCCTCATTGGAGCTCTTTCTCGAAGAAGTCGCTCTGGCTACAGACCTTGATAATCTCAATGACACCGATGAAACCGTTTCACTAATGACCCTTCATGCATCTAAAGGGCTCGAGTTTAAGAAAGTCTTTATTCCGGGCTTTGAAGAAGGGATGTTTCCACATAATCGAAGCTTAGAGTCCACTGAGGAACTCGAGGAAGAACGAAGACTCTGCTACGTCGGCATTACCCGGGCAAAAGAAAGCCTATCTCTTTCATCCTGCCGAATCCGAACCGTTTTTGGTTCCACCAAATGGTCAGAAATATCTAGGTTCATTAGCGAATTACCAGACGACTGCATCCTTCTAACCAACACCAACCAGAGTAAATCCAAACCACCGGCTTTCAATGCCTGGGGAGTCGACGAAAACACCGAAAATTTGCCTGTATTTAACAGGCCGGTTCAAACCAATGACCCGTTTGCACCGGGCAAAGCCGTTCTCCATGCCACTTTTGGGCAAGGTAAGGTCATTCAATCCCACGGCGATGGCAAGAATCGTAAATTGACTGTGACATTTCCAGGGATTGGCACCAAGACAATCGTTGCACGATTTGTGAATCCCGCCTAGAGTGATGAATACTTAGCGACGAGTCAGAGGAATCCGGACAAGTACTAAAACCTCTTTATGGAAATACCCGATGGCCACAGATACTCCATCCAAAATTTCGCCCCCTGAAGAGGCACCAAATCCAGAAAAACAGGTCCTCCCCTTCTTGATCAAAAAAATCGATGGAAGCATCCAAGAAATCGACGGTCTCTCAGAGTTACACAGAGAGATCCTCGCGGGTAAAGTCGAGGTCAGCGATGCTGTTTCCAGAAACGGCGACGTTTGGATTTCCCTCAAACAACTCCCGGAATTTGCTCCTTTCTTTTCCGCTGCAGCCCGAACAAGCTCATTGCTCGGTTCCACTTCAATGACCCTCGAAAATGAAGTTGTGCTCTCGGAGGCCGACCCCAGACTAAGTGAACTTGAAGTCAGCACCTTAACTGGTCGATATCAAAGTTATCGCCTTAGGCACCACCGTACGGTTTCAGCTTTAGTTTTCACCGTGGCCCTTCTGCTCGGTACATTATTTGTCGCAATTTATCGTCTCCATACCCTCCCTGCCCCGGTCCAACAAACAGAAAACTCTCTAACCGTGATTCGAGACGCACAAATCCAAAGACTGGGCTATACCCAGTCTAGACTGCTCAAGTCCCTAGACCTACTTAAGAGTCTTGAACCCAGCTTAAAACACCTCGATGAATTCTATGAATCCATCGCTCTGATCCAGCTTTCACTGTACGACTATCTGCAACTCTCCAGGGCCTATAATATCCCACTTCTGGCCCCCCTGAGTTTGCCCAATCAAGCAGTCTACCTTGAAGGTGCATTTCTCGCAGCCATGCAATTGACACAAAGAACCCCCAGAAATCCTATAGGACATTATATTCTCGCGGAGTTCTTTGTTCGAAAGAAAAAGTCAGATGATTTCATGAGAGAAAAAGTACGCCTAGAAGCTGTGGAGGCAACACCAAAGCTGTCCCTACTACTGCCCGACAACTTAACCCGAAAAAATATGGAAAAATCGTTAAAATACCTCGAACAAGAACCGGGAAATTTCGATATCCGTTTTCGAATCGTCAGTGATTTCATCCGCCTCACTAAATTCGATGAAGCAGAAAAGGTCCTCAAAGGAGGACATGAACGATTCCCAAATCATCCCGTTGCTCTTGCGCTTCAAAAACGACTCGCTATGGAAATGACCAACCCAAAAGCCTCCAAAAAAGAAAAGTCGAAAACCGCCGCAGATTCTCCAAATCAAGAAATCGCCATTCCACGCACGCCCGAGAAAAAAACGGATCCCCAACCAACTCTTCAATCCCTCCTCAGAACCGCCGAACGGCATCGATTCAGCGATCGGGCTAAACAGGCCATTGGATACTACCAGCAAGCCGCACAGCTTAACCCAAACTTGCCTGAAATTTACGTGGGTATGGGCTGGTGCTGGCTCGATCTTAAGCAAGATAGCCAAGCCTCCAAAGCCTTCCAACAAGCGATCACCCTAAGAGAAGACTATCCTGCTTCTTATTTTGGGCTCGCAGAAACACAAAACCGTCAAGGACTTAAAAAGGAAGCGTTGCAAAATTATGAGAAATTTGTATCTCTGTCCCCGGCGACAGAACCCGAGCTCCCAATTGTTAGAAACAAAATTAAACAATTAAGAGAGGCCCAAGCCCTAGGTGATTTATGAGCGACGAGACAATCTCTCTCAATCAAGTGAAACACATTGCGAAACTTGCTCGGCTGAGTTTTCCGGAAGAGGACTTGGTATCTATGCAAGTAGACCTGCAAGCTATCCTTGGTTATATCAATAAACTGGAAGAGCTGGATACGTGTTCAATAGATGCAACCATTCACCCACACAATATCCCTCTTCCCCTCAGAGAAGACCACGCCACACCAGCACTCCCTCGAGAGGATGTGCTGAAACAAGCCCCTGAGGTTCTCGCCAATGGCTTTGGTGTGCCGAAAGTTATCGAGTAAATCGTGGTGGATATTCTAGAACAAAGCTTAGAAGCAGCATGCCAACAAATTAGATGTGGTGCGATTACGAGTCTGGCTCTGGTCTCCGCCTGCCTAGAAAAGGTCCAAGACACAAAAGATTCGGGTTGCTTTCTTCATGTCTCGGAGAGTTCGGCCATTCAAGCTGCTACTCAATCCGATCAACGTCATAAAAACCGAGCCCCCAAATCGATTTTAGATGGTGTCCCCATTGGGCTAAAGGATATTTTCATCACCCGAGATGCCCCTACAACTTGTGCATCTCGACTACTTGAGGGCTACATTCCTCCCTATGATTCCACCATTGTGGCCAAACTCCGAGAAGCAGGAGCAATCATCCTTGGAAAACTGAATATGGATGAATTTGCCATGGGGTCTTCCAATGAATTCTCGGCCTACCAACCGGTGCGCAATCCACATAATCCCGACAAAGTCGCCGGAGGCTCAAGCGGAGGCTCAGCCGCCGCAGTCGCAAATCATTCTGTTTTCGCTGCCCTAGGAACTGACACCGGTGGTTCCATCCGGCAACCCGCCGCTTTTTGCGGAACCGTGGGGCTCAAACCCACCTATGGAAGGGTGTCACGCTTTGGGATGATTGCTTTCGCAAGCTCTCTCGATCAGGCCGGGCCACTCACCCGAACAGTCCGAGACAATGCCATCATACTGCAGGCTATTGCGGGGTATGATGACAAAGACTCGAGCAGTGTTGAACAAAGCGTACCTGATTACCTCGAAGGCATAGAACAAGGGGTTCAGAATCTCCGGGTTGGTATACCCAGAGAGTATTTTGAAGAATCTCTTCCCTCGGCAATGGCGCAAGCCCTCGCTAAAACAAAAAAATCGCTCGAAGAACAGGGAGCAGAGCTCATCGATATTTCACTACCCCACAGTGAATACGGAATCGCCACCTACTATTTACTCGCTACCGCTGAAGCAAGCAGCAACCTCGCAAGATTTGACGGCGTCCGCTATGGCAATCGGGTCGGGGGGGACGACGACTTACACGCGATGTACCAAAACACCCGTTCTGCTGGGTTTGGCCCCGAAGTAAAACGCCGTATTATGCTAGGCACCTACGCTCTCTCTGCTGGCTACTACGATGCCTACTACCTAAAAGCACAAAAAGTAAGAACTCTGATTTGTCAGGATTTTCGAGATGCATTCTCCCAAGTGGATGTCATTCTAACCCCAACAACACCCACCACCGCTTTCGGCATGGGCGAACAATTAAATGATCCATTGGCTATGTACTTGTCGGATATCTTCACCGTTAACGTAAACTTGGCAGGGTTACCAGCCATGGCTCTACCCATCGGATTCGATGAAGACAATCTCCCCCTCTCATGCCAACTCATCGGTAGGCCATGGGATGAGTCAACCCTTCTAGGCGTCGCGCGATCCATCGAGAAATACGGCGGGGGATCAATCTAAATGGCAAATCACTGGGAAACAGTCATTGGACTAGAAGTTCACGCCCAACTATCGACGAAAAGTAAGCTATTCTCATCTAGCGGAACCACATTTGGACGCGCCCCAAACACCCTCGTTGATGTGGTTAATTTGGGATTACCTGGCGTGCTTCCTGTCCTTAACAAAGAAGCGGTCAAGATGGCCATTCAAGCGGGAATTGGCCTTAACTGTACCATTCACCCCCAAAGCCAATTTGACAGAAAACATTATTTTTATCCTGACCTTCCTAAGGGCTATCAAATAACGCAGTTCGCCCAGCCCTACGCAACTGCGGGATACCTAGATATCGCAATAGGCGGGTCAGAAACCAAGCGTATCCGAATCAATCGAATCCACATGGAAGAAGATGCAGGAAAGAATGTTCATGATTCTTGCGCTCTAGGCTCACGTTCGGTGATCGACTTTAATCGGGCAGGCACCCCGCTCATAGAAATTGTGAGTGAGCCAGACCTCAGTTCATCCCAGGAAGTCGTTTCTTACCTTAAGTCTCTTCGACAAATTCTTCGATACCTCGGTGTTTGTGATGGGAATATGCAAGAAGGTAGTTTCCGTTGTGACGTCAACATATCCGTTCGAAAACACGGAAAAAAGGAATTGGGAACTAGAACTGAGCTAAAAAATATTAACTCCTTCAAGTTCATCCAACAGGCAACGGAATACGAAGTTGAGCGCCAAATCTATTTGCTTGAAGCCAAAGAAGTCATTGTTCAAGAGACTAGACTCTGGGATAGTACCAAGCAACAAACCCGGTCCATGCGTTCCAAAGAGGATGCACATGACTATCGCTACTTTCCCGATCCGGACCTTCCCATTCTAAATGTTTCTTTAGAACAAATAGAGAATCTGCGAAATAACCTCCCCGAACTTCCCAACAAAAAAAAAGAGCGATTCTTGAGCGACTTTAAACTCTCGGAATATGACGCCACCGTTTTGACCGAAGAACCTGAAGTTGCAACATTTTTCGAGGAAATCCTGAACCATCATAGAAATCCTAAACTGGCCGCCAATTGGCTGATGAATGAATTGCTAAGGGATGCCAAAGAAACCCCCCTTCACCAGCTGAAGTTTGGTGCAAAAGAGCTCGCAGAACTTTTAGCGTTGATCGATTCGGAAGTCATTTCCGGTAAAATCGGAAAAGAAGTTCTTGGGATCCTTAAAGAAGAGGGAGGCAGTCCCAACCGCATTGTTGAAAGTAGGGGGCTAAAGCAAGTTGCCAATAGTGATGAATTGAAACCAATCCTCGAAGAAATTATCGCACGCCACCCACAACAGGCCTCCGACTACCGAGGTGGTAAAACCAAATTGATTGGCTTCTTCGTCGGACAAATAATGAAAGAAACCCAAGGTAAGGCAAACCCAAAACTCGTAAACAAAATCCTAAAAGAACTCTTAGGCTAAGCCATCAGAGAATTTTACTTGAGAATGGCTTCCGGTACGTGCTCATGTGCGTGATAAGAACTACGAACCAATGGACCACTCACAACATTCTTGAAACCACGCTTTAAGGCTTCTTCTTTCAAATCATCGAATTCTTCTGGACGATAAAATCGCTGTACGGGGAAATGTTTCTTTGTCGGATTGAGATATTGTCCCATGGTAAATACATCGACGTGAACAGACCTTAAATCATCCATCACCTGAAGAATTTCGTCCTTGGTTTCCCCAAGGCCGCACATCAAGCCTGTTTTGGTGGTCATCGCAATATTCTGTTCAACCCTGTATGCATGCAGACGACCCAATAGCTCAAGACATCGTTCATAAATCCCTTTACTTCGCAACTTTCGATACAAGCGGGGGACAGTTTCCACATTGTGACTAAAAACTGCGGGATGCGTATCCAAAACACGACGAAGTTGGTGGTAATCCCCTATAAAGTCGGGTGTCAGAATCTCAATGCGTGTCTGAGGGCTTTTTCTCTGGATAGCCTGGATGGTTTCAACCCAATGCCCGGCTCCTAGATCCTCAAGGTCATCCCTATCGACGCTGGTAATCACAGTATGCGCCAACTTCATCCGAGCAACAGCCTCTGCGACATGCTCAGGCTCGTGTAGATCAATCTCCCCAGGACGCGCGCTGGTTACGGAGCAGTATCGACATGCTCGCGTACAGATCTCCCCCAAAATCATGAAAGTCGCTGTCCGGTGCTTGCCCCAGCACTCCCAAATATTTGGACAACGCGCCTCTTCACACACGGTGTTTAGTTGCAAGTCACCCAAGAGTGACTTCACTTCACTAAAACCTTCGGTGTACTGAACCTTGACCCTAAGCCATGGCGGCCGCCGCGCTTCCTGTCCGGAACGAGCGATTACCTTTGAATTAACTCCGATTTGCACAAGCTCTTTGGCCGTAGACATAACATCTCACCTCACTGCGGGGATCCGCACAGAATCTTCCGTAACAATTGGAGCTGGCAATCCTGTTGGCAGGGCCTGATAACTTTGTCGCCCCAAAACATCTGCGGCATGGGCACCCAATTTACTCTGAACGTGTCCCAAAGGTGGAGCTTCACCCAGCTCAAGACCTAAAGAAGTAACCCCTTTACCATACAAACCGCAGGGAACAATCAACCCAAAACCGCTCAGATCTACACTAACATTCAGAGCAAAACCATGCATCGTGACCCAACGGGAAAGCCGGACACCAATGGCCGCTAGTTTTCGCTCTCCTACCCAAATTCCCCGCAGCCCCTCAATACGCTCGGCCTTAAGGCCATAGTCTTGAGAGGTTCGAATTAATATTTCTTCAAGCTTCCAAACATAACTCTTAATATCGCGCTCTGACTCTTGCAATTCAACAATTGGATAGCCAACCACTTGACCAGGAGCATGGTAGGTCACGTCACCACCACGGCCTGTACAATAAAACTGAACCCCTCGACGTTTAAGTTCACTTTCACTTGCGAGGAGACTCTCGGTCTTTCCGTTTCGACCCGAGGTTACAACCGGCCAATGCTCAAGCAGAAAGAGAGTGTCATCTGACTTTCCTTGCTGGATATCTAGATGCCGTTGTTCCTGTAGAGCCAACATGGGCCCATAGGAAACAACCCCCATATTTTCTATGCGTAAATTTCGATCCACAAGACACACCTTAACCGAGTTCTGCTTCGTCAAAATCCTCTATTCCAGACTTAATTCGCTTCATAAATTGGTCTGCATCCGCACCATCCACTAACCGATGGTCAAAACTCAATGAGATATAGGCCCTGGTCCGAATCGCAATCATGTCATCAACGACCACAGGTCTCTTCTCCACTGCCCCACAACCCAAAATTGCAACTTGGGGCTGGTTGATCACCGGAAGTCCAAACATGGGACCAAATACCCCTGGATTTGTCACGGTAAAGGTACCGTATTGAACTTCATCCGGCTTTAATTTCTTTGCCCTAGCTCTTTCTGCTAAATCATTTGCGCGTTTGGTAATGCCTAGGAGGTTCAAATCCTGTGCACCTCGAATGACCGGCACCAAAAGTCCCCAATCAAGAGCAACTGCAATCCCCAAGTTGATATCTCGGTGATAGATAATTTTTTGGCCGTCCAAGCTCGCATTTATCATCGGGAATGCTCTCAAAGCATCAACGGTGGCCTTCAGGATAAATGAAGTAAAAGTAATATTTACTCCGTGGCGCTCCTGCCATTTTGCTTTATAGCGCTTTCGTAAAGCCGCTACTTTGCTGAAATCCATCTCCCAGACCGTGGCTACATGTGGAGAAATATGCTTGGATACAACCATGTGCTCGGCAATCTTTGAGCGCATGTTGGACATCTCTTCGATAGTATCGCCCTCGTAGACTTTCGCACGATAAGCTACGGGTACTTCGTTGGGCATCCCTAAGCTGACCCCGGTTCCCTGACTCACAACCGCAGGAGCGGCAGAAGGAGCAGAAGAAGCAGGGGTTGACACTGCGGATGTCCCCGCATTCGACGTTTCGATAAAACTGAGGATATCGGATTTTGTCACCCGACCGCTGACCCCAGTACCCGTAATTTTCGAGATCTCAACATTGTGCTCAGCTGCTATTTTTCGCACCAGCGGTGAACTCTTTGTACGACGCCGCTCTTCGACCGAATCACCCGTAGCTTCAGGCCCAGAAACAGCCTGCAGTGCCGGTTCTTTTTCGGCGGCTTTTTCGGGGCCTTCGTCAGGAGCTCTAGCCGAAGAATCATCTGAAATCGTGCCACCAGCCTCACCGATCAAAGCCACCACGGCCCCCACCTCAACCGTTTGCCCGGCTTCCGCCCTGATCTCCAAAAGCGTCCCCGTAACTGGAGAGGGAATTTCCGCATCGACTTTATCCGTCGACATTTCGAAAAGCGCTTCGTCACGCTCGACATGCTCACCGATTTTCTTGAGCCAGGTGGTTATAGTGCCTTCTGCGATAGACTCCCCCATTTGGGGCAATAAAACCTCATGTGCCACAATCGACCTCCTCGAACGAAACCTACGGCTTCTCTTTATCAAGTTCCAGAAAGAACCCCAAGAGTTCTTTTGGCTAAAGTTGCGACGGAATATACCGGAGATCCCCCTCAAAACCTCTATTTTTGAGCCTCTTGGCTCACGAGACGATTGCTGAAATAGCCGGAGTTCGATATAGAACGGTCCAATATGACTGATTCAACAGCGCCAGGATCAAAGCATCCTGTGAATATAGATATCGAAGATGAAATGAGAGCCTCCTACCTCGATTACGCAATGTCCGTAATCATTGGGCGTGCCCTTCCCGATGTTCGAGACGGCCTAAAGCCCGTCCACCGTCGAGTGCTCTTTGCCATGCAAGAGTTGGGAAATCATTACAATCGAGCTTACAAAAAATCTGCCCGTGTCGTCGGCGATGTCATCGGTAAGTATCACCCCCACGGTGACCAGGCAGTTTACGATACATTGGTTCGCATGGCTCAAGGCTTTTCAATGAGGCATACCCTCATCGATGGGCAGGGAAACTTTGGTAGTATCGACGGGGATGCACCAGCTGCCATGCGATATACCGAAGTAAGGATGGCGAAACTTTCATCGGAAATGCTCGCTGATATCGACAAAGAAACCGTGGATTTCGGGTCAAATTACGACGATTCCTTAGAGGAACCGTTGGTCATGCCTACCCGGTTCCCAAACTTATTGGTGAACGGCTCAGCGGGAATCGCGGTTGGGATGGCAACGAACATTGCCCCACACAATTTGGGTGAAATTATCGATGCCACTGTCTCTTTGATCAAGACCCCCAATATGATGGTGTCAGATCTCATGAAGATTGTACCTGGCCCCGACTTTCCCACTGCCGGAATTGTCTATGGAACGAGCAACCTAAAGAAAGCCTACGAAACCGGACGCGGAATCATCCAGCTGAGAGGCAAGGCATGCGTCGAAGAGCACAACAACCGTGACCGAATCATTATAACGGAACTTCCTTATCAGGTGAATAAAGCCCACCTCGTCGAAAAGATTGCCCACCTCGTTCGCGATAAACGCGTCGAAGGCATCAGTGATATTCGTGATGAATCCGACCGAGACGGCATGCAAATCGTGATTGAGTGTAAGCGTGATGCAATGGGTGAAGTCATCCTAAATCAGCTCTATCGACTCACCGCACTTCAAACGTCCTTTGGATTTAACATGTTGGCCATCGTTAACGGACAACCTAAAGTGTTGACCCTTAAGGACATGCTCAAACACTTCATCAACCACCGTCGTGAAGTCGTTACTCGCCGCAGTCAATACGAGCTGCGGGAAGCCCGTAAACGCTTCAACGTTGTTTTCGGGCTTCTAGCCGCCATTGATTCCATAGACCGTATCGTCGAAATTATTCGGGCTTCAAAAGACCAGGCCACAGCCAAAGCATCCTTGATGACCGAGCATTTTCCAATGACTCCGGTATTTAAAACCTTTAGTGAGCAGTTGCTAACCTTCGAGTATGAAACAGGCACACAGGCCATCAAAACGGGGGTTATGCGCCTTAACGAACGTCAAGCACAAGCGATTCTCGATATGCGCTTGGGTCGATTGACTGGGCTAGAACGTGAGAAGCTCGAAGAAGAAGCACGAACCCTTCGCACGACCATTGAAGAACTCTTGGGGATTCTCGACTCCGATGAAAGACTCATGTCTGTTATCGTCACTGAACTCCAAGAAATTAAAGATGAATATGCCTCACCTCGAAAGACCGAACTCATCCTTCATGGAAAAGAGTTGTCCGCCGAAGATTTCGTCGCCGATGACGATTCCGTCGTCACAGTCAGTCACGCGGGCTATGTAAAACGCGTTCCTCTCGAAGTTTACCAGGCTCAAAATAGAGGCGGGCGCGGTAAGACTGCCACAACAACGCGATCCGAAGATTTCGTCGAAAATATTTTCGTGGCATCCAATCATAGCTACGTGCTGGTCTTTACCGACCACGGTAAGGTTTATTGGTTGAAGGTTCATGAAATACCACAAGGCACACGGACTAGCCGTGGTAAACCTGTCGTAAATTTACTTAGTTTAAACAGCGAAGAGCGGGTTGCTGCGTTACTACCACTGAAGGATTTCACCCAAGGTAGTTTTCTCGCCTTTGCAACCGCGAAGGGCTACATCAAGAAAACAGAGCTTCAGGCATTCACCACGCCCAGAAACTCGGGATTGATCGCCTTGAGTATCGATGATGACGACACTCTAATTGGCGTGGATTATACCGGCGGCGAGGACGACATCCTTATTGGAACACGAATGGGAATGACCATCCGGTTTTCAGAGGGTGACGTTCGCCCCATGGGCAGAACCGCACGAGGAGTGAGATCTATTAACCTTAAGAAAGACGGAGACGCCGTCGTTGGTATGGTCATCTTAAGGGATGACCTCCCCCATATCCTGAGTATTTCCACCCAGGGTTATGGTAAGCGCACAACCCACGAAGAATATCGGAAACAAGGTCGAGGTGGCTCGGGAATCATTAACTTTAAGCTCAGTGATAAAACGGGGGTTGTCGCTGCCGTTGTAGGCGTTGGTGACCGTGATGAGCTTATGGTTATCACCGATGGTGGTATAATGATTCGGACTGAAATTGACCAAATCTCAATCATGGGACGTTCGACTCAAGGCGTTAAAATCATCAACGTCACTGATGATAGCGCTGTCGCCAGTGTCGCCCGAATCGCCGAACCAGAAGAGGACGAGCCGGAAACGGGCATAAACATCCCTGAAGAAACGGCTTCCGATGACAACCCCGACCAGTAAAGTTGGTCGTTCAATTCTAATCCCAGTACGATTGAGAAACATCGCATTCGTACTGGGGATACTTGTCTCCACTGCGTGTGGAGACGGTGTTCGGGCCGGTCTTAATCTGGCAAACGATTTGATGTACCAACGGAAGTACGCACAAGCAGACCAACTCTACCGAAAATTATTGGTACGACTTGAAACAAACAGTCCCCCAAATGAAATTCAGCTAGAGCAACGGAAATTCATCCTCAATCGACTCGGGAGAGTGAATACCCTCTACTTGAGAAACGATGAGCAAGCGATCAAGGATTATTCTCAACTCATCGGTGAATTTCCCACCACCAATGAAGCTCTTGCCGCACAACTAACCATTGCGGATTTGTATTTGAGTCGGCTTGAAAAGGTGGACGAAGCCCTCGATATTTATCAAAACGTAGTTCGAACCCACCCTAATCATCCTGAAACCCGCGATGCTCAGTTACATATTGCGCAAATTTATTTTAAACGGCAGAATTTCCCGCAGGTCCATACAGAAATTGACGCGTTATTACGAAGATGGCCTAGAAGTGAAGAGGCAATTCAAGCAGAGATGATTTTGGCGAGCTCCTTCATCCTTGAGGACCGTTTTAGTGAAGCCATTGCGATCTATGAGCGCCTTCTTTTGAATGCCGAAGAAGGCGACTCCTTTAAAGCTATCATCCTCTTTGAAATTGCCAACTGCTTTCAAGAACTCGAAAACTATGACCTTGCTTTGAAAAACCTCTACGAAGCTTTAAGCAATCATTCAAATCCACTCCTTGTCCAAGAAGCCATTAGAAGGGTACGGAACCGTAAGAAACTCAGTCAAGGAACCGGAAAAATAATCACCCAGCGGCGCTTTCCACCACAACGGAAAAAAAGCACGCAAAACCGATCAAAAGCCACGAAAACAACAAAAACAACAAAAACAAAAACAAAAACAACAAAAGCAGCTGCTTCAAAAGCACTGACAAACAGCACTGCAAAGAGTACATCGCACCCGAAAACAGCTAAACCCTCCAAGCCAACAAAAACAAAAACAAAAACAAAAACAAAAACAAAAACAAAAACAAAAACAAAAACAAAAACGAGTAACGATCCTCAAACCACTGTCACTTCAACCCCACCAAAGAACACTTTGACAGTCAAAAACAAGTCCCCGAAAAACGTAAAATCCGAGGACGATGGTAAAAAAGATGAGCCAAGCAGTAACTGACATTAGGACAATCGCTATTATTGCGCACGTCGATCACGGAAAAACAACGCTAGTCGACGGTCTATTCAATCAATTAGGCGTCTACCACTCTAAGCAAGAGACACAAGAACGCGCCATGGACTCCATGGATCAAGAAAGAGAACGCGGCATTACCATTCTCGCAAAATGTACTTCGGTCCAGTATAAACAAACACTTTTGCAGCTGGTGGACACCCCCGGACACGCTGACTTTGGAGGCGAAGTAGAGCGAACCCTGAGAATGGTCAATGGCGTGCTGCTCTTAGTAGACGCTGCGGAAGGACCGATGCCCCAGACACGCTTTGTTTTAAGAAAAGCCATGGAGCTCGGTCTACCTGCAGTCGTCGCAATCAATAAAATTGATAGAAGTGACGCTCGAGCCCCAGAAGTGTTGGACGAATGCTACGACCTCTTCATCGATCTCGGTGCCAATGAATCTCAAATTGAATTCCCGGTCATTTATACAAATGGGCGTGCCGGCACCGCAACTCACAATATTGATGTTCCCGGTACAGATCTTATACCCTTAGTTGAAACCCTGGTTGAAACCATGCCCTCAACTCCAGTGGATCCCGACACCCCATTTCAAATGCAGATCAACCAACTTGGTTACGATGATTATCTCGGCAAACTGGCTATTGGACGGATCATCAGTGGAAGTATTAAGCCAAACCAAACCATTGTTCTCAAGCAGGCAGAGAAACAAAGCAATCAGCGGATCACGGGGATCTTTACCTTTCTCGGCCCCCAGCGAATCCCCATCGATGAGGCGCACTCCGGTCAAATCGTTGCGATATCTGGCATCCAGCCTGGATTGATCGGAGACACTATCTGCGTAAACGAAAATCAGGAGGCGTTACCAGGGATCAAGGTAGATGAGCCAACCGTGGCCGTGGTACTTCGCGTCAATGATGGTCCCTTAGCCGGACGAAGCGGCGGAAAATATGTCACCAGTCGACACCTCCGCGACCGACTTTACCGAGAACAATTGGGAAATGTCAGTATCAAAATACAGGATACGGATACAGCGGATTCATTCAGAGTCATGGGACGTGGTGAATTACAACTATCTGTGCTCATAGAAACACTGCGACGAGAATTATTTGAGTTCTGTGTCTGCAACCCCGAGGTTGTAACCCAAGAAATCGATGGCGAACAAAATGAACCCATGGAGCGGTTACATGTGGACGTGCCCAATGAATATGTAGGAATCCTCAACGAGTTACTGGGCCCTCGAAAAGCTCAAATGAGCGACCAAAAACTAGAAGGCTCAAGAAGTCGGCTAGAATATCTCATTCCAACCCGTGGCCTATTCGGACTTCGTGGCACTCTCCTGACCGCTACCCGCGGAACTATCATTATGTCTCACGTCTTTGAAAAATGGATCCCTTGGTGTGGCCCTATTCCACAACGGAAACCCGGTGCACTGGTCGCGGATCGGAATGGCACCACAACCCCATATGCGCTCCATAATTTACAACCCCGCGGCACCATGTTTTGCCCTGTGGCTACCCTGGTATACGAGGGCATGATTATCGGTGAGCACAATCGCGACAATGACCTCAACGTAAATTGTGTACGTGAGAAAAAACTCACCAATGTTCGTGCATCAGGTAAAGACGATGCATCAGTCGTATCGCCACCTAGAGAAATGAGCCTAGAACAATGTCTCGAATGGATCAGAGATGATGAGGTTCTAGAAATAACCCCTGAAGCGATTCGAATTAGAAAACGAATCCTCCCTGCTAATCTACGCCCCGTACTTAAGAGCGAAAAGGCTTAAGCATTAGGTTCAGCTCTAACAACGACTCCCACCCATCACCTAAAACTGCTACTATTTCCGTAAGATCATGGGCAAGGAACGTAAATGGCTCGGTATTCAATTCGAATGCTGCAGCGTCTATACTCGGGTATACCGACGGGATGACGACACCCATTATGTCGCTAAATGCCCGAAATGTCTAAAAGCAGTAAGGATTCGTGTACAAGCCGGTGGAGTCGCAACAAAGTGTCTCAGAGTGCACTTCAACAAGAAGTATTGATCGCAGTATCGGCTTGCCGCCAAGCATTCAGGACCCTCTCCCATGTTTCAAGCGCTTCTCTTTGGCACGTTTCGCCCCACCAACCCTTCGAGCCCGCCAATAGGCTCGCCAAAAAGTCCTCTGGAATCCCAACCCGTAGCGCCCCTCTTAAATGGCTACTAAGTTGTGGTCCTACCCTTTGGCCAATAAGCACCGCCACAACCCCCAACTCCCTTTCCTGTATAGAGGCCCCTTTTCTCGATAAAACCCGCCCATATCCTGTCTCCAACATCCAATTCTTGAGGGCTGGATGGAGATCCTCTATTTTCTGGAGGAGTTTCTCATAGGCTCGTCCATAGATTTCCTCGCATAGAGCTTCGCCCTCTTCACGCCACTGACTTGGAGAGGACTCGCCGAGACCCGAAACCGAAAATACCTCGCCAAAAATTTTCATTCCATTGATTGACCGTGGGTACCCGCAAAAGAGGTGGCACTGGAGAATAATTTCCTGGAGTGTTTCTGCTTCCTCCATTGGAGACTCCTCAAGAGTTTTCTTAAGAATTCCAAGTTCACCTTGAGCTACCGCCACGGCAACATTACACACACGAAGCCATCCTGATTCACGATCACATAATTCTTTCATGGGTGCTGTATAGGAATGCTCGGGCGAGAGCGCAAGACTGACGACAAGCAGCGCAGAGAGGCTCCCCCAAGCCTCCTGCTTGCCCGTAGCCCGACTGAAGAAACCTAGAGGATTAGCTCTATTGCCTGTTTGTTCCCTCCCCAGAGAACAAACGTCTTAGTCAGGCTATCCAGCGCACCAATCAACCCACGAAGCAAATCGCTCCCCCTTGGGCACCGAATACATGGACGATAACCAAACAAAGCAAGTTTGGGTATCAGGGAAACTGCTGAAAAAGACTTCAAATGACTTAGGAAAACCACCACAATGGACCAGGTTATTTCCCGATGGGACTTAGCTTGGTACTGTCTAAAAGTCCGAGCTCCAATGCAAAACGGACCAATTCCGCCCGACTACGTAAGCCCAATTTCTCCGACAAACGAGACCGATAGGTTTCCACCGTTTTTACGCTCACCGATAAGGTTTCCCCCACCTCTTTGTGCGTATAACCAAGGGCAACCAATTCCAGAACCTGTCTTTCTCGGTCACTCAACGCTTCAAAGGATCTAATCGCAGGAGAGCGCGGTTGCTCTTGATTCTCATCAAAAACAGATTTTAACTGATTGTTGTCCAAGCCCACATCAATATAGGAACGGCCCTGAAAAATCGCCCGAATCGCTGCCAAAAGCTCTGTATCCGCCGCACGCTTAACCAAATAACCCGCACCGCCTTTAGCCAACACCGAACGCAGATAAGCATGATCATCGTGCATCGTTAGAACCAGAATTCGAGAATTCGGTGAAACCGTACGTACTTCAATTATCGCTTCCATACCCGTGCACCGAGGCATTGTGAGGTCCAAAACAACGACATCTGGCTGGGTATCTCCAGCAATTTTGACAACCTCCAACCCGTCGGTAGCCTCACCGACCAATTCCATATCGTCTTGTGCATGCAAGAGGCTCTTAATACCTGCCCTTAAGATTGCATGGTCATCCGCAATGGCGACTCTTATTTTCTCCATATTCTCTTCATTCCCCGAGCCGAGTTTATCTCGGAAAAGCCCGGTGAAAG
Source organism: Myxococcota bacterium (assembly GCA_036339465.1). Lineage (GTDB taxonomy): Bacteria > Myxococcota > XYA12-FULL-58-9 > XYA12-FULL-58-9 > JABJBS01 > JAYZAY01. Next base: position 68,331 of record JAYZAY010000085.1, on the reverse strand, counting down.
GCAAGCATATTCGTCGGGTTGTAGGTAGAAAACCCGTCAAACTTGCTCTTGCCCTCTAAAAAAACACATATTCTAGTCATGCGCTCTTATGTACTTCTTGTTATTTCGAGCATCTGACTCTTTCTAACCACGTCCTCCTACCAACGCCTCAAACGCCGCATAATTTAGAGTCGCAAAAGAAGGGTGTTGGGGGGTATTGCTCCGATGGACAAACGGAAATTTCAACCTACCAACTTCGCTATCCCCTTTGCCAAAGCAATCGGACTACCAAAATGAGCCGACATCTCCTCCAATAGTGAATTAAGCTGGTTCGAAGTTTGCCGCCAACAAGAATCAATGCTATCCCAACTTATCAGCACTCACCCATGACAATGATTTCGAGCCATGTTCTTAGCAAAAGATAAAGATTTACTCGCGCGGTTCCAGGCGGGAGAAACAGATGCGATGGACACTGTGTATCGACACTACAGTCCCGGCGTTACGCGGTTCCTCAGATCTGGTTTCACGTTTAGAAGTGCGGGCAACCAATGCTATTTCAAGGGAATCCCGAGTGACGATGAGCTTCGAAACGCCGTGCAGGAAGCGTTTAGAAGAGCATTCGAGGTGAGGGCCCGAAATGCCTACAACGGGATTAATTCATTCTCGAATTGGATATTAGCCATTGCTCGAAATATGGTCATCAATGGCTTCCGCAATCGGGAAGTCGTTTTCTCCAGCTACATCTCGGGGGATGACACCCGCAGCCATATTACCGCCATGGACAACGCCGTTTCTGAGACATATTCGGGCGTTCTCTATAGTTCAGCTACGAGAAGCCAGGATACGGTTCTAGAGCAAAGCCAACTGAAGGTTTTAATTGCCGAATTCATGAAGGAACTCGCCGATGATGAACGAAGCTTACTCGTCTTAAGATTCGTGGAAAATGTTTCTCAAGAAGAGGCTGCTGCAAAACTTAAGTCTTCACGTATGAAAATCCGGACCGCCGAAGCGAAACTTCGAAAGAGGCTACGAGCCTTCCTACGTGGCACTGGTTATACTGACCATCTAACTTGTTCTTAAGTCTACCATAAATTTGACTCCTGATAATGCGTTCAGCTATACATCTATTCACATGGACAAATGTTTAGGGGCGCGCAAAATGGGGCAACTACCTGAATTAACACCCAGGCAACAAGAAGTCTTTCGCTTTATCCAGGAAAAAATCCAAGAGTGGGGTTACCCCCCTACCATCCGGGAAATAGGAAAACACCTAGGAATTAAATCGACCAACGGCGTAGCTGACCATTTAAAGGCGCTTAAAAAGAAGGGGTATCTACGACAAGACGGCGCAAAATCCCGAACCCTGATTCCAACTCAAACAGACAACAGCAACGTTGTCACAATGGCACTTGGGGCTACCGACAATTTCGTTAGCGTCCCCATCTTGGGGAGAGTTGCCGCAGGGGAACCGATTCTTGCGGAAGAGTATGCCGAGGGAAATCTCGTTGTCGACAGCGTGCTCCTCGGAACCTCTAAGAAGGTATTCGCTCTCAAAGTGGTCGGTGATTCAATGATTGAAGATGGAATTTTCAACAACGACTTTATTTTCGTAAAAAAACGCTCTCACGCCAGTGCCGGAGATATTGTCGTTGTTATGATAGAAAATGAAGCAACAGTGAAACGGTTTTACCCCGAAGGGGAGCGTATCCGTCTACAGCCGGCCAATGCCGCCATGTCACCAATCTTTATACACCAGTCAGATTTTCGGCAAGTTCAAATCATCGGCGAAGTCGTGGGGGTCTTTCGACGTCTCTAGGGCGTTACTGAGGACTGACTCGTTCAGATTTCTGGTCTTTCAGGACTGACTCATTCAGGACTGACTTGTTCAGATTTCTGGTCTTTCAGGACTGACTCATTCAGGACTGACTTGTTCAGATTTCTGGTCTTTCAGGACTGACTCGTTCAGATTTCTGGTCTTTCAGGACTGACTCGTTCAGATTTCTGGTCTTTCAGGACTGACTTGTTCAGATTTCAGGTCTTTCAGGACTGACTTGTTCAGATTTCAGGTCTTTCAGGACTGACTCATTCAGGACTGACTCGTTCAGCGTATTTGGCTCTAAATCTTCATCAGAGAACCCTTTCACGCTCTCTTCAAGCTTCATCAAAAGCTCATCCAACCGCTCAACTCTTTGCTCCAGCGCCGCCAAATCCTGCTTACTTACAGTCTTAGCTTTAGTGGTAACTAGGTCTCTCATAATATCCAGTAAAGAGTCAGAACGCATGCGGAAAACATACCCACACCAACAGATATGGTCAAAGAAAAAATCTGTCGTTGGTTCTTATCGCCCCACCCCATGAGAAGAACTAGAATCCCTTGCCATTCAACCTGGCCGCCGGTATGTGCCCGATTCATAGGAGGTTTTCTTTATCGTAATGGCACCAAGGCTTCGAATTATTACCGGTAAGGGTGGCGTTGGAAAATCCACTGTGGCTACAGCGATCGCAATGGCCGAGGCGCAGAAGGGGCGCACCACCCTACTCGCAGAGATTCACGCCGGAGACCGAGTGAGTTGCATGCTTGAAAGTCAACCCGTTGGTGGCCATATGCGCGAGCTTCTCGAAAATCTGTATGTTGTCGATATGAACCTTGAAGACAGCATTAAAGAATACGCTCTTCTAACAATGCGGTTTGAAACAATTTACCGAACCGTCTTTGAAAATAGGTTCGTCAAGCCACTTATTCGTTTCATACCATCCTTAACCGAAATGGTAATGTTAGGAAAAATCTGGCATCATGAATCCGAAAAAGAAAACGCCGAGCCAAAATTCGACCGGATCATTATTGATGCTCCCTCAACCGGTCATGCGATTTCAATGCTCCGAACTCCAATGGCCTTAGAATCGGTCATGCCACCAGGCCCCATGAAGGAACACGCCAAATCCATTAGGGCTTTACTACAAGATCCCACACGCACACTTATAAATATCGTAACGATTCCGGAAGAAATGCCAATCGTAGAACTCATCGAGCTTCAAGAACAATTTCGAAACACACTAAAAATTAGAGTCGGAACAACGATCATCAATCAAGACCTAGCCCCCTTCAATATTCAGCAAGTCGAGAACTGGAAACAAGCCGAAGATACGATCAAGCAAGCACTCTACAAATTACTCGCCCCCCGGAATGCTCGAGAACAAGCAGGCAAACATTTTCTAGAATTACTTCCCGCAGACATTCTCGACCAAGCACTTCGCATCCCTCAACTTCCCACGACAGAAATTAAACAGTCCGAATTGCTCAGCCTCTCGAAAGAACTTGGTCCACATTTGGAGCGACTAAATCGATGAGTCTGTGGGAAAATCATAAGATTGCCATATGTGTCGGCACCGGTGGCGTAGGAAAAACCACCGTTTCTGCCGCGCTCGCGCTCGCCGCAACTAGACACGGAGCGAGAACCCTTGCAATTACTGTCGATCCAGCCAAACGGCTGGCCCATGCCCTCGGGCTCAAAGAGCTTTCCTCCCAGATTGTAGAGGTTCCACGAGAGGAGCTGGCCAAACGCGGTATCGCTGGGAGGCGGCAACTCTCAGTCATGCTCTTAGACGTAAAGCATACTTTCGACGAGCTAATCACTTCCCACTCGGAAAACGCAGATACCCGAAAAGCAATTTTTGAAAATCGGCTCTACCAAGAATTTTCAAAAAACCTCGCGGGCGCACTGGAATATGCCGCAGTGGAAAAACTCTATAAGCTCTATCTCTCTGGAAATTATGATTTTATCGTTGTTGATACACCACCATCTCAAAATGCATTAAGTTTTCTCGATGCTCCCGCTAGAATGGTACAATTTATTGACCAAAGTGCGGCCAAGTGGATTTTCAAATCACCGTCGCTCTGGTCAATGAAACTTTTGGATATCGGCTCAACCTTAATCCAACACACATTCGGTAAAATGGCCGGGGGAGCGACTATCCGGGAGCTCGTGGCTTTTCTTACAAATCTGAGCGAATTGTACGCCGGGTTTTCTGAGCACCACCAAGCCACAGAAAAACTTCTAAAGTCCGAAAAGACCGCCTTTGTTTTGGTTAGTTCCAGCCGTAATGAGCAAGGCAAAGCGCGTCAAAATTTCGTCCAAAATCTATTTGAGCGAGGCTTTCCCCTTAAGGCAACAATCATCAATCGAGTCCGTGAACCACTTCAAGTTTCCATCCCTCACAACACACTGGAACAAATTGGCAGGGAGTATTCAGCTGAATTACGGGACATTATCCACCATGAACTTTTGCTCATCGAGCATGACCAAGCCTTACTTCAGCAAATAAGAACATTGGCCGGAGATATCCCACTCATTGCTCTCCCCGACCTCGCCCCGAGTGACGATGAACTAACCAACCTCGTCAGCCTACAAGAAATCTTATTCACAGAACTGTGTTCTAGAGTTGACAGCCCGGGACGGTAAGTGAATATTCCCCCCCCCACGAGGATTTGAAATGCAAAAGAAAATTCCATCGACTTTATCAAAGATATTAAGAGTGCTGGGTTGTACCTTCTTATTGTTCGGAAGCGAAAGCGCTGGCGCCGCAAGTTACGATCTTACCCTCCGAGGGCTTGGTCGCCCCGCGCCAAACAAAACCAATGACCCCGCCTTTCTAAGATATCGTTCACTCATCAACGAACTTGCGATGGCCGCAGCTCCTCGACTATTGGGCCCAGCTGAAACCATCGGAGCAAGTGGGTTTGAATTCGCTTTCGTCAATACATTCGCGGATATTCATCAAGATGCCGCGTATTGGCAAGGCCAAGCGGGCTCCCCTGTGTTTAGAGGGGTCGCAAGTGGTGAAGGCGTGCCCAGCGGACTTTGGATCCCAACAATGCAAATACGTAAGGGACTACCTTTTTCGTCAGAACTGGGCCTAACCGGCTCTTATCTTGCGTTTAGTGAAATGTTCTTTTTAGGAACCGACTTCAAAATTGCCATCCATGAATCTTATTATCGATGGGTTCCATCGTTCGCCCTGCGTGCCTCGATTGGAAGCCTCTTCAATGCGAACGACGTGAAAATCACAACTGCGGAAATTGACACGATAACCTCCCTACCCATCGGAATTTCTGGAGTATTTGAACTGGTTCCTTACTTAGGCTTCGGCCTTCTCTACGTCGACGCAATTTCCCAAGTAATCGACGAAACGCCCTACGAAGTTAAAGACCAAAGCATCGACCAAAATGGACAAACAAACGGCTCCCTCTACGTATTCGACCGAATTCAGTGGTACAACAACCAAAGCAAGCGTTTCTTCATCGGCATGAAGGCCAAATACGCTTTTCTCCAGGTAGCCTACGAGTTAACCCTTGGGGCCGTGCCAAATATAGACTCACTCCTACAGAGCCATTCTCTTAAAATTGGTTTCGACATCTAGGCCACCATGAACTCTCTAAGCTTCATCGATCTTTTCGTAACCGGCAGTATATGCCTCATGATTCTAACGGCCAAACGCCTCAATACAATAGGCGATTTTGTTTATCGACTTTTAGGGGGTAATCCTCCCCCAAGGGTCCCGCCCCCCGAATCCCCCTAAGCAACGGCGGTCAAAGCTGCTCTCCTGGTGCCCCCAACCATAAGCCGCTGAATCACCACTTGGGACTTTCCAAACGGAGCCACAATCTCTTCTATTATGGCCCCTTTCTTGTTTTGATACATTCTAGCATCGGCGCGTTCGATCCAGGTGTCAATAGAATCTCCACTCCATCGCTCGGCAACCCCAACCGAAATATCTGGTTGGATATGTTCGTTACCAACATTCATTGAAATTTTCCCTACTGAGTTCGCCAAGCGTTGGGCCGCTCTCTCAGCTTCTAGGAGTTTCTTTTGCGGTAGAATGACCAAAAATTCATCACCACCAAGTCGGCCGACAACATCGGATTCCCTCACAGCATCCTTTAAAACAGACGCTACCATTTTCAAGACTCGGTCGCCGACTCGATGCCCGTGCCTGTCATTGATCTTCTTAAAACGATTTAGATCGATGAAAATAATGGAAATTGGCTCCCGGTATCGCTCAGCTCGGGAAATTTCACGATTCAATAACTCATAGATTCCGCGCCGGTTCGACAGCTCGGTGAGCGAGTCGACGGTTGATTGCCGCTTGAGTGTTTCGATTTGTTGAACCCCAATCAGGGAAGATTGAATCAACTGCACTGCCGATCGAAGAAAAACCTTACCCACGGCACAACAGCCCGGGAGAACCCACCCCGCTAGGGCAATGACTTCATTCTGTCCTGCCTCACATCTGTACCAAATGGCCCTTCCGAGTGGGCAGGCTGAATTTTCCGGTAAGCCCGAAGGGAGGTCGATTTCTAGTGGTAGCATACGACTCAACCATGGAGCAACCGCATCTCTCCCCAATCCCGGTTGGACCCAAAGCTCGGCTTGAGGCTGCGTTGCCTCTTGTGAAAGTATCGTCCAAAAAATGCCGGGGAATACCTCCGCCAACGCCTCCATCGCTTTATCTAAAACCTCTCTGCGGTCCGTGCTTCGAACCAATGCCAGAGCTAAAGCCAAAATACCCGAATCTGAATCGACCATCGATAACCTCCAAAAAGGGCGCCACTCAATAACTCGCCACCAACCTTCAACAAGAAAGCAGCAAATCCCATGCCATTTGGCAGCACCCATAGAATTTCGAGTACTTACGGCTGGATGACGGTAGAAATCGTCGAAAGGCTGCCAATTTGATGGGGAATGAGTCGGAATACCGACGGTAAACACACTACCTAAGGGACTAAAATATGTAGTTTTGCGGTCTAAATGTAGGACGGGCTGGGCTTTCGATACCGAAAAGATTCAAATCTGGACTCGCCTGCCGAGATCCGCCATGAAGTGCCTATGGTTAATAAGGCTCTAATCTACCTCGGTCTCGCTTTGGCTCATGGCATGTTTCCTACCTCCGGTTTAGCTAAAAGCACGCTGGAACGCACGTCAGATCAGGTCAAAAGTAGAACCTGGCTGCCACAGGCCCCCCAGAACATCATTCGTCGGGCTAGCCAACATATTGAAATGGGGCAATTTCCCTCAGCCTCCCGACTGGTAGCTAATATGAACTCCAACGAAGCTTTATTTATCCGAGCGTGGGCCTCGGTGGCTTCCGGTGAACTCACTCAGGCAAAGCGGCTATTACCCAGACTCGAAAAACAAAAAATCCTAGAAAAAAGTTGTAAAGAACTCAATCTGCTTGTCAGTGGTGCGGAGCAAAACTGGGCCGCAGTCCTACAAAGTGCGGATCGGTTGCTCAAAAGCGAGGGGTTTTTGACTGGCGGTGCCTGGCAACTGGTGGCCCAAGCATTGGTCCATTCTTACAACTCCATCGACAAGCTCCAGACCGAATTCGAGAGATTTAGAGTCGACAAGTTATCCTATGAGGAGTACGCCTATTTTCTAAGGCTTTTTGTGGACGCCTTTTCCTCACATGCATCTGAAAAACTGAGAAAACATTTCGCTCAACTCGGTTATACCAAAGCGCCCACCTTATTCACCGAGGCGGACCTAGAATCAACGCCACCGGTTGAACTTCAGATTCGTCGGGCGGAATCATTCGTAAATCTACACCAGAATTCTCGAGTCCTTGAGACACTTGGTTCACTTGGAACCACAAAACTGACTGCCAGCCAGGATTGTCGACTCCGCTTCGCGCGGGGCGTCACCTACCGCAAAACACATAACTACCGAGACGCTGCTACCGACCTAGAAAAGGTTGCGTTGGGTTGTCCGGATAGGAGTATTAGCCGTAGAGCTCATTATGTATGGGCAAAGGTGGTCTCTATTTCGGACGGCCTAGAAGCGATTCCCATCATGCAGAAGTTCCTTGAAAACTACCCGCAACATACCATGGTCGATGACATCCTATTTTGGGCAGGAGACCTGTACCAGCGTCGAAACAAGATCGGATCGGCCAATGCCTTCTATTCAAGGATCCCAAAATTACGTCAGGACAAAGACCACTGCGCCGATGCCCTCTGGCGAATGAGTTGGATGGCCTATCGACAACATGAATTGCCTGACGCCATTACTCACCTTTCGAACTCACTCGAAAGCCCCGGCTGTATTAAAGATATCCACGAAAAAGCCCGGGCTATCTATTGGATCGGCCGATTTTATGAGCAACAAAAACGGACAGGCGACATGAGAAAGCAGTTCGAACATTTGCTCTCAGCATATCCTCTGACATTTTATGGGCACTTAGCCCGGCACCGCCTAGGGCAAGTAGGAGTCTCCGAGCCATTGAAGTTCAGACAGATTTACTCGGTTTCGGGCTCCTACGTCCAGGCAGAGGAGGGAGAAGAATCCGGTAAATCCACTGAGTTTAGAACCGTGGCCCACCATGCTTACTACGGCCTAACGCCATGGGCTGAAAATCGGGCTCGGGGCGTCGAATTTAGGGCCAAGGAACATATTGGTGAAGACCGGTTGGCACATCTGATTTCGGTCGCGCAGACCCTTCAACTTGTGGGCAAATCAGCTCACGGGCAACTCTTTCTGCGGAGACACATGACCAGCGAACTCCTTCAGGCCGGTTCAAATCTGCCCAAAGTTGCATTTGAGATGGCCTACCCATTGGCATTTCGAGATGAACTTGGGGCGGCAGAAAGCGAGCAGACTATTCCTGGGTTGCTCTTACAATCTATTGCAAGAGAAGAAAGTGCCTTCAATCCAGAAGCCCTTAGTTGGGCCGGTGCTATGGGGTTGGTTCAGCTCATGCCAGACCGGGCCAAAGCTTTAGGGAGTAAGCTAGAGCCGCCAATCAACATTTCCGATTCCACGCTACTATTTGACCCTAAGTTGAATGCCAGGCTCGGCGCACTGCTTTTAAGAGGGCTCCAGGACAAACTCAAAGGGCATATAGCGATGACCCTTGCGGCGTATAATTCAACCATGCCCTGGGTTAAAACTTGGTGGAAAAGACACCTCGGAGATTCGCTGGATGAATTTGTCGAAGACATTCCAATTCGGGAGACGCGAAAATATGTGAAACGCGTCATGCAAACCTGGGGAATCTATCAACAACTGTATACGCCTGACCAAAAGGGATGGATCCCCAGCCCCATTCCAAGAGAACTGAAATGAAACGAGTAAATTAGAAACGGCCTTCCTTGCGAAGGCGCTTGATGGCCCTTTTGTGCTCTGAATAACTCTCAGTAAACACATGGCGATGAGAACCGTCCTTAATCGCAACGAAGAATAGATAGTCATGTTCTTCGGGCTGAAAAACAGCACTCAGTGCCTCACTACCTGGACTTGAAATAGGGCCTGGAGGCAATCCTCGGTTCCGATAGGTGTTGTAGGGAGAACTAATTCTAAGATCCGCTAACCTCAACTTCTCCTTTGGCTTATCGAGTACATATTGAACCGTGGCGCACGATTCCAATTTCATATTCCGCTTCATCCTGTTGTAGAAGACCCCAGCCACTCGGGCTTTCTCGTCGGGCCTTCTCGCTTCCTTTTCTACAATAGACGCCAAAGAAACTTTTCGTAGAAGTTCTGCGGTCGAGAGGCTATCAATGGGATAAATGCGATTTAGACGATCAAAGAAAAGCTCTACCATTGTATCCACCATATTAAATGGCGCAAGCCCTCGGGCAAACACATAGGTTTCGGGAAACACAAAGCCTTCTACTGAGGTACCAGGGAGGTGGTATTTTTGAATAAGCCGTGGGTCCCGTGCGGCCTCCAAAAATCCTTCGACCGTTGCGAGCCCCTTTTCTTCAAATAAATTAGCGATTTCCACCAGCTTGAGTCCCTCGGGAATCGTTATCAACTCCTTTGCAACCTGACCGACATGGAGCGTCCTAACAACATCCCAGAGCCACATACCCGGCGATAAACTGTAGTAACCAGCGCGGATCGCGCGATCAACCCCCTGCGCTCTCGCCATCAATTGAAACATAAAGGCACTTCTAACGATGCCACCCGTCTGTAACTGATGCGCAATTTGCGACACGGTGGTTCCCTGCTCGATCTCAAGAGTTGCGTGCTGTGTCATACGTTTGGGTGGAGATGCTCCAAGCATCCCTAAGCCAGATAGGCCAACGGCCAAACAGGCTGCAGTGGCAATCCGACTCCACCCATTCAAAGTGCGATTGGTAACACTCGACCTCTGCCGCACATTTGAAGCCACTAAGGCCCGTACCTTAGGGATTGGTACAAAAGGAATAACGTTATTAGCGGGAAGCTCCAATGCAAATGATTTGCCTTCAGCTAACTCCTCTGTAACCTCTTCCGCAGCGAGGCGGCGTCGATAGTCATCCCCATCTATTCCTCGTAAGCTAAATCGCTTCCGTTTATTAGCGGTGGAAGTAATGAAATCCAAACCCCGGGAAGATCTTTCATTCCTTTCGACTGGGTTCGCCACACGTTCCGACTTGCTAAGATCCTCATGAACCGCCGCGTCGCAAACCTCAAAAACCCGACTCACCGCGACCAAGGGTAGCGGCCGATTGCCGTTGTCTGCGTAGGCCAGAGCCTGCAGTCGCCCGCCAATGACCAAAGGCAGAACGGCAAAAGCCCGTGGAATATCGACACCTAGAATTTCCGCTATTCGCTTTGCCCCCGGTGCTCTGCCAGAACCGACCACAGGTGAGGCCGCTTCGATGGTCCAACGCAGGGGGGTATTCGCGGTTAAGCTCACCTCCCGCTCACGAGCAGTAAGATCTAGCCCCTTTACGAAGACGACCTTCGCACTTGTTCCGCTGATCTCAAAAAGCGCTACCCTTTCGAAAACAGACCCGAGCCGCCTTGCCCAGGTAGCAGCAGCTCTAACCCTCATTTGCGGCGAAACGCTCGACTTATTGCTCATTTATGTAATATTCCCCATGACTGTTAGCCTTAATAAATTTTGGCTCCAAGTCAAAAAGTTCGCGGCGAACTTTCAGTTCGGAATTGTCCTTTGTACAAATTAGTTCAAATTAGTTCAAATCGAAGCAGAAAAATCTATCAAAACCCACACAAAACTAGCATTGGACATTTGTTCAGTGTACAACAACGAAAAGGCTATTTCCTACACAGACATTCCGGTAACCTTTTACTTTTTTTAATTAGGAAGCACCAAGCATGAAAAACAATACAATCGACCGAGAAAAGGCAATTGAGTTGGCCATTGGCTCCATCCAAAAACAGTTCGGAAAAGGGGCAATTATGCGCCTCGGGGAAAATCACCAGCCCACAGAGATACCGACTATTTCGACGGGTTCAATTGGACTCGATGTTGCGTTAGGGATCGGCGGAATCCCCCGAGGTCGGGTCGTTGAAATCTATGGTCCTGAATCGAGTGGTAAAACCACATTAACCCTACACGCCATCGCTGAAGCCCAAAAGAATGGTGGTGTCGCGGCATTTATCGACGCAGAGCATGCTTTGGATGTCAGTTATGCGAAAAAGCTGGGTGTCAATACCGACGACTTACTCGTCTCACAGCCAGACACCGGCGAGCAAGCGCTCGAGATTTTAGAAATGTTGGTCCGTTCAAACGCAGTGGACCTACTTGTTGTAGATTCCGTAGCGGCCCTCGTCCCGCGTGCAGAAATCGAAGGGGATATGGGTGATAGTCATGTTGGGCTACAGGCCCGATTGATGAGTCAAGCATTGCGAAAATTGACCGGGATTATTTCGAAAAGCCGGGCCTGCGTCGTATTCATTAACCAGATTCGGATGAAAATTGGTGTCATGTTTGGCAGTCCTGAAACAACAACCGGCGGAAATGCACTCAAATTTTACTCCAGTGTAAGGCTTGATATTCGCCGCATTGGGGCGATTAAAAATTCGGACCAGGTTCTCGGCAATCGCACACGCGTAAAGGTCGTCAAAAATAAGCTGGCGGCGCCATTTCGGGAGCACGAATTTGATATTTTATACGGCGAAGGAATTTCAAAAGTCGGGGATATTCTCGATCTGGGAACCGACATCGGCATCATCGACAAAAGTGGCTCCTGGTATTCTCACCAAGGTGACCGACTTGGGCAAGGCCGGGAACAAACCACGAAATTCCTCTCGGTCAACCCTGAATTAATGCACAGTATCGAACTACGAATCCGGCAACATTTCGGCTTAGTTCCTAAGACCGGTGACGAATCAACTCAGCAGAAAGTCGCCCCCCCGCAACCGGCCGCTGCACCCAGTGCCACAAAGGGTCAAAGCGGAAGAAACGGTCGAACTCCTGGTCGTCGTACGCCGGGCCAACCACAAGCATAGATTCCTACCTCCCAAATTCCCTATCTCTCCTTCTTGAAGCTCTTACGCCAGTGGTTTAGAAGAGATGCTCAGAAAACCAGGGATGAGGAGAAAATTGTGCAAAAACTTTTATGGTTAGCCTTCGTCGGGGCCCTGAGCCTCGTAGGAGCGTGCGACAAAGCAGAGGACTCTGGAGACGAAGGAGCCAAAGAAGACGAAGAAGCAAGTCTAGCCCCACCCGATGTTAGTGGGGCGGTGATGATTCGTACCAACGCCGGCGTCATCAAGCTAAATCTCTTTGCCGACAAAGCTCCCCAAACCGTCGCGAATTTCGTCAAATATATCGAAGATGGCTTTTACGAGAAAACGGTCTTTCATCGCGTGATACCTGGTTTCATGATCCAAGCCGGCGGCTTCAAAGAAAATCTATCCAAGGCCACGCCAAGAACCCCAATCAAGAATGAGTCCTCCAATCGCCTCAGCAATAAAAGAGGCACCGTCGCCATGGCACGAACACGTTCACCGGATTCCGCTACCTCTCAGTTTTTTATCAACGTCGAAAATAACCAGAGGCTCGACTACAAGGGACACAAAAATCCAGGCTACACCGTCTTTGCCGAGGTAGTGGAAGGTATGGAAGTTGTAGATAGAATTGCTAAATCGGAGACCTTGTGCCCAAGCGCAACTCGTGAGCCCTGCGACGAGAAATTGCCTCCAGGAATGCGCGATGTTCCGAAACACGCCGTGATAATCGAAACCATCGAACTCGACTAACCTAACGACAAGGAGCTACTAGGCATGGCAACAATCTACCCAATTAAAGCACTTAGACCCCGACAAGACCTCGCACCCCAAGTCGCATCCGTTCCATACGATGTGGTGAACCGACCTGAGGCGAAAAATCTGGTGCGAGACAACCATCACAGCTTCCTACATGTCACGAAACCAGAGATCGATTTGGCCACTGATATTGATGCCTACAGTACCGAAGTCTACGCCCAAGGCCGCACAGCCCTTGATCGCCTAATCTCCGAGGGGATCCTAGTCCGCGACGATGAGGAACACTATTTCATTTATGCCCTCACCATGAACGGACGCACCCAAACAGGTTATGTGCTCTTGGCTTCTGTCGAGGACTATGAACAAGAAATCGTCAAAAAGCATGAACTCACCCGCCCAGATAAAGAAGAGGACCGAATTAAAAACATTACAGCCCTCAACGCCCAATCTGGCACCGTATTTCTACTGCACCGCCCCGATGATTGCCTGTCGAAAATAATTACCAACGCAAAACAATCGCCGCCGATCTACGACTTCACGGCCAGCGACGGCATCCGCCATGAACTATGGCAGATTGAAAGTGCCGAACAGCAACTCGAGATCACCAATGCCTTTGCCAAGCAACCCGCCCTCTACATAGCGGATGGTCACCATAGGTCCGCGGCGGCAGCCAAGGTGGCTCAAAATCTTAGGGGTACCCCAGACCACCACCAATACGCTGAACGGTTCCTAGCCGTCTCATTTTCCTCAGATGAATTACTGATTCTAGATTATAATCGTGCTGTTAAGGACCTAAACGGCCATACGCCTGAAGCTTTCCTCGAAAAAATCCAAGACCGATTCGAGCTCTTCTCTGGGCAGTTGGAGCATCCGAAACCCAATCATTTTGAAATGTACCTTGGCGGGTCTTGGTACACCCTAAGCACGCGTGATTCAGTACTTACAAACTCCCGCGGCCCTATTTCATCCTTAGATGTGTCCATTCTACAAACGAACATTCTTAGTCCATTACTCGGCATAGAAGACCCACGTACTGACAAGCGAATTGCCTTCATTGGGGGTATTCGGGGACGGGCAGAACTAGAAAAGCGGGTACACGAAGATTGCGCTGTCGCGTTTAAACTGCACCCAACCTCGGTGGAGGATTTGCTCGAAGTTGCCGATGCGGGTGAAATAATGCCCCCGAAGAGTACTTGGTTTGAACCCAAACTACGTGATGGCCTGATCATTCACATGCTAACGCCCTAAAACATCAGCCGAACCAAGCCATTTGATTGTAGGTATTCCCATGAAAACACCCATTGATGGCCCGGTCTTATCCCAATCCGATCTCAAGTCGACGACACCCCACAAGCGCAACTCGGTTCCGACTCGACCAGACATTGACCCCCAGAACCTTCGTAATGAAGTACAAAAAGCGCTCCAAGAAAAGAGTGCCCGCGGTGACTTCACCCGCATCCTTCAAAAAGCGGCCCCATCCATCCTACTCTCAGACTTGCCCTATGAAGTCGCAAGTATGATTCTAGTCAACCAGGCAGAGCGCTTCGAGCAGTTCATCCAAACCTGGTCAGATAGTATTGAAGAGCAAGCAAAACTAGATGAAAAAGCTCAAAGGCGTTACCAACACCAAAAGCAACATCTCAAAAATACAACCGGCTATCTTAAATCAACTCTCCTAGTATCGGTAGATAAAGGCAAGTTGGGTGGAGAGGAAGCTCAAATCCTTCTCGGAAAATTGCCGACACGCACACCCGTCGATCATGATATCCTTGAGTCTGGCGCAAGGGGCGCTAGCCAGCCAATCTTTCGAAATATCGAAAAGGCCCCCTCGCTAACGGCTGCGCTGAGCGAACCTCAATCGTCCAGCGCGCTTAAGCTCTAGTGCTATTCCAATCGCTTACTGAACGATCCTAGTTCCCTCACTAGGATGCGGATTCCCATCGTCGCTGCGGTTCATGGTTCGTTCCCGACTCGCCAAATCAATCATTTCGTCCAATTCAAACGTCGCCATCCCGGCCGTTCGTTCGTAAAAGGACTCTGGGTCGGCTAACACCAAAGCACGCCGAAGAACTTCGTCAACATGTTCCACGACATGGAAAGACATAACTTCTTTTATCTCCTTGGGAATATCCTCAATGTCTTTCTCATTATCCTTGGGCACAATAATTTCGAAAATCTCCGCTCGATGCGCCGCCATTGCCTTTTCCTTCAACCCACCAATCGGAAGTACATTACCCCTCAAGGTAACCTCCCCTGTCATGGCGATATCATTACGAACCGCGATTCCCGAAAGAGCAGAGACCAGCGCAGTACAAATCGTGATGCCCGCGGAAGGACCATCTTTCGGCATCGCCCCCTCCGGAACATGCACGTGAATATCAATGGCCTGGTAGAAATTAGGTTGGAGCCCCCATGACTTGGACCGGGACCGCACGTAACTCATCGCCGCCTGCGCCGACTCCTGCATAACCTCACCAAGCTTGCCCGTGATCATGAGTTTCCCACGACCCGGCATCATGCCAACTTCAATTTGGAGAATGTCGCCCCCAACCGAAGTCCAGGCAAGGCCGGTGCTCGTTCCGATCTGTGGGTGGTCTTCCCTCCTACTGGAACGGAATTTCTCTACTCCAAGAAACTTACGGATCCGACTGGTCGTAACCCGGTATTTGGGCCCTTTAATTTCCCCTGCGACCACTCCCCGCGCGATTTTACGACAGACAGCACCGATCTCCCGCTCCAAAGTCCGCACACCTGCCTCCCGAGTATAATATTGAATAATCGACCGCGTACTTGCTTCAGACCATTCCAAGACCACGTCTTTAAGACCGTTTTCTGCTTGTTGCCGTGGAACCAGATATTTTGAGCCAATGGCCGTTTTCTCAAGCTCCGTATAACCAGCAATACGAATGATTTCCATTCGATCTTTGAGAGCGTGGGGCAATCCGTGCGTGTCATTCGCGGTGCAAATAAACATCACCTTCGATAAGTCATAATCGAGATCGAGGTAGTGATCGTTGAAGGTATTGTTCTGATGTGGGTCCAAAACCTCAAGTAGAGCCGAAGCTGGATCCCCGCGAAAATCCGCCGATATCTTATCAATTTCGTCCAATAGGAAAACGGGATTTGAAGAACCCGCTTTCTTTATACCCTGAATGACCTTTCCTGGCATCGCCCCAATATAAGTTCTTCGGTGTCCACGAATTTCGGCTTCATCGCGTACACCTCCGAGCGACATGCGAACAAAATCGCGTCCAGTTGCTCGAGCGATCGACTTAGCCAAAGAGGTTTTCCCAACCCCCGGCGGCCCAACAAAGCACAGAATCGGGCCCCGCAACCGTTCAACCAGCTTATGGACAGCCAAGAACTCAAGAATGCGTTCCTTGGGCTTTTTGAGACCATAGTGGTCTTCATCTAGAACATTCTCGGCGAGCTCCAAATCCAAATGTTCTTCAGCGTAGGTCTCCCAGGGTAGCTCCAAGCACCAATCTATATAGTTTCTAACCACGGTCGCCTCAGCGCTCATGGGTGCCATCATCTTCAATTTCTTCAATTCCTTGGCAACCCGTTCCCTAGATTCCACCGGCATCTTGACCGTTTGAATTTGCTCCTCAAGCTCCGCGACTTCACTCTTAAGATCTTCTCGCTCACCAAGTTCTTTCTGAATGGCACGCATCTGCTCATTCAAATAATATTCCTTCTCAGAGCGTTCCATTTGTCTTTTAACGCGTGAACGAATCTTCTTTTCGACGGTGAGGATTTCTGTTTCCGATTGCATCAACTCTAAGAGCCGCTCAAGCCTAGCCCTAGCCGAAACCGTCTCCAGTAAGGCTTGCTTGTCCGAATGCTTAACCGCAAGATGCGCAACGATTGTATCTGACAACCGATCAGCACTTTCGATCGCCTTAATGCTGGCGAGAACATCCGGCTGGAGCCGTTTCGATAACCCCGCATACACATCGAACGCCTCACGGGTATCTCTAATCAACCCAAGAATGTCCTCAGCTGGCATTTCGGGAACCTCTAGGGCCTCAAACTCCACCGCAAAAAAGTCAGAGTTCTCGACGTAATTGACTATACGCGCCCGGCGCACGCCTTCGACCAATATCTTGACCGTTCCATCGGGACGCTTAATGTGTTGCATCACATTTCCAACGGTACCGATCTCGTAAATCTCTCCTGGCTTCGGACTGTTGGTACGCGCTTCCTTTTGCGCGCAAAGAAGGATTTCCCCGTCATGCGCAACTGCGGCGTTGACGGCCTGGATAGAAGAAGCGCGGCCAACATAAAGCGGAACCATCATATGCGGAAAAACAACAATGTCTCGAAGGGGTAGTAACGGCAATTTCTTCACGTTTGAACTCCAAGTAGTACCTTTAGCTAATTCTAGCCTATTTCTCACAAACTAGGGCCAGTTTCGTTGATTGACAAGACGTCAAAAATCCGAAAAACATCCATCCAATGGATTGATGATTAACAAATGTATGCACGTCCCATACGAAAACCCAGATTAGGTTATCTCAACTTGGCTTCGAAAACTCAACCCAGCTACGTGTGCGCGGCCAAAAACACCCGTGAGTTAAATGTCAAAGACTACCAACACTAGCGCCCAAATGGCGACAATACTTTACCTTCTCTTGTGTTGCGCCTGCGACTCTCAAGCACCGCCCACTACCACTAACACATTGGCCCTCGAGGAATGTGATCCCGACTCTCTTGTTAAGATCCGTGAAATCCTGAGCGCCGAAGGAGAGAAAATTTGGCCGCCTAGCGGGATCAAGACGACCGGACGAGGTAATATCTACGAGGCCATTGAACTAAATTTGACCAACTACTGTAACCAGACTCTCTTACTGGCTGACGGGTTCCATCCCGCGAGAGTGATCTTACCAAAACTTACGAAATACGACACCTGGAAATTGGAGATTCCTTGGAATCTACCAAGGGTAGATCTAAGTCTTGTTTTCAAGGCCAAGATGGGCATTACGCGCGTCGACATTTCCGTTTTACCTGCCGACCAAGTCTACCGTCAGCTTTTCGTTCACCGAATTAAGGAGCAGCGTTTTTAGCGCCAGGATACCATCCACCCACTAGACCCTGGCCTCACGTGAGCGACATTCACCGCTCCCGCCGACGATGTTCTCTTCGATAATACCAGAACAACGATAAAAACGAGCAAACACAAGCAATCAAAACGAGCCATGCCGACTGGCTATACGTCTATCGCTGATGTCTGGTGTGAGTGAGGTAACTAGCTGGCTTCTTTCGCCGGCTCGTCCTGATAGACCACCAAAGGACGCTCCCCACGATTGATCACTTCTTCAGAGATCACAACCTCAAGAATATCACTATGGCTGGGGATCTCATACATGATATCCAACATTGCCTTCTCTAGAATTGCCCTCAAACCCCTCGCACCTGTCTTGCGTTTAACTGCTAAGGCCGCCACCGCCAGCAACGCATCCTCGGCGAAAGTAAGCTTGACCTTATCTAGGTCGAATAACTTCTTGTATTGCTTAACAAGTGCATTCTTGGGCTTGCTCAGCACCTGAACAAGCGCACTTTCATCGAGTTCGCCCAACGTAGAGACGACCGGCAAACGTCCAATAAATTCGGGAATTAAACCAAACTTGAGTAAATCTTCGCCACTGACTGCGGAGAAAACCTCCCCCAGAGGCTTGGCTGCTCGGGGCGCAATGTCCGCACCAAAGCCCATCCCGTGCTTCCCTAACCTCCGCTCAATCACGGTTTCCAATCCAGAAAAAGCCCCACCACAAATAAATAAGATATTTGTCGTGTCAATCTGAAGGAATTCCTGTTGTGGATGCTTTCGACCACCTTTAGGCGGCACACTCGCCATGGTTCCTTCGATTATTTTAAGAAGGGCCTGCTGAACCCCCTCGCCAGAGACGTCACGAGTAATAGAAGGATTTTCCGCTTTGCGGGCAATCTTATCTATTTCGTCGATATACACGATGCCCCTTTGCGCTCGCTCGATGTCCCCGTCTGCGGACTGCAAAAGATTCACAATGACGTTCTCGACATCTTCACCCACATAACCTGCCTCGGTCAAACTGGTAGCATCCGCGATGCAAAATGGAACATCAATAATCCGGGCCAATGTCTGGGCCAAAAGTGTTTTTCCACTTCCCGTGGGACCTAAAAGCAGGATATTGCTTTTCTGAAGTTCTACATCGTCAGTAGAAACGTTGGAGTCAATTCTCTTATAGTGGTTGTGGACTGCCACAGAGAGAACTTTCTTGGCACGCTCTTGGCCGATGACGTACTCATCAAGGCTTTCCTTAATTTCAATGGGCTTCGGTATTTTCAACAGAGGCTTCGTATGGGACTCATCTACCTCAAATTCCTCTGCAATGATGTCATTGCAGAGACTAATACACTCATCACAAATATAGACTGTTGGGCCCGCAATTAGCTTTTTCACTTCTTTCTGACTTTTCCCACAGAAAGAACAAACTAAAGAGCTCGTTGTATCATGCCGACTAGACACTATTCACACCTCAAGCCGGTTAAATTTTAAAAGCCAACAACCACACATCGCCTGATTGCCACCTTAACTGAATTATTTTTTCCAAAACTGGGTTGCTCCATAATGTTTTTTTACTCACTTAGCCAGTGTATCAGAAAAGTTCCAAGTCCATGGGCTAAATTTCTTACCATTGAGGAGGTCCTGGCTTAGGAATCACGGGCCGAATCCGTAGCTTCCCTCACTTCGCTCTCTTTTTCGATGACTTTGTCAACTAATCCGTAATCAGCTGCCTCAGCTGCACTCAAGAAGTAGTCCCGATCCGAGTCGTTAACGACTTTATCCGCTGGCTGATTAGAATGTTTCGCCAACAATCCAGTCAAAAGAGATTTAATCTTTAATATTTCCTTGGCCTGAATTTCCATATCGGAGGCTTGGCCCCGCATACCCCCAAGGGGTTGGTGAATCATCACCCGAGCATGTGGCAAGGCGAATCTCTTGCCCTTCGTTCCGGCCGCCAAGAGAACCGCTCCCATACTCGCAGCTTGACCCATACAAAGCGTCGCAACCTCCGGTCGGATGTACTGCATCGTATCATAAATCGCTAAGCCTGCGGTAACGGAACCTCCTGGTGAATTAACATAAATATTAATATCCTTCTCGGGGTCTTCCGACTCAAGAAAGAGAAGCTGAGCCACAATTAAATTAGCAACGTGGTCATCGATGGGCGTACCAATAAAGACGATTCTGTCCTTGAG
This sequence comes from Myxococcota bacterium, assembly GCA_036339465.1. Taxonomy (GTDB): domain Bacteria; phylum Myxococcota; class XYA12-FULL-58-9; order XYA12-FULL-58-9; family JABJBS01; genus JAYZAY01. The sequence goes on along the minus strand of JAYZAY010000085.1, from coordinate 48,112 downwards.
AAGTCGCGAATAAATATCGAAAGCTCTCTCACCACGAGGGGTCTGTTCAATTACTGTTGGGACCAAATACGACATCAGTGAATTCTCCCTGAGCTACAGATTCAAAACAACGCGCTTCTGTACCGCTAGACACGCTATGTTATGCAGATTATTACCGCGAAAATTAGAGCATCCGCCGCTTGATGATTTAGAACGAAAGCAAGGGGCTTAGCAAGACAATGAAATCTTTAATTATGCTTCTGTGACTTCCGGTTCTTCGCCGGTTGTTTCAACCTCTTCCTTTGGCTTCGGCTCGACGCGAATTGCCTTTTCAAGTAAGTAATCAATCACCTTGTCCTCAAGTAAGCGCGATTTCAACATATCTCGCTCCTGTGGCCGCCGGTAATGCGTCTTTACCTGGGCTCCATTCGCACCGGCTTCCTCGGCCAGCTTCTCGATCTCTGTGTCAATGTCAGCATCCTCGACTGCCATACCCGCAACCTTGGTTACCTCTAAAAGAAGTAAGCCAGATCGAACATGGTTTTCCGCATTTGGAAGACTGTCCTTCTTGAGGGATTCGAGTTCCTGAGAACCAAAGTTTGGTTGAACCCCAGTGTACTGAGCCATTCGTTGAGCCGCTTCGTAAATCATCCGATTGGCCTGATCATCGATAATAGAAGGCGCACAGTCGAACGGATTCGATTCAACCAATGCCGCAAGCGCTTGGTTCCGTTCCTCACGACGAACTGATTTTTCTTTACGACCTTTAATCTCCTCCGAAATTTTCAGCCTTAAATCCTCGAGATTATCCTCACCTAAATCTTGAGCGAAGTCGTCATCAAGAGCTGGTTTTTCCTTTGTTTTTAGCTCCTTTAACACGGCCTTAAAAGTGGCCGTCTGTCCCGCCAGATTGGGGGCTTGATAATCCTCTGGAAAATCCACAGGAAATTCGATTTCACTGGGCACTTTTTTCCCTTTAATTCCCGCCTCAAAACCAGCTAAATAACTGCCCGCACCGACCTCGACAGAAGCATCCTCTGCTTTCCCCCCGTCAAACGGTACCCCACCGATCAGACCTTCGTAATCTAAAACCACAGTATCGCCCTCTTCGGCAACATCACGCCCTTCCACAGGCACAATTTGTGTGTTTTCAGTCTGAAGACGTGTCAGCTCAGCCTCAATATCTTTCTCTTCAACGATAACGGGTACTTCTTCAACTTCCAGTCCTTCGTATTTAGTCAAAGTAATTTCGGGTTGAATTTCAACTTCGGCAACATACGAGAAGTTAACCCCCTCCTTACATTTCGCCGGATGAACATTAGGACGACTGACGGGTGCTAATTCATGGTCCGTGATCACTTTAGGCAGGGAACTCTCGACCAATTGATTTTGAACATCCTCCTGAATCTGCTCCCCATATCGTGCCCTCAGAAGCCCCTTTGGAGCTTTACCGGGACGAAAACCTGGAATTTGCGCCTTCTTAGACACCTCTCGAAGGGCGTTTTCGAATGCTGTATCGACTTCCATCGACGGAATCGTCACAGAGAGTTTTCGAATAAAAGTGCTTGCTTCTTCAATCTGTACTTCCATGAATCCCAACCTTAAAACAAAGGGTTTTCGTAGGTAATGGCGTAAAAACACGCCGAGCTCCACGGCGGGGTCAGTAGCACTCTAGCCCGCATTGGTCAAACCCCGATAAATATGTAACCCTTTATTATTAGGGAGAAAGAAAATGGGAAGTGGAGACGCGATCGACGTGGACTTTGTTTTCGCCTACGGATCAAACCTCGACCGACAGGACCTATGCCTTTGGGCTTCCAAAAATGGTCATACGTTTGACGAATGTGTTATCGAATATATCCCCGCCTACCTCCCAAAATACCGGCTCATCTGGAACTATCTCTCCCCCGTGCGGCAAGGAGGAGCTGCCAATGTGGAGCCGGCTCCAGACTCTGTGGTCTATGGAGCCATTCTTAAGGTTTCAAAAAAGGGTATACTGCTCCTCGATCAAAAGGAAGGCCATCCAAGGCGTTACCATCGAGGTAACCAGCGCATATCATGTCTAACCCACAGGGAAAAAAAAGAAATTTATTGCTGGGTATACTGTGTACTGCCTGAGTGGCACGAAAATTTTCCCGTCCGGCCAACCAATGATTATCTAGCGATTGTTTTGAAAGGCATTCGGGACATGGGCTGGGGTCCAGAAATTCAAAAGTCGCTTATGGCTAGCGTTCCCAATTGAAATACTCAGTCAAGAAGATTAGAGTCCCCTGGCTTTTACATAGAGGATGCGCGTGGTTGGCTGGTGCTGCCCTTGGTCTTCAAAACCAATGAGAGACGTGAGAAACGGCTCTGGCGGGTTCGATTCCCGTGCGCTTCCGCCAGTCGTCTGATTCGCGTCACGATTGTGGACTACATGAAACCTTGAGATTAGAAAAATATTTCTTAGGAAGCCCTGGATGTTAGACATAAACTTTATCCGAGAAAACCCTGACAAGATCAGGACAGCCATAAAGAACAAACAAGTTAATCTTGATCTAGACCGTCTACTGGAAGTTGATCAAGCCCGCCGCTCATTGACCCAAGAAATTGAAGCTCTAAGACAAAAACGAAATAGTCTCTCTTCTTCCATACCCAAACTAAAAGGCGACGAGAGAGAAAATGCCATTCAAGAATCGAAAACAGTAGGACAAGCTCTCAAAGCGGATGAAGAAAAAATCCAAAGCATCGAAGCGGAATTTAAGAACCTTATGCTCTTCGTTCCTGGAGTTCCTGCTCCAGAAGTCCCAGTTGGCACCGGTGAAAAAGACAATATTGAACTACGCAAATGGGGCGAGGCCCGCAAGTTTGATTTTACCCCCAAAGATCACCTGGAACTTGCGTTGTCACTAGGACTCGTTAATTTTGATGGTCCTCGACAATATGCCGGCTCCAGAAGTTACGCTTTAACAGGAGACGGCGTCTTGCTTGAACTCGCGGTCCTGCAGCTGGCATTAAACCACGTTATCAGGAAGGGCTTCACCGCCGTTTCCCCACCAATATTGGTCAAAGAAACAGCAATGCAAGGAACTGGTTTCTTTCCGCTCCATTTTGAAGAGTCCTACGCCATAGAAAAAGACGAACTTTTTCTAACTGGTACTTCAGAGGTTGGACTCGTATCACTTCACATGGACCAGATCCTCAGCGAAGAAGAACTACCAATACGCTATGCGGGAATATCGGACTGTTTCCGACGTGAAGCTGGTGCTGCGGGCCGAGATACCAAAGGCCTCTACAGAGTGCACCACTTCCAAAAAGTGGAGCAGGTTGTGATTTGTCATGCGGATCCAGAGGCCTCCCTCAAAGAACACATGCTCCTTCTGCAAAACTCAGAGGAGATCCTACAAGCATTGGAACTGCCCCACAGAATCGCCCTAGCCTGCAGTGTCGAATTGGGATTAGGACAAATCCGAAAACACGAAGTCGAAACTTGGATGCCAAGCAGACAGACCTATTCAGAAACTCACTCCTGTTCTACACTCCACGATTTTCAGGCAAGACGTTCTAAAATCCGCTATAAAACTGAATCGGGAAAGAATCTCCATTGCTACACCTTAAATAACACTGCAATCGCGTCCCCTAGAATATTGATTCCTATCTTGGAAACCTACCAAAATAAAGATGGGTCCGTCACCATTCCCAAAGCGCTTCGTCAATATATGAATGGACGAGAGATCATAGAACCAAAAAAGTAGCAAACAAGAGTCCTCTTTTTCGACGACAAGAAAATCTACTCACAAGGATAAATGGTCGCTCTGATTCGAACCTTGTCCCTGCGTAACACACGGCAACTCAGAGACCTATCATCAAAAGAACACATTCTGGTATTTACCCATTGTGTCCCCGGTGGGAGTCATCGAATGCATGAAAGGTATGGCTTGGGCCAGCCTCAACTCACCACCTTCTGGACAGGAACGAACACAAGCAATTACCGAAAAAATTCTCATCTAAGTCAAACCAGCTCAGCTGACTATTCCCAGCCGGTTACATTGTCTGGCACGCATTGCTAAAAAACAGACTGTAACTGTACCAGAGATCGTCATCCCTAGTCTTCAAAGAATAGAAAAGAAGAAAAGGAACCAAGGAGCAGTTATTTCAATGTGTTACATCTGTTTTCGTAATCGAGCCATGTGGGGAGAGACATTGTACGGCCTTTTCTGTTTTGAACACATTTACCCACCTCGGGCCTCTCTACCGGAATCTCCTTATGGCCCAATTCCAACACCACAAGTATCCTAGAATCCCACATAATTTTAGCTACATGTACCAAGAAACTCTTGAGTAGAGCAAACCTCGACGTACGGCTAGCCCGCTCTACCTTACCGCAAATCCGAGATGGGTGTCCGTCATCGATAACACCTTCATTGTTTTATGAAAAAGATTGGCCTAGCCTAGATCCTAAATTCAAAACCTGTCAAAGTTATAAGTATCATGTGTAGGAGATAGGATTGGACTCAAATATACAGGTCGGAGCCAAACTACTCGCTTTTGAAAAGCAACGGGACTCAAGTGCAGAATTGGTTGAGTTTTTGCGAGCACGCAAGGTTACTGGCCTTCTGGTCAGACAGGATGAGGCCTTTTGGAAAATGCTCGGCTCCAATCTAAGAATTGGAGCCATTTTCCTCGGAGGCCCCTTTCCTGCAATAAAAAGCATCCTACATAAAATTTACGAACAAAGACGAGAAATCCCAATATTTATTCGCTCCCACGAATCTGAATTAATCGACGAATTCATGGCGGAGCAACCAACCGCTGTGGTCGTGAAATATGACCAGATTTCAGATCCACAATTAACGTCCCTGTTGGGAGAATATATTTTCAGTCGTTATTACCCTGGTAAACTGCTTCAAAATCTCGTTAATGATTTTTGCAAAATACTGGCGGAGCAATTCTCAGATACCGAACCATTCCTCGAGCGCATTTTAGTTTCAGCCGACCGACGCATGTACGGTGGGCGGCTAGAATACATGCCAATTCGAAGCACTTGGTGTGCCGGTGCGATGCTCCTGGAAACAAATACATCAGATATCGCCAATCTCGTAGGACTTGGACGAACTCATTTTGGACAAACGGTCGAGAAGGCCCCACTTTATGCCGAAGACATGATCCGCGAGGTCATGAACCGGTTCTCAGGCGCATTCAAAAATAAATATGTTCCTAATGGCAATAGCGAACACAAAACTTTCCCAGAAATTCCGATGACCGTAAATCATCTTGACGGGTACCTCAGCTTTGGTACCACCGTGCCAATGCTGTGCTTGGACTTTGCCATTCGCGACAAACGAGACGGAGCCAATGAATTTGAGCCGTTTCAAATGTATCTACGTTTATCATTTCATTCACACTGGGATCCAGAGGATGTTCCCGAGGAACCGGTCGTGCAGGAAGCAGTGAAAGATGGGATTTTAGAGTTCTTTTAATATCGGATTTTGATTTAGTATGACTTTAGAGGTATCTTTAGATTGAAAGTAAAAACGGGGATTTTACAATGGGAAAAATTTTAGTGGTTGACGATTCTGCGGTAGTTCGAGAAGGAATCAAGGATTTCCTTGGTAAAAACGGTTTGAATACAGACACAGCTGTCGATGGAGTTGACGCTCTAAACAAATTGAGAGGCGATAGCTCTGTTAAGTTGGTAATCACCGACGTCAACATGCCAAACATGGATGGGCTAACACTCGCGGAAAAGATTAGATCGGAGCTAAACAACCAGGCCGTCAAAATCATCGTCCTGACTACCGAGAACAGTCCTGCTCTAAAACAAAGGGGCAAGGCCGCTGGCGTTTCTGGCTGGATTGTAAAGCCTTTTAATGGGCAACATGCACTCGGTCCAATCAAGAAGATGGTGGAAAGCTAAGAATCGGCGAAGCGAAAACATCATGGTCGTTTTACCTCAGGTCTATGAATGACAATCCTTGCTTGTATTCTGGTCGGTTTTGCTTGTGGCTTGCTGACAGCGAAATTGGTGTTATCAAACAAACATCAGGTACAAATTGCCCAGATGCAAAGTCATCTCGAATCAAATCAGAAACGCGTTCGTGAGCAACAAGGCGAAATCGAAAGTGCTACGCATAACCAAGAGAATCTCAATCAGAAGGTATCCACAAACAAGTCAAAACTAACCAACATTCAGCAACAGACATCCTCAGAATTAGAAGGTCTCCGTGATACACTTACGCTCTCCCTCAACCAAAACTCAAGTGCGTTTGATGGTCATAAGGCAAACAACCTTTTGGGAGATGCCCTCGAAGAAGTAAACCAGCTTCTCGCCCTCGTTAAAACCTTTGAGCGCTGGTACGATGGCCTAGCCGAAGTAAAGGCAAGCCTGGCTGAGATGACTCGCCTAAGCCGCGAATTTGCCTCTATGGGAAATCGAACAGTTATGTTGGCACTCAATGCCAGTATCGAAGCTGCGAGATCCGGAGAAGCTGGTCGAGGATTTGCTGTGGTTGCCGGAGAATTTAAGGAATTAAGTCTCGAAGTTGGTAAGCTTTCCGCCATTCATTCTGATGAACTGAATCGTAATGACCTCCTTATTACTTCGACCTTCCAAGACACCCAGGCCGGCAGTCGAATGGTTCTCAACATGGTCAACAATCTAAAACTGGCCCTCGAGGATCTTAGTCGTTTGCTCGACCAATTGAACTCAAATAGCTTCTCAGAAGCAGAAGTGAGAAATTCTATCGATGAAGTCCTTGGTAAAATCAAGCATCAACTTCGCGCATGAAAATGTGGAGGGTGGAGAAGTAACCCCTGCCGCCGAGACAGGCTTTACAAATCTGTTCGAACATTCGGTGGAAGAAGCGCTCAATCAAGAAACAGAAGGATGGTCGATTGAAGAGGGAGAACCGGACCTTTGGAAGCAATCCAGTCACCTGATGATGTCCTGCCTATGCGCGTTTAACTTTCGGGCTTTCGCCACCATTCATTTCAACCACGACAAGCCGACCCACCATTACGTAACCAATCTTATCGGACATGGCGGAGGGGAAGAGTCTGTGGATGAACTCGTCAACGGATTCTTTCTAGAACGAACGAACCTCGTCGTGGGGTTTCTAAAACGAGAACTCGGAAAAAAGTACCTTCACTTAGGGGTGTCTGCCCCAGATATCCTCAGTCGAGATGCGATTAAGCATCACCAAACCCTGAACCACTCATTGAACATCTTTCTGGCTGCATCTCACCTGGGCTCTGGCATAAACTTTCCATGTGGGTTATACCTTTCACCATACGGAGTCCTGGATTACTCGTACTCTCGAGAGCATGATCACGAAGAACTCGATACTGGTAGCTTGGAGTTTTTCTAGGAAACACCAGCTTGAGTGAATTATAGCTAGCATCCCCCCCCCGCGATACCATAGGCTAGTTGCTGAGATCTCTAACTGGGTGGGGACCGTTACATCTCATGCACAAGTTGTCCATCAAGATGAAAATCGCTCTCGCCGCTTCAAGTCTTTTACTCATTAGTCTCATTTTGTCGCTCAGTATCGTAATGCTACTACAGCGTGACTCCACAAAGGATATGCTAGAGAGGATGGAAGTAGATTTCCACAAGCAGTTAAGAGCTAAAGCTGACCTATTAACCCAAAACCAAGCCTTTGCACTCAAACCTGCCTTGCTGGACAACTCGTTCTCGGCCACTGAGGAACTGATCGAAAAAACGATCTCCAACGATGAAAACTTGGTTTACGGTTACGTCATGCAAGAAAACGAACTTTTACTGGGCTTCTCCACCGCCGATCCCGAACTAGCATCCCACAGTGAGACTGAGATTAAGGCCCTGTTGGGGCTGAGCGACCTTAACCTTGAAAAAGAGTCCATACGAGACCTTGAATTTAACAAAAGACCTATTCTCGAAGTCGCAGTCCCCATCTTCGACGAGGATGAGCCCTTAGGGCTCATTGCCTATGGTCTTGATAAATCTATCCTCGAAGACCAACTCCAAACAACAAGGGATATCGCAAATGCCGAACTGGGGGAAATGTTAGCGGCCCTCAGCTTTACCGGCCTCGTAGTACTGTTCGTCGGAATTGCGTTCAGTGTTCTATTTGCCAGTAAAATCGGCGCTTCTATTAAAAACCTAGCCGATCGTATGAGAGATATTGCTGAAGGTGACGGTGATTTAACCCAGCGCATCGACGTTGTAGGGGTCGATGAAATCGCAGAACTGGGAACCTGGCTAAACTCATTTCTTGAGAGCATGCAGGCAATCATCAAGAGGCTTGGCGACACCGTCAATGCACTGGATCAGGCATCATCCAACTTGAATACGAAGGCCGGTAGCATGGCTTCCAGCGCCCAAGAAACAAACGACAAAGTTGGAAATGTAGCCCAAGCTGCGACCCAAGTGAGTCTGAGTACAGAAGATTCCGCGCGAGCGGTGGATGAAATGCGTTTGTCGGTGAACGAAATAGCAGAAAACGCCCATCGAGCAGCCGGGGTAGCCAGTGGTGGGGTTTCAATGGTTGGCGAAGCCAGCACCACTATCGGAACACTTGGAAAGAGCAGTGAGGACATCGGTAAGATCATCGAGGTCATCACGAAGATCGCGGGGCAGACCAACCTCTTGGCCCTGAACGCTACCATCGAAGCTGCAAGGGCCGGTGATGCTGGAAAGGGTTTTGCCGTTGTCGCGTCTGAGGTGAAGGATCTCGCAGTAGAAACCGCCAAATCGACAGAGGAGATCGGTAAGCGAATCCGAGCCATCCAGGGCGACTCCGAAGGAGCGGTTAAAGCGATCAACACCATTAGCGAAACAATGCAAAATATTAATGACCTTCAGGGAAGCATCGCCGCTGCTGTCGAAGAGCAAAGTGCAACCATGGGCGTGATGTCACAAAGTGTCCAAGACGCTGCCGGCGCAAGTTCATCTATCGCTCACACCATGGAGGATGTGGCCCGGCTGGCAAAAAATTCGGGAGATGCGGCGCAACAGGCGAGAGGATCTATTCTCCAATTGCGAGAAACTTCAGTTGAACTCAGTCAGATTGTCTCGCGCTTCCGGTATGAATAGAATTCGGCAGTAGCCAAACAACAGCATGGCCTCCCAAACATTCAAAGCCTCGAAGGTTTTCGCCCCTAGGACCGGGTGACTCGGCGATCGTGGCTGGTAACAAAATCCAAAAGTCGCCGGTAGGCCGAAAGCGTACTGGGCCTAATTACTTTGTCAGCCTCACAGCCTAGTTGCCCCACTTGATGCAAGCAATCGCGAAATTGGCAACAAAGTTCACCCATACCTGGAAAATGCTGCTTTACATCGGCGGGCGAGAGCCCACTGGGTGAAAAAGTTCTAATCCCCGGAGAGTCACAGAGTTCCCCACCATCGGACAACTCGAAAATTCTCGAATGTGTGGTCGTATGTCTACCCTGTTCCCAATGCTCAGAAAGTTCACCCACTGGTCCGACATCTTGTTCCGGTAATAGTGCGGAAACGAGGGACGTTTTTCCCACACCCGACAAGCCGACCAGAACAAAAGGATGCCCCGGTTTAGATTCTTCACTCAAGAAGGTTTTGAGCGCATCCAAACCTTCTTGGGTTTTCGTACTCGTATGTAGGACCGTAAACCCTTGTTCGCTACGACTCCGTAGGTCTTCTGCGACGCCAGGGCCAATCTCTAAATCGACTTTGTTCAAGCAAATCACGGCTGGAATGCCACACATACTGGCTGCCACAAGGTAGCGATCGATGAGAGCACCGTTAAAATCCGGCCGCTTGGGTGTAACCACAACAACCATTCCCGCCAAATTAGAAGCTAAAAGGCGCTCCCTTCCGTTCACGTCAAGGCGGCGAAGAAGATTCTCTCGTTCAATAACCCCCGTTATTTTTCCTCCGGTACCCGGAGCATCAGTCCACCAAACACGGTCATTGATAACGGCCCGATGACCAGACAAGAAACAAATTCGATCACCAACCTGGTCTCTAACCCGTACACGCCGACCCACTGTTTCCACAACACGACCTTCTTTGCCCTCCTTGGACGCTGGTTTCCTCCGCTTCGGCGAACGACGGTCTTTCAAATTCATCTCTCCTAGGGCGCAGCTACCATAGCCTACCGTTATTCTCTACCGCAAGAGACCACTCAGCCAACTAGAAATCATGCCAATAGTGTGAAAGATGAGAAATATGCACTTAGGTTTAGACATCTTCTTGAATAATCCCACTCAGTACATCAACTCAACCACACGGGTCGGGCTCATCGCAAATCCGACCACACTCACCTCCAATTATGTCCACGCAGCCGATGCCTTCCTTTCAAGCTCAGAAATTAACCTAACCACCCTCTTTGGCCCCGAGCATGGCATTCGAGGAGCTGCACAAGATATGGTTACGGTCGACGGCAATAACGATCCCCAAACAGGATTGCCGGTCATTAGTTTATACGGCCCAACATTTGAATCCTTGAGCCCCACTTCCAAGGATCTTGAAAATGTAGACGCTTTGGTATTCGATATTCAAGACGTGGGTGCCCGCTATTATACCTATGGGGCTACCATGGCCTTAGCCATGCAAAAGGCGGGAGAGCTTGGCATCCGCTTGCTTGTCTTGGATCGCCCTAATCCCATAGGCGGAATGAAAGTTGAAGGGGGCGGACTCGAGCCAGGACTGGAAAATTTTTGTGCTCTCTACCCCATCCCCCAAAGACATGGGATGACGGTTGGGGAATTGGCCAACCTGTATCGTGATTCATTTGCTTTAGATTGTGAATTGGAAATAATCCCTTGTGAAGGATGGAGTCGTGAGCATTATTTTGAAGAAACCCTACTCCCATGGGTTATGCCATCCCCAAATATGCCCACCATCGATACTGCGGTGGTTTATCCTGGAATGTGTCTACTTGAAGGCACCAATCTATCGGAAGGACGAGGAACAACGAAACCCTTTGAACTCTTCGGAGCCCCCTTTATCAATGGCTACCACCTCGCCGAAAAGCTCACCACACTCGACCTACCGGGGGTCGTATTTCGGCCGGTTGTGTTTGAACCTACTTTCCAAAAACATGCCCATAAATCCTGCGGGGGGCTTCAACTACACGTTACAAATCGAGAGAAATTCAGCTCCTACGAAACTGGCCTAGCTGTTCTGTGGGCGGCCAAGACGCTCTATCCGGAAAGTTTTCAATGGCGGACAGAAACATACGAATTCAGGAATGACGTCCCTGCCATAGATCTTCTTACGGGTATTCAACAGGTTCGAGAAGAAATTGATCGGGGCGGGAGTTTCGAAGTGATCTATCAACTGGCTCAGCAGGGCACCAACCAATATCAAAGAGGAAGAGAAGCTGCGCTCATCTATGATTGAAAATGACCGACAATTTCCTTGAGACTCCGCTCATGGCTCATAATGGAGAGGGCCAGGGCGTGTTGCCCCTGTGCGCGGTACCACTGATGCTCCGATGAACGCCGGTATTGAACGCTGTCCCAAGCAAAATAGGACTCCTCTAAAGTATCGGTGAGGAAACGAACTGTAAGTTCGAGGGTGATTGTGAGAATGCCATCGTAAATTAAATTCAGCTCGCTCGATGTCATGTGTTCCGACATTTGAGAACAATAACCGTACATCCCTTCTCTAAAATGCACCATCGAGAAGTTCGCACCCACGGAGTCTTCATGGGCCAAGTTACACCAGGAGCGAAATGTATCCCCCAACTCGGCAACAAGGGGCATTTTTCCCATGGTATCTAGATCTATCATTGCAGACGCACGACCCTTTTTATCAAAAAGAAAATTCGTAATCTTCGGATCGCCGTGAACAAAACGGCTGGGCAAGCCCTGAATAGAATCAAGATTGGCTAGGTGAGCCTGGACCCGGGTAGCCAATGCGTCAACCCGAGGGTAAAATGGGTGGCTCTGGCTGGATGCCAAGACATTGACTAACTTATTAACGTGGCGCGGAGTATCATGAACACCAGGGCGACAATGCTTAAGCTCATAGTCTGTATCCCATAAAGCAGCATGAAATCGTCCCAATAAGGCACCGGCCTCCCTTGCTGTAGTCGGAGACTCTAATTGAGTGAGAGTCTCCCCTGAAAGGTGGGTGAGTGCTCGCCAAATAGCACCCTCATCATCCCGAACAAAAAGTGTTCCCTCCATCGTTTTGATTATTTCTGGACACCTAATGCCTGCCTGCCGAAGAATCCGGCTTAAATGATAGATATCCTGGTGAACTTCCTCACCAAACACAGGATGTACCCTCTGAAGGATCATCGAATCGTGAGGGCCTGTCAGTAGGAAGGTACAATTGATATGCCCTGAAGTAATTTTCTGAATTACGTACCTTTCGGCGCCCCAGTTCCTTAGTAGGTGTTGACCGGGGTTTACGTCGTTGTTTCCCAAACCATACTCCAAAACCTGCGCGGCGATCATGAAAGAAGCGTAATTCCCGCTCCTTGGCGAACCCGTCCGACGCGGGCAATCTTTGTGAATCCCTTACCACGAAGCTCGTTTAAGCAAGGCGCTAGACTTTCGGGCGTTATTGCCACCAAAAGTCCACCCGCTGTTTGTGGATCCAAAAGTAGGGGATCGACTTCTCCTTCAATAGCCCCCACCATCGACTCCACATAGGTAAGGTTTCTCTCGTTACCTCGGGTCACAAACCCGTCATCCAAACTCCTCTTAGCGCCAGCGTATTCTGGCAGGTCTGAAACACAAATCTCAAGTCCCACCCCGGAGGCATGCGCCATTTCAGCAGCGTGCCCCAAAAACCCGAAACCGGTTACATCAGTGGCGGTTATGGCGCCAAATTTACGCAGGGTGGGTAGCACTTCAGCATGGGTCTGCTCCATGCCCTCAATTGCTTCCGCAATCAGAGACACATCCTGGCCGGTCCGTTTAAGCATGGTGGTCAATGTGCCGGTGCCCAAGGGCTTCGTCAGGATCAGCTCTAAACCTGGTCGTAATTTATCGTTTGTCCAAAGTTCTTTGGGATGCACCTCCCCAATCACCGCGAGCCCAAAGAGTAATTCCTCGGTTTCTACACTGTGTCCGCCCAAAATAGGCGAGCCGACGCTAAGGGCCAATTCTCCCCCACCTGCCAAAATATCCCGTGCAATCAAAGGTTCCATTCCCTTTGGCGTTGCTAGAAAACTCAAACTAAGCAGGGGCCTCGCCCCCATGGCAAATACGTCGGAAATTGAATTTGACGCCGCAATCCGGCCAAACGAAAGCGGATCATCAACCAGGGGAGTGATCACATCCATAGTGCTCACCAGAGCCCGCTCTTCGGAGATTTGATACACCGCTGCATCCTCGGCCTGATCAAACTTTGTGAGTATCCGAGCATCAGAGGGAATCGGCAACCCTGATAATACTTGTCCCAACACCGTTGGGCTGAGCTTAGCCGCTCAACCTGCGGACGAAACAAGCTCTGTTAATTTTACCTTCGTCATGGCGTACTTCTAACATAGATAAAAACATTGACCAACTTACTCTTACCCACTTTCTAGGCGAAACGAAAAGACACCGAGGGTTTACTTAAGAATACCGAGTAACCGTTGCTACCTATGCAAAGCGCTCATAGAAACATCTCAATATCGTCCCATTGGATGCTACTCGGCTCTGAGCCAATAGGTCGTCTTCTCCTCGTGGCGACCCTTCTAATGCCAACCACCGGGGAGCGCTGTCACCAACAAATATGCGCCACTGGTTTGACGTATCTTCCCCACCAAGCATTCTGGGCTCAGCCTAGCTTAGCAAGTCTGATGCCTCGGCAAGCCCTATAAATCTTCGTCTTTTTTCATCCGCTTCGACTTCTTCACACAACCCAATCCAGTCACACGCAATAGCTCGTGCAAGCGGTTTGCCATCGAGTCCAGTTCCCCCACAGACTTCTTAGAGCAGTGGTCCCCTTGAAACCCGTGGGACGGTCATGTGGAACTTATTCTCTATGCACGAACTAATTCAAGGTTTGGAGCGATCAAGATAGGTAAGGAAATTCTAATCCGCGATGATTGCTCTCAGATACGGAACTGATTGAACGAGCTATTGGGAGGCGCTGGCTTTGAAGTGGAAACGGCGAAGGACGGTGTTAAAGCCCCAAAAAAAGTAGCAAAAGAGAAACGATATGATCTGCCCATTACAGATATCAATATGCCCAACATCAATGGTATTAAATTCATTGCCCTGGTCCTGTAATACAGAGACGAGTAAGGACACACCTACTTTTATTTTAACCACAGAATCGTTGCGAGATTCTAACGGAAAAGATGAGGAGATCGGCGCACAGATTTGGTTCGTTAAACCCAACGAATAGATGAGATTCTTGCAACTTGGAGAAAACTTCACGTAGAAATGTTTTGCGGCGTGAATTTACTTCATTAACAGAAAAAATAATAGATTTTTCCGGTCGGGGAGTTGGAATGGATGCGGGTCGAAGTTTGCTAAGGAAACACGGTGGAGCTGCCGCAATTGAACCATTGAAACAATCGAGCATCGAACAATAGAGTTATTGAGTAATAACCATAATGGCGACCCCTAAATAAATCCCCACCCCCAAAACATCGCACCCCGTCGTAACGAGAGGCCCCGCAGCGATCGCTGGATCTATGCCGATCTTCTTAAAGAGAGCAGGTGCCATCACTCCAACCCCGGCAGCAATACACATCGAAGAAATCATAGAAGCCGAAAGAGCGTATCCTAAAAGTTGACTACCATGGGTCCACAAGGAAAAAATCCCCACCAAACTCCCCGCAGCAATTCCCATAATAAGCCCGACAGTCATCTCACGTCTGATATTGCGCCAAAGATCCACAAGAGAAACCTTGTTGATTGCAAAACCTCGGGTAATAATCATCGCAGTTTGGGAACCGACATTCCCCGTCATCGCCATGACGACCGGAACAAAGGAAGCCAAAATAATAGTGTCTCCGGGAATCTTCGTAAAAAGAGGAACCAATAAGGTCGTTATCAACGAACCGAATAAGCTGGAAATCAACCAAGGAAGACGAAAAAGAGCAATCCGAAGAAAATCATTCCCATAGACAAGCTCTTCCCCTGAAGCACCCGCCATCGCCATGACATCTTCAGTGGCTTCTTCTAAGACAACATCGTGAATATCATCAAAAGTAATCCGACCCACCATCACCTCGGTTTGATTCACGACGGGAATGGATGCTAAATCGTATTTTCCAAAAAGACGAGCAACTTCTTCCTGATCCATATCCACGGGAACCTGTTGATCAACAGGATGACTGATCTCTCCCAATGCGGTTTCCCCATCACTTAACACCAAATCCACCAAGCGCACCGCCCCCTTAAGTCGACCATCACTATCGACCAAATAAACCTCGTGGATATCCTTTATTTTCTCTCGTGCCTCTCTCACGGAATCAATCGCATCCGTCACATACAAGCCATCACGAACGCCGCAAAACTCTGTTTGCATAATCCCACCCGCACTGTCTTGCGGATAGGCAAGTAGAATCGTGATATCATCTCTGTCTTCAGCATCTAGGTTCGCTAGTACCTGCTCAGCTTTCGCTTCGGGTAATTCCCCAAGGATGTCGGCGGCATCATCGGTTTCTAATTCTTCAATCGCTTCAGCAAGTACCGTAGGAGCAACGAAAAGACCCAGTTCCTCAACAATACCCTCATCCAGATGGGAAAGAGCGTCGGCGAATCGTTCTGGACTCAGAGCCTCAATAATGGCCGGCCATTTTTGCCGATCAACGAAGCGGAATAGTTCGGCCAAGTCAACCGGGTGAAGAAGCTGGAGGTAGGCTTGGAGAGTCCCCTCTGCGCCCGGCTCAAAGAGCCGGGCTATCTTTCCATAGGAATCCGGCATCGTCGAAAATCCCCAACCTAGCCTCTCCAAAGAAGGGTCGTAGAAATAGCCAGTTGAGTTAATTGTAAGGGGCATACAAGGACAGAAGCAAGATCCTATTAGGCCCCTATTTACGACGACCTAAAACTGAGAAAGAAATGTCCAATGGCATGTATTTTTTGCGAAGAGCTCGCCCGCGAAAAGCATCGAAATGCCACCATTCATTAGAAATCATCCTAAATCCCCCTCCCTCACACATGGCAGCGCGCAAAAGCCGACGATTATCAAGCTGAGATTGTTTGAGTTTTCCTTTCTTTAGGAAATCGACTTCGAATCTTGGTTGTGAAAGTTTATCCAGGTGGTCATAGGGGGTCCCAAAATCAAGCTCTTGACCATTTCCGTCGATCAGTGAAACATCGACAGCCGCACCAAAGCTATGGACAGAACCTCCACCACGATTCGGGTTCGCCACGTAGCGTGCCATCGGTGTTCCCCTCACAACCTTCCACATTCTTTTTTGTACCGATACGGGACGGTAACAATCTTTGACCAATAATCTCTTTCCTGGGGCGGTCCGTTCCAAATAGTCCTGGGACTTTCGAACCATTTTCGCAACGACTGGACGCAAATAACACTTCGCCACCTCATAGAGTTGCTGGTGGGTGAAGTTGTCTTTGGTCGCATAGCGAATATCCAGCTCAACCCGAGGGTCTACCTCTTTAAGATTGACCAATTCCGGTAAGCCAATCATCGTGAGCACGAGAAAAGAAAGAGAGCTGCTCATGCAAAAGTCATCCAACAAATTCGGTCATGATGCTGCAAATCCCGAATAAAATGAAGTTCGTGACCTCGCTCGTGGCCCAACTCTTCTAGGGCTTTTCGCTGACCGAATCCAAATTCGAAAGCCAAAACACCATCTTGATTCAACCAAGTTGGTGCTTGCTCAATAAGTCGCCTAATAAGATCCAGGCCATCTTCACCTGAGAATAGTGCTTGATGTGGCTCGAAATGCAAGACGTCTTTTTGCATTTGTTCTTTGTAAGACTCTTCTACATAGGGGGGATTCATGATGATCAAATCGTATTTCGAGTTTGCTTCTAAAGCCTCAAACAAGTCGCCCTTAAAGATTCGCATTCGCTCCAAAACCCCATGTTTCTGCGCATTCTTACGCGCCACCCCAAGAGCCTGATCTGAGATTTCTGAAGAATCTACACATAGCCACGCACATTCCAGAAGTAATGTAATACTGACACAACCACTGCCCAATCCCATTTCCAAAACTTTCACACTTCTTTTCGGCGCGGCACGAACTCTTGTTATCCCAAAATCGACGAGGTGTTCTGTTTCGGGGCGTGGCACCAAAACATTCGGATCCACATAGAATGTCCGCCCGTAAAAGTCCCATTCTCCAATGATATAAGCCACCGGCTCATGCTTTAAACGCCGGTCTAGAAACGCGGCGAGAGTCGTCTTTTGCTCAGAAGTGAGAAGCGTCTCACCGTGGGTTAAAAGAAAGGTTCTATCGCAACCAACAACATGCTCTAAGAAGATATCCGCCTCCAGAGTCGCGGTATCCGGCTCTACGGAGGCCAATGTTCTAGAAAGAAACTCACGACCTGCCGTAATATTTTGAATTCTAGACCATGGCATCGAGAGATTAGTTTTCCCCGAGCCCCTTCAGTTGCTCTGTTTGATAATGAGTTTGCAGGGCAACCACGACATCATCAAGCTCACCCTGCATAACACCCGACAGATTGTGCAATGTTAATCCAATTCGATGATCGGTTACTCTGTCCTGGGGAAAATTATACGTTCGAATCTTTTCAGATCGGTCCCCAGTTCGAACCATTCCCTTACGCTCCGCAGCTCGCTTGCTCTCTTCTTCTTGCTGAATTTTATCTAAAAGTCGAGAGCTCAAAACCTTCAGGGCCTTGGCGCGGTTTTTGTGCTGACTTTTCTCATCTTGGCATGTCACCACCAGTCCCGTGGGTAAATGGGTGATTCTTACGGCAGAGTCTGTGGTATTCACCGACTGACCACCGGGACCACTAGAACGATAAACGTCTATTCTCAAATCAGTTTCCTTAAGATCCACCTCAACCTCTTCTGCCTCTGGTAGAACCGCGACCGTGCAGGCTGAAGTATGAATGCGTCCCTGAGACTCGGTTGCCGGTACCCTCTGGACCCGATGAACCCCAGACTCGTATTTCATATGCGAAAAGACATCGCTTCCCTGCACGAGGCCAATGATTTCTTTGAGTCCCCCTTGGGACCCCTCAGATTTCGACAGAATTTCTATGCTCCAATTTCTTTTTTCAGCAAAACGCGAATACATCCTGAAGAGATCACCCGCAAAGAGTGCTGCTTCATCACCACCTGTGCCTGCCCGGATCTCCACAATGACATTCTTGGAATCATTGGGATCTTTAGGAAGCAACAATAGGGTGATAACCTCTTCCAAGTTCTCCTTGGCTTCTCCCAATTCAGAAAGCTCTTCCTTTGCCATCTCGACCAATTCGGGATCTTCCCCTTCATCGATCAGGAAGTGATTGTCTTCAATTTGTTTCAGCGTGCCTTCATACTCTTTATAAGCATCTACGATTTTCTCTAAATCACGATGTTCCTTGGCAACATTTTTAAAGTTTTCTTGATCCCGTAAAACATCGGGATCTGAAAGTTGACGAGTCAACTCCTCATAGCGCATGACAACTTCTGAAACTTTGTGGAGCATTGGCTTACCGTAGCACGTCCAAACATGTTCGGACGCCTTTCTTTGTATTCATGGGCTCGTTGACCCGTTCTTTTACGAACCATACGTGAAATACCGTCGTTAAGAAGAGTTCTCAACCTAATCGTTGGCATTAACGCGACGTCCAGCAATAAATAGAGCCCAAGGTAGGGCTCGCCGGATTACTAGGATTCTATTTTCACACTAAAATCGGGATAACAATCAAATTATTCTAAGAATGTTGATCGTCCAATAGTTACGCCTCGGTTTTGCGTGATCCTATGAATAATGTCAATTCGCGGGTTCCGTAATGAGCATACATGACCCCAGCCCCACAGAAACCACTGACTCCGAGGCCTCTAAAACCGCTACATCACCATACATTAAGGTCACGGGAGAACCATCTATAAGCAGTCGGCTATTTCCTTCATGGGCCACCAATACCCTCAGCCCTGCGTCGGGCACTGCACTCCCCATGGGCTTCAACTCCATTTGAAAGCACGGTCCAACAACTTTGTCTCGGTACGGTTGAGGTAAATCGAATCGGTTGTACCGAACACATGCTGCAGCTTCATCCAGATGCAATTCTCTGGGTTTACCATCGAGGCCGGGCCTCTCCCAATCAAAAATACGGAAGGTGGTATCGGAGGGCTGTTGAACCTCCAACATCAAGAAACCTCCACCAATTGCATGCATTGTTCCTGCCTCCACAAGGTAAATCTCCCCCTGCCTAGGACCCGCTTCGTACATCCATTTCCGAACTGTCCTTCGTTCCACCGCTTGCTTTAGAAGATGGGCATCCAAGCCAGGATAATTCCCGATTAGCAGTTTCGACTTCGGCTCAACGTGCGTAATCAACCACGCCTCTGTTTTTGGCGCTCCCAAAAGAGTGTTATTACAAAATTCTTCATCGGGATGGACCTGGACAGAAAGGTAATCGGTTGTATCTAGCCACTTAAGTCCAAATGGAAAGGCCCCTTCCCCTCTTCCACCCACAATACCTGCTCGCCAGAGCTCCCCGATGGGTTTACCCGCGTGCTCTCCATCCGTGACAATACTCTGACCTCCCTCCATGTCCACCAATTCCCAAGATTCACCAAAAGGAGCGTCGCTTGGGAGCTCTCTTCCAAATTTTTCTTGGAAACGTCGCCCACCCCAAGGTTTCTCTTTATATTGTGGCTTGAATTTCAACATTCTTTTCAGCCTCCAGTGAGTACTACAAATGCGCGTTCCGAGACTCAGTAGATTGTAACGCCAACAGGTCTGCCCAGACCTTACCCCTCTTCCGCCATTTTTGCATGCATATCAAAAAACTCCACTAGCTGCCGAACGAGGGCATGTCGGTGGGCTAGCTCGCTAAAACGATGATCTGCTCCATCAAATAACTCAATCGACACCCGCCGTGCAGCAGCAGCAATGTCATCCGCATCCGCCACCGGTACCACCAGATCCTTGGTACCATGTGTTATCAGAAGCGGAATATTCAAAGTCCGAACGGAAGAAATCACCGAATACAAACTAGCATCGTCGATAAATTGGGAACCAATTCTCCCTTCCTCGAATTCGAAATAACCACGCTCCCTCCATTTTTCGGTTTCGTCGGGATACCTCTCCTCGATTCTGGCCGGGTAAGCCACGGCCGCCGTGGTAGCCGCACAGACTATTCCTCCCTGGCGCGCTGCCGTGAGCAGAGCCACCGTCCCACCCATGCTAGACCCATAAAAACCAAACCGCTGGGCCCCATGTTCCTCAAGCCAATCGCAGGCGGCCCGAAGATCTTCTATTTGATTGGAATAGCATAGATCAAATAGCTCGCCTTCGGACTCTCCTCGACCAGAAAAATCAAATCGGAGCACGGCAAGGTTTCCAGATACCATATGTTCTTGAAATTCTTGAAGCTTGGCGGAATCTTTGCTCGACAACATGCCATGGCAACATATGACGGTTAATGGAGCGATCTCGGGATCTCCTTGAAGAAGGCCAGAAAGACGCTCACCCCGTGAATTCTTGAAATAAACTTTCTCCATGGATGGTTTCCAAATTGAGCCTCTATTTGTTTGTTCCAAGCTTTAGCCATGACTCAGAAGGCTGCATTATCTAAAGTGAAAGAGTTAACATGGGCACCATAAATTACCAAGACATCCTGAAAATACTTGAATATCTAGAAAATGACTTCCATGGTAACGTCCAAAAAAGTTAGGCAGAGCAATTGAAAAATCAATGAGTCAAACGGCAAAGGCCATAAATATCATGTCTAGAGCAAAGCTCCTGAAAGCCCCTAACCGATCCACCGGTAATTCGCCCTCAATCATTTTCCTGGTAGGAATTATGGCTGTTGCTTGTCAATGTAGACCCGGCTCTAGTCCCCAGCCACCCAGCTCAGCCCCTAAGGAATCAAGACCATCAACGAATCTCGGAGTGTCCCAACCCCTCCAAAATTACTACCGCCAGGTCTTTCCAGATGCCCACAGGTTTGAAATCAAAAACATCCCCAAAAAGTGGCTCTCTAAACTCGATAAGAGAAATAGCTCCTATGTTGTAGTCTCGGGAATGAATGGGGAAAAATTGGGTTATATTCGAGATGTCGTAGGTCCAATTAGCCCAGATAAAGACTGCCCTTGTAGCCCTATAACCGTCAGTCTCGCTTTCAATGACAAACCTGAACTCGTCCAAATATTCTCCGAAGCCCCACTCAAGAAATGGGGAAACACTGCCTTCACCCAAAACGACCTAGAGAATCTTCATCGAGTCGTTCGAGAGCAAACAGCTTTCTTTAAAACAATCAGCCACCCAAATGTGCTGATCGACGGAATTTCCGGGGCAACCCTAAAAAAATACTCACCAAGGGTGGTGGGACAAGCCGCTCTGACCTCCTGGCGCATCACCAGACTCGTTGATCAAACCCAACAAATCATCGTTGGTGTTCCCATCCTTAATGACACCCAGAAATTAGAAACCAGACTACGAGATGTGACCAATTCTACGCAACAAATGAGTATCCTAACTCAGTTTCTCCGTGAAGCAGAAAGTGAAAGGGTGGGCCTACAAGCTTATCGCCGCCTTCGACAGCTGTATCGAGATCATTTAAAGATAAATCGAAAACCAAGACCCTACATCGAAAACCTCCTCCTACAACCTCGATTCTCAAGCGATACAAAGCTCGTAGAAGTCTTGTTAATGTGTCAAGACTTTGCTTTTGCAGGAGTGGCTCCCGAACTCGTCCAACAATGCGTTCTAGACCTTCGTCCGGGCCTTCCCCTCGCCTTTAAAACCACCTTAGACACAATTGAAGCCCTTCTCTTCTTCCAAGATTCCAAATTCCAAGAAGCCCACGAACTTATCCAACCCACACTCAAGAAAAGCGATATTTTCTCTCAGCCGGAGCTGTTTGGTTATGCCATGGACATTGCGGCCTCAGCCGGACAGACTGAAAGCGCATGTGCCCTGGCAAAAAAGCTCTATTTAGCACATCCACGTTACCCAAAAGTTATTGAACATTTAAATCGTTGTGTGCCTCTAACACAAAGCCTACAGCAAAAACTCGACGAGACTCGAAAGGCGCGGCTGCTTCAAACACGTATTCGGGGAGCTACGGCTCCGAGTCTCGAACTGACGGACTCATCCGGACTAAACGAAAAAACGTTGAATCTACAAAAAACGAACAAAGTCACCGCCTTGGTCTTTTTTGCAACTTGGTGCCCCCACTGCCAGGATGAATTACCAAAACTCATAGAGTTTCAAAAACAGCTGGGAAACAAGCAAAAAGAAATACAACTGGTCGGTGTCAGGACTGCTGTAGAACGTGAAAAAGAACCCTACGACGAGTTTACAAAACGATTTGAACTCAATTTTGATATCTTTACAGATCCCGTACTTTCTCTAAATTTCTCTAAATTTACGAAACACTTCGGACTGACCATGGAGCTTCCAACCCTTGTGATTCTCGATCAGAGGGGTGCATTACAATACCAGATCTTTCGCAGCCAGTATTCGGATCTAAATCAGGAATTAACTTGGCTTATTGACAGCTTGCTTTAGAGATTCTTCTTTTTCCGACGAAAATAATTGACCTGCCACCGCTGGACGGCACGGTTATGGCAACTAAGGGTAGGGCAAAAGATATGCTCCCCGTTATTTTTTGAGACAAAAAAGAAATCTCCGCACTTTTCTGGGGTTATAACTGCCTGCATCGCGTCCAAACTCACATTGGCAATGGGGCCTGGTGGTAAGCCTTTATTTAGATACGTGTTATAGGGATGATTCATTTTTCGAAGATGGTAGCCCTTCAGATTCCCATCAAATTCGGGATCACTTAATCGAGCTGCATAGATAACCGTGGGATCCGTCTCTAAGCGCCACGGAGGCTTGGAGCGTAGCCTATTATAAAAAACACATGCAATTCTAGGTCTTTCTTTCGCTTGACCGGTCTCCTTCTCGATAATAGACGCCAAAGTAACAAATTCGAGTTCACTCAAATTTAAGGGGCCAAAGGTTCCTGCCTCCGTAGATACTACGCTTAATACAGCCTTGTATTTCCCATAAAGGGCCCGAAAAATTTCCTTAGGGGCAATTCCGTAAGAAAACAAATAGGTCTCCGGAAATAGAAAACCTTCGCAATCCTTCCCAGGCAACTGAAATTCTTCGAGCAATTCTGTATCATCACAAAGTCGATCGAACTCTTTGGCCTCAAGCCAACCATCACGCTCCCACGCTTCCCTAACTTGCCAGCGATTCCATCCCTCAACGACCGTTAGTTTCCCTTGAGCTACTTTCCCTTGAGATATCTTTGTTAGATGTTCGTGCAACGACCCAGATTCACTAAGCTGATAAAATCCTGCTTTGATTTGAGAAATGCGACTAAAACGAGCCAGTCGAATCATTAAGAACAAATCCGATTCCGTCCGTTCCCCCCCAAGAGAGATGATCACATCCCCCAAATGTATTCCCTTTGGAACCTGAAACCGATGAAACTGTTCAGGGGATAAATCGGAATAGGAGCGCCGATGCAATTCAGACCAGCCACCATAGATCCAGGCTAAAGCCCCCAACAATGGCAATCCCAGAACCAGCAAAATGGACACGAAAAATTTCTTCATGCAAACCTACAGTACCGTTCTTATGCATGAAGTTTGCGGCGATGAAAACGCCTAAAACAAGACTATTTTCGAAACTTCGATTTTAGGCTCCCTAGACGATGCAAGATGTCTTCCACCTCCCGACTCACGTTGCCAGAGACAGTTCCAATACCTTCCTGAATTCTAGCTTCAACCGACTTTTGAATATCCTCAATGGCCTTCTGAGAAGAGCTAAGCATCTCCTTGACAGATTGAGGAGCCGACGCTGACACGGCCGTTTCACCCTCTACCTCTATTACCTCTTCCCCGTCTTCGCCTTTTTTAATCACACGAGTCACCGTATCCCCAATACTCGATGTAAGTTTTGTCACCGAGTCACTTATATCCGTGGCCCTGGCTTGCGCTGTATCACGAATTTCTGTGGCACGTGTTTGGACCGTTTCCACCTGGCCACGAGCAAAGTCACCAATGCTTTGACCACTTTCCTGAATCAAACCTCGCAGTAAGCTTAGGGGCATGAAGTTTTTCTTTTTCTCTGTCTCAAAAATAATCTGAGCCAGCGTAACACTCGTAAGATCCTCTCCGGTTTTATTGTCGATGACTTTAACTTCTTCACCTGCTTGAATCATCATGGATATATCCTCCAAAGTGACGTAGCAGCTTTGTTCGGTATCGTAGAGTTTACGATTGGCATATCTCTTGACTAGTTTTGTAGAAGACATCTTCCCCATTCCACTCAGTTGTTAACGACTCCCCAACAAACCTTCAAAGCTAGATCTGGTCATAGAGAGTGCAAGCACTAACACCATATGATAAAGTCTGGCACTGCGTCAAAGTGACATCCACATAATCACCGCTAATCCAAGCATTAAAGATTTCGGCGAAATCGAAAAAGCGACCATGGGAGGCAATCTCAAGACCAAATGCGGTGCCCAGGGACAGATTTGAACTGCCGACACGGGGATTTTCAGTCCCCTGCTCTACCGACTGAGCTACCTGGGCTAACCGTGGCGGTGCATCTACCGTTCCTGGTATGGTAAAGTCAAGAGAATCGGCCGAAGAGCAACAAAGGTTTTTAAAATATCCATCCTACGATTGCTCTACAAGGCCCGCGCCTTTTCTAATTCGTGAAGAAGCATCCGGGGACCGAGGGTCAATATCGAGAGTTAGCCTTTCTTCATTCACACTCACCGTAACAGAACCACCAGATTGTAAATCCCCAAATAGAATCGCATCAGCTAGGGGCTTGCGAATCTTCTTATCGATCAAACGTCCCATGGGGCGAGCCCCAAATTTACGGTCATAGCCATTACTAGCCAGCCACGTTCTCCCCTCCTCTGACAATACCAGTTCGACTCCTTGCCCGCTCAATTGGCTTTCGAGTTCACCCACTAATTTGTCCACAACCAACTCGATCACCTTTATCTCAAGGTGATTGAAACCAATCCAACCGTCTAGACGATTCCGAAACTCTGGCGTGAAAGTCCTCTCAATGGCCTTTTTCCCATCTGAGACAGATGGCTTTGTCCCAAATCCAATGCTCCCAGACTCCAATTCAAAAGCCCCTGCATTGGTCGTCATGATCAAAATAACATTTCGAAAATCAGCCTTACGCCCATTGTTGTCTGTCAGCGTTGCATTGTCCATCACTTGAAGCAGGATATTGAAGAGATCCGGGTGCGCTTTCTCAATTTCGTCGAGCAAAAGAACGGTGTGAGGATTCTTGATAATCGAATCCGTTAATAGGCCCCCTTGGTCAAATCCTACATATCCAGGCGGAGCTCCAATCAAGCGAGAAACCGTGTGTTTCTCCATATACTCACTCATATCAAATCGAAGCAATTCAACGCCCATGCACCTGGCCAATTGTCTTGCAAGCTCGGTCTTACCCACCCCAGTTGGACCAGAAAAGAGAAAAGCACCCACCGGTCGACGAGGATGGCTCAAGCCCGCTCTGCAAAGTTTGAGCGCGGAAACCACAGCATCAATCGCAGTATCTTGTCCATAAACAAGAAGTTTTAGGTCACTCTCTAGACTACCAAGACGTTGTCTATCTGACGAAGAAACAGTTTTCGGGGGAATTCGCGCCATCTTCGAAACCACCAACTCGATATCCCGAGGACGAATGGTTTTCGGGCGTTTAGAAATGGGTAAAACCCGAGCCGCCGCGCCAGCTTCATCCAAAACGTCAATGGCTTTATCTGGAAGAAATCGGTCATTAATATATTTATGCGATAGCTCAACTGCCCTCCGCAGAGCCCCGGTCGTATAGGTAATACTATGGTGGGATTCGTACTTTTCTTTTAAGCCTTTGAGAATCTTAAAAGACTCCCCCTCGGTGGGTTCTGGAATTTCTATTTTTTGAAACCTGCGAGCCAATGCCCGGTCACGCTCAAAAACCCCACGGTATTCCTTGTAAGTCGTCGAACCAATACAGCGAAGCTCCCCTGAACTAAGAGCGGGCTTCAGAATATTCGATGCATCCAGACTCCCCCCACTCACTGCCCCTGCACCCACAATTGTATGGATTTCATCGATGAATAAGATCGAATTTTTTCGTTCACAAATAACCTTGATGACGGCCTTGAGGCGCTGCTCAAATTCACCACGAAATTTGGTTCCCGCAACCAAAGCTCCCATATCCAAAGAGTATATTTCACAACCCATCAAAATTTCGGGAACCTCTTCTTCAAAAATAGCCAGGGCAAGGCCTTCCGCAATTGCGGTCTTGCCCACCCCAGGTTCCCCTACAAAAATAGGATTGTTCTTTCGGCGTCGACATAAGACCTGAATCGTCCTTCTAACCTCATCCTCCCGACCAATAAGCGGGTCGATTCTTCCCTCCTCTGCCATTGCCAAGAGGTCTATGGTGAAGCTCTTTAGAGGGCTGCCTCGACTCCCTGGATCCCCTTCCTCATGGCCACCCTCGGCGACATCGTCGGCGGCATCGGGAATCGCATCGAGTTTTGAAATACCGTGGGAAATATACTCCAAAACATCCAGCCGCCGAATTCCTTGTTCCGCCAGTAAATAAACAGTGAATGATTCTGGTTCGCGGAAGATCGCCACGATAAAATCGCCAGCATCCATCTCACTTTTCCCCGAAGACTGAACATGAATCGCAGCTCGTCTTAAAACGCGGGTCAATGCAATGGTCTGCTCAATTTGAAAAGCCATTCCTTCGAGTACCTTTTCTTGTTGAGATAGGTACTCGTCTAGATCCTGACGGAGCTTTTCCACATCTGCACCACAGTGACGTAAGATATCGATGGAAAACTGGTTATCGGTCAAAACGTAAACAATATGTTCAATACAAACCAAGTCGTGACGCCGAATCTCAGCTTCCCTCACTGCCGCCGCAAAAGTAATTTCTAGCTCTCGGGAAATCATTCAGTTGCCTCCATGGAGCAGCGTAGGGGAAAATCATATTGCCTTGCCAAGTGGATGGTCTTATGCACTTTCGTTTCGGCAATGCCGTAAGGATAAACTCCAGCCACTCCTATACCCGTCCGATGTACATGTAACATAACTTGGGTCGCCTTCATGTCATCGAGATGAAAGACTGATTTGAGAACCATCACCACAAACTCCTGGGTGGTGTAGTCATCGTTGTGAATTAAAACTTTGTAAAGCTTGGGGCGCTTAAGCTTCTTTTCCGTAGCTGTCGCTACTTCTTCCCGCGCTTCACTGTGGTATTCATTATGATCGTTCGGATTAGACATTGGTAATTAATATAAGCCCATAATCCCCATCTGGGGAGAGATTAGATAGGATCTTTATAGATTAAACGAAAATTCTAAGCCCGTATTCCAGGAATCTGTAGATTTATAGGTCCCTTTATCTTCGCCGTCGTGACGCAATATCCATTTTCGATTAAATCTTGCGACCAAATACACATACGGCATCAGTTGATATTGCCCTTGTGCAATCAACAAAGAACGGTCATCAAGCTTAAATAAATCTCCCGCATCCTCAATACCCGTCCGTTCGTAATAAGCCTTAAATTCGACCACCTCGAGAGCCGGCACAGAAAGAAAGAGAGTGGCATGGCTACCGTACCCTTCATATGCCTCTAGAATTCCACCAACTTGAACAAGCCCAACAAAATCGAAGGCCAGATCTCCGTAGAAACCATTCAACCCGTCCCCGTCGTTCAAACCGCGTACATAGTTGCCTTTCGGCACCGTTGTTCCTGCTGGAGTATTTATATAACGCTCAATCTCATAAAAAGAACCAAAATATTGGGGAATATAATTGGACTTGAACCTCCTATATTCTAGCCGAATAGGAAGACGGAGGTCGAGCCCAACTGGAAGCTTAAAAACACTTAGAATCCCTAGATGCCACCCCCAGCCTGCCCCCGAAATCACGTTGAAATCGGTGTAAGGAACGAGCTCGACAACATCATTATGAAGTAAATCGACGTCCATATCGAAGCCGATAACTTGAACGCCCTTCGTCTTTTCCACAATGACATCTTTGGTTTCCGGATCAATTTCATTCCCACCCGCAGCACCTTGCTTCAGGGTGTCCGGTGCATTTCCGTCCGTCACGAACGATACGCCCACCGAAAAAATATTCAGGGGAGAATCATCCATAAAAAAGCCAACTGGCTTTATGTAGCCACGAAAACCAACCAATTGGGAGTCTTGGTTCGAACCGGTCATACTCACCACATCACTTACCATGGTTTCGAAACCACCGTAGTCAGTATTGAGGTCAAATTGCACACCCAAGCGAAAGGTATTGATATCCGTATTATTCATATAACGGGACACAATCGTTCCATGGCCTAGGTCAGCGGCCAACTCACCCAACCTCACATAAATAAAATCTCGTTTTTGGCCATAACGAACATAGCGAACCAATTTGAGGAAATCAGAAGGCTCATCCCAATCTTCGGAGCGAATCAACTTAGCACCGTATTTCGCTTCGCCCTTCCCACCCCATGGATGAACTCTTAGGTTTAAGGGGACTTGAAAGCCCAAGCCAAACTTTCCCGCGGAAAAATCAAAACGAGGATTAAGCTGGAGGTAAAAAGCGTCATCAATTTCACCAAACATGAGGCCAGCTGCAAGGCTGCTGCTGTCGCTGCCAGCTGCTGCTGCGAATTTCTCCTCACCAGGAATCGGGTCAAGTCCATAGGCCGATGAGGAAACGAAAGACGAGGCCACAAAAAGAACAATCCACATCCGATACATCACACTTTTCTCCTCCCACCTGAAGCAGGTGACTTCCCAAGTTTAAAGACGAAGTACTGTGATGTAAAATTCTTCGGTAATCAAACAATCACCCTGAGAAAACGGGACAAAAAATGTGCATTGTACCGAGAACCAACGTTAATCGTGCTCAACTTTCTCAATAATACAAAGAACAACGCCTGCCTCAACCGCATCTCCCTCAGAGCAGCTCATCTTCCTCACGATACCATCCCGCGGCGCCTTCAATTCGTTTTCCATTTTCATCGCTTCGACCACCATAACACCATCGCCGATCTTTACTGCTGTGCCCTCCGGGGCCAGAATCGATACTACTTTACCAGGCATGGGACTCACAATTTCAGCTGGACCGCTGGTGAGACCTGCCTGTTGCTTCGCCTGTCTCAATCGTACTTTTCGTAAATCCAAAACCTCAACCTGGTGCAGGTTTCCCCGCACCAAAAGATTTTCAGCCCCACCGAGTTTCAATTCCGACTCTACATCGTAGACTTCATGGTCGATAATCAAGGATAAAGAAGTATCGCCCAACACACGGGCACTGATTTCCATGGAACCTTCGCCAAAATCCACAAGATAGCGGTCGCTATCCAACTCACGAACCTCAATTTGCAGTTCCTCACCGTCCACAAAAGCGACATATTGCATTAGAAGCCCCCCCGCCGCCACGCACGAGCCTTCCACTCCGTTTGGCTATCGCCACGAGCATCATCACCAATGATTCGCGTGACAGCACTTCTCTCCCGGCGATAACGATTTAAGGCCGCTGCAACCACGGCAACTCTTTGATATTTGGCGGGAGTATCGGTCTGAGCAGACATTATCTCAGCAATGCTTCCTGTATGATAATCCCCACGAATAAAGGAATCGGACTCCAAAAGCCCCCTCAGGAACACCGTGTTCGTCGTAATTCCTTTTACCGCAGTTTGCTGAAGCGCCCCCGATAGACGTGTTCGCGCTTGTTCACGGTCTCTCCCCCAGGCAATGACCTTAGCAATCATGGGATCGTAAAACATCGAAACCTCGTAACCCTGGCTCACCCCACAATCTACCCGAAGCCCCGGCCAGTTTGGAAGTACCAGTTCCTGGATAAGTCCAGGAGACGGCATAAAATTCTGGGTGGGATCTTCAGCATAGATACGAGCCTCAATGGCATGGCCTCTTCGCCTAATCTCATCTTGAGTCCAAGGAAGTGCTTCACCTTGCGCGACTTGAACTTGCGACTCTACCAGGTCGATTCCACAACATAACTCAGTAACTGGGTGTTCAACCTGAAGACGCGTATTCATCTCCAAGAAATAAAACTTCCTATCTCGATCAACCAGAAACTCAACCGTGCCTGCGCCAACATAGGAAACAGCATCCGCAGCCCGACAGGCAACTTCGCCCATTCTTTTGAGCAAATCATCATCCAGTAAAACCGAGGGGGTTTCTTCGATTACTTTTTGGTGTCGCCTCTGCATCGAACATTCCCGCTCACCGAGCCAAATACTCTTTCCATCTGGACCACCAAGAATTTGAATTTCAATATGCCTTGGTTGAACAATTGCTTTTTCCAAATACACCGTTGCATCACCAAAAGCATTTGCTGCCTCAGAACTGGCTCCGCGAAAAGCACCACTGAGCTGGGAAGAATCCTCAACCAACCGCATTCCTTTACCACCGCCACCGGCGGAAGCTTTGAGCATCACGGGGTAGCCAATTGCTTCTGCAATTTTCAAAGCATCGGTCTCAGTCTGCACCGGACCATCACTGCCCGGAACACAAGGCACTCCAGCGGCTTCCATCGCGTCTCTGGCTGCTGTCTTAGAGCCCATAACCCGCATCGCTTTTGCTGACGGCCCAATAAATTCAATCCCTGCCTTAGAAACAGCTTCCACAAATGCAGCATTCTCAGAAAGAAAACCGTAGCCTGGGTGAATAGCGTCAACCTTTGCTACCTTGGCAATCTCTAAAACTTTCTCATACCGCAAATAGGATTCTGAAGAAGGTGGTGCCCCAACGCAATATGCCTGGTCAGCCCAGCGAACATGAGGAGAAATTCGGTCTGCTTCGGAATAGATCGCTACAGGACTAATACCCATCTCGCGGAGGGTTCTCATAACACGAACCGCTATCTCACCTCGGTTCGCCACCAATACTTTTTTGAAAATTTTTTTTTCCATGACAATTTAGAGAGGAATATTTCCATGTTTTTTCGGGGGATTAGACTGTCTCTTATTGCTGAGCATACTGAGTGAGCGAATTAAACGACAGCGTAAAGTTTCAGGGACAATCACTTCATCGATATATCCAAGTTCAGCTGCACGAACTGGATTTGCAAATTTCTCACGATAATCGGATGTTAGTTTTTGGCGAAGCTCATCGGGATTGTCCGAATTTACCAACTGCCGACGATAAATAATATTGACCGCGCCATCGGGGCCCATTACCGCAATCTCTGCGGAAGGAAAAGCTAAGTTGACATCCGCTCGTATATGTTTGGACGCCATAACATCATATGCGCCGCCATATGCCTTACGCGTTATCACGGTAATCTTCGGAACTGTGGCCTCAGCAAAAGCGTAGAGTAGCTTGGCCCCATGCTTTATAATTCCTCCATGCTCTTGCTCCGTACCCGGAAGAAAGCCAGGTACATCCACCAAAGTAATCAAAGGGATATTAAACGCATCGCAAAAACGAACAAAGCGGGCTGCCTTGATCGAAGCATTGATATCCAAACATCCCGCAAGCGAGGTGGGCTGATTCGCCACAATCCCGACAGCTTTTCCACCAAGTCGAGAAAAACCGACCACGATGTTGGTTGCGTAATGCTCCTGAATCTCGAAGAACGAATCGGCGTCCACAACCAACTTGATCAGATTTATGATATCATAGGGTTTGTTCGGATTATCTGGAACGAAATCGTTCAGCTCAGGTATGAGCCTATCCAACTTATCATCAGCACGATAGAGCGGTGCGTCCTCCGCATTATTACTTGGAATATAGGACAAAAGAGTCCGGATAGTCTCAAGCGCATGGGCATCGTCAGGTGATAGAAAGTGCGCGACGCCACTTTTTGAGTTGTGGGCGCGGGCCCCGCCGAGCTCCTCTTTGGATACATCTTCATGTGTAACGGTCTTGATCACATCCGGACCGGTAATGAACATGTAGCTGGTTTTATCTACCATCAAGGTAAAATCTGTAATTGCCGGAGAATAAACTGCCCCACCCGCACAAGGCCCCATAATACAGGAAATTTGGGGGACGACACCCGATGCCTGTACATTTCTCAAAAAGATATCGGCGTAGCCAGCAAGTGACATAACTCCTTCTTGAATTCGGGCGCCACCTGAATCGGCCAATCCAATGACGGGTGCGCCAACTTCCATCGCTCGATCCATGATCTTACAGATCTTTTCTGCATGTGCTCCGGATAATGAGCCACCAAAAACGGTGAAATCTTGGGCATAGATAAATACAAGTCGTCCGTCAATATTACCGTAGCCTGTCACTACACCATCACCGGGAGGTCTGCTCGAAGTCATGTCAAAATCGGTGCAGCGATGGGTTTTTAATTTGTCGGTTTCGATAAAGCTTCCGGGATCCAAAAGAGCTTCAACGCGTTCACGAGCAGAAAGCTTACCTTGCGCATGTTGCTTTGCCAGGCGCTCAGGTCCACCACCGACCTCCGCAGTAGCAGTTAATTCCGCTAGCTTCTGTACATCCATTCTTAGACTCCATTTCATGAGGAACCGATGGTGACTCTAAAGAGTGTTCAATGGCTGTCTAAAATGGAGTGTCCGTCGAGTCAACGATTCTACATTATTAATCAGGGAACTCGGTAAACTTGAGTTCGCCCTTCACGGCTTACTTCAACGTAACCAACCCGAACTAAGAGGTCCAATTCTCGACGCAATGCGGTGCGACTCAAAGTGAGGTGTTCCTGTAAATTCTTAATTCCTGCACTGCTAACATCCTTCAGATAGCCAATAATACTCAAGGAGTCCTGCGTCAGACTGCTGTCGAAAAGCCTTATGGGAACAATGCCTGCCGAGTTCTTAGGTAATTTCAGTTTTAAACCTGTTTTCGTTTCTGTAATCTTAATCGCCTTCAGTCCATTTAATTTTTCATTAAGACTTGCTGCAATAGATTGAACAACACCGCCGCCTTCAGATTCTTGAAAATCTAAATCACTCTCAAGATCTTTATACGGCACCACGTGATTCAGATTTCGATGCAACCAATGTAGGAGGGTATTTTCTTCTTCTGAAAGAGAGCCTGAGGCAGAGTCTTTTCCCAACACTTTCTGAGCAATATAATCAATGAAAATCTCAAAATTCTCTTTATGAAGACAAGAAATTGCTTCGGTATTCAGTCGCTTTTCACCCGTCGAATGCTGAAGAACCCCCATTTCTCGAGGAGGCAAACAAAGTTGTTGAATGGCAATAATCCCAAGAGGTTGCTGGCATTTAGGCAGTCTTTTCAATTCCGAAACCCAATTGGTGTGACTTAATTCCCGGCGCTTGTTGTTCTTTCGCCAGTTCTCGATGGCCTCCCCAAGACGCCACATAAAAGCCCCTGTAATTGGACTCACAACCCCGAGAGGGACTTCTCTGAAGCACCTCGAAGCCGCTTCAAAATTACCGCGGCGGTACAAAGCAACCCCAGTCAAAACAATGGCCCGAATTCTCACTTCCCGAATACCCAAACGTTCCGCATGTGCACCAATTTTGGGTCCAAATTTAATCGCTGTCCCCAAATCGCCGCTCGCAATCAGAGAACGAAGCAACAATTCAGAAACATGAAGTGTCCCTAGGTCATCTCCGAGTTTTCGAAGGCCTTGCATCGAGTTTTTCGCATACTCCGCAGCTTCTTCTGTTTGGTGAGAATAGAGAGACAAACGAGCCTTTAGCTCATAGGCAAGTGCGATGGCTCGTTCATGCTTGATTTCGTTGGCAAGATTCAACACTTCGTCGGAATGCTTCGTCGCGAGTTCTAAGTCACCAAGGTCCAGCGCTGCATGGGATAATCGATGTAAGGTAAGTACTTCTTCCCTGCGATTTCCACCTTCATTAAAAAGTGCCCTCGCCGCCGACAATTCCTCAAGCGCCTCATTGGTTTGGCCTTGTCGTAATTTAATAAGCGCGCTTTCACGCTTGAACACAGCAACTTTCGGTCCTGAAATTTTCGGGTCAAGGCGCGCCATGGCTGCATCAGCGATTTCTTGGGCCTTCTCCACCTTCCCAATCACCACCAACGAGCGAACCCATTGTGCCCGCAATATATCTGCAATATTTTGCTGGCCCGCAGAGGTCCACATCTCCACAACTCGGCCAATCCCCTCGCACACCTCGCGGTGTTTTCCTCTTCCCGCCTCAAGTGTAATTTGCGCCGCCGCAAGATAGCGTTTTAATCTGCGACTTGGGGCTCCTCCCTTCGTTTTTTCCACCTCTGCAATCAGCCTGGCAGCATGGGGTAAATCCCCAATATCCAAAGACACCCACGCATCTGCCAATTCTGCAATCTGCACCAAATTCCTATCGCCCCACTTGGTCGCAAGGTATTTGAACTTGACAAAGGACTCCTTGGCTTCTTCAAAGTCACCGCGTTCGCGTAAAAGATCACCGATATAACCATGCGCGGCAGCAGCATGGTAAAGATCACCGGACTTCTCATAGTTTGCCGCGGCAGAGGCCGCTTGGCTTAGCGCATCATTTAAGCGACCTGCTTCTGCGCAAACTCGAGATACCAGTCGATGCATGTCCCCGCGTTTCTCATAGAGCGAAGTTTCCTCAAGGAGCTCGAGCAATTCTAGGGCCAATTTCTCGGCCTCTTTTACGTCTTGGAGCCGCATTAAGCTATTCGCGGCCAATGTTCCTGATTCAATGAGAATATCTGGTTCATCACAGACTTTGCGAAGTTCAATGAAGCTTTTTACCACTTCGGCGTAGTTACGTTGGGAGCCTTGAATATAAACAAGGGAAGCCAAAGCTCTGCTCCTCGTCCATTGGTCATCCGATTCGGCTAACCGAGTAAACTCCTCCGTAAAAGACGATGGGTTTCCTTGGCGCATCCGCGCCCGAGCTGACAAAACTTTGAGACGAGTCGCGTGAGAGGCCTCCACTGGCATGGAAGCAAGCGATTTTAAATACGCCTGCAAAAACCCAAAATCACGAACAGCTTCCCAGCCAGATGCAAGAATAGCAACCGCATCTTCAGCTCGGCCGCTGTGGGCCATAAGTTCCCCCGAACAAATAATACCCATGGGCTCTGCTAATTCAATTGCATCCTTTTTTAGGGAATCTGAAATTTTCTTAGCCACACTCGAACTAAACTCAATGGGTTCCTCTTGGGCCAGCTTCCCAATAATCCGATGAACATAGGCCCGCCCCTCAGCCACAAATATTAATCGTCTCTGAATGAGACTTTCGACAAATTCAGAACCAAATACAGATTTAAGAATTTCGGTCTGAACCGGGTGTCCGATTTGGACAATTGCGGCCAAAACGCGCCGAGTTTCTTCCTGTAAATTCGGCCGAGCAAAGTGCCAAAGACTGTGGAAACTCTGGACAGAGCGCGCCGAGAGCCCTCGAAGAAAATCCTCATCAGGAACCTTGCCTTGAGCGATCGAAGACAGAATAACCAAAGCCAGTGGATTGCTGGAGCTCCCTTGGCGGCTTGCATCGTCGCAAACGGCTTGAATTTGTAACTCAGACAAGCCTAAAGCAGTCGCAAATTCTTTAACCGTCTCGACCTTCATGGGACGAATCAATTCGATATGAATTGAAGTCTTGTCCATAGCAGCAATCTCTGGCTCCTGCTGCATCGCAGCCAAAATTCGATAATTGCCCGGACATGTTTTGAGGGTTCGTACTAAACTCGTTAAATCATCCCCCTTAAGATTATGGAGGTCATCAAGAATCAATAAAACGCCCGCTGAATCAAGTAAATCCACCAATCGGCGCAATGCTTCGGATTGAACTTCCGCCGCCTGACCAGATCTGGCTAACACTCTCGCTTCGACTCGACCCAGAATGGAAGAAATGGACTCTGCCGGGCAAACGGAAAGGTAAACGGCTTTTTCAATCCCAAGGCGCTTCACCTCTGGGGCCAGTTTTAAAAGGAGGGAAGTCTTACCTGCCCCCTCTAAACCGACCAAAAATGAGGCACCGAAATGGTCCACGCGCGCTCGGTAGCGGCTAATGATGTCTTCGCGACCAAAAAAGGGAACTTGAAGTGTAGGAAAAATATCAGGCATGATTATTGCTTTACCTCCACGCAACGCTGAGTCCTTATCGCTCATTTCATTCAAAAATGCAATAAAATCAGCGTTCAAGGTGTGTGTAGTTCAACTCCTAAATCCACGATGTGTGGGAAGAGCAGAAACGAGATCAATAATGAGTTCCAGGGGCTTTATCTGAGTTTTCCTGACCCAAGGTTCGCGAATCGCCAGCTTTCCAGTGGAAGTCAAAGTCCAACGGGGTGCGCGCTCATGGAGTAAGGTGCTCAATTTAATTCTATCGATTGGGGATTCCGGTACAAAACTCAAACCTAATCTAAATTCCGAATCATCAAAAGCCACCGATAGAGCACTACACCCGAGCCGTTTTAAGTGGAGTCTTAATTTCATTGTAGAAACCACATTTTCTGCTTCCGAAGGAAGGGGACCGTGAAGTTGCTTTAGATCATTCCTTAGGCATTCTATTCCTTCTGGGGAGACTTCGCTGGAAAAACGTTGATACCACTCAAAGCGGTGAGAAGGCTGCTCTATATATGACTCGGGTAAGAATGCAGGGAAGGGGATCTTCAATTCCGGCTCGATAGCCAGAGTGCTCTCTCTACCCTGGGCTTGCTCAACTGCTTGTTTTAGGAGCTCCATGTAGAGCTCAAATCCAACCGCCGCAATATGGCCTGATTGATTCTTGCCCAATAAATCGCCGGCACCACGAAGCTCGAGGTCCTGGAGAGATATATTGTATCCGGACCCCAGTTCCGAGTATCTCTTCAGCACCATCAATCTATCCATTGCATCGGGATTAACCTGTTCATCTCTTGGTAAAAGAAAATAGGCGAAACCTCGAATCGAACTGCGACCAATACGACCACGAATCTGATGTAGCTGACTCAAGCCAAAATGGTCTGCGCGATGAACAAAAATTGTGTTTGCCCTGGGAATATCGATTCCGCTTTCAATAATGGTCGTGCAGACAAGAATATCCAAATCGTGGCGAACAAATTGAACCATAACGTTTTCCAACGCAGATCCGGACATTTGTCCATGACCAACACCAATACGTGCATCCGGTACCAGTTCTTGGAGCAATCCAACCATCGATTCAATGCTTTCAACTCTGTTGTGCAGGAAAAATACCTGCCCCCCTCGAGATAACTCTTTATCAATAGCGTCCTTGATTAATTGTTCTTCAAATCTGAGTACATAGGTCTGCACATCCAGACGGTCGACTGGCGGAGTTTGTATCACAGAGAGGTCGCGCACACCGGAGGTTGCCATGTATAGAGTTCGAGGGATTGGGGTCGCGGTGAGCGTTAAAACATTTATTTTTTGGCGAATTTGCTTCACTCGCTCTTTGTGCTTCACACCAAATCGATGTTCTTCGTCCACAATCAACAAACCCAAATTCTTATAATGGACATCTGCCGAAAGTAGGCGATGGGTGCCAACCAGAATATCCAACTTCGCTTCACGAGCCCTTTCTAGAATCTGGTTCGCTTTTTTCTTCGTCCGAAAACGGTTCAACACCTCTACGGTGACCCCAAAAGGTTCGAGACGCTCTGAAAAGGTTTTACCGTGCTGCTCGGCCAAGACGGTCGTCGGCACTAAAATTGCCACTTGATAACCATTCAATACTGCCAAGTACGCTGCTCGGATAGCCACTTCTGTCTTACCAAAACCAACATCACCACAAACAACCCTATCCATTGGAGTTTCTTTAGAGAGATCGAGAATACACGCCTCGATGGCTTTCAGTTGGTCTAGGGTTTCTTCAAAAGGAAAAGCCGCCTCGAAAGTTTTGAAATGGTGATCGGGCCCAGCCATTGAGAACCCTTTTTGACTCTGGCGATAAGCCTGAACCTGCAATAGCTCATGGGCAATCTGTAAAACAGCATCCTTAACTTTCCGCTTCGTTTTCTCCCAGCGCATTCCCCCCAGCTTGTCTAAACGCACATGTTCCGAAGAGCCACGGTACTCTTGAAGTTGGCTAAGGTGGTACATCGGTACCATCAATTTGTCCCCACCCGCATATTCCAAACGGACGAAATCTTCTTCAATTCCCCCGACTCTCATGCGCTCCATTCCCAAATAACGACCAATTCCATATTCCACATGGATAACGCCATCACCGGAACTAAGGTTTCGAATATTTTTTAACGTTTCTTTATAGTTACTCTTTCGAGAAGTCCGGGTCTTGCGGCTTCGCCCCTCCGATAAAGCACCCAAGATTTCCTTTTCAGTAAAAATCGCGACGCCACGAATCTCGTCAAAAAATCCCTGGGAGAGGGGTGCCAACCAAATGCCCCGAACGGGGCGAATAACATGCTTATTCGAAGGAAGTAGATTTGGATGCTTGGATAAAATCGGTAGATCGATCCCATGTCCTCTTAACAATGCTTGAATTCTCTTACCTTGGCTCTCGCGCTCACACGCGAGCAAAATTGATTCTTTTGATTGGGTGCTGTGGTTTCGAATCCAATCAACCACCGGCCCGAGAATGTCACCCCGATTTGGATCCTTTCGCCGAAGCTCCATTTCATGGGCGAGGTCTTTGAAATCGAGTAGTCTCTCCTCCATCGGAGGCATTTCTCCTAACAAAAGGAGATGATTCTTCGCTAATAGTCGACCTTGAATACCCGACCAGAAATCCTCTGGGGTAATATAGAATTTCTCCACGGGTAATGCCGGATGCAACGATGATTCGGCAGTATCTGCGTGTTCTCTCACATTTTCGAAGAACGAATGAATCACGTCTTCGGTGGCCGAAGCCTGGTCCAAGACAACAGAGTAATTAGATGCAATTGTTTCTAATAAAGACTCCGACTCTTCATAAAAAAGAGGCCAAAGAGATTCCACACCAAAAAAATAGTGCCCGGCTCGAATATCTTCCTCGATCTGCCGAAGAATCCGGCTCGGTATCGCACTCGTTTCTCTCCAGATTTTTAAGGCATCACCCGCACAGGCTTGAGACTGTGCATCAAAAATAACATCTCGAATTGGAAAAACTTCAAGTTTCTCGAGGTGTTGAATGGGGCGAAAGGTGTCTGGGTGGAAAGAGAAAATCCGCTCGATTTCATCACCAAAGAAATCAATCCGGACTGGGTAGTCGTCGCCAGGGATAAAAACGTCCACCACACTACCACAAACCGCAAATGCCCCCGAATCATCTACCTGAGATAAGCGCAGGTAACCACAAGCAACCAAATGCGCTGCCAACTCTTGAACTTTGTGATTTGTTCCCCGCTTGAGTATTTTGGTACTACGAACGAAACCTTCTGTCGACATCCACTTCTGAAGTAATAATTGTCCCGTGGCCACCACCACCTGGGGACCCACACCCTCCAAAAATTGGCGCCGTAAACGGTAACGCGCACCAACTAAATCCCCATCAGGTGCCACACCTTCGTAATGTGTATGTTCATCATGAACCAGAAGGGCCACAGCCCCATCTCCAAACCACCCTCGACAATTGGCAGCGATTTCCTCGGCTCTAGCCCGATCATGGGAGATAATGAGAAGATTTTTGGATGAATAACGTACATTCAAGACGTAACTCAATGTGGACGAATTCAGACCTTCAAAATGACTTGGTGGATCAGAGGAGCTCCCCTCTCTATTTGAAGCGTCTTTTCTGCCCATGAAGAATTGCCCAAACACTTGAAATCAGAGATGGTCAAGAGTTCTGTTATTCTTTTAGAAATTTCCCCTCGCTCGTGGTAGCTTCCAACATGGTTTTATTACGGTATATTGGAATCGCGCTGGTATGCCTCTGCATTACCGGTTGCGCTACCACAAACAAACGAGATCTCCTGCGAACTTCGGTGATGCGTTTTAATCAAGATATGAGGTGGAAAAGATTCGACCAAGCAGCTCGGTATCTAGAACCTCAACAACAAACTGAGTTTCTCAAGCGATATATGGAGCGTGAGCGGGATTTGTTCATTCAACTCATGGAAGTAAGGACTGTTTCTAGATTCGAACATCACGAAGAAGCATTCGCAAATGTTATGGTTGTAACCGAAAGCTATTTACTCCCAAGCACCATCATCAAGAAGTTAACCCAAATTCAAAAGTGGAAAAAATTAGAAAATGGGCATTGGATTTTGGTGGAATTGAGCAAAGATCTTATTTCCAACCAATAAGACTGCTCCTGGGAATTCATCGGTCCAATTTTCATTCCATTGGTATTGAGGATTGACGCAGAGCCAAGAGGAGGTTAGACCTCCCTCCACTATGGCTGATTTTGGTGGATTAGATAAAGAGCATTTCGATACTTACCTCCCTTCCAAGTGGTCCAGTATGGTTCACAACCTTGCTCGTATGAAGACGAAGAGCACTATGATAGCTTTGGGGGATACGACAGCACTCGGCCTCGATGATGAAATCTTTGGACAAATGGTGCGAGGCGCCTCCGATGAGATCCCAAATATATCAAACCAGAAAAAGGTCGATAGCCAATGGATTTACTGGTTTAGGAGTAAGCAAGACCGTGAACAGCTATCTACACTCCTAGGCAAAACCGTTCTCGAAAAAGAAAGTATCTTTAATACTTCCGCTCACGATAAGCACATCACCCTCACATTGATACTAAGCCATGAGAAATTTTGGGTTGGCATTCAAATCGCCCCAAATGCCAAAGTCGATCGACTCAATCTCGCAGCAAAGCTTCAAGTCGAGGAAAAACCAGAAGTTTTTCTAAACCGGCTTGCAAATCTTCCAACAGAAGCTGTCATGGGTTTCGGTGACAACCTGGCTTCCGCAGTAAAGGCCCCACTGGAGAATATGAAGGAGCTCACTCTGCAATTAGCGGAATCAGATCAGCGATTCTATTTAGGATTTTCCTATGCCATAGAAGAAGCTTCTGATTTAGGCATCAACCTCGTAGGGAAAATCCGAGAAAACTTGAATACCTTGATTCCATGTTACCGATTTATGGCTTGGTCCAAACAAAACGATTTTATTGGAGCCACAAAGCAAATTCGCGCTGAGCAAAGCCAAAAACAGGAAAAAGCCAAAAGCCTTAAAGAAGGCGATAAGGTAAGAATTACTTCTGGTCTCCTTTCTGGGCAAATTGGGGTTGTCGACAAAATCGATGCAAAAATGATGACCAAAGTAAGTGTCGGTAAAATGTCTATGAAAGTCCCAAGTGCCGATCTTATTCCGGTTAGATAAGTAGAATTATTGATACCAAAATTATTGATACCAAAATTATTGATACCTAAAGTTATTGATTGTCCGCGCACCAACTTCGAACCAGTCCTTGCACATTTCTCCAATCTTTACGGTTTAGCTTCCCAACCGCTATCATCGTGAGCCGCTCTGGACGTAAGTATTGTTTGGCAGTTTTCCGTAAATTACTGACAGTAAAATTCCGTAGTGCTGGATGTGTGTTTCGGTTACGCCAATCTTGTTCAAATAATTCATGGCGACCTAGCCAATCTGAAAAACCTTCTGGACTATCCTGAATAAAATCCCACCCATAAAAGTACCTTTTAATTGCACGATCGATTTCCTCGTCAGAAAAACGCATCCTCCCAGTCCGGGCTAGAAACTTGAGGATTTCAGAACATGCAAAATCCGCCTTCTCCTGTGAAACCGTCACATCCACCTGATAAAGCCCAAAGTCCTCATATCCGACAACGCCTGCATCCAAAGAGTAAGCAATCGCCAGACCATCGATTAACTCTCGATGCAACCGCGAAGCCATACCGTCGGTCAAAATTCTATTCAGCATATGAAGCTTTGAATAATCATCATGTTGGGGTCCGATGGCGCGAAAACAAAAGCGTATATCAAGTTGACTCGTCGGATGCTCGACAAATTTGAATTGAGGCTTCTTCAAACTCTGCTGAGGACACTCGGGTATTTCCATTTTTCCTGATTTCAGATTCCCCCAATCCGATTCAATAGAATTCAAAGTCTCCTTCGGATCCATCTTGCCCGCCACAACGAGCACCATATTCCGAGCACAGAAATAACGCTGCCGGTATGCCTCAAGCTGTCCCTTCTCAAAGGAAAGAAGGTTGTCGACAGTCCCTTCGATCGATTGCCCCATGGGATGGGTACCAAACTCTAATCCATAAGAGAGGTTATCAACGTCGATACATTCTCCCTTTTCATTAAATGAATCTAGGATTTCCTGCCGAATAACCTCTTTTTCGACCTCTAAGGCCTGATAACGTGGGAACTGAATCATATCTGCAACAATCATCATTGCTTTTTCTAGCTCTTTGTAATGGCAAGTTGCCGAAAAATAGACCATGTCACGGAAAGTTGCTGCATCTAGATGCCCTCCAATACTCTCTGCCGCTTGGTTTAATTGCATCGCACTTGGAAATTTCTGGGTTCCCCGAAAAACCATATGCTCTAGGACATGAGTAATCCCATTTTCTGAAGGTTTTTCAAATCGCGAACCAGAACGAACAAAGACAGAAACACAAGCTTCAGAAACGTTACTCATGGGACAGAGCAAAACTCGTAATCCATTGTGGAGAGTATGCCAATAAACCCTGCGGCTTCGCTCTTCCCTCGGAAATCGAACAGATTTTAGATTCTTCATTTAATTAATTTTTCCAGTATTTCTGGTTCCTCTTTAGGCGGCATGTTTCCTATCCACATACGACAGCCATCGACCTTTCCATTTGGCAAAGCCAGAAACGAATAGCCCGATTGATAAGGCAAGACATATGAACTAACTCGAACCTTTTGTCGCAATTTAGGCAGTCGCCATCGTTCTATTATAGGACACGCACACAAAGCATATTTTTGTAGGTTTTGTCTGCGCATTCTTTGTTTAGCTTTATAGCCACAATGTTCTACGCTAGTTTTATAACGCTTTAGGGCCTGGTGTAGGAGCTGTGCATCGGAAGGGTTATCGGGAATACCATGAACTTCCGCTTTGTCCTTGAGCGCATTTGTATTCACTGAGCGATCAGCAAGCTTAAGATTTTCATCGAATACCCCATTCACGTCGCAGAAAAAATTTTGGTTAGAAAACCGCAACGTAAATTTCCTTTTACCCTTAGAAAGAAACATCTGAACGTGGGGTGCATGTCGGTAAGCCTTCAATTTTCGGGGGCGACATTTTTGTTCACCGAGTGTCTGATGCGTAGAAGGATGGATAAACTTTATATTCGCATTGTCGTAACGAACCGTAATCTTTCCCTTTGGCA
This sequence comes from Myxococcota bacterium, assembly GCA_036339465.1. Lineage (GTDB taxonomy): Bacteria > Myxococcota > XYA12-FULL-58-9 > XYA12-FULL-58-9 > JABJBS01 > JAYZAY01. Next base: position 4,930 of record JAYZAY010000085.1, on the reverse strand, counting down.
AGACCTGTTTTCCAATCTTTGCCTTAGTATAAAAGTTAATCTCGAGTTTCCTCGTACGATAGTCTCCCGTTCGCGCCGTGTTTTTCTCGTCATCCGTAACCCCAAAAAAACCACTCCATACGGACAAAAACAGCAGACTAGTCTTGATCCCCACCACCATGTTCATTCCCACAATTTAGACGATGAATTTTTTTCTTCCCCGCTCGAAGGGTAGCCACCCCTGATACAAAGTGCTCCGAAAGCAACTTAAAGTAAACATCAGAAATTTTCTCGTCATTCACACGGATACCACCTTGTTGAATCAACCGACGCGCTTCAGACTTCGAGCCTGCCAATTTTGTCATGACCAAAACTTCGAGTAAGCCAAATTCCTTTGAAAATTCGATGGTCGTGGTCGGAATCTTGGAAACACTCGATCCTGCATCGCGGGGCAAATCACTCGATGGAAGTAGAGTCTCAACGATTGCCCGTCCACCAAAAGCCGCCAAGGCCGCCTGGTGAGCCTCACATGCAGCTGCCTTACCATGCACCCACTTTGTAACCTCATAAGCAAGAATGGACTTAGCATTATTCAAATCTCTGCCTTCAACTCCTGCAACTTTCCGAATTTCGGCCATGGGTAAGAAAGTGTAAAACCCCAAGAGCTTTACCACGTCATCATCGTGTACGTTGACCCAATATTGATAAAAGTCATAGGGTTTAAGCTTGTCGGCCTCGAGCCACAATGCCCCACCCACAGTCTTCCCCATTTTCTCACCAGTCGCCGTCGTCAATAGGGGCGTCGTCAATCCATAAACCTGTTCTTTTTCGAGACGCCTACATAGCTCTAAGCCCGCTAGAATATTACTCCATTGGTCATCGCCGCCAAGCTGTAGTTGACACTCATATTTTCTATTTAATTCCAGGAAATCGTAAGCCTGCAGCAGCTGATAATTGAATTCAATGAATGAGAGTCCCCGCTCCAAACGTTGTTTATAGGCCTCAGCCGTCAGCATTCTATTAACAGAAAAATGGCGCCCGATATCCCGAAGAAAGTCGAGATAATTTAGCTCCAACAACCAATCAGCATTATTAACAACAAGAGTCTTCCCACCTTCAACATCCAAAAAACGCCCCACTTGCTCTTTAAATCTCTCACAATGAGCGTTAATCCTCTCCCGGGTTAACATTTGCCGCATTTCTGATTTGCCTGTGGGATCACCCACCATAGCAGTTCCGCCTCCCAACAAAATAATAATTCGGTGACCCGCGTCTTCAAGATGCTTGAGAGCTTTAACCGTAAAAAGATGCCCTACATGCAAGCTATCCGCTGTGGGATCGTATCCGCAGTAGACCGTCAGGTTTTTTTCACCCATTAATTTACTTAGGGATTCTTCATCCGTACATTGTTTTACGAACCCACGATCAGATAATACATCAAAGGCATTGATTTCAGTCATAATTTGCTCCTTGACAGTACAGCCACTCAGGGTCAAGAGAGCCCGCAAAAAAGTTCCTCAATCTCGAATGTCTACATAAGAATATTAGAAGAAATAGGAGATTCTATGAAGTTTGGATTTTTAGCATTGCTGGCGACCACTCAACTGGCCTTCAGTGCCACAATGCCAAGCCAACTCCTAGAAGAAACAGGGGGAGTGCGTTCACAAGCAATGGGAGGGGCCCACCGCGGAATAGGAGATGCAAACGATACGTTAACGCTCAATCCCGGCGCCATGGCCTTGAGCAGAAGATACGGTGTCGATTTACAATATACATTCCTAGAACGAGACAGTACCAATCGCATCAGTGTCTCTGCGGTAGATGCTAAATCGGGAGCAATTGCCGGAGGGTTAGCATACGATTTTATAAGCGGTCATAATGACATTGTCGATTTTAAATTACACCGGATGACTCTAGGAATGGCCTACAACATGAACAATGTCATCTCGCTAGGTGCCAGCGGTCATTATCTCAATGTGAAAGAAAAGGCACCCAATGATACCAGTGAGGTGGACTTTAGGGAATTATGGACAGCTGATATCGGCTTAGCGGCTCAAATATCCTCTCTTCTAACCCTGGGTATTAGCTATCATAATTTCATTGAAACAGACTCGCCTCACCTGACCCCTCCAGCCATTGGCATTGGACTGGGGATTAATTCTGATCTCATGTTATTGGCTTTTGATCTTCGAGTGGACCTAACCGAATCCAAGAGCCCAAAACTCTGGTATCACGTCGGCGGCGAATTCATGGCAAGTGAAAATATCCCTATTCGAGCTGGATATAAGAACACGACCTTTGTCGACAGTTTGGGAACTCTAAAGAGAGAGAATATCCTTTCTCTCGGAATTGGTTACGCATCCCCCCAAGCCTCCTTGGATTGTACTTTCACCAAAAGCGTCGAACGTCATGCCAATTGGTCAGGCATCTTCGCCCTACGGTTTTTTATCTAAATCGAAAGATCTCCTGAAAACACGAAATAACCTCTATGATAACAGCCATTTAATCGTGGCTCAAGACTCTAAGAGTTCATCGTCTCTGCTCACAGGAATTCTGATTCGCAACATCTGCTCCATCAAACCGATGCTCCTAGAAACTACGAATAAATTTCGTTTGAGGAGAAATCTGATGTCAGTCAATGGCGTACAAACAAGAATGTTGGCAATTATCGAAAATGCTCTGCAGGGTGATGGTACCATCGATGCGGAAAAACTGAAAAATGTCGTTCATTACGCACGAGGTTCGGGTTGCTTGTCTTATCTCTTACCTAAAAAACGGACGTTCACGGCAAAAGAATACCGAGCGATTCTCCAACCATCTGACTACCTGAGTAACAAATTTTCTGCTTCAGAACTTAAAAAGATTAAGTTTACTCAACAGGCTTTCGGCCTCTTACAGGATTTGGCCCATCAAAAGGATATGACCCTTCTTCCCGGCCTCCCGGTTGCAAAATTAAACGCTTCCTTGATTAAGAGTACAGCCCTCGGTGCCCGTAAAGACTGGAAGGTTCGCACCACTGCGGCTGAACTAAAATTTTCCAATACGGTGGGCGATAAAGCATGGCCTGCTCTCGTCTTAGATACCATCGAGTTCGAAGACAAGCATCCAAAGAATCTCATTGAAAGTTCAAGTGAAAAGATCAGCACGTTTACAACTGCCAAACAATTCTCAGAGTTCGTGGCGGCCATTCAAAGCAAGGAAACCGATTACCTCATGGCATCGGGAGAGCAGTTCAAAACAAATAATGAGCTTTATGGTATTCGCAATATTCGTCGACAAAAATTACTTAAAGAGCTTTTAGCCGCCATCGAGACAACGCAACTAAGCCCGAGAAACAAACGTAAGGCCCGAGGTAGAGTCACCGAACTTGGCATTAAGTTGGTCACCGGTTCGAAGGGTCAGGGCGGTACAAACTACACAATGGAAGTCGGCACCCATAAAAACTATTGGCCCTACTGGAAAAACTACGCAAAACCACTTGAAAAATTAAAAGACCAAGAACCCCTCGACAGTGATGGTGACAAGCAGATCTCAAATCGACTTAGGGATATTTACCGACGAAAAACGGCCAACAATCGAAACAGACGAAAGGTGGATGAGCAAGACTTTGAAAGCTCCATAAACATGGCGTTGGTTTATAGCCCCCAATATTCAACGGGAGCTGGGCACCGCGTCTCACAATCTGAAGATAGCACCCGTTTTGACCCAAAATATGAACTCCTAACCGTTCAATCAGACGGCCTTCCAGAAGAGCTTCAAGAGTTTGCAGGACTTCAGCTCTTTCGGGACAATGATGGAAAAATAGGTGTCGATTATATGGGCGATGGAGATAGCAAAGCCAGACGAGAGCAACTCGGCGGCCTCGCGTATTTCGGCTTGTTTGACGACCACATTGATGTAAAAAAGCTCAGTGCCCAAGATACGAAGTCGTTTAGTTTAAGATATTTCCAACCAGGTGAAAGTGCTAGGAAAGACATTAGTTTGGACTGGGATGGCAACGGAAAAATCAATGTAGCCAACATCGCCATCGGTTGGTGGGGTCACTGCCACAATGAAGCGCCTCTTAATGCCATGGGTGTTAATCCACAAAAATCCGTGAGCCTCTATCGAGCCAATCGAGATGTCGCTGCGGAGAAAGCTCTAAAAACCTACAGTAAAGCGGATGTTTGGGACATCGTTGGTGCTTTTGCTTCAGATCATGAGTCTGGGTACAAGAGCCTGGCTTCTGGGTGGAGAAGTCGGGTTAATGAAACCACTTTTGTCGGCGAAAGAAACAACGGCCGACACTCTCTCAAATTAAAGCTTAAGAATGGCCGTACAATCTCTTCCGATGCCGAACTTCGCTCGTTTGTTGATAAAGACGGTCAAGACTGGGACATAGAAAGTATGTTTAGAGAATTTATAGAGGATGGCCATGGAACCTTTGCAAGAAATCCCCTCCATCTGAGTAGCATAACTGAAGAAGCCGATTTCGTTTCCATCAACGCATCTGACTCAACCATGAAGCTTAAGATCAAATTTCAAACTCTCAACGACCGAGGTTTTCCTAAGGAGAGCACAACCTGGGTCGTGATTGATCCGAGTAAAGATAAATTCGTAAAAGTTTTTGAAGAAATCGCCTCTAGAGAGCCTTCTGCGGCCTTAGGTGGAAAAGTCACAGAGCATTACTACAACCCAAAAACCAAAGAATATTATACTGCGATTCAGAAAGTGACCCCCAATGCAGACTCCATAAGAACTTTGGAATCTGAATCGGAAAAATTGGCTGTCACTGGATTGGTTCATACGACTGAGAGCCAATATGATTCTTCGCAGGAAATCTTTAACTATTTCCTTGAACGTCCCGGTCTTCCTAAGACCTATGATACCGATCCAGGTCGCCCCGTATGGAACTACCCAGTCAACCGCGAACAAGTTGATTTGCTGGATGAAGTAACCAAAATCGAGATGG
>JAYZAY010000084.1:0-12582 GCA_036339465.1 Myxococcota bacterium | reverse complement strand
CTGGGGATGGCGAAAAGAACAGGTCCGTTAATTTGTTTCAATTTCACAAAAACAAGTGAACCAACGCATCTCCTATGCTTTAAACCCAAAGCGATGTCGAGCCATTCTGATTCGCGGTGCAGTAAACAGATTTCGGGGTTTACCTCCACTCCCAAATATTCCAAACTGCTTGGCCATCGGCATCCACGTCCCATTCGTAGACAAAACAGGTCCCGTTTAGTTTTGCAAGAGAAGCCGCTTCGGTGTGAAAATAGACTGCACCGCGGAACTTATTCCCACCATTCTCTGTCATATGACCCACACCGGTCGCCGTAAACGTCGCTACGCCATCGGCCGCCATGATAACGCCTTGGTTGGGGCATTCCCCCTGCCACGACCCGTCTTTGTTCAACATGGCCTGATAAGTAGCCATTGATTGTACATCTATACCATAAAGAGTTCCGGCTCCCTGAGTAGATGTTTCCAAAACAGGTACCCCATTATTAGCCGCAGGTAAGGTCTTTGTAGCGGTATCGCCGTTTATCACTCCAATTTTTTCACCCAGCATCTGTCGTCTCCCTTTCTTGAGGTCCCATCACCTGATTAACGCAGGCATCAAGACCAGTTTGGCGGGAGACTACAATCACTTCGAGGTCGGTTCAAGGTGGATTCAAGATAATTGACAAGTTCCAAGAGTGCGACCTGAAAGATCGCAAATCAAATCCACTTATGCACACTACGCCGGGCCTCAAATAAAGCACCATGTTCGCTACGTCGCCCAAGTTTGTATCTCCCCTGTGATGCGCTAAACCAGAAGCGACGTCTCGTGCATGGCCCAAAAGATTGAATTGAAGAAACCATCGCGAAAATTATCGTTCACGCTAAATTTAGGTTCTATTACGACGCTTTTGTCTCGAACCATTTCCGCGTGATAGTGCAAGGTCGGGCTGCAGAGTTTTAACGGTTCCCTGGGTTTCTCAAACGAGATTGTTTTTTATTCGTTTTGGGAAGCCGCAATCCTTAACGGGCCCATTTTGCAACGTTCGCTACACCCATGCCGCCTTACCTACCGAAAATAGCACCCTTGCCTCCTTGATTATCTCTTATCCCAAGGGGGCGAAGAAGGCCTGGCAGAGAAGCCTCATCAGTGGCGAGGCCCGCAAACCGCAAACAACCTTATGTTGGGAGCCAAAATCAAACATGGTACCGCATTGCATCTAAAGCTTTCAAACGGGGATTTATGAAACCGGATTTACCGCCTAGTGGGTGGAGTTCGATAATTTATATCCATTGCGCCATTTACAGCTCTTTCACAATGAATTCAATTTCGTATGCCGAGCAGGCCGGTAGAAAGAGACAGTGGTATCGGCATTGGGGTAATCGACGTCTAAAACGCTCAAGAAAAACCGGAAATCATGAACCCAGTAGCCGAGAATAATAACAACAATCGGTCTCAAAACATCAAAACGAGGGCAAACAGGGGTCATGTGACACTGGATTTACAAAGTTTCCCCCTGCTTAATCTTTTTGCTTCATCTCTCATTTAATCTCCCCAATAGACATACCAACAAAGCCGGAGTAGAAATCAGAAGATATGTGGGAAGGAAATCCTGCCACCGTATTTAAAAAGCGGCTTCGTTGTTAGGGCGGTTAGTGCAGATTTTTAGTTAAATTCAAAACAATGACATAAGCAATTAAAAGGGGGGACCTTATCATGTCTAATAGAGTAAATATCGAACTTTCACAGGATGAAGCTCTGGTCTTTTTTGATTGGATTGCGCGATTTAATGGGGACAAAAAACACGAAGTTGTACACCCCGCCGAGGAGAGGGTTCTTTTTGATATCGAATCTATTTTAGAACCGAAGTTAACAGATATATTAACCGACGACTATGACCAATTATTAGAAAAAGCGCGGGAGTCGATTCCTAATCAAATCGTTTCTCGGCACTAGAAAGGCTCAAAGCTCAAGAGTCCCCCTCCGGTTAAACGCAAAGACTTCTACCAATACTTCGAATTTGGATTTACGACATTGTCAATAAGGCAGAATTAGCCTGACGAAGAACCACAAGTTATCATTATGAAGAAAGTGGAAGAGGTGGTCACCGGAGAAAAAAGACGAGGCCAAGAAGAGGATAAAATAGTATTGGCTATTCAAAGAGCCAATACCTGTAACATCTACCGCGGTAGCACTCCACCTCGACCGCCTTTTTGATAAAACAGAAAAACCGTGATGACGGATGGGGCCTGTCTTTGAGATGTTGCCAGAAGAAGAAATATTAATACCTATTGCGAGTTTCAGAAGTTATACCAAATGGTTGCCGAACGACTCTAAGAAGGGTTTGAGGAACCGGGATTCACTCCTGAAGCCAGGGAACCTTGAATCCATAGGTATAGACAATCCATAGGCATGGAAGCCTAGCTTTAATGGCTCAAAATAAGAATACCCAGTCAGATAATCGAGGGTTTCGCGTCAGTGGACCTAGCCACGGCCTAGAGACCTATTGCCAAGACTGCTAACCACGCGACCCCTGATTTTTCATAATTCAAGCTGAAACTGAAATAATAAAGCGAAAAAGGCGTCACCGTACCGCCTCAAGCTTACTAAGATTCCTGCTCATTGATTCCTTTTTTTCATGAGGTAGATAATTCGCTCAGTTCCCGGGATTTCCTCCACGCGGATAAATTCGTAGACCTCACGGAACGCGACCTCAAATCCCGCACGGCTGTAATCCGGAAAGATATCCTCGCGAGTCGTTAGAAGTTTTTTCACCTGCGAATCGCTCTTGGGAACAAATTCGATGATCAGTGTCGTGCTCGATTTCCCCATAAATCTAGCCACCTGGGGAAGTGGTGTGTTGTTGGAGATTGCAAGATGGTGAATCAATCCCAACGCCATCAACGTATCCACTGGGCCCCGTTGTCGTAATGACATCCGTTCATCGTGGTTCCAGCCAATACCTGGACTTGGGTTCGTCAGATCTAGGAGCAAGGGCAGTAAGCTCTTTTCCCCGTGCTTACTTACCATGCCATAGTTGGCTTCAACGCATCCAGGATCGATATCCCAGCAAACGACGTGAGCTCCGTGGTTCGCCGCCAAACGCGAGAAACGCCCAGTGTTGCCACCGATATCCCATACCGTTTTGGGATCGGCTTCAGCAATCAACTCCGCAATCAAACGCTCTTTCTGCTCTAAACCCGCATGACCATAGTTGTTGTTTGCTTGATAGTAATCGTACCATTCGGTGCCACCTGGTTTCCATTGAAGTTTCTCGACTGTTTGGCGCAAGCCATCAAAGAGCCCGAGAAGCTGACGCGACGTCATCTTACGTTGCACATGTTTTTTTTCAACGGCCTCACCTGCGTATTTCTGCTGCGACTTGGCATGCATATGAATATGTAAGCCCAATGAAAGATTCCATTTTGACATGGCGGGAAGAAGGCTGCTCGCAAGATCCAGTGGAATGCCGTCGATATGAACCCGAAGCAGCTGGCCTAAGCGAATATCTACTCGACTCATCAACGCCAAAGGCGCCACAAAGTGTTGGCAGAACTGTCGATAAGCCACCCACGGTTGTCCCTCAACCAAAGGTTCAAAAGAGAGGGTGTCGATAAAAACCGGTTTACCTTCGAGGAACTGTACGTTGTAGGCGCTGGCATCACGCAAAGATAGCTTCTTTGCAAATGCGGCCTCCTGGATATCCAAAGTAAGGCGTGCAGCATCCTTAAGTTGACTAAAAGACCACTCATACGGATAAGAAATAAAGGGTAATAGCTCCGGCTCAATGACCTGATAGGCGTCATCGGTCAGAGCTTTCTCCTTATCCACCTCGTCGTGAGCAATGAGCCACTTCTTGTTAACCAGTTCATCGTAAAGGCCCGATGAGCGCAAAAGCTCGTAACTTGGCGCATAGCCCTCGTTGATTTGCCGATAGAGTATCCCTTTGCGACAAAATAGAAATCCAGCAGGGTCACGAAACGAGCCGGGGAGCGTTGTTGTCGCAGCAGTTGTTGTCGCAGCAGTTGTTGTCGCAGCAGTTGTTGTCGTCATCACGCGTTCGAAGACTCTTTATGGGTGGTAAGATTGCCTTGGTCGGAGATGGGGGAGGGCTCTCGATCCGTCTCTGACTTGTGCCCACCTCCTACTAAGCGAACAAAGAAGTTCTTGATCGAGCCAATCCAGAGCTTCACCGTAAACACGGCGCCTAAAATGCTCGCAATAAGCATTTGGACAATGAAGCTGCCGGTACCCGGATCAATGTAGGCGTGAGCATTTCCTGTGGGCAGTAATAGCAACGCAAAAATAGCAAGAAACATTCGATGGATAGGCATGGTTAACTCCATAAATCACTGCCGGAGAAGACGTTTTCCCCACACGCCAAGGTCGTTTCCAAGCATCCTTAACAGGATCGGTCCGAAAGGGTCAACTGCGTTTGAGGGCGGGGCAATTCTATGTAAGTACTAGAAATTGTACAGCCACTGATATACTCGCCACCGCCATGGCGCTTTCGACAGCAACCTCAGAGCCCAAGGCAGAGTGGCCCAAATGGGCAGCGGCACCTCTCGTGGCCTTGGTATCGCTCTATTTTGCGACCCGCTACGCAGCCATTGACGACCGCACAGCGCGCAGTGCCCTCATCGCATCTACTCTGGTACTGGCCATCCTCTCAGTTGGACGCTATCTACGGATTCGAAAGAATCCGAATTGGCTCCTTCTTTCGGTGTGCGCGGTTGCCTTGCTCATCACAGCCATAGGACGCTGGTTTGAAATTCCACCTTTTTCAGGTTGGCGAGACGCAATTATCGCTTGCCTAATCACCATCGCGACGCTCTATTTCTCTCTCACCTACCGCAAACGTCAAACCGACGAGACCATGACTCGCCCCTCACGCATCGCTTTGCTCACACTCACCGCCCTTGCCCCAGGTCTGGTTCATGGGGCTAATAACATGAGTTTTCTTCCCGGCCTGACGGTGGTTCCTTTCCTAGCCGCATTGATGGGATATGGCCTCGTGGCATATCTTTTGGTACTTGCTACTGCCCCGTCCTTCGTTTCAAAAACGACCCTTACCCTCATCACCGCCAGCTTTATCCTTGCCCTTATCTTTTTGCCCAGCATCCGTGGCATGATGCGCATCGATGGGGCCTATCAGTTTGATTTCTTCCTCTTTTTTGGGTTGGTTACCTGGCTGGTGTGGTTTATCGCCAGACTCAGCCTCCGCTTTCTCATTACGAGCTTGGGAATATTCGCAACCATGCAGGTATTCACCATTGCTCAATCCGCCATGACCGATGTGGATGCAACATTAACAAATCTGCAGCCTAAGGTCCTCAAGCAGGTCGCCGGCATGGTCCCGGTGGACACTCCTAATATCTATTTATTTGTCTACGATGGAATCCCGGAATTCGAAATGCTTCAAGCCCTCGGGTTTGATTCCACTGCCCACCAAAACCTTTTCGAAGAGTATGGTTTTAAGCGCTACGCCGGGAGCCACTCTTTGGCGAGTGCCTCACTTGAGAGTATGGCTCGGAGCCTGGATATGCATGGGCAGCTGGCTTGGAAGCAACCCCTGAGCGGGGCTACGCGAGATCAACGGCTTGGGTTCTATCGACAGGTTCGCGGTGGGAATTCCATCACCCATCATCTACTTCGCCATCTTGGCTACACTTCCTATGGGATCCTCCCTGCCTATCTCCTAGGTAAGGTTCATCAACTCGACCACGTTTTACCCGAAGAGACCCATCGCGACTTAGAACTATCGTTCACGCTATTTCGCGGCATCATGCAGGGAGAGTTTCGTTCTGATACCAAGGGGTGGGGTGTCCTGCGCCGTAGCGAGCATGATGTTCAAGAAAAGTTTCATGTTATCACCGAGGGTGTCCCAAAACGATTTGTGGATAGTCACATCTTGCTTCCCGGCCACTCACCCAATTCAGGACGATGCCGAGCCAACGAACGAGGATGGTGGCACGAGCGCTACCTGAGTGCCCTCGAACTCATGGAGAGTGACTTCGACGCTCTCAGAAAACACGATCCCACGGCCATCGTAATAGCCATGAGTGACCATGGGCCCGATCTCACCGGCGAGTATTGCACCGAGTTGGGTGGATATAAGATGGAAGAAATCGATCGATTGGCGATCCTGGATCGATACAGCACGATGATCGCAATCCGGTGGCCCGAATCCGAACGCGCAGCACGCTATGACCAAGACCTCGTCCTCAATCAAGACATTCTGCCCACCGTGTTTGCCTACCTCTACGATTCCCCCATTCCATTGAGTTGGAAGGTTCCGCGGGAAGTAAGTTGGAAAGGCCACGTCTTCTTGCGAGACGGAAAATTTATTCAATATAGGTCGGAGAAATAGAACAAGCAGCGTAATTATTGGACTCCCTTTGTTCCTTGTTCCTCCTTTATTCCCACTTGCTGGTGGAATGGGTGTTTGAAACTCCTAGGAACAAAAGCGACAAGCATCTGACCTGTACCAAAATACACAGCGACGAAGTCTGTAGACTTTGGGCCTTCAGGATTGCCCCAAAACATGACCAAAAGGACAACCACCAAGGTCTAAGCCTAAATTAGCGCGAGCGCCCACCCATGTTTCGGATTGATTTACGCCCGATGTAACTACTTTTTTGGCGCACCAAGATACGCCATCATTTCCGCCTGCAACCCAAATAACCGTCAAACGCTCGCCGAGTCGTAAAATGATGGCACATAACCAAGCTAAGCCATTAATATTGCTAAGGTAAACTTTTGGCCCGAACCATGCAAAGGGTTGTATTTATTCATATCCAAATAAGTCACTGCGGTGTTGTAGTGATGCGCCCCCGCTCTGCCTGATGCACTCGACTGATTTCTAGTCACCGTGGCAGACAACTCAGGAGACAAGAAGTATGTTGTTATCACGACTTCGCACGGAGTGGTTCGGTAATATTCGCGGCGACCTTTTAGCTGGAGTCGTCGTCGCGCTTGCATTAATCCCAGAAGCAATCGCCTTTTCTATAATCGCAGGGGTGGACCCTAAGGTTGGCTTATATGCATCGTTTTGCATCGCCGCGGTAATTTCCATTGTAGGAGGCCGACCTGGAATGATATCCGCCGCTACTGGTGCCATGGCACTTGTGATGGTAACACTGGTTAAGGATCACGGCCTCGAATACCTTCTCGCCACCACCATTTTAACGGGTGTCTTGCAGATCCTTGCGGGGTTTCTCCGGCTTGGTTCTCTTCTTCGCTTCGTATCCCGATCAGTAATGACTGGGTTTGTAAACGCGTTGGCTATTTTGATATTTATGGCGCAACTTCCTGAGTTTGATGGAGCGGGTTGGGAGATGTACGCCATGGTCGCGGCCGGACTGGGTATCATTTACCTCTTTCCCTATATCTCTAAATCTATTCCGTCGCCTCTCGTAGCCATTGTTGCTCTAACCGGATTTAACGCCGTCGTTGGGCTGGATATCCGCAGTGTGGGCGACATGGGTGAATTGCCATCGACCCTACCTCTTTTCCTCATTCCCCAAATCCCACTCACATGGGATGCTTTTTGGATTATTTTCCCCTACGCGCTTACACTCACTGCCGTTGGACTTCTGGAATCTCTGATGACTGCAGCTATCGTAGACGACATGACTGACACGCCCAGCGCCAAAAACCGAGAATGTGCGGGCCAGGGGGTGGCCAATATCGTTTCCGGTTTTTTTGGAGGTATGGCTGGTTGCGCAATGATTGGTCAGTCGGTGATTAATGTTAAATCCGGCGGTCGAGGCAGACTATCCACCCTTTTCGCTGGTGGTTTTCTACTCTTTTTAATTCTGGTGCTTGGCGACTGGGTGAAACAAATCCCCATGGCAGCCCTCGTGGCTGTCATGATTATGGTGTCGATCGGAACTTTTAACTGGGCGTCTTTCAAGAATCTTAAAACTCACCCGAAAGAATCTAGCCTGGTAATGATTATGACCGTAAGTGTCGTGGTCTTCACCCACGATTTAGCAATGGGCGTTTTCATCGGCGTACTTATGAGTGTCTTATTTTTCGCCCGAAAAGTGTCTGGCCTGTTGGAGATGCAATCCACCCTAACAGATGATAAGACCGAACGTGTCTACGAGGTCTATGGTCAGGTCTTCTTCGCCTCGGCGGCGGAGTTTTCCGCAGCTTTCGATTTCCGCGAATCACTCAACCAAATTACCATTAATCTAACGAAAGCTCACTTTTGGGATTACTCGGCTGTAGGAGCCCTCGACAAGGTCGTGCTTAAGTATCGCGCCCAAGGAACCCAGGTAGAGCTTCTTGGGCTTAATGAAGCCAGCGCCACAATTATTGAGCGACTGGGTGTCTACCACAAGCCGGGTGCTCTCGGATTGCTAGCAGACCACTAAACTGGCATTGGTGCCTCGGCACTCCAAACCACTACTTTTTCACTGGCAGCATCCCCCCTCACTTTCCCTTGAAAATACTAAAAAATACTAAAAATACTAAAAATACTAAATAAGCAGCGTGGTTAGAAAAAAATACTAAAAAATACTAAATAAGCAGCGTGGTTAGTAAATACTAAATAAGCAGCGTGGTTAGTAAAATACTAAATAAGAATACTAAATATCTCGGCTAAACTTACGTAAAGATGCCTTGTTTCAGCGGTTTCGGTTTTCCACCTAGTCTAAGATAATGACGGCTAGATTAGACCACCCTTTTAAATTGAACCAACCGCCACGTCTCCGTGCTTTCCTTGCTTTAACCCTCTGCAGTACACGCTGTCTCTATAAGCCGGCTTATGGGTTCAGTCTCTGATACTTTTGAATTGAGCCCGCCTTCTGACCTTTACTTCCAACAACTTGCCTTAACTCTCTGGAGTATACGGTTTCGGAAAACGTTGAGGTCGGGTCCTTGAGGTTTGCAGCCGAATTTGGGCTCATTGCATAGATAGGCCCTCCTGATTCTTTAGCATTATTCACGAATTCATCATTTCTATCCATAGTCCAAGCCGGGTCGTCAAGTACGTTGATTTTTTTATCTAAACCCTTCTGAACCCTTGCCAGAGCCCCATCGAGCTTTACCACTGCCAGGTCCTGAATACGCCCAAGCAACGTCATTTGTTTGCCTGCGGCCATGTTTGTCGCCGCTTGCTTCACGAAATTCATGGTCGTTCCTACTCCGTATTTATCGGTGATGCTTTTCAATTTGTTAGTTTTCCCCATAAAGGCGGCGGCCGCGCCCTGAGGGCTACTTAGAGCCTTCACTTTGGCACCTACACCTGGGCCTTTCTTTCTACCTACTTTGCTCTTTCTCTTGTGTAGTTTGGCTTTTTGTCCCTTGACTGCCAGCTTGCCCTCCAGGCCGCTTGGGTCAATTTGATTGATGGCTTGATTGCCAACGTAGGCATATGCGGTGGTGGCCTCGCCGTGCTTTTCCATCTTTTTGGACGTTGACAGGCCGTAGAGAGGGTCAACCTGCAACCATCGGCCGGTGGTTATGTCCAATATCTATATTTAAAATGAAGCAGTCCGGTGGAGAGGTCGTGTTCTTGATTCGAAAAGCCGTACACAGGATGTTCGCCCGTAGCGTCACGGAAACTTCCATAGGGAGTGTATGCCCACCTCCCTTTCTCTTGTCCGGTGGAGTCGGACAAGAGCGTATTGGAGCCGAGGTGATTTTGGTGAATGAAGGTGACTTGCTCGGATTCATCGACAGGAATCAACAATCTTTCCGCAGCGCTGGCTAAATATTGCACAACTTGTTCCTGGGACGAAACGCTTACCAAGTGTTGGGTAGGGGTGGGGACGCTCCATTGGCGCACCTGGTCATTATGCGAGTTTCCGCAACCCAGTTCCGGCAAAGAGCACGCCAGGATGATTACGTTCAGAAGCAGCCTTTGTCCCTTCATCTGGGTTTTAGCTCCTTTGCAACAGGATATGTGTGCTAGCCTCATTTTCATCCTCGCGGTAGGGCTGCACTTCTGGTTTTTCGCTAATACGCTTATTCGCTGGTAAAATTCCTGCTGATGGGTCGGCGCGCGCAGGGTTCGAAGGTCGGATAAGGAAAATTCCCCTTTCTGAGATGACTCGAATTTTTCGAGTGATTGAATGTCATTCAGGATATATTTGATAACGTCAGTGAATATACACAAAGGTATCATACCGCTCCACTTAACGTCTGCAAAATAGATGGCGGGTTTAATTCCCGCGAGTAAGATTGGCAGAAAGTGGTGGAGGCGGCGGGTACGTCCGTGTTGGTCTTGAAACGAACACGCCGCTAGGCGGGCTCGGATTCTAGACCAACTAGGTAAGTGGAACACGCGTAGCGGGTTTAATTCCCGCGAGTAAGAGAGGTGGCCCCATAAAATTGAACAACGCTCTAAGTGGATTTTCCGCCTCATTTAGGGCACGGTGGTGCCCAGTATTAGGAGATTCAACATGGCTAGAAGACCACGCCGAAATCACTCACCTCAGTTCAAGGCCAAAGTGGCGGTTACGGCCCTTAAGGGCGAAGAAACCATCACGGAGCTGGCTCAGCGCTTTGATATTCATCCAAATCAGATAACCCAGTGGAAGAGCCAATTGCTTGAGCGTTCATCGGAAGCCTTGGGGGGTGGCCAGCCACAGGATAATGCGGTTGACGTGAAAACACTCCATGCCAAAATAGGAGCACTGACCCTGGAAAATGATTTTTTAGAAAGTGCGCTCACCAAGGCGGGATTGCTGAGCGGAAAACGATGATTGACCGCACACACAAGCTCTCCATAACACGACAAGCCAAGCTCTTATCTATCAGTCGCGGCAGCGTGTATTACCGACCCAAGCCCGTAAGCAGTGAGGCACAGGCGCTGATGAATCGTATGGACCGCCTGCACCTGCAGTTGGCATTTGCCGGGATTCGAATGATGCGAGATTTATTGCGCCAAGAAGGTTATGACGTTGGCCGTAAAAAGGTCAGCAGATTGATGAGGCACATGGGAATAGAGGCATTGTACCGCAAGCCAAAAACCACCCAACACCATCCAACCCACAAAATTTATCCTTACTTGTTGCGTGAGGTATCCGTCACCCGACCCAATCAAGTCTGGGCCATGGATATCACTTATATTCCCATGGCCAGGGGTTTTGTGTATTTGACGGCAGTCTTAGATTGGTATTCCCGCCGCGTACTCAGCTGGAAGCTCTCTACAACGATGGATGTCCATTTTTGTCTTGATGCGGTTTTGGAGGCAATCATCAAACACGGACGACCCGAGATTTTAAATACCGACCAGGGTAGTCAATTTACCAGTCTTGCCTTCACTGGACTGCTTAAGGAAAATAACATTAGAGTCAGTATGGATGGCAAGGGGGCTTGGCGAGACAACGTGTTTGTGGAGCGCCTATGGCGTTCTGTAAAATATGAGGAAGTTTATTTGCGCGCCTACGATACTGTCTCTGGGACACGGATAGGCCTAAAACGTTACTTTGAATTTTACAACACCCGTAGGCCTCATTCTCGTCTTGACCAAAAGACACCTGATGAGGTTTACTTTACTACGCAGTCACTACCCATGGCTGCTTAAATTTGCGGTGGAAAGACACTTATAGAATTGGGTTGAGTGTTCAAAGGAATGGAGCCACCTTATTCGCTTGGCTGTAGTTGGATGAGTTTGGACATCCGGAGACGAACTAAGGCCTTTTTAAAAACGCACTTTTCTAAGCGTTAAAATCAATGCTCTGGGCTCTAAAATGGTCGTTATCTACCCAACGCACTTTGTGACGATAAATTCACTGATGAGCGTCGCCTAGAATAAACAAATCATTGGGGGACTCCTCGGGGATTATTTTGCGGAGTCATTCAAAACCGGCGGCAGGAATATCCTGCGCTTCATCCACCACAATGGCGCGGTAGGGAAGAATATTCCCTTTTTGCTCAAGGATTGCCGAGGCATCGAGCATTGCATCGATATTCTCTCGAAACTTCCGTTGCTCAAGAGCCTCTCGATATTCGTCGAAGACTGGCCAAAAAGCACCCAAATCCAATAAAGGGGCAGGGTGGTGAACACGCCAAGGGATACACGAGAAAACGGATGGCTTGGCACCTGTTGATGCACTGGGTTTTCGAAATAGACGTGCTCGAACGTCCCAAATCCAAGGGCCGCATGACCACCGTGTCGTCTATCACCCAACGGACGGTGACTTGTAAGATTCTCGATCATCTTGGCCTTCCTGGGGTTTCACCAAGGCTCAGACCTCCGAGGCTTAAGCAGACTTGTTTTGATTATTAATGGCAGCGATGTGGTCGGGGATGCGGACCGGTGCGGACCGTTTCGTGATTTTGTCGTCTTTTTGATGTTTTTGGTCGAGATTTCGGCGAAGGGTGGGGTGAATCTTGGGGCGGCAGGGGAAAGTGAGTGGATTATTGGAATTGTTTGGTACCGAAATGGGGGTTTGAAGCTCCTAGGTACAGCGCTCTTATTTAGGTGGGATCAGGATGAATCCATGAAGAACAAGATGATAAAGATATCCCAAAGTGGTTATCATGTGCTTAGCTTAGGGACTTGGTGGGGTGTAAAACCCCAAAATAGAGGCACCTGATTTTACCCCCCCCCCCCCCATGCAAAAGTTGCCCCCTAGGGATTGGCTTTG